>NZ_ALWX01000012.1 GCF_000297495.1 Janibacter hoylei PVAS-1 | reverse complement strand
GAGGCGCGGCGGTCGGTGCGCGAGGCGGCGGCGGGCGACGAGAGGGCGATGGTGGCTCCTGGGAGGGACGGGCGTGGCTCCAGCAACCTAGGTCGCCTCGGCACCGCGCGCAGCGCGAGCCGGTGAACGTCGCGTGACGATCACCCGACGGGACGAAGGGAGCCGAGCCGCCCCCCTTCGTCGATGGCAGCCCATACGCTGACCGCATGGCCAAGACCCCCGCCGTGATGGTGCCCGCCGGTGACCGCGAGGTCCGCGTCTCCAGCCCCGACCGGGTCATCTACGAGGCGACCGAGCGCGCCCCGGTGATCACCAAGCTGCAGGTGTGCGAGTACTACGCCGCGGTCGGCGAGGCGATGATGCGGCAGATCGGCGGGCGGCCCACGGCGATGGAGCGCTGGCCCGACGGCTGGCGCGAGGGGATGCGGCTGGCGGTCGGCCCGCGTGACAAGGACGCCGACGGCTTCTACCAGAAGCGGCTGCCCCGGGGCGCACCCGACTGGGTCGAGACCGTGGGCATCACCTTCCCGAGCGGGCGCGGTGCCGAGGAGCTGTGCCCGACCGAGCCGGCGGCCCTGGTCTGGGCGGCGCAGATGGGCACGCTGACCTTCCACCCGTGGCCGGTGCGCCGACCGGACGTCGACCACCCCGACGAGCTGCGCATCGACCTCGACCCGCAGCCGGGCACGAGCTTCGCCGACGCGCAGCGCGTCGCCGGAGTCGCGCGCGAGCTCCTCGAGGACCTCGGCATGCGGGGCTACCCGAAGACGAGCGGCAACCGCGGCATCCACGTCTACGTGCGCATCGAGCCGCGCTGGTCCTTCGAGGAACTGCGGCACGCGGCGATCGGCTTCGGTCGCGAGCTCGAGCGGCGTGACGACGGGGTGACGACGGCCTGGTGGAAGGAGGAGCGCGGCGAGCGGATCTTCGTCGACTTCAACCAGAACAACCGCGACCGCACCATCGCCGGTGCGTGGAGCCTGCGCGCCCGCCCGGGTGCACCGGTGAGCACGCCGATGACGTGGGAGCAGCTCGCGCAGGTCACCGACCCGGCCGAGTACAACCTCACGACGGTGACCGACCACCTCGCCGACGGCGACCCGTGGGCCGACATGGACGAGACGGCCCACTCCCTCGAGCCGCTCCTGGAGCTGTGGGAGACCCTGCCCGGCGGCGAGCTGAACTTCCCGCCCGACTACCCGAAGATGCCGGGCGAGCCGCCCCGCGTGCAGCCGAGCAAGAAGGTCGCCGAGCACTGGGACGAGGAGGGCAACCGCGTCGACGGCTAGTCGAGCACCTCACCGAGGTCGTAGGCCGCGGCGCGGTCGATCTGGTCGAGCGTGCACGACTCCGGGTCACGGTCGGGGCGCCAGCGCAGGAACTGCACCGTGTGCCGGAAGCGCCAGCCCTCGAGCTGGTCGAAGGCGACCTCGACGACCCGCTCCGGCCGCAGGGGCACGAAGCTCACGTCCTTGCTCGAGCTGAAGCGCGACCGGTCGGTCTCGGCGTGCTCGACGTTGCCGTCGGCGTCGCGACGCACGAGCGGCTCGAGCTCGTCGACGAGCTCGAGGCGACGCTTCGCGGTGAAGGCGGCGATGCCCCCGACGTTGAAGAGTTGCCCGTCCTGGTACAGCCCGAGCAGGAGCGAGCCGACACCCTGACCGGACTTGTGCACGCGATATCCGGTGACGACGGCCTCGGCGGTTCGCTTGTGCTTGATCTTGAGCATCGTGCGCTTGCCGGGGGAGTAGGGCGAGGCGAGGGCCTTCGCGACGACCCCGTCGAGCCCGGCCCCCTCGAAGCGGGTGAACCAGTCGGTCGCCTCGGCGGCGTCGCGGGTCACCCGCGTGAGGTGCAGCGGTGCTCCCTTCGCCATGCCCTCGAAGAGCGTCTCGAGCCGCTCCCTCCGCTCGACGAAGGGAGCGCCCGTCACGTCCTCGTCGCCGACGGCGAGCAGGTCGAAGGCGATGAACTCGGCCGGCGTCTCCTGCGAGAGCTTGGTGATCCGCGACTCGGCGGGATGGATGCGCTGCCCGAGGGCCTCCCAGTCGAGGCGCTGGGCGCCCGGCTCGCCACTGCGCACGACCACCTCGCCGTCGACGACGGCGCTGCCCGGCAGATGCTCGACGATCGCTGCCACGAGCTCTGGGAAGTAGCGGGTCAGCGGCTTCTTGCCGCGGCTGACGAGCTCGACGTCGTCGCCCTCCTTGCGCACGATGCACCGGAAGCCGTCCCACTTGGGCTCGTAGGAGTAGCCACCCTCCACGGCATCCGGCGCAGGCACATCCGTGACGGCCTTGGCGAGCATCGGGTCGAGCACGAGGTCAGCGGGAAGTGGTGTCACTCACCACATTCTGCCCGCGAGCCACGACATTTGAGACGATGACGCCGTGACTCAACGGACGGTGGCCGAGCGGGCCCTGACCTACGGCGCGGTCGCCGCGGGATCCGCCCTCATGGGCGCCGGTTCCGTGTGGGTCGGGGCGGGCACGTACTTCGCGCGCAAGGTGCTCACCCCGGACCTCGTCCGCCCCGACGACACCCGGATCCACGTCATCCACTCCGACAGCGTGACCCTCTCCGGCACCCCCGACCTGCTCGTCCCCGGCCGCTACGGACTGTGGCTGGACGGCGGTCGCGGCCACGCCCGCATCGGTGGGGTCCTCGAGGTCGACCACCGCCGGCAGCGGGTGCGTCGCGAGCTCCTCGGCGTCGACGAAGGCGTGCTGCAACCCGGGACGGCCCGCTTCAACGGCTACTACTACGGCCGCGACCCTCAGGCCGACCTCGGCCTCGAGACCCAGGACGTCGTCGTGCCCGCGGAGCTCGGGCCGATGCCCGCGTGGGTCGTGCCCGGTGGCAGCGGCGAGCGCTGGGCCGTCCTCGTCCACGGGCGCGGTGCGCGCCGGCACGAGACGCTGCGTGCCATCCCGGCGCTGCACGCCGCCGGCCTGACCTGCCTCGTCCCGAGCTATCGCAACGACGGAGACGCCCCGCGCGGCCCCGACGGCCGCTACAACCTCGGTCTGTCGGAGTGGCGCGACATCGAGGACGCGATCGCCCTCGCGCTGGCCCGCGGCGCCCAGGAGATCGTCCTCGTCGGCTGGTCGATGGGTGGGGCGATCGTCCTGCAGTTCCTCGACCGGTCACCGCTTGCCGCCGAGGTCTCCCGCGCGGTGCTCGACGGGCCGGTCGTCGACTGGGGCGACGTGCTGCGCCACCACGCGGCCCTGCACCGCGTCCCCGCGCCCGTCGGCCACCTGGGGAGCGCCCTCATGGGACAGCACTGGGCCAAGCGCCTCGTCGGGGTTTCCGAGAGCGTCGACGTCGCCCGGACCAACTGGGTCAAGCGGGCCGACGAGCTCTCCCACCCGATGCTGCTCATCCACTCGCGCGACGACGAGTTCGTCCCCGTTGGCCCGAGCGAGGCCCTGGCCGCGGCCCGGCCCGACCTCGTGACCTTCGAGCCCTGGTCGTTGGCGCGCCACTGCAAGGAGTGGAATGTCGACCCGAGGCGGTGGGACGCGGCTGTCGCGGACTTCGTCCGGTAGCTGCCGCTCAGACCAGGCGCCACAGCCCGAGCAGGGTGCCGTCCTCCTCGAGCAGGTGGCGGCACCGCAGGGTGCGGTCGACGGCGGCACCGTCGAGGATGCGCGGGTGGTCGGTGCGGAGCCCACCGACGAGGTGCGGCGTCCACGACAGGGCGAGCTCGTCGACGAGGCCCGCCGTGACCAGGTCTGCGGCGAGAGAGGGTCCCCCTTCGCAGAGCACGTGCGGACCGAAGGCGGTGCGAGCCCGCTCGACGACCGCACCCAGGTCGACCTCCGCGTCGCCGCAGACCCAGGTGGTCTCGTCCTCGGTGGCCCCCGACGACCGGGTCGTCGCGAGGACCACGGAGTCCGTGCCACGGACGGTCTCCGGCCGACGGCCGCTCCTGGAGACGACGACCATCGGCGTGCGTGCCGGCCCGTACTCCTCCGCGCGGACCGTGCCCGCGCCGACGAGCAGGACATCGGCCGCCCGGCGCATGGCCGCGAAGCCACGGTGGTCGGCGGCCGAGTTGATCGACCCGGAGAGGCCGTCGGCGCCCGTCGCCGCACCATCGAGCGTGGCCACGAAGTTGAGCCGGAGCACCGGGTCGCTCGTGGCGTAGAGCCGATCGGTACCCGACTCGTCGAGCTCCTCACCCGGCACCACGTCGAAGGGGGCGTCGTCGGCCATGAGAACCCGCATGCGCTCGAGTCTGCCGCACGACCCGCCCGGCTGACATGATGCGCAGCATGGCCAAGGACAAGAAGTCGGGCAAGAAGGCGACCTCGGGGTCGGCGACCCCTTTCGGCGACGCGCTGCGCGCCGGGCCGGGGACGGACCTGGCGTCGATCGACACGCGGAGCACCCCGGGCTTCAACGGGGACAAGGCCGCCAGTCAGGAGGCCCTCTCGGCCCTGGCCGGCGAGGTGTCGGACCTGCAGGAGCGACTCTTCGCCGAGTCGCGCGCCGGCGGTCAGCGCAGCGTGCTGCTCGTCGTGCAGGGCATGGACACGGCGGGCAAGGGCGGCATCATGCGCCATGTCGTGGGCGCGGTCGACCCTCAGGGTGTCGACATCACGAGCTTCAAGGCGCCGACGGCTGAGGAAAAGAAGCACCCCTTCCTCTGGCGCATCCGCAAGGCGCTGCCCGAGCCGGGGATGATCGGCGTCTTCGACCGCAGCCACTACGAGGACGTGCTCATCGTGCGCGTCCACGACCTCGTCCCACGCGCCCAGTGGAGCCGCCGCTACGGGCAGATCAACACCTTCGAGGAGAGCGTCGCCGACAAGGAGACGACGATCATCAAGGTCATGCTGCACATCAGCAAGGACGAGCAGAAGGAGCGGCTCACCGAGCGGCTCGAGCGCCCCGACAAGCACTGGAAGTTCAACCCCGGTGACATCGACGAGCGCGAGCACTGGGACGCCTACCAGGAGGCCTACCAAGCCGTCATCGACAAGTGCTCGACCGATGTCGCGCCCTGGTACGTCGTGCCGGCCGACCGCAAGTGGTTTGCCCGCCTGGCCGTGATGCAGCTGCTCAAGGAGCACCTCGTGCAGCTCGACCCGCAGTGGCCGAAGGCCGACTTCGACGTCGCCGCCGAGCTGGCCCGGCTCAAGAAGTCCTGACCGCCCCCCTCCGTATTTCCCTAGGGAAATACGGAGGGGGTGCGTATTTCCCTAGGGAAATGACCGCCTGAGCTGACATTTGCCTAGGGAAATGCGCAGGTGCGGGTCAGGCGGTGGCCGTGGCCCGGTCGACGGCGGTGGCGCCGGCCAGCGTCACGAGGCCGGTGTCGAGGGTGCCGAAGCTCTCTCCCTTCGCCCGGCCGAGCCGGGACTCGACGAAGGCCTCGGCCAGGTCGGCGGGGGAGTGCAGCACCATGAGGCTGCCCTGGAGGGTCAGGGCCAGTCGCTCGACGAGCCGGCGGGCGCCGGTGGCGACCTCGACGCCGTCGAGTGCGCCGAGCCCGGCGCAGTCGCGCTCCACCTCGTCGAGCGCCGTGTCGAGGGTCGTCAGCCGGCCGCGGGCGACGGAGGCCTCCTTGAGCAGCGCCATGAGCGACGCCGGCTCGCGACCGATCGCGCGGAGCACGTCGAGCGCGTTGACATTGCCCGAGCCCTCCCAGATCGAGTTGAGCGGCGCCTGCCGGTAGAGCCGGGCCATGCCGTTCTCCTCGACGTAGCCATTGCCCCCGAGGCACTCCAGCGCCTCCGCGACGAAGGGAGAGGTCCGTTTGCAGACCCAGTACTTGCCGACGGCCACGCCGAGGCGGGTCAGCTCGGTCTCGCCCTCGTCGACGGCGTGGGCCAGGCGCATCCCGAGCAGGGACGCCGCCTCCGACTCGAGCGCCAGGTCGGTGAGGACATTGCGCATGAGCGGCTGGTCGACGAGCAGCGCGCCGAAGGCACGACGGTGGCGCGTGTGGTGGACCGCTCGCGTCAGCGCCGCCCGCATCGTGCCGGCCGACCCGAGCACGCAGTCGAGCCGGGTGGCCGAGACCATGTCGATGATCGTGCGGACCCCGCGACCCTCCTCGCCGACGAGCGACCCCCACGTCCCGTCGAGCTCGATCTCGGAGGAGGCATTGGAGCGATCGCCGAGCTTGTCCTTGAGCCGCTGCAGGGCGAAGGGGTTGCGCGTCCCGTCCTCGAGGACCCGCGGGACCAGGAAGCAGCTCGGCGGCGCGTCCTCGGCGGTCTTGGCCAGGACGAGGAAGACATCGCTCATCGGGGCGGAGCAAAACCACTTGTGCCCGGTGAGCCGGTAGGTGTCGCCGGTGAGCGGACCGCCGGGGGTGCGGACGGCAAGCGTGGAGTTGGCCCGCACGTCCGACCCGCCCTGCTTCTCCGTCATCCCCATGCCGGCGATCGCCCCGGCCTTGGTCCCGACCTCGCGCAGCCCGAAGTCGTAGTCGCGGGAGGCGAGCTTGGGGGTCCAGCGTTCGGCGAGCTCGGGCGAGTGGCGAAGGGCGGGGACCGCCGCGTTGGTCATGGTGATCGGGCAGATGTGCCCCGGCTCGACCTGGCTCCACGTGAGGAAGCCCGCGGCGCGGGTGACGTGCGCGCCGCTGCCCTGCGGCCGCGTCCACGGCACGGCCGTGAGGCCGGCCGACGTCGCGTGCCCCATGAGGTCGTGCCAGGCGGGGTCGAACTCGACCTCGTCGATGCGGTGGCCCCAGCGGTCGTGCGTCACGAGGCGGGGGGTGTTGCGATGTGCGCGGTCAGCCAGTTCGGCGGCCCCCGCCGACCCGGCGAGCCGGCCCAGCGCGGCCAGGTCGCTCGTGGCACCGGCGAGGTGCTCCGAGGGGACCCAGCGCTCGACACCTTGTGCGACAACCGGATCGCTCGTGAAGACGTCGTGACCCCCGTAGGGCGGGACCTGGTTGGTGACCTCGTGCGTCGGCATGTCCGCACGATACGGCCAGCCGCGGACGGGGTGACAGCAGCCTTCACCTTCGGTTTGGAATCTGGCCACGCTCTGGGCTACTCTCGCTCAGCGCGGTCAGCAGCGATGCCGACCGCGAGTGCGGATGTAGCTCAGTTGGTAGAGCGCAACCTTGCCAAGGTTGAGGTCGCCGGTTCGAGCCCGGTCATCCGCTCTGACAGCGCCACCCCGGTGGCGCCGTCCACGGGCGATTGGCGCAGCGGTAGCGCGCTTCCTTGACACGGAAGAGGTCACTGGTTCAAACCCAGTATCGCCCACGGGACAGGCCCCGATCTGCTCAAGCGGATCGGGGCCTTCCACGTCCTCGGACGTGTCCTGCCCGCTCGCCGAGGCGGGCGGGCGCCCCCTTCGCGCCCGGCAACCCGCGACACGGCACGCCGGGGTGAGCCGGTTGGGAGAGTTGGGCGTCCATGGGTTAATGTTTCTCCTCGTGCCCCGCGTTACAACGCGACCTGGCGGGGCGTGCGGATGTAGCTCAGTTGGTAGAGCGCAACCTTGCCAAGGTTGAGGTCGCCGGTTCGAGCCCGGTCATCCGCTCAGAAGGTTGAAAGCCACCTTCGGTGGTGGAGTGGCCGAGAGGCGAGGCAACGGCCTGCAAAGCCGTCTACACGGGTTCAAATCCCGTCTCCACCTCGACCATGCAGTCACCTGCATGCACCCGGGCGATTGGCGCAGCGGTAGCGCGCTTCCTTGACACGGAAGAGGTCACTGGTTCAAACCCAGTATCGCCCACCGAGTGTCCCTGCCCGCTGGCGCGGCCAGGGACTTCGTGTTTTCCCGAAGCATGCCCGGTCCGCTGGGGCGGCCCCGCCCCGCCACGGTGGCAGGATGCAGGCATGGCCCTCAAGGACAAGCACCTCGCCGACGGCGAGGAGATCCGGCTCGACCTGCGCACCCACTGGAAGGCCCTCGCGGGGCCGCTCCTGCTCCTGGTCGTCCTCGTCGCCGCGGTCGTCGCCGTCGCGGTGCTCACCCGGGACAGCGACCAGAGCACGTGGATCCTGCTCGCCGTCGCCGTGATCGCCCTCGTGCTCGCCGTCCCCGGTGTCCTGCTGCCCGCGTGGCGGTGGAACTCGACGCGCTACGTCTTCACCAACCGCCGGGTGAGCAACCGCTACGGCCTGCTGATGAAGAAGGGCCGCGACATCCCGCTCTACCGGATCAACGACGTGGCCATCGAGAAGGGGCCGCTCGACCGCGTCCTCGGCTGCGGCACGCTCGTCATCTCCGATGCGACCGACAAGGCTGGGATGGAGCTGCACGACGTGCCGCGGGTCGAGGACGTCCAGGTCGAGCTGCAGAACCTGCTCTTCGCCGCCGATGACGGCAGCGACGACGGCGAGTGGCCGCCCACGGAGCCCCGCCGACGCTGACCGGCTGACGCCGCCGGCGCAACGCGCTACTCGGTGATCCCGAACCTCGCGTGCAGGCGCTTCATCCACCGCGGCGCCCACCAGTTCCACTCGCCGAGGACCGACATGGTCGCCGGGACGAGCAGCATGCGCACGAGGGTCGCGTCGATGACGATCGCCAGCACGAGCGCGACACCGGTCTCCTTGACCGCCAGCACCCGCGCGAGCACGAAGCCGGCGAAGACGATGCACATGAGCAGGGCCGCGCTCGTGATGATCTTCCCTGAGCGCTGCAGGCCGAGCCGGACGGCCTCGTTGGTCGGGTAGCCGCGCTCGTGCAGCTCGACGATGCGCGAGAGCAGGAAGACCTCGTAGTCCATCGACAGCCCGAAGCCGAAGGCAAGGACGAGGACGGGGATCGAGACCTCGACCGCCCCGACCGAGTCGAAGCCGAGCAGGCCCTCGAGGTGCCCGTCCTGGAAGACCCAGACGAGCACCCCGAGCGAGGCCCCGAGCGAGACGATGTTCATCAGGAGGGCCTTGATCGGGACGACGACCGACCCGGTCATGAGGAAGAGCAGGACGAAGGTCGCCAGCACGACGGTGCCGATGGCCAAGGGCGCCGAGTCGGCGATCGTGCCGGTGAAGTCGGCGAGGTCGGCCGCCTGCCCACCGACCCGGGCGTCGAAGGGGGGACGCTCCTGCTGTAGGTGGGTCACGAGGTCGCGCGTCCCCGGCCCGAGCGGACCGTCTTGCGTCCGCAGGTCGATGCTGCGGACGGTCTGACCGTCGATCTTGCCCACGGTGACCACCTCCGCTGACTCGACGCCGGGGAGGTCTCGGGCACCGCCCTTCGCCCAGGCCCGGACTTCGTCCGCGTCCGCCGTCGTCACCACGCGCAGGTCTGACGACGCGAGGAGGGGGTAGTCGCGCCCGAGGTCCTCGAAGAAGGTGCGCTGCTCGTTGTCCGCAGGGAGCAGCTCGATCCCCGAGGAGGTGACCTCCATGCGGGTGGCGGGCAGCGCCATAGCGACGAGCGCGGCGAGGACGAGCCCGACGACGAGCCACGGCGCGCGCTGCACGCCCCCCGCGAGCGACGCGAAGGTGCCGGTGTCCGACGACCGCTCGGTGCGCCCTCGCAGCAGCCGCCGCGCCGCGAGGGCGCAGACGGCCGGGACGAGGGTCACGGCGACGAGCAGGCACAGGACGACCACGGAGACGCCGGCGGCGCCGGCCGCCCGCATGAAGGTCGACGGGAAGAAGAGCAGGCCCGACAGCGCGATGGCCACGGTCACCGCGGAGAAGACGACGGTGCGGCCGGCTCGGTCGACGGTGCGCCCGGTGGCCTCGACGACGAGCTGACGGGAGTCCGGGCCGAGCGGCTGCCCGTCGAGCAGGTCGCGCATCTCCTCGCGGAAGCGGGAGACGACGAGCAGCCCGTAGTCGATGCACAGGCCCAGGCCGAGGACGCTCACGATGTTGACGACCGTCGCGTCGAGGTCGATGACGTGGGAGAAGCCCCAGAGGGAGGCGAGCGCACCGCCGATCGAGGCGATGGCGCCGGCGATGGGGATGCCGGCCGCGAGGAACCCGCCGAAGACGAGGACCATGACGACGAAGGAGATGGGCAGGGCCAGGCCCTCGCCGACCTTCATGTCGGTCTCGACCTGCCCGACCACCTCGTCGACGAGGTCGGCGACGCTCCCGCGCTGGCTGCTCGTGCCCTGGGACCCGAGAGCGACCTCGTCGAGCTGGACCGCGACATCGCGGCGTACCCGCGCGAGCTCCTCGTCGCTCAGGGTGCTGTCGTACTCGACGACCGTGAGGAAGCCCCAGCGTTTGCCCGGCTCGTCGACGACGAGCGGCTCGGCGCGCGGGTCCTTGACCCCTTTGTCGAGCACGAGCGGGTTGACGACGGAGGAGACCCCGCGCATGTCGTGGATGCGGCGGATCGGCTCGGCGACGGCACGACGGACGAAGGGGTCGGTGGCGGGCGACCCCGAGACCATGAGCGTGTCGTTGGCCAGCTCACCACCACCGGCGTCGGTGAGCAGCTCTCGGGCCTCCTGGGCCTCGCCGGGGGTGGTCATGTCTCCGCTGTGCAGCCGGTCGAAGAGGCCCTCGCCCGTGACCCCGCCCAGCGCGAGGGCGAAGAAGCCCGCCACGAGCGCCACCCAGGACCCGACGACGACCCAGGGGTGCCGGGCCGTGCCGGAGCCGAGTCGGTGCAGGAAGGTCCGGCGGTCACGGTGGCTGGTCACCGGGACAGCCTGCCAGCAGGTGGCCGCGGTTGCGCGGTTGCTGCCCGATGATCCCCACGCGTCCCCAGATCCCTTGTGGCGGAAGGGCGCCCGGTCGTCCCAGCGGAGAGGTAGATCACACCGGCAGCGGTCGCGGCACGCGGCGGCCGCTGCCACTCTTGCAGCGCACTTCACCCACCCCGACGGAGGCCGCATGATCCCCTGCACGCTGGCCGACCAGGAGCTGCTGGGCGGTGACGTCATCCGATGGGAGCTCGACGCCGCCACCCTCGCGCGCTGGAGCGGACAACCCCCCGACCCGCGACCGGCGAGCTTCGACCAGCTCGGCCGCCTCCACGAGGACCCGGACGGCGACTCGCCCTGGTCCGCGTGGATCGGTCTGTCGGTGCTGCTGCCGGACGCGACGCCGGAGAGCGTCGCGGCCACGCTCACCGCCTGGGTCCGGCAGCACGAGTCCCTCCGCAGCCGACTGACCCTCGACGCAGAGGGGAGTGAGCAGCGACGCACGCTCCCGCCCGAGGCGGTGGAGGTGGCCGGGACGGCCCTGGGCGAGCACGACCCGCAGGCGCTGCGCGAGCTCCTCATCACGGAGTTCCACTCCCGCTGCCGACCGGGCTGCGCCCCTGCCTTCGCGTTCTTCACGGTCGCGGTCGACGCCGGCCACGTCCTGCACGCCGCCTTCGACCACGTCACCTTCGACGGGTTGTCGGCCTACGCCGGGGTGGGTGCGATCGCGGGGCTGCACACCGCGATCGTCGCCGGCGTGCACGAGCCGCGCACCTCGCCGAGCCACGTCGAGACCACGGCGCTCGAGCGGGCCGTCGCGGACGGGCTGGGTGACGACGACGCCCGACTGCTGCCCTGGAGCGAGTTCCTGTCCGGCGGGTCGGTGCCCGGTGCCCCCGCCGCCTCCGGGATCGCGCCCGACGGCCGCTACGACCACGACCTCGTGCGCCACGACATCTGCGACGGGGAGGTCGCCGCGCGGCTCGACCTGCACTACGCGGCCGAGGGCATCCCGACGGGGATGCTCTGGACGGCCCTGCTCATGCAGGCGATGGGCGACGAGGTGCACGCCATGGTCTCCACGCACGGGCGACCATCGCCACTGTGGAAGGAGTCGGTGGGGTGGTTTGCGGGGGTGGCCCCCTTCGCCCTGTCGATGCCCACGGGTGCCAGCACCCGTGACTGGGTCCTCGCGGCCGTGGAGACGTGGCGGGTGTCAGCCCCCGCCGCAGCTCTCCCGCTCGGCCTCGTCCACCGCCTGCTCGACGTGCCCGTCTGCCCCCCAGGTCGTCATCTCGACGATCGACGGGTCGCGCGTCGACGGTCACGAGTGGTGGCGGACGCTCGGTGCCGGGATCCAGCTCGGCGACGTCCCGCCGAGCAGCCAGACCCACCTGTGGCTGACGATCCTGCCCGAGGGGGTCAGCCTCGTGACCCGCCTGCCGCTGGCGCCGGGCAGCCGGACCTGGCTCGACGGCGTCGCCGCGCGTCTCACCGCTCTCGTCGACGCCGAGAGGGCGGCCCCCTTCGCCCCGCAGGAGCTGACCGCATGATCAAGATGCAGCGCATCACCGACCGCGAGACGATCGGTGGGGAGTACCTCACCATCGTCCCCACGCCCGCCACGGAGCACGCGATCGCCTCGGCGACGCCCGGGGACCGCGAGCCCTCCTACATGCAGGCCGCGCACCTCGACCTGCGGTCCGACACGATCGGCACCGGCGCCCAGGACGACATCTGGCTCGGCTTCACCTACCGGATCCCCGGCCGCCTCGATGCCGATGCGCTGGCGCGGACCATCACGCGGTGGGTGCGCCGGCACGGCGTCATGCGCGGGTGGTTCACCCGGGACGAGCAGCGTCCGACGGGGTGGGCACGGGTCGACCTGGCGCCGGAGGAGATCTCCTTCGAGGCACGGGCCGAAGGGAGCGTCACAGCGGAGGAGGCCAATGCCCGGGTGAGTGACGACTTCCGGGCGGGCTGCAACCCGCTCGGTCGCATCGGGTACTGCTTCCGGGCCGTCGTCGCCGAGGACGAGACGATCCTCTACCTCGGGCTCGACCACAGCTACACCGACGGCTTCTCCTTCTTCCTCATCTTCTTCGAGCTCGACGCGATGTACCGCGAGGAGACCGGCGGCGAGGCGATCGAGCTCCCGCCGGTCGGCGACTTCATGGACTTCGCGCAGCTCGAGCGCCGGCGTCACGAGGACGTCGACCTGACCCACCCCGCGCTCGCCGCCTGGGCCGCCTTCTGGTTCGCGGGCGACGAGGAGCTCGGGCGATTTCCGCTCCCGGTGGGCGCCACCGCGGACGACCCCGTGGAGCTCGAGCGCTACCACGAGGTGCTGCTCACGGGGGAGGAGGCGGCCGGCCTCGACGCCGCCGCCGAGCGGCTCGGCGTGCGCACGACCCAGCTCGTCTACGCCGCGGTCGGACTCGCCGCGCGCGAGCTCGGCGGGGCGCAGACCCTGCGCTTCCTCAACCCGGTGCACACGCGGGACGCCCCGGAGTGGCTGCTTGCCGCCGGGTGGTTCATCAATGTCATGCCCGTGCACGTCGACGTGGCCGAGGGTGACCTCGTCGAGGTGGCCGGCCTGGTGCGCCAGTCCTTCCGCGAGGCGCGCGGTGCCTCGGCCCTGCCCGCGATGAAGGTCTACGACGTCGTCGAGCAGGCCATCGGGGCCAAGCTCTCCCAGGTCGGGGAGCGCTTCATGCTCTCGTACATGGACCTGCGCCACCTCCCCGGCGCGGCGACCTGGGGTGACGCCGACGCGGTGCTGGTCTCCCGAGGGGGTCGGGACAGCAATGTCACCGCGTGGGTCATGCGCGAGGAGTCGGCGATGCACGTGCTCGCGATCCTGCCCGACACCCCGCAGGCGACCGACGGTGTGCAGCGGCTCTTCGCGCGCGCCGGGGAGCACCTGCGCGCGTTGCGGTGACCTCGTCCCGACCGGCGGCGGGTGGTCACCAGGTCTAGGCGAAGCCGAAGGCTCCGGGGCCGCCGTCCTCGAGGACGAGCGAGGCGCGGTTCTGCGGGTCGAGCTCGACCTCACCGCGCTCGACGAAGTCCGCGCCGGGCGCGCGCTCGATGCGCGTCACGGTCGCGGGCGGCACCTCGAAGTCCACGGAGACGATGAGGGCGCGCCGTGTGCGGCGGGCCCCAGACGAAGCCGTCGGAGTCGGTGCGACCCTCGAGCGGCCCCCGGTCGACGATCTCGTACGCGTAGGCGTGCGTCTCGCCCTTCGCCAGTGTCCGGCCGAGCCCGACCTCGAAGACGGCGACGTTGCTCTCCGGGAAGACCCGTCGGCTGATGAGCTCGCAGCCGAGCAGCGGGGTGAACTCGAGGTCGGTCCGAGGTCCCGGCGTCACCGCTCTGCACGTTGAAGACCCGGTCGAGCCCGTCGGCCACAGCGGAGATGCCGCTGTGGCAGCCGGTGTGAGTCAGCCGACGGTCCGCGGAGACGTGGGTGCGCCACACCTGGCTGATGACGCGGTACGTGCCGAGGGCAGAGCGCGTCAGCTGCTGGATCTGCTCGAGCTCGGGTCGACGAGGAGCTGGTCGAGGCCGACCCCCCGGGGCGTGGACCACGCGTGCATGAACTCGGCCTGGGCCTGCGGGCCCAGACGCAGCGCGAGCGCGAGCTGCTGGAGGGTGGCGAGCTGCGGGGTGAGGATCTCGCCGCGCTCGAGCCCGCGGATCGTCCGGACGCTGACCCCGGAGGCCGTGCTCAGCTGGCCCTGGGTCTGTCCGCGCCCAAGGTAGCGGCGGTCCGTCCAGCAACACCACAGGTGACGTCAAGGTTGCCGCCGGATTGCCGGTCCATCGGACTGGCGGGGGCGTAGCCTCGGTCGATGGTCCACCCGCTGATGTTCGACGACGACGACCCGCTGCTGCTGCTCGTGCGCCAGATCGCCCTCGGCTTCCCCGGCGCGGACGAAAAGATCAGCCACGGTCGTCCGGCCTTCTTCACGACGAAGGTCTTCGCCTACTTCGGCGGCTCGATCAAGGTCGATGGCGAGTACGAGCAGCACGAGCACTCGCTCGTCGTGCTCCCGGACGAGGAGGAGGCTCGCGCCCTCCTGCAGGACCCTCGCTGCTATCGCCCCGCCTACCTCGGCCCGAGCGGCTGGGTGGGGCTCGACCTCGACGACGCCACGGACGTGCAGGAGGTCGTCGAGCTCGTCGAGATGTCGTTCCGCCGTACCGCCGGCGTCCGCGACATCGCCAGGCTCGACGCCCGCTGACACCCCCTATCCTCACCGGGTGGAGTTCGCGCACTTCGGGTCGACGACGTGGTCCGACCCCCTCGAGGTCACCCACGACCCGAGCGACCTCGAGCGCGGCTGCTGGGCCGTCGTCGTCACCTTCGAAGGTGAGCTGACGGCCGTCCGCTTCGGTCGCAGGCACGACGGGGGAGTGCCTCCGGGTGATGCGCGCCGCTGGCCGGGCACCACCGGCTGGCGCCCGACCCTGGACAGCAGGGGCTATGTCGATGGGGTCGAGGAGATCCGGCGGCGGATCGCCGCCGGCACCGTCTACCAGGTCAACCTCACGACTCTCCTCGAGACGCCGCTGCCGGAGGAGGCCCACCTGCCCGACCTCGCGGCGGTGCTCGCGGGGGGGCAACCCCGCTCCCTTCGCCGGGGTCGTGCACGTGCCGTCCGCCGGGCTCGACGTCGTCACCGCCTCGCCGGAGCGCTACCTCACCCGTGAGGGCCCACGACTGGTCTCGAGCCCGATCAAGGGCACGGCACCGACGATCGAGGCGATGCTCACCAAGGACGTCGCCGAAAACGTCATGATCGTCGACCTGGTGCGCAACGACCTGCAGCACGTCTGCGAGCCCGGGACGGTCGCCGTCGAGCGGCTGTGCGCCCCGGAGTCGCACCCGGGCCTGGTCCACCTCGTCAGCGACGTCGTCGGGACGCTGCGCCCCGGGATCACGTGGGCCGACGTGCTGTCGGCGACCTTCCCGCCCGGGTCGGTGAGCGGCGCGCCGAAGTCGAGCGCGCTCACCGCCATCGCCGACCTCGAGCCGACCCCGCGGGGCCCGTACTGCGGCGCGATCGGCTGGGTCGACGCGGACCACCCCGCCGGCCCGTGCGGGGAACTCGCCGTGGGCATCCGCTCGTTCTTCGCGACGGTGGACCCCGACGGGGTCCGTCGCCTGCGGTTCGGCACCGGAGCCGGGATCACGTGGGCATCCGATCCCGCAGGGGAGTGGGCCGAGTGCGAGCTCAAGGCCGACGTCCTCGTCGGGCTGGCATCTGGAAGAGTGGTCACATGAGCAACGAGGTCAGGGTGTGGGTCAACGGCGCTCTCGTGGGGACGGACGAGCCGGCACTCGCCGCGCTGGACCACGGCATCACCGTGGGGGACGGCGCCTTCGAGACGTGCAAGATCGTCGACGGTCAGGTCTTCGCCGCCGACCGTCACCTGGCGCGGATGGACCGCACGCTGGCCGGGCTGGGCCTGCCGCCGGTCGACCGGGCACGGCTGCAGCAGGGTGTCGACGCGGTGCTCGCTGCCCGACCGACGATCGGCTTCGGCCGGCTGCGGTACACGATCACCGGGGGGCCGGGGCCGCTCGGCTCCGACCGGGGTGACCAGGGGCAGAGCTACATCGTCACCGCGGCGGAGGTGGCGCCCTATGCCGACACGACGGCCGTGGCGACCGTGCCGTGGACCCGCAACTCGCGGGCCGCGACCGCCGGGCTCAAGACGACCTCCTACGCGGACAACGTCATCGCGCTGGCCCACGCCAAGGCGAAGGGCGGCAGCGAGGCGATCTTCGCCAACGACCGTGACGAGCTGTGCGAGGGGACCGGGAGCAACATCTTCGTCGTCGTCGAGGGGGTGCTGCGCACGCCGCCGCTCGACAGCGCCTGCCTCGCGGGCATCACCCGCGAGCTGACGATCGAGTACGCCCGTGCCGCGGGCATCGACGTCGTCGAGGAGACCCTGCCGATGACCGTGCTCGAGACCGCCGATGAGGCCTTCCTCACGAGCAGCACGCGCGACGTCCAGCCGATCCACGCGATCGACGGCCGCGAGCTGCCGGCCCCCGGACCTCTCACCACCCGGGTGCGTGAGGCCTTCGCGACCGCGTCCGCAGCGGACCTCAACCCCTGAGCGCCGTGGAGACCGCCATGGGGGACGTGGACATCACCGGCGAGGACGCCGGGCGGGGCAAGGATCGGCAGGGCAACCGCCGCTCCTTCCGGGACATCCGGCACGAGCAGCACGCGATCGTGCGCCAGGAGCTGCTCGACCGCTTTGGCGAGAACGGGCGGATCGACGCCCACGAGGACCCGATCCGGTGGCGGCGGACGCTGCGCACCAACCCGGTCATCGGGCCGGTCTACCGGGCCGTCGTCGCGGTCCTCGGCCTGCTGCTCATCATCGCCGGCATCCCCATGGTCCCGCTCGTCGGGCCGGGCTGGGCGGTGATCTTCATCGGTCTCTTCGTGTGGAGCACGGAGTTCATCTGGGCCCGCCGCGTGACGCAGTTCGTCAAGGCCGAGGTCAAGGCCTTCGAGCAGTACACGAGGGCCCTGCCGTGGAAGGCGAAGATCCCGATGCTGCTGCTCTCTGCGGCCTTCGGCTGGTTGTGCTTCTACCTGGCCTTGCTCATCACGGGTGTGCCCGGGTGGACGCCCGACGCCGTCGAAGAGCTCGTCCTGCAGGTGCCCGGTCTCCAGCCGGCCTGATCGCGCGGTCCGGCCACCCTCGCTCCCTGCCGGCCAGCATCGCTCCCTGAGGAGGCCGGCCCCGCGGCCGTCTCCGTTCCCTGAGGAGGCCGCCCCGCGGCCGTCTCCGTTCCCTGAGGAGGCCGCCCCGCGGCCGTCTCGAAGGGACGCCGGCGGACCGATTGGCACCGAAGGGAGAGGGCCGGGTACTCTGCTCAGGTTGCCCGGCCGGGACGCTGGCTCGGGGAGCACCACGGACGTATAGCTCAGTTGGTTAGAGCGTTCGCTTCACACGCGAAAGGTCAGGGGTTCGAGTCCCTTTACGTCCACCACACCAAAGGCCCGAGGTGCTGCGACAGTCAGCCTCTCGGGCCTTCGTCGTCCCCCAGGGCGTCGCAGGTCCCGGACGAGGGCGGCCGTAGACTCGCCGCACCATGGACACCATCCGCTGGGTCGAGCACGGCACCGACAACCAGGCCGAGTGGCACTCCGAGAGCGGGGCCCCGGCCCCCACCGAGGTCGTCGTCGCCGACGACGCGCTGACCGCCGACTCCGCGATGCGCCTGGCCGCGCGCGGCACCGCGATCCTGTGGCGTGGGGACTACCACAACGCCCGCCAGCTGCTGAAGGCCATGGACCGCCGCATCGAGCGCCGCGCCGCGCGCCGTCAGCGCGGTCGAGTGACCTTCGCCCGTCATCGCGCCCAGCGGACCGAGCGCGCGACCCTGCTCGCCCACCTCGTCGTCGAGCTCGACGCCGACCGCGAGCTGGACCTGCGCCGGGCGCCGGACGTGGGCGAGGCCGCCCGCGCGGCCTACGGCGTGGGCGAGGGGCCGATGATCGTCGCCGTGCAAGAGCTCCTCGGTGTCATCGGCGCCCACCAGTGGCAGACGAAGGGGGTGCACGTCCCGGCCCTCGGCGCCACCGTCCACCCGGGCTACGGCGTCTTTTCACCTGTCCGTGGTGAGTACGTCGACCTCGTCGCCCATGCCCCTCTGGCGGACCCTGTCCCGGGCACGGCCTTCGACCTGGGGACGGGGACCGGCGTCCTCGCCGCGGTCCTCGCCCAGCGTGGCGTGGACCGGGTCGTCGCCACGGACATCAACCCTCGCGCCGTCGCCAGCGCCGCGGACAACACCGCTCGGCTTGGTGTCGCCGACCGGGTCAGCGTCGTCGAGGCCGACCTCTACCCGCCGGGCCGTGCCGACCTCGTCGTGTGCAACCCGCCGTGGCTGCCCGGCGAGCCCACCTCGGACCTCGAGGTGGGCATCTACGACCCGGCGTCCGACATGCTGCGACGCTTCCTCGCCGGTCTGGCCGAGCACCTCGAGCCGGGCGGCCAGGGCTGGCTCGTCATCTCCGACATCGCCGAGCGCCTCGGCCTGCGCAGCCGCGACGACCTGCTCGGCTGGGTCGCCGACGCCGGGCTGCAGGTGGTCCAGCGCCTCGACACGGTGCCGCGGCACGGGCGCACCAGTGATGCCCGAGACGCCCTGCACGAGGCACGCCGGGCCGAGGTCACCTCCCTCTGGCAGCTCGCACCGGTGGGCCCCTGAGTCGACCTCAGGGGCGCCAGGTCGGCAGGTAGCCGGGCATCGAGCAGCGCGCCGCGACGGCCAGCCCGCTCAGCGGGAAGGGCCCCTGACGCCCGGACCACCACGCGAGCTCTGCCGGCACGCCATGGGCCACGAGCGCCCGGCGCAGCTCGGCATCGATCTCCGGGGCCCGCGACGACGCGAAGACGACGAACCCGTCACCGGGGACCGGAGGCGGGACGTAGCCGGGACCCCCTTCGGTCGTCGGGGAGGGCCCGACGAAGGAAACCGCGGCGCCCGAGGCCGGGAAGACGTGCCACCGGGACGGGACCATCCGCCGCATCCCGATCGCGGTGGAGATGTCGGTGTACGTGGCGATCGAGGCCGGGTCGATCGAGCCGAAGGGGATCGCCCGCACCGTGCCGAGGTGGCGGCCGATACGCACCCCGTGGGCGTGCAGGTGGAGGAAGGACGACAGCGACCACGCGATCCACCCGAAGGCGACGAGACCGACGAGGGCCGTGGCCACGAGCAGGATGGGCAGCTCGTCCCGGTCCCCGAAGACCACGGCCCCGACGAGCAGCGCGAGGGGGACGGCGCTGAGCAGCACGAGGTCGTAGACCGCGGGCGTGATCCGGTACGAGCGCACCACCGGACCCAGCCAGGCCGGTGCCGAGCTCATGCCGGCCGCCCGGTGAGCGCGCTGACGAGGGCGGGCACGGCGCGGTCGACGTCGGCGGAGCTCGTCGACCGCCCGAGGGACAGGCGCAGCGCCCCGAGGGCAGTGTCGGCGTCGAGCCCCATGGCGAGCAGCGCGGCGCCCGGGGAGTGCACGCCCGCGTGGCAGGCGCTGCCGGTCGACGCTGCGATCTCGGGGACGGTCTCGAGGGCCTCGGCTCCCACGCGACCGGGCAGCGCCACCATGAGGGTGTTGGGCAGGCAGCCCTGCTCGGGCGACACCCGGACCAGCCCCGGCACGGCACGGGCAAGGCTGTGCCACAACGTCTCTCGCAGGGCGATCTGTCGATCGGCCTCGGCGACGAGCAGGCCCGCGGCGAGGTCGGCGGCGACCCCGAGACCGACGATGAGCGCGACATTTTCCGTCCCCGGGCGCAGGCCCCCTTCCTGACCGGCGCCGACGACGACCGGCGCGACGCGGGTGCCTCGCCGCACGAAGAGGGCACCGACCCCCTTCGGTCCGTAGAGCTTGTGCCCGGCGATCGACAGCAGGTCGACGCCGAGGTCCGCGACGTCGACCGGCACCTTGCCGACCGCCTGGGCTGCGTCGGCGTGGACCAGCCCACCGGCGGCGTGGACCCGCTCGGCGAGGTCGGCGACGGGCTGGAGCGCGCCGGTCTCGTTGTGCGCGAGGATCAGCGTGCCGAGCCCGATCGCCCCGGTGGGCAGCTCCTCCAGGCGCACCCGGCACTCGCCGTCGACCGGCAGCTCGTGCACCCGCCAGCCGTGGTGCTCCCGCAGGTGCGCCAGGGGTGCGGCCGTCGCCGGGTGCTCGACGCACGACGTGACGGCCACCCGGGTCGCGAGGTGCCGAGCGGCGCCCCGGATCGCGATGTTGTTGGCCTCGGTGCCGCCAGAGGTGAAGACGATCTCGTCCGGGTGCGCGCAGACGAGGGCGGCGACCTGCTCGCGGGCCCGGTCGAGCGCCGCCCGGGCTCGCCGACCCTGCACCGAGGCGCTCGACGGGTTGCCGAAGTCCTCGGTGAGGTGCGGCCACATCGCCTCGGCGACCTGGCGGGCGATGGGCGTCGTCGCGTTGTGGTCGAGGTACACGGGGTCGGCGGCCATGCCCCCATGATGTCGGGCGGGACCCGGCCGGGGAGGATGGGGCCACCCCGACGAGAGGACCGCGATGCCCCGCTCCCGTGCCTTCGCCCAGGTCGACGTCTTCGGCTCCCGGCCCTACGCCGGCAACCCGCTTGCCGTCGTCCTCGACGCCGAAGGGCTCGACGATGCGGCGCTGCAGGACGTCGCGCGGTGGACCAATTTGTCCGAGACCACCTTCGTCCTCCCGCCGACGACGCCCGAGGCCGACTACCGGGTGCGCATCATGACCCCCGGCGGCGAGCTCCCCTTCGCCGGGCACCCGACGCTCGGGACCGCGCACGCCTGGCTGGCCCACGGCGGCACCCCACGGCAGGCCGACCGCGTCGTCCAGGAGTGCGGCGCCGGTCTCGTCGACGTCCACCGCGCCGGGAGCGAGCTCGCCTTCACCGCACCGCCGCTCGTGCGCACGGGGCCGTTGGACGACGCCGATCTCGACCGGCTCGTCGCGGCTCTGGGGATCACCCGCGCCGACGTCGTCGGACACCAGTGGGTCGACAACGGCCCGGGCTGGGCCGCGGTGCGGCTGCGCTCCGCCGAGCAGGTGCGGGCTCTCAAGCCGGACTGGTCGCGC
>NZ_ALWX01000011.1 GCF_000297495.1 Janibacter hoylei PVAS-1 | reverse complement strand
GCGCGCACTCGTCGAGGGTCGCGGCGCTGGCCGCGGCGGACGCCGCCACCCGGTCGACACGCTGCCGGGTCGCGACCGCGCGCGGCCCCGTCCACCCGGGAGAGGCGTCGTCGAGGGTGGCGCGCACCCGGTCGGCGTGGGCGGTCAGCTCCAGGGCGGTGCGGCGCAGGGTTGCACCGAGCGCGCTGACGGAGGCCGGGTCGCCGAGGAGCGGGTGGTTCATGCTGTGCCCCGCGGGGTCGTCACGGGGGACCGAGAGACCGCGGACGGGCTCGCGTGGCCGGAGACGGCGAGGGAGATCTCGCGGCAGGACGCGGACAGCTCCCGCAGCGTGTCGATCGCGGCGTCGACCAACGCGTCGACCGCCGTCTGGGTGGCGTGGTCGCCGACCGAGACCATCGTGTCGAGCAGGGCCTCGCCCCCGGTGGCCGCGGACTCGGCCGCGGCCGACAGGGCGGTGCCGAGAGCCGTGAGGTCCTCCGGTCGAGGGTGCGAAGGGGGCATGGTCCGGACAGCCTAGCCGCGCCCTCTCGTCGGTCGCGGGCGTCGTCCACAGACGTCGCCCCTTCGAGCATCGGGCCGGTCACGTGACGTAGATCATGAGCGCTAGGCTCCGACCATCGGGACAGCGAGGTCCCGATGACCAGTTGCGACGCAGATCGAGGACGCCCCACCCATGGCCCAGCTGCCTGCCCACTCCGTCACCGACAACGCCCCCGGCATCGCCGGAGAGCTTGCTGCCGCCGCCACCGCGGCCGGCGTCGACCCGGCCTTCGTCGAGCGGTACCTGCGACACGCCGACGAGGTGGCGCTGCGCGAGCGCAGTGCCCACGACCTCGTCGCGATGGCGACGACCCACCGCGAGGTCGCCGCGACGAGGGCCCCGCAGGAGACGATCGTCGAGGTCGTCGACGGGGCCCTGCACGTCGTCACGGCGGACCGGCCCTTCCTCGTCGACTCGGTGCTCGGCGAGCTCGCGTCCGAGGGGATCCGGGTCTCCCTGCTCGTCCACCCCCTCTTCGTCGTCCGGCGGGACGCCGACGGCGCGCTCCTCGAGGTCCTCGACGAGGACCCCCGCACCGGGCACGACGAGGCTGGCGTGCTCCACGAGTCCTGGATCCGCGTCGAGCTGGCCGAGCCCTGCGACCTGTCGCTGCTGCGTGAGCGGGTGGCCGAGGTCGTCGACGCGGTCGCTGCGGCGGTCGACGACTGGTCCGCCATGCGCGATCAGGTGCTCGACGCCGCGGCCCTGCTCGAGCAGGGCCGCGGCACCGGCGACGTCCAGGAGCAGACCGCGTCCGCGGAGTTCCTCCGCTGGCTGGTCGACGACCACTTCACCTTCATCGGCTCGCGGGACCACGTGCTCGACCTCGCCTCCGACGACGGCTCAGTGACCGCGATCCCCGGCAGCGGCCTGGGCATGCTGCGCTCCGACTCGACGGCCGAGGCCATCACCCCGCTCGGCGGCACACTCGGTCACGAGACCGCCGACGTCAGCTGCCTCTCGATCGGCAAGTCGCACGCAGTCCTGCCCGTGCACCGTGTCACCCACCCCGACCTCGTCGCCGTGAGGTTCACCGACGAGGCGGGGCAGGTCGTCGAGCGCCGCATCGCCGGGCTGTTCTCGTCGACGGCCTACACGAGCTCGGTGCTCACCATCCCGCTCATCCGGGACAAGGTCGACCGGATCCTCGCGGAGTCCGGGTGGGCCCGCGACAGCCACTCAGGCGCCTTCGCCACCCGCCTGCTCGAGTCCTTCCCGCGGGACGAGCTCTTCCAGGCCCCCGTCGAGCACCTGCGCGCCGTCGTCACACGCATCCAGCAGATGGCGTACAGCATGCGCACGGCGGCCTTCCTGCGCCGTGATGTCCGAGGGCAGTTCGTCACCGCGATCGTCTACCTGCCCCGTGACCGCTACACGACGGCCGTGCGACACCGCATCGAGGACCACCTGCGCGAGTCGACGGGGGCCGACGAGGTGTCCTTCACCGCGCACGTCTCCGACGAGCCGATGGCCCGGCTCTACTACGTGCTGCGCGGCACGCGCGGGGTCGAGCTGCCCGAGGGCGAGGCCGCCACCGCCCTCGACGCGGCGATCGCCGAGGCCGTCCTCACGTGGGAGGAGCGCCTCGTGCGCACCGCCGGCAAGCTCGTCGGCGCCGAGGTCGCCCAGCAGCTGCTGCAGCCGTGGGCCGGTGGCTTCCCCGTCGACTACCAGGACGACTTCGACGCGGCCCAGGCCGTGGCGGACCTGAAGAACCTCGTGCTGCTGGGCGAGGGCACCCCCTTCGCCTGTGCCCTCTACGACCCCCGCCGCGGGCACGGCGGCGGTGAGGACCCGCGGATCCGCCGCTTCAAGCTCTTCAGCATCGAGGAGCTCATCCTCGACGACCTCATGCCGATCTTCCGTGACCTCGGGGTCCAGGTCATCGAGGAGGAGCCCTACACCCTCACCCGGGCCGACGGCGTCCGCGCGGGCGTCTACGACATCAGCCTGCGCGTCGACGACCCGGCCGTGTGGGAGGCGCACTCGCACGAGGCCCTGCGCGGCCTCGTCGAGTCGGCCGTCACGGCCGTTCGCTCGGGGCGCACTGAGTCCGACGGCTTCAACGCGCTCGTCATCCGGGCCGGCCTCACGTGGCGGCAGGTCTCCCTGCTGCGCGCCATCGGGCGCTACCTGCGGCAGGCGGGCGGCAGCTGGGGGCAGACGAGCCTCGAGACCGCGCTCGTCGACCACCACGAGATCGCCCGCGACCTCGTCGAGCTCTTCGAGGTGCGCTTCGACCCCGAGCGCTTCGACGGCCTGGCCGACGACGCTCGCGCCGCCGCCGAGCAGGAGGTCGTCGCCCGGATCGAGACGGCGCTCGAGGCGGTGACCTCGCTCGAGCACGACCGGATCATCCGCGCCTTCATCGGCGTCATGGCGGCCACGCTGCGCACGAGCTACTTCATCCGTGACGAGCAGGGCGAGCCGCTGCCGCGGATCTCGCTCAAGCTCGAGCCGGCCAAGGTGCCGGACATGCCCAAGCCGCACCCCGCCTTCGAGATCTGGGTGCACAGCCCGCAGGTCGAAGGGGTCCACCTGCGCTTCGGTGCGGTCGCCCGCGGTGGCCTGCGGTGGAGCGACCGCCGCGACGACTTCCGCACCGAGGTGCTCGGCCTCGTCAAGGCGCAGATGGTCAAGAACGCCGTCATCGTGCCCACGGGCAGCAAGGGTGGCTTCTTCGGCAAGCAGCTGCCCGACCCCACCGTCGACCGCGAGGCGTGGATGGAGGCTGGGCGCTCGGCCTACCGCGCCTTCATCTCCGGCCTGCTCGACGTGACCGACAACCGTGTGGACGGTGCCATCGTGCCGCCGGACCGGGTGGTCCGGCACGACGGCGACGACTCCTACCTCGTCGTCGCCGCGGACAAGGGCACGGCCACCTTCTCGGACCTGGCCAACTCCATCGCCCGCGAGTACGGCTTCTGGCTCGACGACGCCTTCGCCTCGGGTGGGTCGGTCGGCTACGACCACAAGGGCATGGGCATCACGGCCCGCGGCGCGTGGGAGTCGGTCAAGCGCCACTTCCGCGAGCTGGGTCACGACACCCAGACCGAGGACTTCACCGTCGTCGGCATCGGTGACATGAGCGGCGACGTCTTCGGCAACGGCATGCTGCTCTCCGAGCACATCCGGCTCGTCGCGGCCTTCAACCACCTGCACGTCTTCATCGACCCCCAGCCCGACGCGGCCGCGTCCTTTGCCGAGCGCCGGCGCCTCTTCGAGCTGCCCCGCAGCACGTGGGACGACTACGACCGCTCGCTCATCAGCGAGGGCGGTGGCGTGTGGTCACGCAGCGCCAAGTCGATCCCGGTGAGCGAGCAGGCCGCGGCCGCACTCGGCCTCGACGGGCCGACCTCGCTCACCCCCAACGAGCTGATCCACCTCGTCCTCCAGGCCCCGGTGGACCTGCTGTGGAACGGCGGCATCGGCACCTACGTCAAGGCGACGAGCGAGTCGCACACCGATGTGGGCGACCGCGCCAACGACGCCATCCGGGTCGACGGACGCCAGGTGCGTGCCCGGGTCATGGGCGAGGGCGGCAACCTCGGCGCCACCCAGCGGGGCCGTATCGAGGCGGCCAAGGCCGGGGTGCGCATCAACACCGACGCCGTCGACAACTCGGCCGGTGTCGACACCTCCGACCGTGAGGTCAACATCAAGATCCTGCTCGGTGAGGCGATCCGTCGGGGGATCCTCGACGAGGCCGACCGGGTCGAGCTGCTCGCCTCGATGACCGACGAGGTCGCCGAGCAGGTGCTGCGCGACAACTACGAGCAAAACGTGTTGCTCGGCAATGCCCGGGCGCAGGACGGGGCGATGCTCGTCGTCCACGAGCGCCTCATGGAGACCCTCGTGCGTCGCGGTGACCTCGACCGCGAGCTCGAGTTCCTCCCGAGCAGCGCGCAAGTGCACGACCGCCTGGCGGCAGGGGAGGGGCTCTCGTCTCCCGAGCTATCCGTGCTGCTCGCCTACAGCAAGCTCGCGCTCAAGGCCGACCTCCTCAAGTCCGACCTGCCCGACGACCCGGCCACGGAGCGGCAGCTGACCGAGTACTTCCCGACGCCGTTGCAGGGGACGTACGGCGAGGCGCTGCGGGCCCACCCCCTTCGTCGGGAGATCGTCACGACCGCCGTGGCCAACGACCTCGTCAACCGGGGCGGGATCACCTTCGTCCAGCGGGCGGTCGAGGAGACCTCCGCTACGTCGGCGCAGGTGGCCAGGGCCTTCCTCGTCTGCCGTGAGGTCTTCGGTCTGGACGACTACGTCGCCCGCGTCGAGGCGCTCGACAACGTCGTGCCCACGCGCGTGCAGACCCGTCTCTACCTCGAGCTGCGGCGGCTGATGGACCGTGGCGTGCGGTGGTTCCTCGCCAACCGTCCGGGCCGGCTCAACGTCTCGGAGGAGATCGACCACTTCAGCGCACCGGTCGTCGAGCTCGCGCTGCAGATCCCGCAGCTGCTGCGGGGCTCGCAGGCCGAGCGCCTCGTGCGCAAGACGCAGGACCTCGTCGACTCGGGTGTGCCGACTGACCTGGCCCGGCGCACCGCGATCCTGCTCGACCTCTACTCGGTCCTCGACATCGTCGACATGGCGCAGCAGAGCGGCCGGACGACCCTCGAGGTCGCCGAGACCTACTACCTGCTGTCCGAGACCTTCGGCATCGACGAGCTGCTCATCCTCGTCACCCGCCTGCCGCGCGAGGAGCAGTGGGATGCCATGGCTCGAGGCGCCCTGCGCGACGACCTCTACGCCACGCTCCAGTCGCTGACGAGCTCGGTGCTCGAGCACGAGGGGGCCGACGCGTCCGCGCGCTTCGAGTCGTGGTCGCGCGACCACGACGAGGCCGCCAAGCGGGTCCAGACCCAGCTCGGCGGGATCCGACAGCTGTCCTCGCCGGGGGTGGCCGCACTGTCGGTGGCGCTGCGGACCCTACGGTCCGTCACCCGCTGACCCGGGGCGGGCCCGGGGAGCTGCGTCACTAGGATCGCGACGTGCGGACACTTGCCGACTTCTTGCGCATCACCCCGGGCCTCGAGGCCGAGGACGCCGAGTGGCTCCACCTGCTCGTGGAGGACTGGCACCTGCTCGCCGACCTGTCCTTCAGCGACCTCGTGCTGTGGGTCGAGCACGAAGGGGGGTGGGTCGCCGCGGCGCACACCCGCCCCATGACCGGCCCGATGGTCTTCGTCGAGGAGGTCGTCGGGCAACCGGCGAGCAATGTCTTCGGCGACCTCGTGGACCGGGCGGCGCAAGAGGGGCAGAGCGAGCACGTGCGGGAGCGGGGCCAGGACCTCATCCACGAGCGGGCGCGCACGGTCCGGCGGGCCGGCCGCACGATCGGCATCCTCAGCGTCCACGACCAGCTCGACAGTGGTCGGCCGCAGACCCGCCTCGAAGAGGCCTACGCGGAGATGGGCGACGATCTCTTCCTCATGGTCGCGGAGGGCACCTGGCCCCATGCGACCTCCCCGAGCGGCGCACGGCGCGGGGCCCCTCGGGTCGGTGACGGGGTGATCCGGCTGGACGAGGCGGGACGCGTGGAGTATGCCTCGCCCAATGCGCTGAGCGCGATCCGTCAGCTGGGCCACCCGGGGCCGGTGGAGGGGGAGGTCCTCGTCCAGGTGATGAGCGACCTGCCCGGCCAGACGAGCCACATGGACGAGGGGTTGGCCCTCGTCGCCATGGGCCGCGCCGCGTGGCGCTCCGACCTGGAGACCCGGGGTGCCGCGATCTCGTTGCGCGCGGTGCCGCTGTACCGCGGTCGGACCCGGCACGGCGCGATCGTCCTCGTTCGCGACGTCTCGGAGCTGCTGCGCCGCGGCGCCGAGCTGATGACGAAGGACCAGACTATCCGGGAGATCCACCACCGGGTGAAGAACAACCTGCAGACCGTCGCGGCGCTCCTGCGGATGCAGGGGCGCCGGGTGCCCGATACCTCGGCCCGGACCGCGCTCGGCGAGGCGGAGCGTCGCGTCGGGGTCATCGCGATGATCTACGAGGCGCTGAGCACGGGTTTCGCCGAAGCCCTCGACTTCGACGACGTCGCCGTGCGCGGTCTGCGCGCGATCGTCGAAGTGGCCCGCACGAGCGGCGCCATCGACTCCCAGTTGACCGGATCCTTCGGGCTCGTGCGGGCCGAGGACGCGACGGCGGTGGGGCTGATCCTCTCCGAGCTGGTGCAAAATGCGGTCGAGCACGGCATCCCCGAGGGCGGCTCGATCCACGTCGACGCCCAGCGCACGACCGAGGACGACGAAGGCGACATCCTGCGCGTCACCGTGGTCGACGACGGCCGGGGGCTCCCGACGGGCTTTCGGCCCAGCCGGGCCGGCCTCGGCACGCGCATCGTCACCTCGATGGTGCACGACCTGGGCGGGCAGATCCGCTGGGACGACGCCGAGCCCCACGGCACGCGGGTGCGCTTCAGCGTGCGTCTGGGCGGCGTCGAGAGCTGACCGGGGCCAGACACGACGAAACCGCCCCCGAGCGAGTGCTCGGAGACGGTGGTCAGGTGGTCAGATGTCAGCCGGCTCGGCGGGCCCGGGCCTTGCGACGCTTGAGCGCGCGGCGCTCGTCCTCGGAAAGGCCGCCCCAGACGCCAGCGTCCTGGCCGGACTCGATGGCCCACTTGAGGCAGGTGTCGACGACCTCGCACCGACGGCAGACCTTCTTGGCCTCCTCGATCTGGGCGATCGCGGGGCCGGTGTTGCCGATGGGGAAGAAGAGCTCGGGATCTTCGTCGAGACAGGCTGCGCGGTCGCGCCAATCCATGGGGGTGGTGCTCCTTGTCGTCGGGGAGGTCGTGCACATCGTGTGTCGCTGGCCGGGGCCGACGTGTGAGTCGTGCCGCCGGGGCGTCCACGACCCAAAACACACATCATTGTTCACGCTACCGGTCCGTATGCCAACAGTGTGGGACGACCGCTTTGTTCCGTCGTGCCGTGTGATGAGTCACGAAGGGTCACCTACGCTGCTGGTCGTGACCTCGAGCCAACCCCCTTCGTCGCCCACCCCGTCCGCCCTCGCGGCGGCGCTCGTCTGCCTCGTCGAGGCCCTCTTCCTCGTCGGGACCGCCGTCCTCTACGGGCTCGAGCTCGCGGACGGACGCAGCGACGACGCCAACGTCGCGTCGATGTCGCTCGTGGTCTGCCTGATCTTCGCGATCCTCCTCGCGGTGCTCGCTGCCGCCTGGCGCAAGGGGGCCCGGTGGCCGCGCACGCCGACGATCGTGTGGAACGTCCTGCTCCTGCCGGCGGCGTGGACGCTGGCGACGACCAGTGGGTTGTGGGTGGGCCTGACCCTGGCCGTCGTCGCCGTCGCGGGTGTCGTGGCGGCGCTGCTCGCACCGTCGGCGGACCTGCCGGACCGCGCGCTCTGATGGCCGACATCGACGTGGTCGAGGCGGACATCGCCTCCCTTCGGCACGCTCTGGAGACGGGCCGGACGACGAGCGAGGGGCTCGTGCGGGCCTACCTCGCCCGCATCGAGGCCTACGACCGCGGCGGGCCCGCGCTCAACGCGGTCGTCGTCGCCAACCCGGCGGTGCTCGACGAGGCGCGGGCGTCGGACGAAAGGCGGGCGCAGGGGGCGACCCTCGGGCCGCTCGACGGCATCCCCTACACCGCCAAGGACTCCTACCTCGTCCGTGGACTGACCTGCGCGAGCGGGTCGCCGGCCTTCGCCGAGCTGGTCGCCCAGCGTGATGCCTTCACCATCGAGCGGCTGCGGGCGGGCGGTGCCGTGCTCATCGGCCTGACGAACATGCCGCCCATGGCCAATGGTGGGATGCAGCGCGGTGTCTACGGGCGTGCCGAGAGCCCCTACAACGGCGCCTACCTCACGGCGGCCTTCGGGTCGGGATCGTCCAACGGGTCGGGCACGGCGACGGCGGCGAGCTTCGCAGCCTTCGGTCTGGGGGAGGAGACGTGGTCCTCGGGCCGGGCTCCGGCGAGCAACAACGGCCTGTGCGCCTACACCCCGTCCCGCGGGGTCATCTCCGTGCGCGGCAACTGGCCGCTCGTGCCCTCGATGGACGTCGTCGTGCCGCACACCCGGACGATCGCCGACCTGCTCGAGGTGCTCGACGTCATCGTCGTGGACGACCCGGACACCACAGGCGACCTGTGGCGCACCCAGCCGTGGATCGACGTCCCTGCGCCCTCGCAGGTCCGGCCGACGTCGTACCCCGCGCTGCGGTCGGGCGGCTCGCAGCCTCTGCGTGGACTGCGCCTGGCGGTGCCGCGCATGTACCTCGGGACGGACGACGAGGCGGGCACCGGGGTCGGCTTCGGCGGTCCCATCGGGGAGCGGATCGTACCGCGCGCCAGCTCCCTCGAGCTCTTCGCGGCGGCGCGGGCCGACCTCGAGGCGGCGGGGGCGGAGGTCGTCGAGAGCGACTTCCCCGTGGTGTCCAACTACGACGGTGATCGTGCCGGTGCGCCGACGGTCGCGACGCGCGGACTGCTCCCGGAGGGCTACCTCGACGAGGAGATCTGGGACCAGTCGATGTGGGGCTGGGAGACCTTCTTGCGGGCCAACGGCGACCCGGGGCTCCACCGGCTCGCCGACGTCGACGGCGCGCAGATCTTCCCGCCCCCCGAGGGGGCGTTGCCCGATCGGTACGGTGAGCTCGACTTCGACCTCGCCGACTACGTGACCCGGGCGCGCGAGGTCGGCGTCGTCGAGGACGTCACGACCCTGCCCCTGCTCGAAGGGGGGCTGCGCGGCCTCGAGGAGACCCGTCGGGTCGACCTCGAGGAGTGGATGGACGGACTCGGTCTCGACGCGGTGATCTTCCCCGCGGTCGCCGACGTCGGGCCGGCGGATGCCGACGTCAGCGAGGCGTCGGCCGAGGCCGCGTGGCGCAACGGCGTGTGGGTCGCCAACGGCAACCTCGTGCCCCGCCACCTCGGCATCCCCACGGTCACGGTGCCGATGGGGACGATGCGTGACATCGGGATGCCGGTCGGTCTGACCTTCGCCGGTCGCGGAGGTGACGACGTGCGGCTGCTGACGATCGCCGCGGCCTTCGAGGCGACGGGCACACGTCGCACCGAGCCGCCGCGGACGCCCCGCCTGCCCTGAGGAGGATCAGCTCGCTGTCGGGCCGGGCCGGGCGACCTGGATCTCCTCGGCCACGCCGTCGACGACGAGGTAGCCCCGCCCGGCGAGGCGGGGCAACGCTGGGACCCGCAGGCCGAGGGCGTCACCGTCGGACCGCGCGAGTGGCTGGAGCAGCAGCCCGGTGCGCTCGCGGGCGAGGTCGGCGACGAGTCCGCGGACCTGACCGGCGGCCGTTCGGGTCGTCGTCGACCCGATGAGGAGCCCGCGGTCGAGATCCAGGCGTCGCCCGATCTCGCGCACGACGTCGGCGACGGAGGTGCCCTCGAGTCGCTCGAGGTCGTCGACGACGACCGCCAGGTCGGGGTGCTGCTGACGCAGGGTGACGAGCTCGTCGCGGTCGTCGGGCCCGAGGGTGGGGCAGCCGAGGCCGTCGGCGAGCGCCGGGGAGCCGAGGACGACGAGCGGCTGGCCGGCGGAGCGGAGCTGCCCGGCCAGCATGGCGAGTGCCGTCGACCGGCCGCTGCGGGCCGGGCCGCAGACGAGGAATCGGCGCGCACCGTCGGTGCGCCACAGCACGGGGTCTCGACCCGAGCCGCCGAGGCCCACCGGGACCATCTCCCGGTCGCCGGGCGGCAGGTCGGCGAGCAGCACCTCGTCGGGCAGTGCGCACACGGTCCACGGGGGAGTGGTCGGCGCAGCACGGGGCGCGGCGGGGGGATGCCGGTCGGGCCACCTGCACGAGATGACCGCCGGGCTGCCACCGGGCACGTCCCGGGACGAGGCGCTCGGAGACCTGGGTGCGGGTGAGCCCGGCGAGGGCGGCGTCGCCCCGATCGCCGAGGTGCAGGACGAGCCGCGAGGCGACGAGGGAGGACACCCGCCCGGACAGCAGCTCGCGTCCGCCGGCGACGAGGACGCACAGGCCGGCCGAGGTCCCGTCCCGCATGAGCGTCTCGAGGCTCTCGGCCGTCTCGCCGAGGTCGCTCGCCCCGCGCGGGCGCGTCACCCGACCCCAGCCATCGACGGCGAGGAGGAGGTGTGGCGGGGGCGTCGGCCCGCCGGCGCTGTCGTGGGCGCTCCACCACGCGTCGAGGGTGGCGTGGCCGCTCGCTCGCAGGAGACGACGCCGGTCGCTGATGTCGGCCTCCAGGCGCTCGAGGAACCTGCCGACGACCGTCGTATCCTCGCCGTCGACCACGCTGCCGACGTGGTCCAGGCCGGACAGGGTGGTCGTCGTGGCCGACCCGTCGCCGATGACCTGGACCTGGAGCCGGTCGGGTGACCACCGCCGGGCGGCGGCGTGGACGACGGCTGCCAGTGCCGTCGTGCGCCCCGAGCCGGGCGCCCCGACGACCATCCAGTGGCCTGTGGCGGGCGACCACTCGGCGGCGACCTGCCGTTGCTCGGTCGGCAGGTCCATGAGGGCAAAGGGCGCGCCGGCGCCGGTCTCGCCCGAAGGGAGCTGGGTGTCGGTGAGCTCGTCGGGCAGGGGCGGCAGCCACGGCCGGTGGGGTGGTGGCACGTCGAGTCGGGCGGCCAGCTGGGTCAGCGTGGCGGTCAGCCGCTCCAGGTCACTCGGGCCCGAAGCGTGCTGCGGCGGGGCGACGGGCCAGGGCCGGCCGGGTCTTCGCAGGAGGAGAGGTCCCTCGGAGTCGGCGGCGTGCCCGGCGATGCGTCCGGTCTGGAAGGCGCGCGCCGGACCGCCCCCGGTGCTCGCCAGAGCCCGCCCTGGAGCGCTCTCGGGGAGGTCCGCCGCGTCGGGGCAGCCGATGACGTCGTCGCTGTCGGACCGGTCGCGCACCCGCAGCGCGATGCGCAGGTTGACGTTGGCGCGGATGTCGGCCGAGACGATGCCCCCCGGTCGCTGCGTCGCGAGGACGAGGTGGACCCCGAGCGAGCGCCCGACGGCCGCGATGCGCAGCAGGTGGGCGAGGGCCTCGGGCTGCTCCTCGGCGAGCATCCGGAACTCGTCGATGACGATCACGAGACGGGGGGAGCGGGTCGCCGTGGTGGCGGTCGATGTCGGGGGCGCCGGAGGCGGCGAGGATGTGCTCGCGCCGGGTGAGCTCGGCATCGAGGCTGCTCAGGGCGCGCTCGGCGGCGGTCGGGTCGAGGTCGGTGAGCATGCCGACGGTGTGCGGGAGCCGGGCGCACTCGGCGAAGGCCGCGCCACCCTTGTAGTCGACGAGCACGAAGGTGATCTCCTCGGGCGACAGGTGCGCCGCCAGGGCGGCGACCCAGGTCTGCAGGAACTCCGACTTGCCGGAGCCGGTCGTGCCTGCGACGAGGGCGTGCGGGCCGTCCCGGCGCAGGTCGAGGCGCATCGGGCCGTCGCCACCGACGCCGACGACGACCTCGAGATCGGAGGGGGTGCCCTCGTCGTGCCGCCACTCCTCGGCGAACCCGTCGAGGTCGTCGGGGTCGCACCCGACGACGTCGACCCAGCGAGCAGCCGTGGGCAGGCTGCCACCCGTGCTGCCGGGCGTGGCGTCGCGCAGCGGCGCCAGTGCCGTCGTGAGTCGGCGGGCCCACGCCTCCCCGGTGCCGTCGACGACTCCGCGGGCGATCGGCTCGTCGGCTCGCAGCAGGCGCAGGTCGTCGTCGTGGAGGGCGACGACCGCCCTGGCCTCGTGGGGCAGGTGCTCGGCGACGTCGGCCAGGGCGATGACGTGGACCCGGTGGTCGCTCCCCGTGCCCATGATCGTGCGCAGGTTGGGGTCGCTGCGCCACGTGCCGGCGCCGTCGACGATGACGACGTGGGTCGTCGGGGGTGGGCTCGCGTCGTGCCGTGAGCGGGGCGTCTGCGCCACTCGCGCGGTCGTCAGGGCGGCGAGGTCGGCGAGCACGGCGGCACCGCCGTCCGGGTCGGCCGTGGCCCGGGCGGAGTCCGGGTCGTCGTCGTGCGCCCTCAGGTGCACCAGCCCGGCGAAGGGAGCCCACCATCCCGTGTCGTCGGCGACGACGCTCACGCGCACGTCGTGGTGCGAGTGCAGGACGACGAGCTGGCCGAGCAGGTGCCGTGCCAGTCGGTCGCGGCGGACGCGGTCGCCGGCGATGCCGAGGACCCCGATGTCGGTGAGGTCGACGACGAGGGGCGCGTCGTCGAGCACGGGATGCTCCCGGGTGCCGGCTCGGTGCTCCACGTCGAGACGGGCGGGCAGGGCGCCGAGTCCGAGGCGCAGGCACAGGTGGAGCTCGTGGCCCACCCGTCGCTCCCACAGGTGGGGGCCGTCGCCCCGTGCGGCATCCAGCAGCGCCGCGGCATCAGGGGCTGCTCGCAACCGGTCGCGGCGCTCGGCGGCCAGGGCGGCGGTCAAGCGCTCGCCGGCACGTGCACGGTCCCGGACCCAGGCCGCGTGGGCCTCCCTGTGCTCGCGGCGGGAGCTGGTCCGGTCGGACAGGGTGGACCCGAGGACGAGGATCGGAGAGAGCAGGCCGAAGAGGAGCATCCGCGGCCCGAAGAAGAGTGCGAGGAGCCCGGCGAAGGGCAGCGGGAGCAGCACCATGAGCCACGGGATGCGACGTCGGCGCGGTGAGCTCGGCTCGGCAGGGACGGTGATGGTCGGCGGTGCGCCTGCCCGCGGGACGTGGGGGAGCGGGTTGACCCCGAGGGTGCCGTCGCCGGTCACGGTGCGACGGGAGGGACGGGGGCGGTGGGCCTCGATGACGAAGGTGCTCCTGCCGGCGCGCAGGTGGCTGCCGGCCCGCACCCGGGTGCCAGCGGCCGGGACGGCCGCACCGTCGACGGTGGTGCCGTTGGTCGTGCCGAGGTCACGCAGGAGCACGCCGTCACGGTCGACGGTCAGCTCAAGGTGCTCGCGGGAGAGCGCGTCGTCCGCGACGCGCAGGGTCGCAGCCTCGCCTCGGCCGATCGTGTGCCGCCCTGGCTGGAGCTCGTGGGTGCGGCCGGCGTCAGGGCCGCAGGTCGTGACGACGCGAAGGGGCGCTCGCCGAGGCAGGGTGTCCTCCTCGGCGTCGTCGGAGCCGAGGACGAGTGTCGCCGCGTCGAGGAGGGGCGGTCGACCGATCGGCGCATCGGGCGGTACGCGTCGGCCACCGACGTGCACCCTCGTGTCGGTGCGGCCGTGGGCGGCCAGGAGGTCGTCGAGCGTGTGGTGGGCTGCGGCGCGCAGGTCGACGGTCGTGCTCGATCCGTCGGACCGGTCGACGAGGTTCATCCGCAGCTGCATGGTCGGCACGGTAGATCCGGTCTGCCACGGGTCGCCCGCGGTTGTCCACAGGCACGTGTCAGTCGTCGAGCCCCCGGGCGGCGAGGGCGTCGCCGAGTTCGTCGGCGCGACGCAGCGCGCCGACGATGAGCGGTACGGCGAAGGCCCGCGGGCTTGCGGTCAGACCCCGTGCGTGCTGGGCACTGCGCACGCGGTGGCCGAGGTCGATGACGAGCGGGACCGCGCGGATCGCCAGCTGCAGCATGAGCCCGACGCGCTCGGGGTCGACGCCCACGCGACGCAGCGGGCCGCAGACGCGCACGACGACGTCGATGAGATCGCTCGTGCGCGTGGTGAGGGTGACGAGGTTCGCGAGGAGGACGAGGGCGAGGAGCACCCCGACGATGACACTGGCGCGCTGCCACCCGGCGACGATGGTCTGGAAGACGGCGAGCGGCACCATGACGAGGAGCAGCGGTCGCAAGAGGTGCAGGAGCACGCGGAGCGGCATGCGCGCGACGGTGTAGCCGGCCAGCACGAGGAGCAGCCCGCTCGCCGTGACGAGCGGTGACCGGACGAAGGGGGAGGCGACCCCCACGAGGAGCAGCCCGAGCAACTTGGCCCCGGCCGGGAGGCGGTGCAGCAGCGAGCTGCCGTCGCGGTAGAGCCCGATCACGGGCGGGCGTCCATGAGGTCGAGGTAGTGCGCGATCGCCTCGGCGGGCGGCCCGTCGTGGACGAGTCGGCTGTCGTCGAAGACGAGCACCCGGTCGAAGTCGGTGAGCAGGTCGAGGTGGTGGGTGACGAGGACGACCTGCTGGGTCAGGGCCCGCACGGCGTCGGCGACCCGACGGGCGTTGCGGATGTCGAGGAGTGTCGTCGGCTCGTCCATGACGAGCAGGTCGGGCTCCGTGACGAGGACGGCGGCGAGGGCGAGGAGTTGTTTTTGCCCGCCGCTCAGCAGGTGTGCGGGGTGGTCGCCTCGTCCGGCGAGCCCGTGTGCGGCGAGCGCGGCCTCGACCCGGTCGGCGATCTCGGCGCGGGACAGGCCGCGTCGCCTCAGGCCGAAGGCGACGTCCTCGGCGACGGTCGGCATGACGATCTGCGAGTCGGGGTCGGTGAAGCAGAAGCCGACCCGGCGTCGCACCTGCTTGCCCTGGCGGGTGGTGTCGAGGCCGTCGAGGGTCACCGTGCCGTGCTCCGGGACGACGAGGCCGTTGAGCATCCGGGCGAAGGTCGACTTGCCGGACCCGTTGGCCCCGATGACCCCGATGCGGTGCTCGTCGAGGCGGACGGTCAGGTCCCGCAGCACGGGAGGGCGGCCGTCGAAGCCGTGGGTCACGTCGCGGACGTCGATCAGCATGCCTGCACCACCATCGCGACGCCCTGCCCGCCGCCGGCGGCGATCGCGGCGAGGCCGAGCTCGCCGGGCCGCAGCTGGTGGAGGAGCCGGACGGCGAGGACCGCGCCCGAGGCTCCCCAGGGGTGGCCGAGGGCGAGGGCCCCGCCCTGCGCGCACACGCGCTCGGCGTCGAGCCCCAGCTCGTCGCAGCAGGCGAGGACTTGGCCGGCGAAGGCCTCGTTGATCTCGATGGCGTCGAGATCGTCGAGCCCGATCCCGCTGCGCTGCAGGGCCATCCGCGTCGCGGGGACGAGGCCGCGGCCGGGGGCGGGCCGGGTCGACGCCGGCCGTCGCGGTGGCGAGGACGCGCAGGCCGTGGCCGCCGAGCCGCTCGTGCGTCGGGCGGTCGACGACGGCGACGGTGGCCGCCCCGTCGCTGATGCCGCAGGAGTTGCCGGCGGTGACGCTCCCTTCGTCGCGGAAGGCCGGTCGTAGCCGGGCCAGCTTGTCGACGGTGAGCGTCGCCTTGGGCCGGTCGTCGCGGGTCACGCCGGCGACGGCGACGACCTCCGCGTCGAAGACGCCCGCCCCGCGGGCGGCCACCGCCCGCGCGTGCGAACGGGCCGCGTACGCGTCCTGGCGCTCGCGCGTCACGCCGGCCTCCTGCGCGAGCAGGTCGTTGGCCAGCCCCATCTCGGGGTCCTCCCAGCCTCCGGGGCGAAGGGGGCCCGCTCGTAGCGCAGGAGGTCGGCACCGTCGACGGGTGGCCAGTGCCGCCACGGGGCGGTGCTCACCGACTCGACGCCCCCGGCGAGCACGGCACCCGCCCCGCCGCGCACGAGGGAGACAGCGACGTCGATGGCGGCCAGGCCGCTCGCACACTGCCGGTCGACGGTGAGCGCGGGCACGGCGGCGGGCAGGCCGGCGAGCAGGGCCGCGGAGCGGGCGACGTCACCGCCGGGGCCCATGCAGTTGCCGAGGACGACGTCGGTGACGTCGGTCGGGGCGAGGCCGGACCGCTCGAGGGTCGCGGCGAGCACAGGGCCGGCGAGCTGGTCGGCGCGGATACCGGCGAGGGAGCGGCCGGCGGTGCCGATGGCCGAGCGGGTGCCGGCGACGATCACGGGGTGGCTCATCGTGCCTCCTCGAGGGCGGAGCGCACGGCCGCGCGGTCGATCTTGTCGTGCCCGGTCCGTGGCAGCGGGTCGAGGTGCAGCCAGCGGCGTGGTCGTTGGGTGGGGGCGAGGTGCTCGCGGGCGACGGCGGTCAGGTGGGGCACGTCCCCAGCATGCGTGACGGCGGCGGCGACGACCTCGCCGAGGTCGGGGTGGGGCAGGCCGACGACGACGACCTCGCCGGTGGACCGGGGCCGCAGGACGGCTTCGACGTCGGCGATGCGGACGGTAGCCCCTGCGGTGGTGATGCCGCCGGCGCGGCCGTGGACGACGACCCGGCCGTCGACGACCTCGCCGTGGTCGCCGACGGTGACCCAGTCCCCTTCGCGCCGCAGCTCGTGGTCGGGCTCGAGGTACCCGTCGCTGACGAAGGGGGAGTCCACCCACAGCGTCCCCGCCCGCGACTCGACGGCGACGCCGGGGAAGGGACGCAGGTCGTCGCTGTGCCCGCCCCAGGCGACGAAGGAGAGCTCGGCGGCGCCGTAGTAGTGGTGGAGGTGACCTCCCACGGCGGTGACGGCGCTCGCCTCGGCCGGGGTGGTGCGGTCACCGGCGACGACGAGCGTGCGGCCGGTGAGGTCGGTGCCGTCGGCGAGCAGGCGGCGCAGGGCCGTGGGGGTCAGGTGGGCGTGGGTGGCGTCGTCGAGCGCGTCGACGAGCCGCGCGCCGGCCCAGCGGGCGTGGACGGTGGCGAAGAGGTTCATCGTCGCGGTGACCGGACCGGGGACCCACACCCGACTGCCCGACGTCGTCCCGGTCAGCTCGCTGACAGCGGCGAAGGAGTCGGTCCACGACGCCGTCGTCCGCACCACGGTGCGGGGCCGGCCGGAGGTGCCGGAGGTCGGCAGGGCGACAGGCACACCGATCCGGTCGGCCTCGACGAAGGCGGCCACGGGGTCCGCCGCAGTCAGCACGTGGACCTCAGACGAGGGCATCCTCGCGGGCCACCCGTCGCGCGCGGATGAGGCCGGGGTAGGCGGCGTGCACCCCCTTCGCGACGACGGCGCAGATGACCGCCTTGGCGAGGTCACCGGGGACGAAGGGGGCGGCCGCGACGAAGGCCGCGCCGACGGACAGGTCGGCGCGCAGCACCATGCCGACGACTCCGAGGAGATTGAGCAGGAGGACGCCGCCGAGGACGTTGATGCCGACGCCGGGGGCAACGCGGTAGGGCGTGCCCATGGCCTGGGTCATCATGCCGATCGCGTAGGCGGCCACCGGCCAGCCGACGAGGTAGCCGACGCTCGGGCCGGCGAAGACGCCCAGACCGCCGCGGCCGCCGGCGAGGAGCGGCAGGCCGAGCGCGACGAGGGCGAGGAGCACGAGGACGGCCAGCGCTCCGCGGCGGGCACCGAGGACGGCGCCGCAGAGCATGATGCCGAGCGACTGCGCGGTGATGGGGACGGCATTGCCGAAGGGAGCGATGGCGGGGACGAGACCCAGCACGGCGATGATGCCGGCGAAGGTCGCGATCTGCGCCAGCTCGCGGCCGGTGGAGCGCTGCGTGGACACGGGTGCCTCTCGGTTGGGACGGCCGGGGTGGCGTGCGGGGGAGCGGCCGTCGGACTCAGCCACGCATCATGGCACGGTTCACCCCGAGTAGAACACCGTTCAGGTGGCGAGGTGGGGCACCTGTGGATTCTCGAGATGCGAAGCGCTGACAAATCGCTAGCGTCGTGGTCCATCGGGCCGGGGAGTCCGTGTCGCCACGCCACACCGCACGAGGGGGGTCGTCCGATGGACGCCGTCGAGACCGTCGAGACCGAGGTCCGCGAGCTCATCCGACGCTCCGGTCTGGATCCGGTCCGCGAGACCGGGCAGGTCGCCGACCTCGTGCGCGCCGCCGTCGTCGACTACGACGAGCGCAGCACGCACGGTGGGCTGCCGCCGCTCGGCAACGTCGAGCGCGCGGTCAAGCTCGTGCTCGACACCGTCGCGGGTTTCGGCCCGCTGCAGCAGTACTTCGACGACCCTCGCGTCGAGGAGATCTGGATCAACGCGCCGCCCTGCGTCGGCAACTGTCTCCTCGATATCGAAGCCCGAACTGCCTTGAGGCACAAGGGTAGTGCCCGTCCGCGCGGGGACGCGGGCTCCGTCGGTCGCGCTGTGGTTGGCCGAGCTCAGGGCAGAGGTGGCCGCGCGGCGCGAGCAGCCCCTCGGCACCCGTTGTCCGATGGAGTGCGCGACCCGCGCAGCATTGTCACCCCACGTGGATAGGGTCGGTGCACGAGTCGAATCCGCTCTCACCTGACCAGGAGTGCCGTGTCCGTTCTGTCCAACTTCGTGTGGAGTGTCGCCGACACCCTGCGCGGTCCGTACTCCGAGGCCGAGTACGGCTCAGTCATCCTGCCGTTCACGGTGCTGCGACGCCTCGAGTGCGTCATGGCCCCGCACCGTGAGGCGATGGCCGAGATCGTGGCGAAGTACGACGGCGAGCAGCAGCGCCGGACACGCCTGAAGATCGCCACCCGGTCCGAGGACAGCGCCGGCCTGGCGTTCTGGACCACCAGTGACTACACGCTGCAGAAGGCGCTGCAGGACCCGGACAACCTCGCGGAGAACCTCATCGACTACGTCGGTGGGTTCTCGGGCAACCTCGACGTCTTCAAGTCCTTCGACTTCGAGAACGTGATCCGCACCCTCGACGCGCGCAACAGACTTGCCCAGGTGGTCCGCCACTTCGAGGTCATCGACATGTCGCCGGACAACGTCTCGAATGCCGACATGGGGGATCTGTTCGAGAACCTCATCTACCGCTTCGCGGAGTCCGCGAACGACGGTGCCGGCCAGTTCTACACGCCGCGCGACGTGGTGCGGCTGCTCGTCGACCTGGTCTACGCCGACGACACCGAGGCTCTGCGCGAGCGTGGCGCTGTGCGTTCCATCTATGACCCCACCGTCGGCACCGGCGGCATGCTCACCGTCGCCGACGAGCACCTGCACGACCTGAACCCCGACGCGTCCACGGCGCTCTTCGGTCAGGAGATTAACCCGCGCACGTACGCCATCTGCAAGGCCGACCTGCTCATCAAGGGTCAGGACCCGTCCAACGTCCGACAGGGCGACACCCTCGTGGTTGACCGGTTCGAGGACCAGCGCTTCGACTACGTCTTGTCCAACCCGCCGTTCGGCACCGACTGGAAGGCTGTGGAGGCAGAGGTCAAGGGCGAGCACGTCCGCGGCGGGCAGGGCAGGTTCGCGCCGGGCCTGCCGGCGGTGGGCGACGCCGCGATGCTGTTCCTGCTGCACGTGGCATCCAAGATGCGCGACGTCGATGACACCGGCCGCGGAGGTCGCGCTGGCATCGTCCTGAACGGCTCGCCGCTGTTCAACGGCGGTGCAGGCTCCGGCCCCTCGGAGATCCGGGGTCACATGCTCGAGAACGACCTCGTCGAAGCGATCGTCGCGCTGCCGAACGACATGTTCTACAACACCGGCATCGCCACCTATCTGTGGATCCTGACCAACGCCAAGCCCGAGGATCGCAAGGGCCAGATCCGGCTCATCGACGCCACCGAGCTGGGCTCGAAGCTGCGCAAGTCGATTGGTTCCAAGCGCGTCGAGATCGCCCAGAAGCAGCGCGAGGCGATCGTGCGTGCCTTCGCCGACCAGTCGGCCGAGGACGACGAGATCCAGGTCCCGGTGAAGGTGTTCTCCAACCGCGACTTCGCGTACTGGACCGTCACGGTCGAGCGTCCGCTGCAGCTGCGCTTCCAGTGCACGAGCGAGACCGTCAGCGCCGTGACAGAGCACAAGACGCTCGGCAAGGTCGACGGGCTGGGTGAAGCCCTCGAGTCGTTCGGTGACGAGGTGTACCTGAACCGGGAGAAGTTCAACAAGGACATCGGCTCCCACCTGCGCGACTGCGGCTTGAGCTTGACCGCCGCGCAGCGCAAGGCTCTGTGGCAGACCATCGGCGTCCATGACGAGGCCGCAAGCGTCTGCCTGCACACCTCCGGCGCGAACAAGGGTGAGCCTGAGCCCGACCCGGCTCTGCGCGACACCGAGAACGTGCCGTTCGGCTGGGGTGGATGTCCCAAGACACACGAGGCGCTCAAGGAGACCGTGCAGGCGTACTTCGATGCCGAGGTGAAGCCCCACGTCGACGACGCCTGGATCGACTGGGACAAGACCAAGACCGGCTACGAGATCCCGTTCACACGGCACTTCTACACATACGAGCCGCCCAGGCCGCTCGAAGAGATCGATGCGGACCTCGAGCGAGTCGTCGGCGAGATCATGACCCTTCTGCGCGAGGTGGAGGGATGACGCCGTCCTGGTTCGACGCGTCCATGCTTCCAGAAGACTGGCGCTTGCTTCCCCTGAGGAGACTCGGGCGGGTACTGAACGGCGGCACGCCCACGTCAGATCCGGTCAACTGGGACGGGCCTTTTCCTTTCGTCACTCCGCCGGATCTCAACGGTGCCGACGGCGCGCTCGTCGCGACAACCGGGCGCACGCTCACTAAGGTCGGAACCCGCGGCGCTGGGCTCGCCCCGGGCGGCAGCGTGCTCGTGTCGACTCGCGCACCGATTGGACACGTCGGCCGCATCGGCGAGATCTCGGCCTTCAACCAGGGATGCAGGGCGGTCGCGCCGCAGGCAGGAGTTGAACCGCGCTACATGGCACTTGCACTTGTCGCGGCACGCGCGGACTTGATGGCCCGAGGGCAGGGCACCACTTTCATCGAACTGTCGTCGCCAGCGTTCGCATCGATCCCGATCCCAGTCCCTCCGCCGGACGAGCAGCGTGCCATCGTCGACTACCTGGACCAGGAGACGGTCCAGATCGACGCGCTGGTGGCCAAGCAGGAGGAGTTCATCGGGCTGCTGCGGGAGCGGCGGCGCATGGTGGTGCCGTCGGTTCTCACTAAGGCAGCACCTGTCGGGCATAGACCCGACAAACTCCATCGCAGAACCCGAATGGGTAACGGGTCCACGCCGCGTAGCGGCGAGGACCGGTACTGGCTTGACGGTGATATCCCATGGGTGAACTCATCGGTCGTCAACCGCACTCAGGTACTTGAGCCGTCGAAACTCGTGACTCGAGTCGCTGTCAAGGAATGCCATCTCCCCATGGTGAAACCGGGCTCGATCTTGGTGGCGCTCACTGGTGAGGGGAAGACTCGAGGTGCTGCCACAATCCTGCGAATCGGCTCGACGATCAATCAGCATCTCGCATTCATCGAACCAGATGAACGCTTCTGGGTCCCTGACTATCTCTTGTGGCTGCTGCGGTCGCAGTATGACCATCTGCGACGCATCAGTAGCGAGAACGGCGCGACTAAGGGAGGGCTCACCGTGGGAGATCTCAGGGCACTCAGGGTTCCGATGCCGGAATTGCAACAGCAGCACCAGTTGGTGAAGGAGCTCGAGGAGGTGACTGCCCGCATCGACGCACTGATCGACAAGGCCGAGGAGCACATTGCCCTGGCCAAGGAGCGACGCTCGGCGCTCATCACGGCCGCGGTCACCGGACAGGTCGACGTCCGCACAGCATCACGGAAGGCTGGCTGAGCAACATGGCTTCACCCGACGGAACCCGAGAAGCGGCGTTCGAGGCCGAGATCGCGGAGTACCTTGCCAACCACGGCTGGGAGTACAGCCTGACCGGGGACGGCTACGACGCCAAGCGTGCGCTCTGGCCGCAGGACGTGCACTGGTGGCTGTCCGAGACCCAGCCAGAGGAGTACGCCAAGGTCGTCCGGGTCGGTACCCCCAGCGAGCCGGCCGATCGCGAGGCGCTGCTCAACGCGCTCGTGACCAAGCTCGATACGCCCATGTCCTCCGGCGGCGGCACGTTGAACGTGCTCCGTCGGAAGTTCTCCCACACGCGCGGCGCGACCGCGCACCTGCGGATGTGCCAGTTCCGCCCCGCCACGACGCTGAACCCCCAGGTGACCGATAACTACCGCAAGGTGCGTCTGCGGGTCGCCAGGCAGGTGCACTTCTCGCCGAAGCGTGGCGACTCCCGCTCGATCGATCTTGTGTTCTTCGTCAACGGCCTGCCAGTGGCAACCGCGGAGCTGAAGTCCTCCTTCAAGCAGGAGTGGCGTACCGCGGTCACGCAGTACCGCAAGGACCGCGACCCTGCAGGACAGCCGCTGCTCGGCTTCGGCACTCGAGCCCTGGTGCACTTCGCCCTCGATGACGACCAGGTCCATATGACCACGAAGCTGGCGGGGGAGAAGACGTACTTCCTGCCCTTCAACCGCGGTCACGCAGACACCGGCGCGGCGGGCAACCCGGCCAACCCCACCGGTGCAGCGACCTCGTACCTGTGGGAGGAGGTCCTGCAGCGCGACAACTGGCTGGCGATCCTCGGTTCCCAGATGTTCCTCAAGTCCGAGACCACAGAGGACCCGGCCACCGGCAAGATCAAGCGCTCCACCGCGTTGATGTTCCCTCGCTACCACCAGTGGCGAGCGGTGGAGAAGACCGTGCGGGTGATCACCCTCGAAGGCCCCGGCAAGCGCTACCTCATCGAGCACTCGGCCGGCTCCGGCAAGACGAACACGATCGCCTGGACGGCCCACCGGCTCGCCCGTCTGCACGACACGTCCAACACCAAGGTGTTCGACAAGGTCCTGATCGTCTCGGACCGCCGTGTCCTGGACGCACAGCTGCAGCAGGCTGTCGAGCAGGTCGACGACACCGTCGGCACCGTGGCGGTCATCGACTCGACCGCCATCCGTCGCTCCGGCGGGTCCAAGTCCCGTGCGCTGCTCGATGCCCTGACAGGCTCTGCGCTGATCGTCGTCGTCACCATCCAGACGTTCCCCTACGTCAAGGGGCTGTTGGAGTCCACGCTGGGTGACAAGAACTTCGCGGTCATCGTGGACGAGGCCCACACCTCCCAGTCCGGCAAGACGGCCGCGGACCTGAAGAAGGTCCTCACCGACGGTGGGGAAGTCGCCACCGAGGAGGATGTCGACTCCCAGGACGTCGTCAACGAGGTCATCGAGGCCGATCTCGCCCGGGAACGGAAGATCGCTGCCCAGACGGCGGCGCGTGCCGGCGCGGCGAACGTGTCGATGCTGGCGTTCACGGCCACGCCCAAGGCGAAGACGAAGTCGCTGTTCGGCCGACCTGGCGATGACGGCAAGCCGGTCTCGTTCGACGTCTACCCGATGCGGCAGGCCATCGAGGAGGGCTTCATCCTCGACGTGCTGCGCGGCTACCAGACGTACAAGACCGCGTTCGAGATCGAGCAGCGCGGCGAGCAGGGCATCCTCACGACCATCACCGACGACGAAGCCACCGAGGATCGGCTCGTGGACCCGAAGGTCGCCACACGCAAGATCATGCGGTTCGCCAACCTGCACCCGACCAACATCGGGCAGAAGGTCGAGATCATCGTCGAGCACTTCCGCACCTCAGTCGCGCATCTGCTGGACGGGCACGCCAAGGCCATGGTCGTCACCGACTCCCGCCAAGCCGCCGTGCGCTACAAGATCGAGACGGACAAGTACCTCGCGAAGAAGGGGTACGCATACCAGACGATCGTGGCGTTCTCGGACAAGATCAGCGACGAGGAGTACGGACTGGTCGACGCGACCGAGGCGAGCATGAACCCCGGCCTCGGCTCGGACCTCGCCAAGGAGTTCCGCCGGCCCGACTACCGGCTGATGATCGTCGCTGACAAGTTCCAGACCGGCTTCGACCAGCCGCTGCTGTGCGCGATGTACGTGGACAAGAAGCTGCCGGACGTGCATGCGGTCCAGACCCTGTCCCGGCTCAACCGCACCTACCGGGCACCGTCGGGCGAGGTGAAGGACCGCACCTTCGTGCTGGACTTCGTCAACGACCCGACAGAGATCCAGGATGCGTTCCTCACCTACTACCTCGAGGCGCACGTCGAGACCGAGACGGATCCGAACCTCGTCCACCGTCTCGCAGCGAAACTGGCCGAGACGAGGATCTACACGCCGAACGACGTCGAGCGGTACGCGCAGGCGTGGTGGGCACCGGTGCAGTCGCACGCGGCGCTGAACGCAGCGGTCACCCCTGCGCGGGATGAGTACATCGCGCGCAAGGCCGAGGCAGAGAACAGCGGAGACCAGCAGGCCCTCGACGAGCTACACACCTTCCGCAAGGACTGCGGCTCCTACGTCCGCTTGTACGACTTCATGTCCCAGGTCATCGACTACGGCACGTCCGACCTGGAGAAGCTCGCGGAGTTCCTGCGCCAGCTGGTGCACCTGCTGCCCGGCGATGGGCAGGAGATCGACGCGGACGTGTCGGGTCTCGAGCTGCGCCGGGTGCGCCAGATCGATCAGGCAAGGCCGACATCGGCCTGGCCGGTGACCAAGAGACCCCAGCAGTACGAGGCATCACCGGCATCGGCACACACGCCCCCAGCAAGGACCCGCAGCAAGAACTGCTCTCCGAGGTGGTCTCCCGCATCAATGCCCTGTTCGGCTCGGAATTCGCCGATCCCCAGATCGAGGGCTTCGTCGTCGCCGCAGCCGGCATGGCCGAGGCAGACGCGCGCATCGCTGACCAGATCGACCACAACGCCCAGGACCAGTTCCTCACCTCACCCGACCTTCGGGAGACGCTCACCGATGCGGCAGTGCTGAACGAAGGTGCCTTCGGCAAGCTCACCGGCGCGCTCACGGGCGAGAACGAACGGGCTGACGAGCTCATCCGGCTCATCGGTGCCTACCTGTACCAGTCGCGGCGTCAGAGGATGTCAGACGAGCCCGGGTAGATGACCGTTCTCCCTCGCGGTGGACCGACAGGTGTCGGCCTACTCGATCGTCGAGAGTCGCTTCAGGGCCAGCTCGGGGTAGAGGTACTGCGACACGCGTGGGACCCAGCCCAGGTTCTCCAACGCGATGGCGACGTTCTCGCGCATCAACCACAAAAAGTGTTCGTTGGCTGCTTGATCCGGATGCACGAACTGGACCAGTGCCCCGACCTTGACGTGTTCCGCCAGTTCGAGACCCGCCGCTTCGGCGACCAACCGCGCGAGTTTCCCGTACTGGACGTTGACCGCGCTGAAGGACTCAAAGCCGACGGCTCGCGCCATGGTGCTGGCCGAGGCTGCACGACCGGGTTGGGCATGGTGGAACCTGAGCAACTCCAGCTGCTTCGGGGTGATCTTGTCCTTGACCTCGGTGAAGGCGGACGCGTAGTCGTCGACGGATGGAAGAGCGATCAGGTCCTCGGTCATGGTCGTGAGTGTTTCAGCATCGACAATGAGGGTCCAGAGTCCGTGATGACATGAGCCGCTAGAACCGCCTGAACCATCGCTAAGGAACACGCTCCGCCAGACCACGCCCGGGACTTGACCCACACTCAGCTAGGCCGCCGTCTGGTCACTCCATCCGAGCTGACCGACGCCGCCGACGACCCATGCGCTACACCCGCAAGGTTCGCTTGGTCTCGACGGTGTTCCCTGTTCCGAGCTGGGCCGTCATGTAGACGCCGGAGACCTTCTCCCGCAACACATCCCGCGAACTGGCGGCGAGCGTCGCAGCGTGATCGGCGATGGTGTACCAGCTGGCGTTCGTCCCAGCCTCGAGCCTGTGCGGAAGGTCTGGCCCGTGGAGCTCGGCGATCGGGACGAACCTCATGACACCGCCTCGCGGGGCGAGGCTGACCCCCTCGACGAAGAGTGGTGCCCGGCCGTGGTTCGTGACCTGGATACCGACGACGGCGATTCCCTCGAACCCTTGGCGATGAAGGATCTTCAGGTCGTAGCCGGATCCGTCCTTTCGGACCGGGCCGACGAAGGCACCGGCACCGTGGAGCATGCCGTGCATCAGAACGGCTCTTGCGCGCCCTGCGGACAGGAGCCACTGCGCCACCTGCCACCCCAGCGACGCTCCGGCAATGACCAGCGACAGCGTCGAGATCAGCAGGGCGACATCTCCAGTATCCACGTCGTCACATTAGGTGGACCCACTGACAGGCCGACTGTGTCGTGCCGCTTGCGGAGACTGGCTGAGGTGCGAGGAGCACGCGGGCAGTCGGCGCTCGATCAGTCCTTCAATGCACACCACCTGCGTCATGTGGGTATGACGAGTGCTGCAGCAGACGACTGGTGCCCGTACACCTGGGACAGCCACAACATCAACTGCAGGAACCTGTCGGGCGACATTCGAGCTGCCGTCGTCGCACTCGTGCCCGCGGCCGACGAGGGCATCTACGTCGAGCTGCGTGCGCGGGTCGAGGACGGGCACCACCTGCGCGAGCCGGAGCTCGTGCTGGCGTGGCAGGACGACGAGCAGGAGCACCTGCACCACGTCGCGCTCAAGCCGCGCGGTCCCCAGTGGTACATGCTCTCCCAGCTGCGCGACGACCTGCTCGAGGACTGGCTCGGGCCGCGGTGAAGGTCTACTCGCTTGCCCCGATTCGAAGCCTGAAGGTGGAACGTCCCAGACCGGCGACGCAATATGCTCTACCCACCCCGCTGAGTCCGAGGTGGGCCACAGATCGGAGGACCTATGGGCCTTTTTGATGCCTTCCGCCCGAAGAGTTGGGAAGAGGAGGACGCATACGACGGTGACACGCCTCCGTGTCCGCAGTGCGGGACGCCGCTTACCAAGAAGTACACCTACTCGGAGATGTACTGCGGCAGTTGTCAGTACGGGCTCGAGTCGGATGAGGAGGACGACAGCGACGAAACCTTGAGCGTGTACGAAGCCGCGAGCATCTGGGCGTCCAATGGCAAGGACGAGGACTACGCCTTCGGATACTCCGAGGACGAGTTGGAGAAGGCCCTGCGTGACTGAGGCCCTAGCGGCTTTGAGCTCTGACCCCTACGGAAGTCTCCCGGGAGTGATGGGCAGCGCAGCCCTGCGCTTGGAGCCCCCGACAAGTCTGGCCAAACCGTCCGCGGTTGCCCATGAATGAAGCGTTTCTGTCGAAGGTCGGTCTGGTTGCCCTACGCCAGGCCGAGGTCGACGAGTGGCTCGTACAGGTGCTCGTCGCGCTTCTCCACCCGCTGCCGCCCTCCCGCGTCCAGGTGGTGGTCGGCGGCAGTTCCCTGGTCCAGAAGGCCAAGCTCATCCGCGAACTCGCGACCGAGAGCGGCCTGACGAAGGAGTTCGAGTTCGCACCGGGGCGCACGATCCGGGCATGCCTCGGCGATGTCGAGAAGTGGACTTCAGAGCGTGACCGGGTAGTTCACTCCTACTACGGAGAGCATGACGGCGACTCAGTGCGGCGATTCAGGAGTCGTGACCCGAAGCCCGTCACTGTCACCACGGAGGATCTCGAGGCAGTTATCGATGCGTTCGATGACTGCATCGAGGACCTTAGAACTCTGGTCGACGTGCTCCACCGAATAGTCGAGGGCGATGCCGAAACCGACCGCTGGGAGAAGGCTCGTCAGGCGGTGCACGAGTTGATGATCGCCGGGCACGCTGTCGAGCGAGACTTGATGGGCCCGATCCAGGATGCCGTTGCGAGCCGCGCGCTGCTGCGGGTCCGCATCCGTGGTGTCCGTCGCGAGATCGTGGAAGTGGACGACTCCAGCCTCAAGGAGGACGAGTTCATCGCCGTCATCGACCCCGCTCGGTGGTACGCCGAAATCATCTCGCACACGGGTGAAACCCGGACGTTCGGAGACACGGGCTGGCGCGATGTCACCGGCCTCGCGCGGCAGGAAGGTGACGCTACGGTCGTGAGTGCCAGCGTTCGGCGGATCGGCGACACGGTGCTGGCATCGGTCGAGGGCGGTGAGCTCGCCACAGGTCCGTGGCCTGATCAGGTCCATCGGCTCGCGGAGCGAGCTTTCGGGCCAACTCCTGGTGACGGGCCCCGGATCCCGGCGTGGTTCTCGAGCCTTGAAGGGTTCCGGCCGCCGGGTAGCGGCGAGGCGGGGGGCTAACGCGTCCATCACAAGTCACGCGCAGTGGCTGGCTCGATCCTGATCCCCTCGTACCGACCCGCGTCGGCCTTCGAAGACGCGCCGGCACCGATCCTGTCGATGGTGATCGTCAGCCCGACCATGTCGCCCAGCGCCCGCAGCACGTGCTTCTTCGTCGCGACGTCGGCACTGCCCCAGGCCGCGCCGGCACCTGTGCCGGTGAACCACCGCAGGCCGTCGTCGGCCGGCTGCGCTGCGCGCAGCCGCGCCTGCTCCGACTCGAGCTGCGGCCGCAGTCGAGCCGTGCCGCGCTCGAGCTGTTCAACTCAGAAGATGTACGGCCCGACGACGATACCGACCGCGACCACCGCGGCGAGCACCAGCAGCCACGTCCCTGCCGCGCTTCCCCCCGGGCCATCCCCTGTACATCAGCAGGGAGCCTAGAGCCGAACCGTGATGCCCGCAGGTCGAGAGCGCGGAGATAGCCTGCACACCGTGCACAACGGAGCCGACCTGAGCGTCCTGGCACCCGTGTGGGTGGAGGCTCTGCGGCGTGAGGGCTTGACCTCACCGGTGCACGTGGCGCTGTGGCTGGACGAGCACCGAGCCCCTCCGCTCCAGAAGCATGTCGGCATGGTTCTGCGCCGGATGCGGGGCAAGGTCCGCATCGTCGACTTGGCTGCCGAGCTGGGTGTGGCACACAGCCAGGTCCAGGGACTGCTCCACAGCACGGCCATGCGTCTGATCGTGCCGCACCTGGACGATGTCGCAGCGTGGGCGCGGGCCCGTGCCGGCGGCATAGGTGACGAGTCGATCGCTGAACTGGCCAGGACTTCGCCAGAGGTGATCAGGCTCGCCCTGGACGGTTGGCCGGGGCATGACCCGTCTGCGAGCGATGCACAGGTCATCGAGGCCTATACCCAGTGGATCGGCGGCGCGCCGCTGGCGGAAGTCGCTGCCATCATCGGGACCACACCGAGACGGCTAGGGCGAGAGCTGGATGAGGGGAAGAGCTCACTGCCGAGACGCCTTCAGTCACTGGACCTGGCCGAACGGTTCGGGTGGAACAAGGCGACGGTGACGCGTCATCGTCGGGCGGGCCTTCTACCGAGCCCGGACGGGCGAGATGGCCTGTCCTACTGGTGGTGGGTCGCGACCATCGAGCAGTGGGAATCGGGTCGCGGAGGACTTCACTCATGTCCCTCTTGCCGGGCGCAGTACCTCACTGAGACGGGTCTCCGCGGGCACATCACGCGTGAGCACTGATCTTTCGGGCTGTGCTCATGTCTTGCATGGGCGTGGGCCGCGTCCTGTCGACTGCGAACTACCAGCCGTTCTCGTGTCCGACCCCGCCCCTGGTAGGGCGGATGCGATCCGCTTCGTCGGCGGATTCGGCTTCTCGAGTGGGTGACAACTTCTGCCGGGTCACGACCTTCCTCAGCCGCCCGGCGCTGGGACATCACTCGGATTGCCTCACGCAGGAATATCGACCGGTCCCCGTCGAAGCGAGACGCCAGACGGTCCAGCTCGACAAGGTCGCCCTGTTCGATGTCGATCTCCACGATCTCGAGGGCGCTCATAGTTTCGACGGTAGCGTCCAGCGAGCGTCGCCGACTAGACCCGGATCAGACCTTCTCCAGGAATCGGCCCTGTGGTCGCTGGGACTCGAACAAGTGCGCGACTACTCGACGAGGCGCGACCGGTAAGCAACGTCCGTCTGCGACGGGGCCCTGACAGGAGTCCTCGACGGTCAGGTCGGAGTGGCCCAAGGGCGGGGATTGATAGATAAGTTGGTGACATGTCTGCTCCCATCGGCCTGATCTTCGAACTCCCTGGTACACAGACGACGTTCATTCCTTGGGGGCAGGCCACTTACGCGTTGTTCGGGAAGAACGGCGTCGGTAAGAGCCGGACGTTGGCCGCAGTGAATCACCTCTTTAACGGCGGGGCCCAGCACGAGCCCCGACCGACCAGGGATGCGGATCTGTACCGCTCGACGTGCTCCCTCATCGTCGAAGCGCGCCTCCCTGAGCGGCCGTCCACGGCCGAAAGCGCCGACCTCGCCCAAGAGAGCGGGTGGGAGTCGGACACCTTCTACGGTTTCCTGAGCGACTACTTGCTGCACATCGTCCCGAACATTGGCGACTTCTCGAATAGCCAGGTCAGGGGTGCCTACGAGCAGTACATCGACAGTGAAGTGCAGGCGTGGAGCATGCCTTGGATGGGCAAGCCGTGGAACGAAGACCCAAGCCTCTGGCGCTCGGTCCTCGAGCAGCGCTACTTCGAGATCACCCGTGACGAACTCGACCGGGTCGTGGTCCGTCCCTGCTACCTCGAGTCGCGGGAGCACCCCGACTTGAACGCGTACATGGCCACGCTGAGGGACCGTCCGAAGGCGTCAGGTTTGGAGTCGCACCCCTTCGATATCGAGTGGCTCTCGACGCTGGAAGGGGAGCAGATCTGGTTCGCGTCCATCGGCATCGGAAGCAAATGGCACCGGCCAGACAACATCAGTCCAGGTTATGAAACGGGGTACAGGTGCGTGGATCTCCGCTCCGAGCCGGAGCCGGACGTCATGACCGTCGGCAATCACCTGGCACAACTACTGAAAGAAGGTGCTGACCTCGAAGCCTGGGCCAACGAACTCAGCCAAGAGGCCACCAAGCACCTGCGACGAGCATTGCCGACCTCAGTTGGACTACAGCTGCAGGTACCCGATCACGCGGACCTGCTTCGCGGGAAGAAGGTCGAGTGGATGGCGGCAGTCCCAGGAGAGGCGCTTGATGGGGAAGCCGGAGCCTCCTCCCTTTCAGGCAGTTGAGCACAGCCGAGGCCACTTGGGCCAGTCTGGCCATCGAACGAGCAACGGCAGATATGACCGACGGCTCCTCAGGCCGCCTACTTATCATCGACGAACCGGAGCAAGGGCTCCACCGGTCCGCGGAGCGGCAGGCCCTGAGTTGGCTCGCGGAACTGGGCCAGGCCGAGAGCACGTGGGTCTGGTGTGCGACACACAGCCCGGCGCTGCTGAGTGACGAGCGCGTCGCACCAGTCGCGGTTCGTGAGGAGTTCTACGCTCGAGGCGGCGGCGTGAGCAGGTTCTCGGGCATGAAACTTCTCGGCTCGGCCGAACGCGGCGAGCTGCAGGAGCTCGGGCTCACCACGACTGACCTGTTGTCCACCCGGCGCGGGTTCCTGCTCGTCGAAGGGGCCCACGACGAGACAGTGCTCACCGAGGTGATCGGTAAGGAGCTGGCCGATCTGAGCATCGAGATCCTCGCGCTCCGGGGTGCCAGCAATCTGCCGGGGGCGATCGAAGCTCGCACGCTCTTCGACTTCACCGACGCGCTCTTGCTGGCCCTCTTGGACGGCATTCCCGCCGAAGGCCTGTCTGCTGCGTGGGCCGAAGCGCGCAAGCACGTCGATGCCCCCGAGACGGCCCGCCGAGTGTTGTTTGAGGGGATCGATTGGCCAAATAACACTGAGTCCGAATGGATGCAGGAGTGGCTAATGCGTTCGATCACACGTGGCCGTGGCCGTCATGCTCGGATCGAGCCGCTCGGCGTGTCCAAGGCAGACATCATCGAGTACTTGCCCGTCCAGTCCTTCGTGCCCAGCGCTGCGTCCTGGGAAGATCTGCGGGTCGAGCACGCTGAGCGACGAGCGGCAGCCAAGCGCGTTCCCAAGGACTTCAAGCGGTGGCTGACCATGACCTACGGCGCTGACTTCGAGCCGACGACGATTCGAGAAGCCTGCCAGCGCCTGGACCACATCCCGAACGACTTCATCAACGTACTTCGGCAGAGCGCCAACGCCCTGCACACCTACGAGAGCAACCTGCCAGGCTGAGCCTGGCAAGCAGGACGCCTCAGCTCCGATCTTGCATGCAGCCGACTTCCGCATCGGTCCGGGGGAAGGCGGTTCTATCCCCTCACACCTGAAGAGCCGGTTAATCCCCCTGTGTGCCGACGGGACTGGTGGTGCCTAGAAGAGGGATCGTGATTGCTCACGGGATAACAACTGCACCGGGGTTATGTCGGCGGCGCAACGGCAACGGGCCCTGACCCCGGTTCATGGACACGCTGAATCCAGCATTTGCTGGGGAAGCGAGATGATCGATCCATGGCCAGGAAGAACTACTCCGAAGAGTTTCGTCGTCAAGCCGTCGACTTGTACGAGTCCACCCCGGGGGCCACGGTCCGCGGTATCGCCGAGGATCTGGGAATCGTGCGCGGCACGCTGCGGCAGTGGCTCGAGGTGTACGGGACCGGCAGGAAGACCGCTGATGACGGGACGTTGACCTCGAGCCCGTCGCAAGCCGATCACCCCGCGAGTGTTGCGCCGGTCGGCGAGACACCGCAGCAACGGATCGTTCGGCTTGAGGCTGATAACGCGGCGCTACGGGCCGAGAGGACCAAGCTGACGACCGAGCGGGAGATCCTCCAACGGGCGGCCAAGTATTTCGCCGGGGAGACGCGCTGGTGAGTCGCTTCCAGTTCGTCGCCGACAACTCCACCACCTACCCGGTGAAGCGACTGTGTCAGCTGCTCGAGGTCGAGCGGTCTTCGTACTACGCATGGAGGGCAGGAGCACCCGCCCGGGCGCAGCGGGCCGCTGATGATGCTGAGCTCGAGGCGCGGATCCGAGTCGTCCATGAGGTCGACAACACCGTCGGCGCGCCGCGGATCACGGCCGAGCTCAACGACGGCGTTTCCGAGAGCGAGCGGGTCAACCACAAGCGCGTCGCACGAGTGATGCGTGCCGCGAACATCGCCGGCTACGTCAAGAAACGTCGCGTGCGCACCACGATCCCCGAGCCCTCGGGGCAGAAGTACCCGGATCTTCTCAAGCGCGACTTCACCGCTGAGGGCATCAACCGCCGCTACGTCGACGACATCACGTACCTGCCGATCGCTGACGGCAGCAACCTGTACCTGGCCACTGTCATCGACTGCTACTCACGACGACTGGCCGGGTGGGCCGTCGCTAACCACATGCGCACCGAGTTGGTCGAGGACGCTCTCAAGGCCGCCGCCGCGACCCGGGGCAGCCTCAAGGGCGCGGTCTTCCACAGCGACCACGGGTCGGTCTACTGCTCCAAGGACTACGCCAAGCTCTGCAAGAAGCTCGGCGTGACCCAGTCCATGGGCGCGGTAGGCACCTCCGCCGACAACGCCCTCGCCGAGTCCTTCAACGCCACCATGAAGCGCGAGGTCCTCCAGGACGCCGCGTGTTGGAGCGACGAGCTCGCCTGCCGACGGCAGGTCTTCAAGTGGGCGGCCCGCTACAACACGAAGCGACGTCACTCCTGGTGCCGCTACACCTCACCGCTGACCTTCGAGACCAGCTCCACCGTTACGCTGCAACCTGCCGCGTAATCACACCCCGTGTCCATGAACCGGGGGTAAGGTCCGAGCCATGGGCTCTCGAGTACCGGTGAGAAGATCGAGGAAGGCTCCCAACTCACGTCCCTCGCAATCCAGCATCGAGTTGTCGAGATACCAATCCGTCCAGGACGGGATGATCTTCTTCGGTGGGTACGTGCCATCCAGGGTCGTGGACCGGAACGCTACTTGTCCGCTCGCACTGTCAACGATGCCGATCTTGCGCCACTGGTTGCGCCGGTAGGGGTCCTGCGTCACGACGAACTCCACGTCTTGGCTCCAACGGTCCTCGGGTAGGCAGATCTGCGTCCAGATCCTGCTGCGCATGTCCGGTGTCATGGATGTCGAGAAGAGCACCTCGGGTCGGACTGTGGGTGCGGGGTCGCTGGAAAGGCGGTGCTGGTCGTTCAACTCGTGGAGCATGCTCAGGGCGACCGAAGTGCTCATGCCCCAGGGCTCACCGCGGTGCATGTAGAACCGGCGGTTGCTCCCCCCAGGGGACAGCCTGGTCCGCCAGGAGAAGGTCATCCAGGATTCGGTGGAGGTGTGTCGGGAGTGGCCGACCAGCGACACCTCGATGCCGTTGGTATCCACTCGATCGGCCCTGAAGACAGGCTCGCCGTACGCCACAACAATCACTCACCTTTCGAGCACGAGGGTAGAGGCAGACGTCATTTTGGAGGCGGTAGGTCGAGAGTCCGGGTATGGCGACGGCTGCTGCTGGGGTGAGTGGATCTTCGGCGAGGTGTTCTTGGCCAGCGATGCGTACACGGATCTGCTGGCTGCCTTTCGCTGCGAGGGTGACGACGCGCGAATCACGCGCTATCGAACTGTCGTGTGCCGGCGGCCGCTATCAGTCACCGTGGACGCGGTCCGCCCGTCGTTCCTTGGCGTTGATCAGCCTGAGGATCCACTCATCGCTCTTGCGTCCCTCGGCCTTGTCGAGCGCGCGAATGATCTTGGCTGCGGCGACCTGTTCGCGCGTGACCTTGATGCTCATGAGCGACCTCCCATCTGGTCCTTGTGAGTATCGTCCGGCGCGATGGCTTGGACAAGGCCCAGTCCCACGAATCAGCTGCGGAGCCGAGGCATCGCGGCGACCTCGCGCATTGCCTGCATCGTCCTCGGTCAGTTCTGGCTAGAACAGGGTCGTCCCGATGACGACGGCCAGGGTGCCAATCACGAGGACTGCGAGCACCCACAACGGCAGACCGGTTCCCCCCGGTGGTTTATCCATGAACGACACCGTATGGCGGGTAGTCCGGGTCCGCATGTCGAGAGCCAACTGACCAGCTAGCGTGCCCCTCGAGAGCGATCTGAGCGGCTCGTGCGCGCGCGTCGGCGACGTCTCGGCTCGGCATGGGGGTGATGCCAGAGGGGTAGCGCGCCATGTGGGTGACACTAGTGCGAGGCTGGCTTGTCGCTGTCGGCTGGGGCGGGGCCCGGAGGCGAGGCAGCGGCGGCGATGGTGCAGCGTCGTAGGCGTACTTAGTAGTTGACAGGGCTCTACTTGTAGTAGAGCATTAGGGGCATGACAGTCAGTGAAGACGCGAAACTCGGTAAAATTCATCGACTCAACCAGGTCTTCACCCCTTCAACACCGATCAGCAAGCGGAAGGCTTTTGCTGGGCGTTTCGAGCAAATTATGCAAATTACTGGCGCTGTGGCTCAGCCTGGACGGCATATCGTTCTTTATGGAGAACGGGGGGTCGGCAAGACGTCTCTGGCCAATATTCTGTCTGAGTTGCTTGTGCCTACCAGCAGCAGTTTTCGTGAATACGCTGTGAGAGTGAACTGTGGCGTGGACGACACATTCAAGACTGTTTGGACGCGCATCTTCTCAGAAGTTGGATTAACTGTTCCTGACGCATGGGCGTATGGGAAGCCGTCTCCGGACGAGATCAGACAGCATTTGGCCAAGGTTGATCCGCCCATGGTCATCGTGATTGATGAGTATGATCGTTTGGATGATGGCGACGCCCTCTCGTTGATGGCGGACACGATCAAGGCCCTGTCAGATCGCGCGATCCCCACCAAGCTTGTTTTGGTCGGCGTGTCTGACTCTATTGAGCAGTTGATTGGTGAGCATGAGTCAGTGCGGCGAGCGCTCGAGGAGGTGGCGATGCCGCGCATGGTACAACGCGAGATCGCAGAGTTAATCATCGAGGGCTTCCGTGAAGCAGACATGACAGTGGACAACGCTGCGCTTGGCCGGATCGTCAAGCTCGCAGAGGGTCTTCCAACATACGCTCATGCACTGTCCCTGGGCGCCGGCACGTTGACGGTTCAGGAGGACTTGGACCATGTCTCGCTCCACCATGTGGAGCGCGCTGCAAAGAACTACGTAGAGGGCACCCACTCCGCACGTTCTGCCTACATGGCAGCCACACAGTCCCCGCGTCCCGAGAGTCTTTTCGCTCAGGTATTGGCGGCATGCGCCCTCGCCGAGAAGGATGAACTGGGTTACTTCACAGCTGCCTCGGTCAAGGAGCCGTTGTCGCGAATTATGGGTCGCCCCTATGATATCCCGGCATTCTCGCGGCACCTTTCTGAGTTCCTGAGCGATGGGCGAGGCGAGGTTCTACAGCGCAAAGGAGAGCCTCGAAAATTCAGATATCGCTTCCGAGATCCTCTTATGCAGCCGTTTGCCATCATGGCCGCCCTAGCCCAAAACCTAATCCCTGACGGATATCAGGGGGACCTCTTCAAATACGATTCGGCTACCGACTGGAATCAACTTATTGAGTAGCGATCCTCGCCAAGAACCTCCCAGAGTGAAGGCCCCTCCCGTCTCGGGAGGGGCCTTCACGTTCCCCGCTGTGCGGGCCGCCCACCCCTGAGCACGACGAAGAGCGCCCCCCTTCGCCGTGATGGGCGAAGGGGGCGCAGTCGCATGCGAGGTGGAGGGAAGGTCAGGCAGTGTCGTCGGTGACGGGCACGACTTGGGCTGGGCTGGGGTCGACCGGGTCGGACACGGGCGCGGTCTGGGTGCGCTGCCAGAAGCCGAGGAGCACGGGCACGAGGGCCATGAGGGCGCCCTGCTGCCCAACGGAGAGGTCCAGCCCGTAGTACGCCGCGAGAGAGATCGACGCCTTGGCCAGACCGACGATGGCGCCGAGGGCGGTGTCGCGGGTGGTCCACGCGGTGTAGACGCCGGCGAGCGCGGAGACGACCGCCATGATGAGGACGGCCGACTCGGCGCTCACGCCGAGCGTGAAGACGACGAGGAGGGCGAGCAGTGCCTCGACGAGGCCGACCCACGCGGCCGGCTCGCGGCCGAGAATGGTCAGGGCGCGAGGGGTGGCGTGCTTGGCCATGGGTTCAGGCTCCGATCGTGTCGAGGATGCGCAGGGCGGCCCACGCGAGGATGAGGCAGCCGGAAAGGAAGAGGCCGAGTGCGCGGGCGAGGGCAGCGTCGCGGTCGCGGCTGTGGAGGGCGTCGGTCTGGGTGAGGATGAGCGCGCCGGGGGGTCACTGTCGCTCGATCTCGTCGGCGAGGGCGGCCAACTCCTCGCGGGTGCGAGTGATGCCGGCGGCAGCGTCGGCGGACAGGCGCAGGGAGTTCTGCAGGATGCCGCCGAGGGTCATGGTCGGGTTCTTCCGGTCGCCCCACCCGATGGCCTTGGCGGTGCCGGGGGAGAGGGTGACCTTGTCGGTCAGCTGCGCGCCCGCGTGCTCGCGGACGATCTTGCGGAGGTCGTCAAGGGAAGCCATGTCGTACTCGTCTCTCTTCGGGGTGGATGCTGCAGGGGTGGTGCTCTTGACGGGCATCCCGGCCTTGACCCACGCGATGAGGTGGGGGCCGGGGCACGCGGTCGCGTAGTCGTAGCCGTGCCAGCGCTTGTAGAGGGTGCGGCCGGTCTTCTTGCACGCCTCGTCGTAGAGGGCACGCACGGAGGCGAGCGCGGCGTCGGTGGGCTTCTGGTCGCCGCCGATGGCGACGTACACGCCGAGGCCGTCAGTGTTGTGCGGCGGGGAGTGGGCGCCGATGTTGTCCCAGCCGCGGCCCTCGTAGATGGTGCCGGCCTGGTCAACCATGAAGTGGTAGCCGACACCGTTGTTCCAGCCGTTGGCGAGGTGGATCGCCTCGATGTTGCGCGGCACCCAGACGCCGACGCCGGTCGGGGGCGCGAAGGCCCTCACCGAGGCTTCGCAGCTGTGGGGCAAGGCGTGGAGCGGCAACCGCATGGCCGCCGTCGCCGTGCAGGAGGCGCTCACCACGAGCGGCCGCCACCTTGCGCTTCGCAGCTCGGGGTCGAAGTAGCGGTCCATGTCAGATCGCCTCCGCGTGACCGGCGGGTCGTACTCGCGCTCCTGGCGGGCCTGCGGCGGGCCGGAGATGGTGACGACCTTCCGGTCTCCGGGCTGGTCGAACTTGAGGGCGGGGCCGGACAACGACGATGGGATCGTTGCTCCTGCATCGCCCTATGTGCCGCAGCATGGCGGTGGCGGGAACACTTTCACCCCCCGAGAAAGGCTCAAGGCCTGACACCACGGCTGTCACCGCTGGCTGCCAGCATCTCGAGCATGCATCTGCCTCACCCGTGGCGTGACCTCCGCGCTCTCGCGCACGTCGTCGTGCACCACGTCGACCTTCGCCCCGGAGTGTGGGGTGCCAGCGACGGTGAGGCGCGAATCTGGCTCGACCGCCGGCTCGGTCAGGTCGAGCGTCGCTGCACCCTCGCGCACGAGCTTGAGCACCTGCGCCGCGGCGACCACGGATGCCAGGACGACGCCACGGAGGCGGCGGTCGCGGCCGCGGCAGCCCGGTATCTCCTCCCGGACCCGCATCATGTCGCGGACGCGCTCGTGTGGGCCCGTGGTGACCTTGAGGCCGCTGCCGACGAGTTGTGGGTCGACGAGCCCACCCTGCGCGCGAGGCTCGACGCCAGGCACCTGCACCCGGCGGAACGGGCCGTGATCGTCGCCAGGATCAACGCCCTGGAGGTGGGGGCGTGAGCGAGCTCGAGGAGCAGCTGCTCGAGGTGTGGCGGCGGTGGCCGCACGACCAGCAGCGTGGGCGGCGGGTCGCGGCGTACAAGGTGCTCGGGCTGACTGAGGTGCGGGCGCTGCAGATCGTGAACGGGCTCTTGACCGACCCGGCCGCGTGGGGCCACGATCCGGTGACCGTCGCGCGGCTGCGGCGGCTTCGGGACTCGAGGGTGAGGCGGGCAGGATGAAGCGTGTTGGGGGAGTGGTCGCGATCGCAACCGCGGGGGTGGCGGTCCTAGCCGGCTGTGGGGGCGACGGGGGCTCGACGGATGCGGTTGCTGCGTCGACGGAACTGGGGAGCGTGGGCACCGTCTCGGAACTGAAGGACGCTGCCATCGCAGCCGGGTACGCATGCCCATCTTGGGTCCAGGACAACGTCGTCAAGCTCGCGGCAGAGTCCGGACGGTGCTCGGACTCGGACGTGTTCACGACGTACCTCTCCGAGTCTTCACGGGACGAGTCGGTCCAGATTCACAAAGCGATGGCCAAAGAGACACGCGAGATGTTCGCAGACGACGAGGACGCAGACCCGGCGCTCACGGACGAGGAAGTGCTCCTCGTCGGCCCGAACTGGATCATCAACTCTGACGACGCCGCGAGCCTGCAGGCGGACCTTGGAGGGCAGGTCGTCAGGTACTAGTTGGCCCGGGCGTTCACGTTCAGTCGGACCGGGATCGCGTGGCGGTCGCTGTAGCGGACGGAGGTCCTTCTCGCTACGACATGAGAACGGGGCACCCCGTGATGGGGTGCCCCGCCTGGCTTGTTGCCCCGCTAGGGAGACACCCAAACCGCCGTGTGCGTGGGAGACCTACTGTCTCCTGTCATCGGCTGTGAGCCTTGCGCTCTGGCCGAACACCGAGTTGTGAGCCCGAAGCTCTGACCCGATGTACTGGCAACGATAGCCCTCTGTATGGGATTCCCGGAAGTGGGGTGCGTCACCTTCTTGCCTTGGTCTTCATGGTCTGAATGTTCAGTCGTCGCAGGCGGGCGTCCTCGAGGGTCGTTGCTCCGAAGGCGAGCGCAAGCTGGTTGATGATGCGGAGCTTCTCAGGCTTCTCGGTGCTCCGCATGCGCTGTGCGCGGATCGCGCCGGCGCAGAGGTCGGCGGCCTGGAGCAGGTCAGATGACTTCGAGTTGAGTGAGGTTGCGAGCACGATCGGACGCTGATCCAGCCGGTGGTTGAGTCGCCGCTTGATGAGGTCGCCGAGGTTCACCTGCGGTGGGGTCGTGATCCGGTCCACGAAGACACAGCCGAGCTCGTTGCGGTTGATGTTCCCGACGACCAGTTGCGTCACGACCTCGGAGTACGCGTCCCAGACCGTATTGCCGTGGAAGGGGTTCGCGTTCGAGTCGACGACGGTTCCGACGATCCGCACGTCGCTCTCTTCGAGTGCGTCGACGAGGTCACGGAAGATCGGGAGCGTCTTCGAACTGAGACTGCCAAG
>NZ_ALWX01000010.1 GCF_000297495.1 Janibacter hoylei PVAS-1 | reverse complement strand
CTACCGGACCCTCGCCGAGGTCGAGTACGCCACCGCCGGCTGGGTCGACTGGTACAACAACACGCGCCTGCACTCCACCCTTGGGATGATGACCCCAGTGGAGTACGAGCAAGCCCACTACGCGGTCCTCATCCGAGAGCCGCAACCCGTATAGGAGCGGCGCAGAACCTGGGGCGCTTCACTTTCCTCGAGGCCTGTGCGACCGCCTGCAAGTCGTGCGGTGACAGCTGTGAGGAGCATGCCTCGATGCATGAGCACTGTCGCATCTGTGCCGAGGCGTGCCGGCGGTGCGAGCAGGCCTGCCGCGAGTTGATCACCTCGCTCACCTGACCGATTACCGGGAGCGGGTCGCGCGCCACCCGTGATCCGGCCGGCCGAGCTCGTCAAGGGCATGCCGCGCTCAGAGTTCGCGCTGCATGGCCGTGATCTCGGCTTTCTGCGTCTTGACGATGGCTTTGGCCATCCTCTCGACTGCGTTGTCCTCGGTCGAGGTGAGAACTTGCTCTGCCATGGTCACAGCGCCTTGATGGTGCTTGATCATGAGGGTGAGCCACTGCTTGTCGAATTCGGCGCCAGTGGCCGACTCGAGTTTGGACATCTCATCCTGCGTCATCATCCCGGACCCGTGGTCCACGCCGGAAGAGCTTGCGGTGGGGGCGTCCCAGTCCTTGAGCCAACCTTCCATCGTCTGGATCTCGGGGCCTTGGGCGCCTTTGATGTCCTTGGCGAAGTCGCGGACCTGCTCCGAGGCATTGGCTGAAGGGTCAAGAGCGAGGTCGGCCATCGCGATCGCCTGCTCGTGGTGAGGGATCATCATTTGGGCGAACATGATGTCGCCTTGCCGGCCCTCCGCCGTCGTGGAGGTGTCGCTGGTGCTCATCGGTGTCTTGTCGTGGTCCATCCCGGACATGGATCCGTCAGAGCCGCTGGAGCAGGCAGCCAGGGCGCCTGCGGTGAGGGTTGTCGCGACCACGTGAGCAGCGCGCCGTCCAAGGCGGGTCATCGGGGACTCCTTCGCAGAATGTTCGAGGCAGGACCAACCCTCACGTCGCGGAATGGTGATTCGATCCCGATCGTATTGAGGTTGGATGAAGGCCACCGCGCTGCCGGTGGAGGATCGGCGCCGCGGAGTCCGAGACCTGGTCGCACAGGCACGACGACTCACTGGACCAATGTCTGGGTGGTCCTTCCTGCATCCGTGGTGCTGATCACGCGCCCGTTGACGGACGCGATGATCTCCAGTTGTCCGTCACTAGTGCGGCCCGCCCACAGCGCTTCGGCCGGCCCGATGCTCTTGGGGTGGAGGGTCCAGGTCTGGCCGGCGTCGCTGCTGGTTGCCAGTCTGCCCGCGGCTGAAGAGGTGACGATGGTCTCTTCGTCGGCCCAGGCGGCGAGGACGGCGACCTCTGGTGGGGCGAGGGAGGTCCAGGTGGTGCCCTCGTCCTGGCTCATGAGCAGGCCAGCGCTTGTGGTGGCCAGGACCGTCCCGGACGTGGGGGAAGCGGCCAGCACCCGTGGCGGTGAGGGAATGTCCCGCGTATCCCAGGTCTTTTGTCGCTGGTGTGTCGAAGCGTTCCGTCGAACCCGATGACGCCGTTTGGGCCGGCGGTCAGAGCGTGGAAGTCCGAGCGCCCGCCGCGTGAGGCGACCTGCCAGGTGCGGCCCGTGTCCTGTGACGTGATGAGACCTACTGGCTGGGGGAGGTCGGTGCCGGGTGGCCGGAGGCATACAGAGTGCCGTCGTCGCCGATGGTGAAGCCCATCAGGTCGATGGCAGGACCGTTGCGGACGAGCTTGCCGTCGACCTGCTGGAACAAACCTTGATGGGTCGCCACCAGCACGTCGCCGGTTCGTGGATGTCGAGCGATCCCATGAACGTGGATCAAGGGTGCGGGCTGTTGGCTCGCGTCGCTTCCCGCTGGGCTGGACGACTCACCGCCAGTGGACTGCGGTGTCCCGGTCTCGGATGTCGAAGAGCACGCGGCCAGCAGCGCCACCGCAGCCACCACAGCGATACCTCGGGCGACACGTCGTCGACGGGGCCTCATGCGATGTACTCCAACGCGATCATCATGCCGCCCTCTGCGTGGTAGATGTTGTGGCAGTGGATCATCCAGTCGCCCTCGTTGTCGGCGTCGAGGTCGATGGCGAAAGACTGCATGGGGGCCATGAGGACAGTGTCCTTCCTGAGCCCGGAGGGCAGGGCAAAGGTGTGGCCGTGCACGTGCACCGGGTGAGTCATCATCGTCATGTTGGTGGCGTTGATCCGCAGTCGTTGCCCGGCCCGGACGGTCAGGGGCTCGTTCTTGCCGAACGGAGCTCCGTTCATCCCCCATGCGTAGGGCTGCATCGATCCGGTGAGAGTGAGCCGCGCGGTTGCATCGGGTCTCCTGCTGGGCAGTTTGGCTGCCTGGCGGGTCTCAGGTCGGAGCCGACGAGGACTTCTCGAGTGAGTTCTCGTGGGTTGGCGTCCCCGCCGGGTGCGGCGCCGCTTCCGGTGCGGACCAGGGCCATGGCCTGACCGCCGCTGGCCTTGCCGACCGGCTTGGCCACCAAGGGGAAGGCCCCGTCGCCGAGGGTGACAATCGCGTCATAACGTTCGCCCATCCCGATGTAGAACGCGTCCGTCTCGGTCGGCTCGACCGGGAACCCATCGCTGTGCGTGATCGTCATCCGGTGCCCCCCGAGAGCAACGGTGAAGATGGTGTCGGAGGCGGCGTTGATGATTCGCAGGCGAATCTTCTGCCCGGCCTTGGCTCTGAGCGTCTCGGGGTCCGCTGGCGGCCGTCCGTTGATCAGGAAGTGCGGGTAGGTCACGTCTCCGGCGTCGCCCCACGGCTCGGCCTCGTCCATGGCGCCTTGGTTCATGCCATCCATCTCGCCGTGGTCCATGCCACCCATGCCTCCGGATCCGGAGTCGTTGGCCAAGAGCTTCTCCAGGACCTGCTCGGGCGTGGTGCCTGTTCCGTCGATCCAGTCATCGAGGACAAGGACCCACTCGGTGTCGTAGTCGCCTGGCTCGTTCGGGTCGTCGATGATCAACGGGGCGTACAGTCCCCGGTCGAGCTGGACGCCGACGTGGGGGTGGAAGAAGTACGTGCCCGGGTCGGGCGCTGTGAATTCGTAGACGTAGGAGGTCTCCGGCTTCACCGGGTCCTGCGTCATGCCGGGGACGCCGTCGGCCGGGTTGCGCAGACGAATACCGTGCCAGTGGATGGTGGTCTCGTCCGGAAGTTGGTTGTCGAGGGTGACGCGCAGGAAGTCGCCGGCGGTGGCCCGCAGAAGTGGACCAGGCACGGCGTCGCCGTATCCCCAGGTCGAGACGGTGCGGCCCGCTAGATCGAGGGTGATCGGCTTGGCGGTCAAGGACTTGGTCACCACCGTCTGGCCCGGGTCAGGTGAGACCGGCGTCGGAGCGCCGAAGGCCCCCTTCGGCGCGCTGGCACCCGATCCTTTGGTGGCGGCATACGTTCCCAAGCCCGCTGCGCCAGCGGTACCGAGGCCACCGATCAGCAGGCCACGGCGAGTGATAGAGCCCATAGTTCCCTCCAGGGGTCGGTGTACCGACGCGCGTCAGCGCCCATGAATGATCAGGTGACGTCGCTTTTCGTACTCATCGACGCTCAGGTCACCGCGGGCCAGTCCTTCGTCGAGAAGCGTCAGCGCGTCGGTCCGGGTAGGGCCTGTGGCGGTGCTTCTCTGGCCGGGGAACAGTGCGCGCACGGCGAGCACGACGATCACCCAGAAGGCGAGGACGCCTGCGGCCATGCCCAGCCACATCATGTCGCAGCCGTGATTCCACATCATCGGAGACTCCTTCTTGAAGCCGACCTCCCGGCATGCAGACAGGCTCCGGCGGGAAGGTCATGGGTTGGTGGTCGCCGCGTTGAGGTTTGACGAAGATCCTCGTCGATTCGCCGCTGACGTCGGCCGTGGTGCGGCCCTCGGGTGAGACTGTCTGTCGTGAGCACACGAACCCCTGTCGAGCCGTTGGCGAAGGTGCTCATCATCGAGGACGAGAAGACGCTGGCAGAGATGATCGCCGCCTATCTCGCCCGCAGCGGGTACCAGACCACAGTCGAGCACAACGGCGTCGCCGGAGTCGAAGCAGTACGAGAGCAGTCCCCAGACGTGGTGATCCTCGACCTGGGACTGCCCGGTCTGGACGGCATCGAGGTCTGCCGCCAGATCCGCACCTTCAGCGACTGCTACGTCATCGTCGTGACCGCCCGATCGGACGAGGTGGACACCCTGATCGGCCTCTCCGTGGGCGCCGATGACTACGTCACCAAACCCTTTAGCGTGCGCGAGCTGGTGGCACGCGTGCAGACGGTCCTGCGTCGCCCACGGGGCGGGAACGCCGGCAACTCCAGCGCTGCGGCAACCCCATGGGTATTCGGCGACCTTCAGGTCGACCCAATCGGGCAGCAGGTCCACCTGAAGGGAGAACCAGTTCCGCTGACACCGACCGAACGGGATCTGCTGATGACCTTGGCCCAACGGCCCTCGATGGCCTTCTCCCGCACGCAGCTCATCGAGGAGGTCTGGGGTGGCGGCTGGGTCGGGGACGAGCACCTGGTCGACGTCCACATCGCTCACCTGCGACGCAAGCTCGGAGACAACCCCGATCTCGCTCGCTACATCACCACGGTGCGCGGCATCGGTTACCGGATGGGGCCTGGATGAACAAGCGCGTCAACAAGCTCTCCAAGGGTCTGGCGCCTCGATTAGTGGCGGGCCAGATCCTGGTACTCCTTGCGGGAGCACTGACAGCCGGGCTCGTCGCCGCCGTTATCGGCCCCCCGATCTTCCACGACCACCTCCTCCAAGCGGGGCACCAGGAGAACACGCCCGAGCTGGTCCACATCGAGATGGCCTTTCGGGACGCTTCGCTCATCGCCCTGGGCGTGAGCCTGCTCATCTCTCTGACTGGGGCGACTGCGGTGGCCTGGTTCCTCGCCCGACGGCTGCGCCAACCGCTGGCGCAGATGACCTATGCCGCGCGCGAACTGAGCCGTGGCCATTACTCCACCCGCGTGCCTCATGTCGGTGCGGGGACTGAGCTCGAGACCCTCGCCGGAGCATTCAACGTGATGGCGGCCCGCTTGGAAGGAGTCGAGGACACCCGACGGCGGATGCTTTCCGACCTCGCCCACGAACTTCGCACGCCGATCGCGACCTTGAGCGCCTACCACGAGGGACTGCACGACGGCGTGGTGACCCTGGGTGATGACTCTCGTCTCGCGTTGACCGCCCAGACGGAACGGCTGGCGCGACTGGCCGAGGACATCAACGAGGTCTCCACGGCCGAAGAAGGACACCTCGTCCTCGACATCCAGCGACACAAGGTGGCCGACTTGTTGTGGGCGGCCTACGGGGACATGCGTGACAGCTACTCGGAGAAGGGCATCAACCTGGTCCTGGACGTTGACCAGGCGACAGGACTCGAGACCCTGGTCGATCCCGTCCGATTCGCCCAAGTCATGACCAACCTCCTCACCAACGCACACCGGCACACCCCTGCAGGCGGAACAGTCACCCTGACGGCCACCCGTGAAGACGGTGAGGCCATCATCACCGTCACCGACACCGGCGACGGCATGACCCCCGAGCAGGTACAGCACGCATTCGAACGCTTCTACCGCGGGGACTCGGCCCGCACCAACGACCAACGAGGATCTGGCATCGGCCTGACCATCAGCAAGGCCATCATCGACGCGCATCACGGAGGACTCACCGCATCCAGCCCCGGTCCGGGGAAGGGTTCGTGCTTCACAATCTCCCTGTCGCTCGGGCGCTGAGGCGCAAAGGCATCCTGGGAGCCAGTCGCGTTGCCTATCGTCACCGCACACACCGCGAAGAGCGCTCGGTTACTCAGGCACCTTCTAGGTCAAGGAGTTCCTGGCAGGCTGCCGACCACCGCTGTCCGGTCACAGCGGCGTGGAGAGTGGGGCCCCGTCAGCCATTGGCGGGATCACCCATCTCGGCACCATCCGCGCCGCTCGACCACCGCCGAGTGAGGGACGCGCTCGGCGCAGCCCCTCACCGTCACGCGGAAGGGACTCTTCCTTGTTCTTCAACACCCGCACTGCACGCGGCATGGGCTCTCATCGCGGTCGCCGTCGTTCACTACGTCGTGCCCGACATGACGCGCGACATCGCCACCTGGGCCTTTTCACAGGACGTGGACCAAGTGCTCCTCACGACGGTGCTCACTCACCACTTCGCAAAGAAGCGGGACGCCGCTTCTCGGGAGATGGGACAGGCGAAGAGCTAAGGACGCGCCTCCGGTCAGGGTGCTCGGCATGGCCACAGGAGCACCCTGACCTCCCGGGCTAAGGGCCATCGGCAGGACTGCCTCGTTGATGGGGTGTGGTTGACACTTCAAAGTGTATAGGGGTATACACTGAATGTAAAGCGGTATACACACACCGTGCGGCCGAAGATGCGAGGCACGCCTTGGCGGACTTGTATAGTGCTATACACGCTCCGAGGAAGGGAGGTGGCCATTGGCCACCACGCCACTGACAGAGGCCGAGATCGCCGCCTTGGTGGCCCGGCGCTATCCCGACGACGCGCGGCTCCAGGAGCTGGCGCGGACTGCTGCGAACGCCGTGCGGAGCGAGGAGCCGGCAACGGACACCTTCGACGCGATCGCGCGGCGCCATGCGGCCGCCCTGGAGGCACTGGATTCAGTGCGAGCCGAGCTGACCGGCGCGATGATCGCGGCGTCGGACACCGAGGTCTCCATTGCGGAGCGGGCTGGAGTCAGCCGCATGACAGTCCGCAAGGCCCGCGGAAAGTAGACGTCAACCGCGCCAGATGTATATGGGTAGACAAGTGAATGTCTACACGTATACAGTGAGGTGAAGTCACCCAGTACTCGACCTCACGGGGGAGCAGATGACCGCCACGCGCACGACCACGGCCACGGCCACGGCCACGGATCTCATGGCGGCGATCGCCGCCCCTGGGCTGCATGTCCAGTGGGATCGGACGGGCGGCAACTGCCGCGCTATTCGCGTCCAGACCCGGCCGGGAGCCACCGATCCTCACGTGCTGATCACCCACGAGTGCGACCCGTTCAGCGACGGTGACCTGCACGATGACCTGTGCGGCCAGCGCTTGGCGCTGTGCCTCTATGACAGCGAGGACGGTGACCCCACGGTCCACGTCGACGCCGTGAGTGATTCGCGGCGAATCGCCGAGGTCGTCGTGGGCCTGCTGGCGACGGCTCGGCTAGCGGGGTGAGTCGCCGGCGTCTGGGGTGCAGGCGAGCACGAGCAGCCGTTTGAGGGCCCCGTGGGGGCTGCGCACGAGCGCTTCTCGTAGACCGGTGACGCGGAGCCGGGGCGCGTAGACCACGACTTCTTTCTCGAAGGTCGCCCGGCCGTCGTCACCGCCGCTGTGTCGTGCGCGGTCGCCAGCGTAGAGGGCGCGGTCAGTGGTGATCGCGAGGAGCCAACCTCCGGGGGTGGCTCCTCGTTCGTCGGTGAGGTGGCCACCTAGCGCGAATTCGGAGCTGGCGGCGATGCTGGGGTCGATGCTGGCGGAGATGGGCCGACGGTGGTGCGTTAGGAGGTCTCCGGGACGTGCCTGGGTGACGGTGCGCGCGAACTGGGGATGCGCACCGCTGTGGTGCTCCCCGCGGTAGAGGGTGACGGGACGAGGCAGGCGGCTGCGCGGGTCGTTGAGGGCGTCGACGATCTCCTCGTCGTTCTCATATCCGGTGGGTCCGAGCACGCCGGGCTTGGCGGTGTAGGAGCGTCTCGCGATGGCTGCGGTGATCTCTGGAGGAAGTCCTGCGGCGTGCTCGCGCATGAGGGTCAGGTCGCCTGCGTCGAGGGTGAGCGTGCTGTCGGAGTAGATCGCGCTGGCCACACTCTCCAGCGTGACTGGGAGGTACCCACCGAACTGGCGCAGATCCTCGAGGACGGCCGCGACGTCGGGCCGGTGCCACGCTCGCCGCGGTTGGTCGCGGCCCGCGACTCGCTGGGCTGCCTCGAGGACCAGCTCGCGGTCGTAGCAGCCGGCGACATCTCGCGCCCACTGCTCGTGCGCGCGCTGTCGTCGCTCTGCTCGCGTGCGCACGAGTCTCCACCGCGATCGAAGGGCAGGGTCGTCCGCTGCCGCGCGCACTCCGGCGATTGCGTCACGGAGGGCGTCAGTAGCGCTCACAGACAGGTTCCCCACAGGCCGCGCTGTTGATGCTGAGCGTCGTCTTCGGCGGCCGCGTACTTCTCGTAGCGGGTGTGACTTCGTGCGCGGCTGGTGTTGGGTGCGTGCCCGCCGCGGATGAGGGACTCACTGACGTCGGTGGTGCCGACCTCGACGTACCGCAGGAGGCGACCGTAGCGGTCGGTATCGGGTTGTTTGGGGTCGGCGACCAGGTCGATGGTGCCGCTTCGCAGCAGCCGGGCGAGTTCGTCCTTGGCGGCGTGGGCACCGCACATGGCCGGCTGTCCGTCGCGCGCCATCTCCGGGGCATCCATTCCCAGGACGCGCACCCGGCCGAGGTCGCTGCCGCTGCTGTCACGAGCGATGATCGTGTCACCGTCGATGACTCGCACCACGGTGGCGCGGGTTGTCTCGCCGGCCCCGTCACGCAGTTGCGAAAGCGGCGGGGTGCCGTTGTGCCACCACAGCCCGGCGACGAGGCCCGCGGCGAGCACGCCTGCCGCGCCTCCTGCTGCGGAGCGGCGGTTCTGGCTATATGGCGATACCCACGTCCCGTTGCGGTAGTGGCCACTGATCGGTGTGCGTCCCATGTGTCGAGCCTTGCAGCGGGCTGCGACAGCGCTGGCTACATGCGCGGGGTGGTGCTGGGCTGGTCGGGGACCGCTCGGCGTGGCTCGTCCGCTCGACGGGTGGGGCGTCTGCTCTCGGCGCGGGGTGGGCTGGCGCTGAGATCGCGGAAGTCTCCGGTGCGGGTGTGGCGCAGCTGCATCTCCGTGTCGGTGGACGCGAGACCGGCCGCGTCGGCGGACAGGACGATCCTTTTGGCGATTGGGTCCGATTCGGGCAGCGGGACCCATGCGCCGCGCCTGACCTCGTCGAAGAGGTGCAGTCCCTGCTCGCCGCGCTCGGTGATCGCTCGGGCCGGAATGGCGATCTGGCCCCCTTCGACCAGGGACCGTGTCACCTCGGCGTACTTGCGGGCGGTGGCGGCGATCTGTGGGCTGAGGTCGGCGATGGCTCGGAGCGTCGAGGGGGCGTCCAGACGCGTGGCGATGTCGGCTGGGGTCGCCCAGGCGCGTCCCGCGCGCAGGTGATGGCGGATGCTCTCGTGCAGGCGCTGGGTCGCCGCGAGTTGCTCGTAGTCAGAGCGTCCCGCTGGCTGGGTTCCCACCTGTGGTGGCCATGCTTGGGCTGCTTGGGTCCACGCTTCTTGGGCGTCGGCCAGGGAGTCGGCTGCGGCCTTGATTTCCAGCCGTGGTGTGTCTTCGCTGAGGGTGGATGCGCCCAGAACCAAGGTGGTCGCGGCGTGGAGGTACTGCAGGTCTCCGGGCACGGTGTGTATCAGGCGCGCGTCGGCTTGCCGCGGCTCCAGCGCCCGCTGAGTGGCCGTGGCCCAGTCGGCGATCGAGGCCGAGAGCGTGCCGGGGGCCGGCACGAGACCTGGGACCGGCCCCTGGGGCGTGTTCTGCGCGGGGCGGCAGGCCCTCGTCAGGGCGTCGATGGCCGTCAGCTCCCTGTGGCGGACGTGACTGTCAGCGGCACGGGAGACCGAGGCTGCCGCGACGCGGCTGACCGCACCGACGGCGGTCGTCATGCGGGAGAGAGCAGTGGCGGCGTGCTCGGCGGTGAAGTCGGCTCGGTACCGCGCGGAGGTGACCATCTCCGATGCGAGAGCCATGGACTTGGTCAGGGTCGTGATCTCTGGGCGGGGCGTCAGCGGGGTGCTCTGTGGTCGAGGCGCGGGAAGGTTCCCCAGTGCGTCGATAACGCGGCGTGCCGTGGTGCCGTCTCCCGCTGGTGGGAATGCCCGTAGGGCCGGTATGGCCGCATCGGCGAGGGCTCGCAGGTCGACTAGTGCCTGCGCGGCTGGCGTATTGAGGATCGGGGCGTTGGAGTGAAGCCTCTGTCGGCGGGGCTCACCTTCGGCCAGCGTGGTCTTGGTGACCTGGCCGGCCGCTGCGGGACGACGCGACGCGGGCTGCTCAGTCGAGGAGGTCGGCGGCGCGAGCGGGCTCGGCGTAGGCGACGGCCAGCGACTCGACCGTCTCGTGGGCGTTGAGCCCGCTCGGGTTGGGCACGACCCACAGCCGGGCGCCCTCGACGGGCTCGGGCTGCTCGCCCGTCTGCGCCTTGCGCACCCCGAAGGCCTGGCGGTAGGCAGTGATCCCCGCGACGGCGACGACGGCCGGCCGGGTGCGGGCGATGGTGGCCAGCAGGCGCTCGCCGCCCTCGCGCAGCTCGTCGGCCGTGAGCTCGTCGGCGCGGGCGGTGGCCCGGCGGACCAGGTTGGTGATGCCGACGCCACGCTCGCGCAGGTGCTCGCGGTCCTCGTCGGTCATGCCAGCGGCGGGGTCGACGGCCCGCGTGAGGACGCCCGCCCGCAGCAGCGCCGGGTAGAAACGGTTGCCCGGGTGCGCGAAGTGGGTCTGCGTCGCCGCGGTCCACAGCCCGGGGTTGATCCCGACGAAGAGCAGCCGCAACTCCTGGCCGGGGCCCGGCAGCAGATCGGGCACCTCGGCGTCGCGGTAGGACTCTAGCTCGGCACGGGTGAAGCTGCGGCGGGCACTCGGCATGTCCGTCACCCTAGATCGGCCTCTGGGTGGAGGTGGGCGCGACCGGATAGTCGGACGCAGATACCTCTACCCGGGACGTAGGGCGAAGTGGGACCCGGGCTCAGGCGCTGGCGCGGAAGGCCCGCAGCCGCAGGCTGTTGCTCACGACGAAGACGCTGGACAGGGCCATCGCGGCACCGGCGAGCATCGGGTTGAGCAGCCCGAGCGCCGCGAGCGGGATCGCCGCGGTGTTGTAGGCGAAGGCCCAGAAGAGGTTGGCCTTGATCGTGCCGAGCGTCTTGCGCGAGAGGCGGATCGCGTCGACCGCAGCCCGCAGGTCCCCTCGCACGAGGGTGATGTCGGCGGCCTCGATCGCCACGTCGGTGCCCGTGCCCATCGCCAGACCGAGGTCGGCCTGCGCGAGCGCGGGTGCGTCGTTGACCCCGTCGCCGACCATCGCGACGACCTTGCCCGCGCCCTGCAGGCGCGTGACGACGTCGACCTTGTCGGCGGGCATGACCTCGGCGATGACCTCGTCGATGCCGACCTCGGCGGCGACCTGCTCGGCGACCGCGCGGTTGTCCCCGGTGAGCAGGACGGGGGTGAGGCCGAGCTTCTTCAGCCCGGCGATGGCCTCGGCGCTCGTCGGCTTGACCGTGTCGGAGACGACGAGCACGCCACGGGCCTGCCCGTCCCAGCCGACGGCGATCGCCGTGCGCCCCTCGGCCTCGGCGGCCGCCTTGGCTGCGGCCAGCTCGCCGTCGAGCGCCATGGCCCAGTCGGCGAGCAGCGACTCACGGCCGGCGACGACCGCGTGTCCGTCGACGACGCCGGTGACGCCCTGGCCCTGCACGTTGTCGAAGCCCTCGACGCCCGGCAGGTCGCCGACCTCGGCAGCGGCTCCCTTCGCGATGGCCTGGGCGATGGGGTGCTCCGACGCGTGCTCGAGGGCCCCGGCCAGCCGGAGGAGATCGGTGCGGTCCACCCCCTTCGCCGGGACGGAGTCGACGAGGGCCATGGCACCGGACGTGACCGTGCCGGTCTTGTCGAGGACGATCGTGTCGACCGTGCGCGTGGCCTCCAGGATCTCGGGGCCCTTGATGAGCACGCCCATCTGCGCGCCGCGACCCGTGCCGACGAGCAGGGCGGTGGGCGTCGCCAGACCGAGCGCGCACGGGCAGGCGATGATGAGGACCGCGACGGCCGCGGTGAAGGCGGCGCTCACGGGGAATCCGGCGCCGAGCCAGGCACCGAGGGTCGCGACGGCGATCGCGATGGCGACGGGGACGAACACCCCCGAGACCGTGTCGGCGAGGCGCTGGACCTCGGCCTTGCCGGACTGCGCGTCCTCGACGAGTTGGGCCATCTGCGCCAGCTGGGTGTCGGAGCCGACCCGGGTGGCGCGCACGACCAGCCGGCCACCCTCGTTGACCGTCGCGCCGGTCACGGCATCGCCCTCGCCGACCTCGACCGGGACGGACTCGCCGGTGAGCATCGAGGCGTCGATCGCGCTCGTGCCCGAGGTGATGACGCCGTCGGTCGCGACCTTCTCACCCGGCCGCACGACGAACTCGTCGCCGACCGACAGCTCCTCGACCGGGATCCGTACCTCGGTGCCACCGCGCAGGACGGCGACCTCCTTGGCGCCGAGCTCGAGCAGCGCGCGCAGGGCGTCGCCGGCGCGGCGCTTGGACCGCTTCTCGAAGTAGCGCCCCATGAGGATGAAGGTGATGACGCCGGCGGCGACCTCGAGGTAGATGCTGCCGAGGCCGTCGCTGCGCGAGATCGTCAGCTCGAAGGCGTGCGTCATCCCGCGGTCGCCGGCGGTGCCGAAGAAGAGCGCGACGACCGACCACAGCCAGGCCGACAGCGTGCCGACGGAGATGAGCGTGTCCATCGTCGCGGCCCCGTGGCGCAGGTTGGTCCACGTCGCGCGGTGGAAGGGCCAGCCGGCCCAGAAGACGACCGGCGTCGCGAGCACGAGCGAGGCGAAGCCCCAGTAGTCGAACTGCAGGGCCGGGACCATCGCCAGCAGGATGACCGGGACGGCGAGCACGGCCGAGCCGATGAGTCGCTGGCGCAGGGCGGTCAGCTCACGGTCCTGCGGCGCCTCCTCCTCGGACGAAGGGGGTTCCGCCGCCGGCAGGGTCGCGGTGTAGCCGGTCTGCTCGACGACCGTGATGAGGTCCTGCGGGTCGGTGCCGAAGGGGGCGGTGACCGTCGCCTTCTCGGTCGCGTAGTTGACGCTCGCGGTGACGTCGTCGAGCTTGTTGAGCTTGCGCTCGATGCGGCCCGCGCACGACGCGCAGGTCATGCCGCCGATCTGCAGCTCGACGGTCGAGGTGGTGACCGGGTCCGTCTCAGTGGTCATGGTCGGTGTCTCCGTGCGAGGTGCTGGGGGTTGCGGTGCTGCCCGCGGGGCTGCTGCCCGCGGTGTCGACGACGAGCGGCGCCGTGTGCACCTGCCCGTCGACCTTGACGTCGAGGTAGAGCAGGTAGCGCCCGGGCGTCGGGGCCGTGGTGACGAAGTCGATCTCGGGACCGCCGGGCTCGGCGGCCGTGGGCGCCTCGCCCTCGGGGTGGACGTGGAGGTAGGCCAGGTCGCCCTCGCGCAGCGCGACGAGGTGGCCGGCGGCGCCGAGGTAGGGCTCGATCGTCGTCACGGGCTCGCCGTCGCGCTCGACCCGCAGGGTGAGGCGCGACTCCTCGCCGAGCACGAGGTCGCCCTCGATACTGACGTCGAGGCCGGCGACGCTCGTGGTCCGGGTCGGTTGCGACCCGGTGGGGGTGAGGTCACCGGCGACGTCGACGGTGGAGGTGAGGGTCACCCCTTCGTCGGCGTCGGCCGGGGTGGTGTCGGCGTAGAGGCGGTAGGTGCCGGCGGCCTGCCAGGTCCACGGCAGCGACCACGTGCCGTCGGCGGCGCGCTGCGGGTGGACGTGGCGGAAGTGCTGGCCGTCGCTGCGTACGACGACCAGGTGCAGCTCCTCCTCGTGCTCGATGGAGTAGTCGGTGACCGGGTCGCCGTCGGCGTCGGTGACCGTCAGCTCGAGGCGGCCGCGCTCGTCGACCTCGGTCGGGGCGGAGACGCCGGTGAGGCGGTAGTTGTCCTGCTCGAGCGCCAGGCCCGCGGGTGCGGCTGCGTCGTCGTGGGCGGAGTGGTCACCGGCGGCGTCGCCGGTGCCGTCGTCGTTGGGGGAGGCGTGCTCGCCGCCGTGGGTGGTGCTCTCCTGCGCCCAGGCCCGCGCGGTCTCCTCGGGTACGACCGCGCGGGCCGTGACCGCGGCGAGCGCGAAGACGACCGCGAGGGCGAGACCGAAGAGACCGAGACGGGTCGGGGCGTTCATCCTCAGGCCTTGGTGGCCGTGTAGCCGGCCTCGGTGACTGCGGCGATGACGGCCGCGTCGTCGACGTCACCGGAGACGACGAGCTTGCCGGTCGCGGAGCTCACCTCGACGACCTCGGCGCCGGGGATCTCGCTGACCTCCTCGCGGACGGACATCTCGCAGTGGCCGCAGGTCATGCCGGTCACCTGGTACTCGGTGGTGGTGCTCATCGGGGGTCCGTCTCTCATACCTGTGGGGGGTATCTGACGAGGACAACTGTATGCCCCCTTGAGGTATTCCGACACCGGGTGTCGAGGAGGTGCGACTCAGTCGCGGGCGTAGCCGCCCAGTCCGCCCGGGAGAAAGTCCGCGTAGTGCCCGACGAGCTCCGCGCGGGTGAGCGACGGCTCGGCGAACCACCAGTGGCCGAGGCGCTCGGCGATGCCCGGTCTCGTCGGCAGGCTGCTGCGCAGGCGGCTGGGGCGCCGCCTCTTCGACATCAACCTGCCGCAGATGTCACCCGAAGGCTGAACTTCGGCTACTCCTACGCCGACTCGACGATCATCGTCGGCGACGGGGAGGCAGCGCCGGTCTACGACATGGGCTCGCACACGCCCTCGACCGTGTCCGGGTGCCGCCTGCCGCACCACGAGGTCGACGGCAGGAACATCCGCTGCTCGTGCGGGCCGATGCCCACGTCGTCTGGCAGGGCAGCGTCCTGCCCGACGACGTGGCGACCCTCGTCGCGACCCTCCGGGGTGCGATGCCAATGCCGTGCTGTCAGAGGGCTACTTCAGGTGGTCTGCGCAGGACTCGGCCCTGCTCGTCACCGAGGTCTCCTTCGAGCGCTCCTGCCTGCCCGTGCACGTGCGGGCCTTCCACCGGGCGCACGTCGACGGGCCCGACCTGCAGGCGCACGAGCTCGCCCTCGAGCACGGCGACCGGGTGCACCTCGTGCGGCCGGAGGCGGCGCCCGGGGTGCACGGACTCGAGTGGAGCTGGCCGGACTGATCGGCCGATGGCGGGGATGGACCGGCACAATGACGGCATGCCACACCGTCAGGAGACCGTCCGCGAGGCCCTGATCGTGGCCAACCCCACCGCCCGCAACGGCAGGGCCGAGGCCATGGTGCCGGTCGCGGCCGACATCCTGCGCGGCCACGGCTGGTCGGTCGACGTCGAGATCACCCGCTCCGCCGAGCACGCGAGCGAGATCGGGGCCGCCGGCTCGCCCGACGGTCCGGTGCTCGTCGCTCTCGGCGGCGACGGTCTCGTCGCCTGCGTCGCGCAGGGCGCGATCCGCTCCGGGGCGGTGGTGGCGCCGCTGCCGGGTGGCCGCGGCTGCGACTTCATGCGGGCTCTTGGCGCGTCGCTCGACCTGCGCGAGGCCGCAGCCGGCCTCCCCTTCGCCACGGAGCGTCGGGTCGACGTCGGGATGGCGGGGGAGACGCCCTTCCTCGGAGTGGCCACGGTGGGCTACGAGTCGCGGGCGAACGAGTACGCCAACGACGCGCCGGCGTGGGTGCCGGGTGCGCTCGTCTACGCGTACGGCGGGGCGCGCTCGCTCGTCGAGACCCGTCCCTTCGACATCGACATGAGTGTCGACGGGGTGCCCCGTCGGGTCGAGGGGTGGAGCATCGCGGTCGGCAACTCGGGTCGCTACGGCGCCGGCATGCAGGTCAACCCCGGGGCGCTGCTCGACGACGGTGAGCTCGACGTGACGACTGTCGAGAACGTCTCGCGGTGGAAGTTCCCCATCCTGCTGCCGCGGTACTTCCGCGGGACGCAGATCGACGGCGTCGGCATCCGCGCCGACCGGGGCCGGGAGATCGAGATCGCCTCTCCTGCAGGGCGCGTCGTGTACGCCGATGGCGACCCCGTCGGGCAGACCCCGATGCGCTTCACCGTGCGGCCGGAGGCCCTGCGGGTGCTCGTCGCCCCAGCGGGCTGAGGCCGCCGGGGTGTCGTGACACCGGGTGCGTGCTGAGGTCAGGGCTCAGCGGCGCAGGATCTCCGACGCCATCGCCAGCCCGGCCTCGCGCTCGGGCTGGATGATCCGGCTGACCCCTAGGCGGGTGAGCGCCTCGACGTGCTGCCGCGAGCCGGCCTTGGCCCAGATCTCGCGGACGCCGAGCTCGTTGAGGGCTGTGGCGGTCATCAGCGAGGCAGCGACGTGGGTCATGCCGAGGACGACGAGCGTGTCCGGGCGGATGTCGAGCTGCCGCAGGGTCTCCTCGTCGCGGGCCTCGGCGATCGCCAGGTGGTCGACCTGGTCGGCGAGTGCGGTGACGGCTGCCTCGTCCACGTCGACACCCAGGACCCGCCGGCCCTCCTCGACGAGGCGCAGCGCGAGCGCCGAGCCAAACCGGCCGAGGCCGATGACGGCGACGTCGTACCTAGCCAACGAGGATCCTCTCCTCCGGGACCTCGTAGCGCCGAGGTCGGTTGCGCAGCGCCAGGGCGGCGCCGAGGGTGATCGGGCCGAGGCGGCCGAGGAACATCATCGCCACGAGGATCAGCTGGCCGGCCGGCGGGATGTCCGCGGTGATGCCGGTGGACATGCCGACGGTGCCGAAGGCCGAGATCGCCTCGAAGAGCACGACGTCGAGGCGGAAGGGGGTGAGCACGAGCAGCGCGCCGGTCGCGGTGGCGACGAGGCCGGTGCCGAGCAGGGCGACGGTGAGCGCCTGACGCATGTTGGCGGGGGAGAGGCGACGGGTGAGCACGCGCACGGTCGGCTCGCCGCGCAGCTCGGCCCAGATGACGAAACCGAGGACGGCGAAGGTGGCGACCTTGATGCCCCCGGCGGTGCCGGCGCTGCCGCCGCCGACGAACATCAGTCCGTCGAGGAGCAGCAGGCTCTCCTGGCGGAGCGCCCCGATGTCGACGCTGTTGAAGCCGGCCGTGCGGGCGACCACGGACTGGAAGGCGGCGGCGAGGACCTTGCCGCCCGTGCCCATCGGGCCGAGCGTGTCCTCGTTGTCCCACTCGACGACGGCGAAGAGCAGGGTGCCGACGACCCACAGCACGACCGAGCCCCAGATGGTGATCGTCGCGTGGATCGTCCACCGCCGGTAGGGCTCGCGCCAGTGACGGAAGAGCTCCCACCACACGGGGAAGCCGAGCCCGCCGATCATCACCGAGAGCATGAGGGGCACGCACATCCACGGGTCCTGCGCCCACTGGACGGCACTGTCCGGCAGCAGGCCGAAGCCGGCGTTGTTGAAGGCCGAGACCGAGTGGAAGACGCCCGAGTAGACCGCCTCGCCCCACCCGTCGTGGTAGGCCGTCCGCAGCCGGACGGTGAGCACCACAGCGGAGACGAGCTCGACGGCGAGGGTGAAGCGGAGGACGCCGACGAGCACCTGCCCGGGCGTGCGCTGGGCGAGCGAGCGGGCCTCCGCGACGGTGAGGACACCGGCGGGGGCCGAGAGCTTGCGGCCGATGAGCATGACGAGCAGCGTCGCCACGGACATGACGCCGAGGCCGCCGATCTGGATGAGCGCGAGGATGACCAGCTCACCGAAGGTCGACCAGTGGCCACCGGTGTCGACCGTGACGAGCCCGGTGACGCAGGTGGCCGAGGTGGCGGTGAAGAGCGCGGTCAGCGCGTCGGTCGGCTCCCGGCTCTCGGCCGCGAAGGGGGTCATCAGCACGAGCGTCCCGACCGCGATCGTCGCCGCGAAGCCCAGCATGACCGTGCGGGCCGGGTTCGCCACGAGACGGTTGAGCAGATGCGCGCTCGGCGCGGCCTGGTCCACGCCGCAGGACGCTACTCCTCCTCGGAGCAGTCGTCGCTCTCCCGGTCCCTGCCCTTCGAGACGTCGGCCGCAGGCGGCCGCCTCCTCAGGACCCGGGGGTCGCGCAGCGCTGTCACCAAGGGCGTCGGGGCAGACTGAGCGGATGCGCCGCTTCGAAGAGCTCGCTTGGAGCGAGACCCCCAGAGGTGAGATCAGCCTGCGTCGGCGGATCGAGCCGACGCTCAAGGTCGAGGTCTACGAGGTCAAGCTCGGTGACGAGTTCCTCATGTCGAGCCTCTTCACCGTTGCCGAGATCGAGCTGGCTCGCCTCGGTCTGGCCAGGGCGAAGGGGGAGCAGCTCGACGTCGTCGTCGGCGGCCTGGGCCTCGGGTGCACCGCCAAGGCGGCGCTGGAGGACCCGCGGGTGAGCTCAGTGCTCGTCGTCGACGCCATGCCCGAGGTCATCGACTGGCACGAGCGCGAGCTGCTGCCGGACGCGCCCGCCGTCGTGCGCGACGAGCGCACGCGCCTGCTCCTCGGCAACTTCTTCGAGCTCGCCGCGTCCGAGGAGGGCTTCGACCCGGACGAGCCCGGCCGGCTGCACGACGCGGTGCTGCTCGACATCGACCACACGCCGCACCACCTGCTCCACCCCGACCACGCCCCCTTCTACTCGGTCGACGGCCTGCAGCGGCTGCGCGCGCACCTACGTCCCGGCGGCGTCTTCGCCATGTGGTCCGACGACCCGCCGGACGCCGACTTCTGCGCGCTGCTCGAGCAGGTCTTCGACGAGGTCGAGGCGCACGTCGTCGCCTTCGACAACTTCCTCACGGGCGGGGTGTCGAGCAACACCGTCTACGTCGCGGTCTGAGCCGTCAGCCGGGTCGGTAGGTGTCCCGGCGGCGCGGGGCGGCCTCCGGGTCCTGAGGAGGAGGCCGCCCTGCGGCCGACGTCTCGAAGGGCAGGGGTCTGGCCGGGAAACCTGCAGATGGCCGGGAAGGCCGGACATGGCCGCGCAATTGCTCGGCCAGTTCTGGATATCCCGGCCAGGTCAGACCTTCCCGGCCCGGCGAGCCCCTCCTCCCCGCCTGAAAGGGGATGTGCGAGGCCGGGAACAACCTCCCTTCGCTCGTAGTTGAGCCAAGTGAACTCAACTTTGGGGTCACGGATTTGCGCAAGCCGCGGACGGGATCCTAAGTTGAGCGACAGCAACTCAACTCGCGTCGGGGTGACCACCTCGACCACCCGAACAAAGGAGCGCCCCATGGCTCGTGCCGTTGGCATCGACCTCGGAACCACCAACTCTGCCGTCGCCGTCCTCGAGGGTGGCGAGCCCACGATCATCGCGAACGCCGAGGGTGGCCGCACCACCCCGTCCGTCGTCGCCTTCTCCAAGGGCGGCGAGGTCCTCGTCGGCGACATCGCCAAGCGTCAGGCGGTGACCAACGCCGACCGCACCATCCGCTCGGTCAAGCGCCACATGGGCACCGACTGGACGACCGACGACATCGACGGCAAGAAGTACACCGCCCAGGAGATCAGCGCCCGCACGCTGCAGAAGCTCAAGCGCGACGCCGAGTCCTACCTCGGTGAGGACGTCACCGACGCGGTCATCACCGTCCCCGCCTACTTCGACGACGCCGAGCGCCAGGCCACCAAGGAGGCCGGCGAGATCGCGGGCCTGAACGTCCTGCGCATCGTCAACGAGCCCACCGCGGCCGCCCTGGCCTACGGCCTCGACAAGGGCAAGGAGGACGAGCTCATCCTCGTCTTCGACCTCGGTGGCGGCACCTTCGACGTCTCCCTGCTCGAGGTCGGCAAGGACCCCGAGGACGGCTTCTCCACCATCCAGGTCCGCGCGACCTCCGGTGACAACCAGCTCGGTGGCGACGACTGGGACGAGCGCATCGTCAAGCACCTGCTGACGCAGGTGAAGAACACCACCGGCGTCGACCTCTCCGGCGACAAGATCGCCATGCAGCGTCTGCGTGACGCGGCGGAGCAGGCGAAGAAGGAGCTCTCCTCCTCCTCGACCACGTCGATCAACCTGCAGTACCTGTCCATGGGCGAGAACGGCCCCATCCACCTCGACGAGTCGCTCTCCCGCGCGAACTTCGAGCAGATGACCAAGGACCTGCTCGACCGGACCAAGACCCCCTTCGAAAACGTCATCAAGGACGCGGGCGTCCAGCTCTCCGACATCGACCACGTCGTCCTCGTCGGTGGCTCCACCCGCATGCCGGCCGTCAGCGAGCTCGTCAAGCAGCTCACCGGTGGCAAGGAGCCCAACAAGGGCGTCAACCCGGACGAGGTCGTCGCGCTCGGCGCGGCCCTGCAGGCCGGTGTCCTCAAGGGCGAGCGCAAGGACGTCCTGCTCATCGACGTCACGCCGCTCTCCCTCGGCATCGAGACCAAGGGTGGCCTCTTCACCAAGCTCATCGAGCGCAACACCGCCATCCCGACGAAGCGCTCCGAGGTCTTTTCCACCGCCGAGGACAACCAGCCCTCCGTGCTGATCCAGGTCTTCCAGGGTGAGCGCGAGATCGCGCAGCAGAACAAGAACCTCGGCACCTTCGAGCTCTCCGGCATCGCGCCGGCGCCGCGCGGCGTGCCGCAGGTCGAGGTCACCTTCGACATCGACGCCAACGGCATCGTCCACGTGACGGCCAAGGACCGGGGCACCGGCCAGGAGCAGAAGATCACCATCTCCGGCGGCTCTGCGCTGTCGAAGGAGGAGATCGAGCGCATGGTCAAGGAGGCCGAGGCCCACGCCGATGAGGACAAGGCCCGGCGCGAGGAGACCGAGGCCCGCAACAACGCGGAAAACCTCGTCTACTCGACCGAGAAGTTCCTCGGCGAGTCCGGTGACAAGCTGACCGACGAGCAGCGCAAGCCTGTCGACGACGCGCTCGCCGACCTCAAGGAGGCCCTCAAGCCGGAGTCCGGCGTGAGCGTCGAGGAGCTGACCAAGAAGGTCGACACCCTCAACGAGGAGTCGCAGAAGATGGGCGCCGCCCTCTACGCGGCCTCCGCGGAGCAGGGCGAGGGCGCGGCCCCCGGCGGCGACGCCGGCGCCGAGCAGCCCGCTCCCGAGGGTGACGACGACATCGTCGACGCAGAGGTCGTCGACGACGACGAGGAGAAGAAGTGACCGACCCCAACCAGCCGATCGAGCCCGAGGTGACCGCCGACGCGGCGAACCCGGAGGCCGAGGAGCAGGTCGTCGAGGCCGAGGTGGTCGACGAGGCTGCAGCTGACGCTGCGCCCGAGTCGGCCACCCCGGCCGACGGGGCCGCCCCGGCCCCGGGCGACGGGGAGGCCGCCGGCGACGCCGAGGTCCACCCCGACACGGCCCGCGCCGACCAGCTCCAGGACGACTACCTGCGCCTGCAGGCCGAGTACGTCAACTACAAGCGGCGCGTCGACCGGGACCTGCCGGTGCACAAGGAGCGCGCAGTCCACGACCTGCTCGAGTCGCTCCTGCCGGTCCTCGACGAGATCCACCTCGCCGAGCAGCACGGCGACCTGCCGGAGGGCAGCCCCTTCCGGGCGATCGCCGACAAGCTCGAGCAGGTCCTCGCCAAGCAGGGTCTGGAGCGCGTGGGCGTCAAGGGCGAGGCCTTCGACCCCAACGTGCACGAGGCCCTCATGCACGGCGCGTGGGACGCCTCCGACACGGAGCTGCCGAGCGACGCGACGGCCACGACCGTCGTCACCGTGCTCCAGCCCGGCTACCGCGCCGGCGAGCGCGTCCTGCGCGCCGCCCGCGTCGCGGTCGCCGACCCGCAGTAACCACCACCGAGAGGAGGAGACATGGCCAGTCAGGACTGGTTGGACAAGGACTTCTACGCGGTCCTGGGCGTCGCCAAGGACGCTGATACCGCGGACATCAAGAAGGCCTACCGCAAGCTCGCCAAGCAGTACCACCCCGACCGCAATGCCGGGGACGACGCCGCCGAGCAGAAGTTCAAGGACGTCGGCGAGGCGCATGCCGTGCTCTCCGACCCGGAGCAGCGTCGTGAGTACGACGCCATCCGCTCGATGGCCGGCGGCGGTGCGCGATTCACCGCCGGCGGCCCGGGTGGGGGCGCTGGCTTCGAGGACATCTTCTCGGCCTTCGGCGGGGGTGGGGGGCGGCTCGCGGGTGCGCTACAGCACCGGCGGCGGCTCCCCCTTCGCCGGGGGTGGGGCGGGTGAGCCCGACCTCGAGGACATCCTGTCGATGTTCGGCGGGGGTGGCGGCGCCGGCTTCGGCGGGCAGGGTGCGGGCTTCCGCGCCCCGCGGGGCCCGGTCAAGGGCCAGGACCTCACCGCCCGCACCGAGCTGTCCTTCCGCGACGCCGTCGAAGGGCGGACGATCTCGCTGAGCGTCAACGGCGAAAAGGTCAACGCCAAGATCCCTGCCGGCGTCAAGGACGGCCAGAAGATCCGCCTGCGCGGCAAGGGAGGTCACGGCGATCAGGGCGGGCCCCGCGGTGACCTCATCCTCACCGTGTCGGTGGGCAAGCACCCGGTCTACGGCCGCGACGGCGACAACCTGACCCTCGACCTGCCGGTGACCTTCGCCGAGGCCGCCCTCGGTGCCACGGTCGCCGTGCCGACCCTCGACGGGTCGCAGGTCAAGGTCAGGATCGCGCCGGGGACCCCGAGCGGCCGCGTCCTGCGGCTCAAGGGGCGCGGCATCGCGACGAAGAGGGCCACCGGCGACCTGCTCGCCAAGGTCCAGATCATCGTGCCGACCGATCTCAGCGAGGCCGAGCGCGAGGCCGTCGAGGTCCTGCGCGATGCTCGCACCGACGACCCGCGCGCCGCGCTGGTCGCCGCCGCGAGCGCCTGACCACGACACTGATGGCGAGCCGGTGGCGACGGAGATGACGAAGGGAGGTGGGCCCGATGGCCCGGATCTCAGGACTGAGCAGTGACGACCGCACGCCCGTCTTCGTCATCTCCGTCGCCGCCGAGCTCGCCGGCATGCACGCGCAGACGCTGCGCCAGTACGACCGGATCGGGCTCGTCACCCCGTCGCGCACCCGCGGCGGCGGTCGGCGCTACAGCGCCGCCGACGTCACCCGGCTGCGCGAGGTGCAGCGCCTCTCCCAGGAGGAGGGCGTCTCGCTCGCGGCGATCCAGCGGATCTTCGACCTCGAGCACCAGGTCGAGGCCCTGCGCGCCCGGGTCGCCGAGCTCGACGACGAGTTGGACGCCGCGCGCGAGCAGCTCGGCGAGGGCCGGCGCTTCTTCGCCGTCGGCTCGCAGGGCGACATCGTCGCGCTGCGGCACGGCCAGCGGCCGCGACCCCGCAGCGGCGGGCAGGCGCTCGTCGTGTGGCAGCCGCGCTGAGCCTCCCTTCGCGCCGTCAGACCCGCTCGAGCAGGTCGCCCCACTCCCGCAACCGTCGCTCGACGGCTGCCTGCTCGGCGGCCAGCCGCTTCATCCCGTCACTCGGGTGGATCGGCTCGGGCCACTTCGGGCGGGTCGTGTCCCCTTCGTACTCGCCCCGCAGCCGCCGCCGCACGAGCGGGACGACCTCGTCGCGGACGAACTCCGCCTCGACGCGCACGGAGTGCCGCCACCCGGGCTGGTCGGCGGTCACGAGGTCGCTGAGCTTGAGCGTGTGGGGCACGCCGAGGGCCTCCGCGACGACGGCCGCCATCCGCTTGTGGCCCGGCCGGGCCATGTGGATCCGGTCGAGCGACCACAGCGCCTTGTCGTCGTACTCGCGCAGCAGGTCGTGGTCGACGAGCGTGGCGTCGTGGGTCGACGCAAGGTCGCGGATCGCGGCGTTGAAGGCGTGCACCCGCTTGGTGAGCGGCTTGAGCAGCCCCGTTGCCTGCGGCACGAAGGTCGTGAAGACGATGACCTCGGCACCCGACCCGACGAGCCGCACGAGGGCGCGCTCGTAGCGCTCCGCGATGCCGGTGACGTCCGCGCGCAGGGACAGCAGGTCGTTGCCCCCGGCGCAGAAGGAGATGTGCGTGGGCCGCAGCGCGAGGGCCGCGTCCAGCTGGTCGTCGACGACCTGGTCGAGGAACTTGCTGCGGATCGCGAGGTTGGCATAGCGCCACGTCGGGTCCGCCCGCCCGAGCTGCCGCGCGAGTCGGTCGGCCCACCCGCGCACCTGGTTGGGGTAGTGGAGGTTGGGGTCACCCACGCCCTCGGTGAAGGAGTCGCCGACGGCGACGAAGAGCCCGCTCATGTCCTTCGTCATGCTGGTGGCGGCCTGCCCACGGATCAAGGGGGCGGGGGCTCCCTTCGCCGTCCCGCCGCCGGGAGTTCACCGACGAAGGGGGAGGGCGTCGCGTGCCGATGTCGGTGGGGGCTGGCAGGCTGGCGCCATGCCTCGACCCCAGGACGCCGCCTCCGTCTTCGACCGCAAGCACACGCCGCTCATGCGGCTCATCGACGCCACCGACCCGCAGGCCCTCGCCGGGGACAGCCCGTGCGACGGGTGGAGCGGACTCGACGTCATCCAGCACCTCATCGACACGCAGCGCGACTTCCTGCTCAAGGCGGGCGCCGACCTGCCCGACCCGGCGCCGACGGTGGCCGCGCTCGGGCCGGCGACCGCCTGGCGCACGCACGCCGAGGGCGTCGCCCGCCAGCTCGCCGACGACACCCTCGCCGAGCGGCCGTACGAGACGCCCTTCGGCGCGACGACGATCGGCGCGGCCTTCGACCGCTTCTACGGCTTCGACCTGCTCGTCCACCGGTGGGACATCGGCGCGAGCGCCGGGGTGCCGGTCGAGCTGAACGAGGCCGAGCTCGACGAGGTCGAGGCGGCGATCGCCGGCTTCGGCGACGCGATCCGCGGTGACGGGGTGTGCGGCCCAGCGGTCCACGTCGGTCCGGACGCCTCGCGGCAGGACCGGGCGCTCGGCCTCACCGGACGGGACCCCCGCTAGCTGCTCACCGCGGCCGCGAGGCGACCGAGCGTGTCCTCGAGCTGTGACTCCTGGACGAGCGGGAAGCCGACCTTCTCGAGCAACGCCTTGTCGGTGACGCCGCTCCAGTCGTAGGTGTGCGTGACGAGGGTGCTGTCAGGACCCTGCGGCTCCAGCTCCCACAGCCACTCCCACCCGGGCGGCTCGGTGCCGGCCGGAGCCGTCTTCCAACCGACCATCTTGTGGGGGTCGAAGGCGGTCACGTGGTTGTCGGTCTGGTAGTCGCCGCCCATGTGGTCGCCGGACATGTTCATCGTGAAGACCTCGCCGACGGCCTGGATGCGGTCGGTCTTCTCGTCCGAGCGGACGAAGCCGGAGCCGTCGAGCTCCGCGTGCCGCTCGGGATTGGTCAATACCTCGAAGATGTCCTTGGCGGACGCGTCGATGGTGCGCTGGACAGTGATCTTGTTTTCCTGTGCCATCCCCCGACGACACCACGCCCAGCACCTGTTGTCCACCCCCGACGCGTGACAGGCTGGTGGCATGTCCGAGCACCTGATGGTCTTCCCCGACCGTGACGACGCCGACCGCATCGCCGAGGACCTGCGCGACGAGGGCTTCACCGAGGTCCGGGTCGTGCGCGAGGCCCTCGCCGGCGAGGACGACAGCGAGGACCACGAGTGGGCGGTGCACGTGCGCGAGGACATGGTCGCCGACGAGTCGACCGCGGTGGCCCAGGGGCTGCGGGAGCGCTTCGCCGCACTCGCCGAGGAGCACGACGGCTGGTACGACCCGGACCCGACGACGCGCGCCTGACCCCCCTTCGGCATTGCTGGATCGGGTCACCTTTGTGTCACGATGTCGTGAATACGCGCGCCCAGGGATGCCGAGCACCAGCCATGCAGCCCGGCGGTCCCCATCACGCGGAGGTTGGCACCCGTGTCCGACAGCACCACCCCTGAGAGCCGGCGTGCTCTCGGAGAGCGCGGCATCATCGCGCGGCGCAAGGCACGCCAGAGCCGGCGGTACTACACGCTGACCGCGGCGAGCACGGTCATCCCCGGGCTCGGTCTCATCCGCACCCGCCGGAGGACGGGCATCACCATCGTGACCGCCTTCGTCGCGACGATCCTCCTCGTGCTCGGCTGGGCCCTGGCCAAGGGCGTGACCTCGTCGATCATCGGGGTCGGCGTGAGCCGGCGGGCCCTCATGGTGCTCATCCCGATCATCGTCATCGGGGCGATCGTGTGGATCTGGGGCATCATCACCACTGCCCGCGACAACCTGCCCGAGGGCACCTCCGGGCGGCCGCGGGTCGCCATGGTCGTCTTCGCGGCGCTCGCGGCGCTCCTCGTCTTCGCCCCCGCGGCGCAGTCAGTGCGCTATGCAGTCATCCAGCGCTCGCTCATCGGCTCGGTCTTCGAGGACCTGCGGCCCGATGGTGCCGCGGCTCCCGGCGAGGGCGACGACCCGTGGGCCGGCACCGACCGGGTCAACATCATGCTCGTCGGCTCGGACGCCGGAGCCGACCGCGACGGCATCCGCCCCGACTCGCTCATGGTCGCGAGCGTCGACACGCAGACCGGTGAGACGGTGCTCTTCGGCATCCCGCGCAACCTGCAAAACATCCCCTTCTCCGACAGCAACCCCCTCAAGCAGAAGTACCCCGACGGCTTCAACTGCGGCGACCAGTGCCTCATGGAGTACGTCTGGACGCTCGGGCGCGACAACGCCGACCTCTTCCCGGCGGACGTCAACCCGGGGCTCGTCGCGACCAAGGACGCCGCCTCCGAGATCCTCGGGCTGCACATCGACTACACGACCGTCATCAACCTCGAGGGCTTCACCCAGCTCGTCGACGCGATGGGCGGCGTGACCGTCGACGTCAAGGAGCGCGTGTGCATCGGCTGCAAGATCGAAGGGGGTGTCGTCGTCGGCACCACCGGCTACATCGAGCCGGGGGTGCAGGAGCTCGACGGCTACCACGCCCTCTGGTACTCGCGCTCGCGTGCCGACTCCGCCGACGGTGACTTCTCGCGGATGCGGCGTCAGCGCTGCATGGTCGGAGCGCTGCTCAACCAGGTCAACCCGACGTCGATGCTCGTGCGCTACCCCGCTCTTGCCAAGACCCTGCAGGACAACGTGACGGTCGACATCCCGCAGCAGGACCTCAAGGCCTGGGCCGAACTCGTCCTGCGCATCCAGGACGGCGGCACCATCAAGTCGCTGCCCCTGACCAACAAGAACATCGACGTCAACCGCCCGGACTACGACAAGATCCACACGATGGTCGACGAGGCCATCAACCCGCCGGAGCCGGAGCCGAAGAAGTCGACGAAGAAGAAGACGACTTCGACGACGTCGTCGACGACCTCCTCCACGTCGTCGAGCACGACCAGCGGTGACGAGCTGAGCGACATCACGGCCAGCTGCTGACCGCAGCCACATGCACGGGGTGAGCGCCAGAGTTGAGCGGAATAGACTCAACTCTGAGGAGGTTGTTCCAGACAGAGATCATCCGCCAGCCATAGAGGAGACCCATGGACTTCCAGCCCACCACCAAGGTGGCCGAGGCGCTCGCCCTGGCCCAGCGTTCGGCCCAGACCCAGGGGCACCCCGAGGTCACGCCCGAGCACCTCGTCAGCGCCCTCGTGCAGCTCGACACACCGCAGTGCGACACCCTCCTGCAGGCCGCCGGGACCGGCGCCGGGCACGTCCTCGCGCAGGCCGATGCGGCCGTGCGCTCGTTGCCGACCACGAGCGGTGCGGCGGCCTCCCCGACGCTCGGGCGCAGCCTGCTCGCTGTGCTCCAGCAGGCCGACACCCTCATGCGGGCGAAGGGGGACACGCACCTCGCCCTCGACCTGCTCCTGCTCGCGCTCGCCGAGACGGGCCACCTCGCGGCCGTCGAGTCCCGCGGCGCCCGCGACATGGAGGCGAAGATCGACGAGCTGCGCGCCGGGCGCAAGGTGACGTCCGAGACGCCCGCCGAGGGCGGCGAGTCGCTCGAGCAGTACGGCACCGACCTGACCCAGGCCGCCCGCGACGGCAAGCTCGACCCGGTCATCGGGCGGGACGCCGAGATCCGCCGCGTCGTCCAGGTGCTCTCCCGCCGGACGAAGAACAACCCCGTGCTCATCGGCGAGCCCGGCGTCGGCAAGACCGCCGTCGTCGAGGGCCTGGCCCAGCGCATCGTCGACGGTGACGTGCCTGAGTCGCTGCGCGACAAGCGGCTCGTCAGCCTCGACCTCGGCGCGATGGTCGCCGGCGCGAAGTACCGCGGCGAGTTCGAGGAGCGGCTCAAGGCCGTGCTCGAGGAGATCAAGGCCAGCGACGGGCAGATCGTCACCTTCATCGACGAGCTGCACACCGTCGTCGGTGCGGGCGCGTCCGGTGAGGGCGCCATGGATGCGGGCAACATGCTCAAGCCGATGCTCGCCCGCGGCGAGCTGCGACTCGTCGGCGCGACGACGCTCGACGAGTTCCGCGAGCACATCGAAAAGGACCCGGCCCTGGAGCGGCGCTTCCAGCAGGTCTTCGTCGGTGAGCCGAGCGTCGAGGACACCATCGCCATCCTGCGCGGCCTCAAGGAGCGCTACGAGGCGCACCACAAGGTCGAGATCGAGGACTCGGCGCTCGTCGCGGCGGCCACGCTGTCGGACCGCTACATCACCGGCCGGCAGCTGCCCGACAAGGCGATCGACCTCGTCGACGAGGCCGCGTCGCGCCTGCGGATGGAGATCGACTCCAGCCCCGTCGAGATCGACGAGCTGCGCCGCGCTGTCGACCGGCTGAAGATGGAGGAGCTGCACCTGTCCAAGGAGTCGGATGCGGCCTCCGTCGACCGGCTCGAGCGGCTGCGCGCTGACCTCGCCGACAAGTCCGAGGAGCTCGCCGCGCTCACCGCGCGCTGGGAGGCGGAGAAGTCCGGCCTCAACCGGGTCGGTGACCTCAAGGCGCGGGTCGACGAGCTGCGCACGCAGGCTGACCGGCTGCAGCGCGAGGGTGACTACGAGAGCGCGTCCCGGCTGCTCTACGGCGACATCCCCGCCGCCGAGCAGGAGCTGGCGGCCGCGCAGGCCCAGGAGTCCGAGGTCGAGGCGAGCGAGGGCTCGCCGATGGTCAAGGACCGGGTCGGCAGCGACGACATCGCCGAGGTCATCTCGGCGTGGACAGGCATCCCCGCCGGGCGCCTGCTGCAGGGCGAGACGGAGAAGCTGCTGAGCATGGAGTCGATCATCGGCTCCCGGCTCGTCGGGCAGGCCGATGCCGTGCGCGCGGTCTCCGACGCCGTGCGTCGCTCGCGGGCCGGCATCGCCGACCCCAACCGGCCGACCGGGTCCTTCCTCTTCCTCGGCCCGACGGGTGTCGGCAAGACCGAGCTGGCCAAGTCGCTGGCCGACTTCCTCTTCGATGACGAGCGCGCGATGGTGCGCATCGACATGTCGGAGTACGCCGAGCGGCACGCGGTCGCGCGCCTCATCGGTGCGCCCCCCGGCTATGTCGGCTACGAGGAGGGTGGCCAGCTCACCGAGGCCGTGCGCCGGCGTCCCTACTCCGTCGTCCTGCTCGACGAGGTCGAGAAGGCCCACCCCGAGACCTTCGACATCCTCCTGCAGGTCCTCGACGACGGGCGCCTGACCGACGGGCAGGGCCGCACGGTCGACTTCCGCAATGTCATCCTCGTCATGACCTCCAACCTCGGCAGCCAGTTCCTCACCGACCCCCTGCTCGAGGGTGAGGCGCGCCGTGAGTCCGTCATGGGCGTCGTGCGGCAAGCCTTCAAGCCGGAGTTCCTCAACCGGCTCGACGAGATCGTCATCTTCGACGCGCTGAGCCGCGACGAGCTCGGCCACATCGTCGAGCTGCAGGTGCGCGAGCTCGCGAGTCGGCTCGCCGACCGTCGGATCCACCTCGAGGTCACTCCGGCGGCTCGCGAATGGCTCGCCGAGACCGGCTACGACCCGGCCTACGGCGCCCGCCCGCTGCGTCGCCTCGTGCAGCGCGAGATCGGTGACCGGCTGGCCACCGCCCTGCTCTCCGGCGACGTGCGTGACGGCTCGACCGTCGTCGTCGACCGCGACGAGGAGGGTGGCGGGCTCTCCCTTCGCTGAGGGGCGCTGGATGGTTGTGTGTTGAAGCGGTAGTCCCCGGCGCCGGCAGATCCCCGTGAGGGGCTGCCGGCACCGGGGACTACCTTTTCGTCCCGGGGCTGGCAGGCTGGGGGCGTGCGAGCTCGCGAACACGTCCTCGTGGTCGGCGGCGGCATCGCCGGCCTGGCCCTGACCGTCGCCCTCGACCCTCGTCGGGTCCACGTGACCCTCGTCGAGGAGCGGCCCGAGCGGGCCGGTGCCGGCACGGTCCTGGCCATGTGGCGCGGCGGGCGCGAAGCCCTGGACGCGATCGGCGTGGGCGACCGGGTGCGGGCCGCGTCCCTCTCGGTGACGGGTGGAGCGCTGCGCCGCTGCGACGGTCGGGCCCTGCACGACCTGCGCCCCACGGACACGGCCCGGCTGTGGTTCGTCCCGCGACCCGAGCTCGTCGCCGCCCTCGAGGCGGCGATCCCCCCGTCGGTCACCCGGGTGACCCGGCAGGTGACCGACCCCCGCGCACTGGCTGCGGAGGTCGGCGCGGACCTCGTCGTCGGGGCCGACGGGGTGCGCTCGGCCGTGCGCCAGCACACCTGGGCGGGGTCGGCCCCGGTCGTCACCGACTGGGTCGCGCTGCGCGGCCACCTGCCCGGTCCGCCGGTGACGACGGCGACGGAGTGGTGGGGCCGCGGCGGGCTCTTCGGCATGACGCCGGGGCCGCAGGGGGCGGCCTGGTTTGCGGCCGTTCGCGGTGACCGCCGGAGCACCGAGGTCGACCGTGACGAGGTCGTGGCGCTGGCGCGCGGTCGGCTCGCCGACTGGGACCCGCGGGTGGGAGAGGTGCTGGCCGCCGTGGGGGACGCCGCCGACGCACAACGGGTGCTGCTCGCGCCCGCCCTGCGCACCTCCGTCGGCGACGGGGTCGTGCTCATCGGCGACGCCGCCCACGCGATGGGCCCGAACCTCGGGCGGGGTGCCAACGAAGCCCTCGCCGACGCCGCCGCCCTCGCCGACCTCGTCCACCGCCACGGGACGAAGGGAGCGCCCCGCGCCTTCGCCCGACGCCGCCACCTGCGGGGGCAGGTGCTGCGGGCGGCGTCCCTCCCCGCCCTTCGGCTGGCGACGAGCCGGCTCTGGTCGCCCGTATTTCCCTAGGGAAATGCGCACGGGGGGCCGTATTTCCCTAGGGAAATGCGGGGGAGGGGTGTCAGCCCCGGGTGACGAGGACGGGCACGGGGGAGTCGAGCAGGACCCGCTGCACGGTCGAGCCCATGATGAGCTTGCCGACGGGGGAGCGGCGGCGCGACCCGATGACGAGGAGCTCGGCCGAGGCCTCCGCCGCGAGCCCGAGGATCGCCTCGGCGACGTCGCCCCGGGTGGCCGCGGTCGCGATGCGGGTGGGCACGTCACCGGCGCCCTCGATCGTGGGGACGTGCTCGGCGATCGACGCGCGCACCGCGTCCTCGGCCTCGCTGGTCGCGCTCTCCGCACGGTCGACGACGTGCAGGACGACGAGCTCGGCTCCGCGGAGCACCGACTCGCGCAGGGCGAGGTCGAGTGCGGCCCGGCCGGCGGGGGTGCGGCTGTGCGCGACGGCGATGATCATGGGCGTCAACCTACTGGAGCGGCACCCCGTGTGTGACGTGGGTCATGCAATGGTGACATCATGGGGGACCCCTGTCCCCGCCTCTCCGGCTCTTCAACGACGAAGGTGGTCTCACCCGTGGTAGCCCGCGCCCACGTCATGCGCATCATCGGGATCCTCGCCGTCATCGTCCTCGCGGTCTTCGCCGTGCGGGACGCGCGTGGCTCCGCACAAGGGGCCGGCGCCCGCAGCCAGCTCACCCTCATCGCCCCGGCGGCCGTCGGTGGTGGCTGGGACCTCGTCGCCCGCGAGTCGCAGCAGGCGCTGCGCAGCGACGGCATCGTCAACTCCGTCAACGTCGTCAACGTCCCCGGTGCCGGCGGCACCATCGGCCTGAGCCAGCTCATCGGCATGGAGGGTGACGGCTCGACCATGATGGTCACCGGCACCGTCATGCTCGGGGGCATCACCCAGGCCGGTGGCCAGCGCGACCTCGAGGACACGACGGTCATCGCCCGCCTCGCGGAGGACTTCGAGGTCATCGCGGTGCCTGCGGACTCCGAGTTCAAGACCCTCGACGACCTGCTCGAGGCGTGGAAGAAGGACCCCGGCGCCATGCCCATCGGCGGCGGCTCGGCCGGTGGCATCGACCACCTCGTCGCCGCGCAGCTGGCCCGGGCGGCCGGGATCGACCCGGAGGAGCTGCACTACACGCCGCACTCCGGCGGGGGCGAGCTGACCCAGTCGCTCACCTCGACCGCCCAGGGCACCGTCGGCGTCGGCATCAGTGGCTACAACGACTTCCGTGACCTCATCGAGGGCGGGCGCCTGCGGGCACTGGCCGTCGTCGCCCCCGAGCGACTCGAAGGGGTCGACACCCCGACGATGGAGGAGCTCGGCTACGAGGAGGTCGACCTCGTCAACTGGCGCGGCCTCGTCGCTCCTCCCGGCATCAGCGACGCGCAGCGTCGTGAGCTCGAGGACATCGTCGACGAGATGTTCGCAACCGACAGCTGGGGCGAGGCCGTGGAGACCAACCGGTGGGTCGTCAACCCCGCCGAGGGCGAGGAGTTCGAGGACTTCGTCGCGAGCGAGCAAAAGCGCATCAACGAGCTGATGAAGGAGCTGGGGCTGGTATGAATGCCGCGCCCGACACCACCACTGCCACCGTCCGCCCCAAGGTCGACCTCGGGGCCCTGATCATCCCGGCCGTCGTCGCCGCCGTCGGGGTCTTCCTCGTCGCCGGCATCCTCGGCATGCGCGTCGCCGGTGACGGCGGGCTCTTCGGGCCCAAGGCCTTCCCGTGGATCGTCGCGGTCCTCTGCTTCGTCGTCGCGACGCTCATGACCGTCGAGGTGCTGCGCCCGCGCCCGGTCACCGTCACCGCCGACCCGGGCGACGAGGCCGACGCGATCCTCGACCTGGCGCCGCCGGAGCCCGAGGCCAGCAACTGGCGCTCGCTGCTCATCGTCGCCGCGGGGGTGCTCCTCTTCGTCGCCCTGCTCCAGCCGCTCGGCTGGCTCATCGCCGGGTCGCTGCTCTTCGCCGTCGTCGGCTTCGGCCTCGGCGCCCGCAGCCCGCTCGGGCTGGTGCTCGGCGGGGTCGGGATGACCTCCGCGATCCAGATCGTCTTCAGCGGCTTCCTCGGCATCCACGTGCCGGCCGGGATCCTCGGGTGATGTGACGTGGACCAGATCACCAACCTCCTCAACGGTTTCGGCGACATCCTCACGCCCGAAAACCTCGTCTTCGTCTTCGTCGGGGCCCTCATGGGCACCGCCGTCGGGGTCCTGCCCGGCCTCGGCTCGGCCATGGCGGTCGCCCTCCTCCTGCCGCTCACGGCCAGCCTCGACCCCCTCGCCGCGCTGGCGATGCTCTCGGCGATCTACTTCGGTGGCCTCTTCGGTGACTCCATCGCCGGCATCCTCATGAACACCCCGGGCAACAGCACCGCGATCGCGTCATCGCTCGAAGGGCATCGGATGGCCCTGTCGGGCCAGGCCCCGCAGGCCCTGGCCACCGCGGCCCTCGGCGCCTTCATCGGTGGCATCATCTCGACGCTCATCGTCGTCTTCTTCGCGCCGGCACTGGCGGACGCCGCCGTGAAGTTCGGCCCCGCCGAGTACTTCGCCCTCGCCGTCTTCGCCTTCGTCGCCATCGCGACCGTCGTCTCCGACTCGGCGATCCGCGGCCTTGCCGCGCTGGCGATCGGCCTGGCCATCGCCATGGTGGGCATCGACCAGCCGACGGGGACGGAGCGCTTCACCTTCGGCCTGCGGACCCTCTTCGACGGCATCGACATCGTCGTGCTCACCGTCGCCCTCCTCGCGCTCGGCGAGGTCTTCCACCAGGCCTCCCGCATCGGCCGGTCCGACGAGGCCAAGCTGCTCCCGACGAAGGGCAGGCCCTTCCTCTCCCGCGCGGAGTTCCGCCAGGCGCTGCCGGCCTGGCTGCGCGGCACCGGCTTCGGCGTCCCCTTCGGCGTCATCCCCGTCGGTGGCGCCGAGGTGCCGACCTTCCTCTCCTACGGCACCGAGCGGGCCCTCGACCGTCGCCGGGCGGAGCCGACCTTCGGCAACGGCTCGATCCAGGGTGTCGCCGGCCCCGAGGCCGCGGGCAATGCGACGGCCGGCACCGCCATGGGCGCGCTGCTCGCGCTCGGCCTGCCGACATCGGCGACGGCAGCGGTCATGCTCATCGCCTTCCGGCAGTACGGCATGCAGCCGGGGCCGCTGCTCTTCGAGCGCAATGCCGACATCGTGTGGGCGCTGCTCGCGAGCCTCTTCATCGGCATGGTCGCCCTGCTCATCCTCAACCTGCCGCTCGCGCCGATGTGGGCCCAGCTGCTCAAGCTGCCCAAGGCCTACCTCTACGCCGGCATCAGCCTGCTCGCCTCCTTCGGCGTCTACGCGACGGCGGCGAGCACGACCGACCTGCTGCTGATGTTCGGCCTCGGTCTGCTCGGCTTCGCGATGCGGCGCTACGACGTGCCGATCGCGCCGGTGCTCATCGGTGTCATCCTCGGCCCGCTCGCCGAGTACAACCTGCGCGACGCCATGGGCAACTCGGGCAACGACCCCTTCGTGCTCGTCAGCTCGCCGATCACGATCGTCCTCTACGTCCTGCTCGCCGCCGGCGTCGTCTGGGGTCTGCTGCGGCGCCGCCGCGCCGCCAGCTCGGACTTCTGAGGTCCGACCGGCCCCACCGCGGCCCAGCTCACGATCGTGTGGGCTGGGTCGCGGTGGTGTCGCCACCGGTACCCAGCGGGTTAGGTTGGCCGACATGCGACGTCGATCCGTGCTTGCCGCCGTGCCCCTCGCCCTGACGCTCGTCGCGGGGTGCTCGGCCTTCGAGGATGCGGCCCCGCCGCCCGAGGCCCTCGAGACCGCCCGCACGACCTTCGTCGACGCCGGCTCGGTCGGCTTCGACCTCAAGCAGTCGGCGATACCCAAGGGGCGCAACGGCGTCTCCGCGGCCACCGGCTCCGGCATCGTCGACAAGACCACCCCGAAGTTCCAGGGTCAGGTCACCGGCGTCATCGACGGCAACTCCGCGGGCGTCGAGATCATCGCCGTCGACGACAAGACGTGGATGTCCTTCTTCACCAAGGACTTCAACCCCGTCGACATGGCCGACCTCGGCGCGCCCAACCCCGCCGAGTTCTTCCGCACCGGCAGCGGCGTCGACCAGATCCTCGCCCACACCTCCGACGCCACGGCCGGGGAGCGCACCCGATCCGGCGACACGGTGCTGCAGGAGTACACGGGGACGATCCCCAAGGAGGACATTACGCGCCTATTCAACCTCGGCGAGGGGCGGGAGACCTTCGACGTCACCTACGGCATCGAGCCCGACAGCGGGCAGCTGCGCTCGGTGAAGATCACCGGGGACTTCTACAAGGAGACCGAGACGACCTTCACGCTCACCCTCAAGGACTACGGCAAGAGCGTGCAGATCGACGAGCCGTCCTCCTGACGTGGCCGGCCTGACCGGGGCCAACCCCCGGACCCTGCTCACGCTCGCCTCGACCGCCGTCGCTCTCGCGGCCGCCGACACCTACGTCGTCGTCCTCGCGCTCACCGACATGATGAGCGGCGTCGGGCTGGGGCTGGACAACCTGCAGCGCGCCGCGCCGATCATCTCCGGCTTCCTCCTCGGCTACATCGCCGTGCTCCCGCTCATCGGCCGGCTCGCCGACCTCGTCCCGCGCTCGCGGATCCTCCTCGGGTGCCTCGTCGTCTTCGTCATCGGCTCCGGCATCACCGCGCTCGCCGTCGACCTCGACGTGCTCGTCGCGGGGCGTGTCGTCCAGGGCGTCGGCGGGGGCGGTCTCGTCCCGGCCACGCTCGCCCTCGTCGCCGACCTGTGGCCGCCCGGCCGCCGCGGCATGCCCCTCGGCGTCGTCGGCGCGGTCCAGGAGCTCGGGTCGGTGCTCGGGCCACTGCTCGGTGCCGCGGTGCTCGTCGTCGCCGACTGGCGGGCGATCTTCTGGCTCAACGTCGTGCTCGGGGTGCTCCTGTGGGTGGCCATCGCGGTCGCGACGCGTCCCTTCGAGACGGCCGCGGACGGCCTCCTCAGGGATCGGGGGGAGACGGCCGCGGACGGCCTCCTCAGGGATCGGGGGGACAGCGGGGAGGGCCGCCCCCTTCGTCCTCGGCTGGTGACCACGGTGCTCGGCGTCGTCACCGTCGGCCTGCTGTGGTTGACCCTCGCGGCGCCTGCCGCACTCGCCACCGACGTCTACCTCGGCCTGCCCTTCGTCCCCGTCGTCGGGACGAGCCGGCTGCTCACACCCATCGGCCTGGTGACCCTGGGGCTCGCCCTGGCCCTCGTCGTGCTGACGGCCCGCCGGTGGTGGCCGCCGCTGCGGGAGAGCGACCTGCCCGGAGCGCTGCTGCTCGGCACGACGCTCGGGTGCGTCGTGCTGACCTTCAGCTCCGCCGACCCCGAGACCGAGGTCGTCGGGCCGCTCGGCTACGCCCTGCTGCCCGTGGCGGTCGTCACCGCGCTCGCCTACGTGTGGCGGCACCGCACCGCGGCCTCCCCGCTCGTGCCGCGCGGCACGGTGCGCGGTCGCACGGGCTGGGCGCTCCTCGTGTCGCTGCTCGTCGGGGTCGCGCTCGTCGCCGTGGTCGTCGACGTGCCCCTGTTTTCACGGCTCACCACCTCCGGGTCGCAGACCGACGCGGCGATGGAGCTGGTGAAGTTCCTCGTCGCCGTGCCCGTCGGCGCACTCCTCGGCGGGTGGGTCCTGCGCTGGGTCGGAGACGGCCTCTCGGCCGGGATCGGGCTGCTCCTCGCGGCGTCCGGCCTGCTCGTGATGTCCGGCTGGGACCGCGGCTCGCTCGCCGAGGTGAGCTCGACGATCACGCTCGCGCTCGTCGGGCTCGGCCTCGGCATGGCTCTGGCGCCGGTCAACGACGCGGCCCTCGCCGACGCGCCGCAGCACGCCCACGGCACGGCGAGCAGCCTCGTCGTCGTCGCCCGGATGGTCGGGATGGTCGTCGGCCTCGCGCTGCTCACCGGCATCGGGCTGCACCGGTACTACGAGGCCGTCGACGCCCTGCCCCGGGAGCAGCAGACGAGCGGGCAGGCGCTGCTCGACGCGGCGCTGCTGCAGGTGCACACCGTCTTCGTCGGGGCGGCTGGGGCCGCCTTCGTCGGTGCTCTGCTCGCCCTCGCCTGCCTCGGGATCAGGCGTCGTGAGGGGTCAGGCTCGCTGGCTCGCGGGCTCGGCGTCGAGGAGTAGCTCGATCTTGTCCGCGACGAGGCCGGGTGCCTCGTAGGTGATCATGTGGCCGACGCCGGTGACGGACCAGAAGTCCGCGCCCGGGATGCCGGCGGCCAGGCGCCGACCCGCCGAGACGGGGGTGAGCCGGTCGCGGGAGCCGGTGAGGACGGCCGTGCGGACCCCGGCGAAGGGGGCGAGGTGCTCGCGGAAGTCGAGCCCACCGATCGCCCGGTGCCAGTCGGCGACGACATTGGCTCGCGTGCTGCTCGTGAGCCGCGCCGTGGCGCGCACCGCCACCGGGTCGGGGTCGTCGCCGAAGAGGTTGGCCGCCGTGAGCCGTGGCGTCGTCGGCAGGCCCCGGGCGGACGCCGGCAGCCGCCCGAGGAGCGCCATGGCCAGTCCCTCGCCGGGGACCGGCCGGCGTCGGCCCAGATGGGCGGCGGTGCCGACGAGCGCGGCACCGCGGACGCGCCGGCGGAAGAGCTCGGGGTCGATCTGCGCCAGGGCCAGGACCGTCATGCCGCCCATCGAGTGCCCGCCGAGGACGACGTCGCCGTCCGGCGCCGACTCGACGAGGACCTCGCGCAGGGCCGCGCCGAGGTCGAGGAGCGAGACCGAGCGCGAGCGGCCCGGCGTCGAGCGGCCGTGGCCGGGCTGGTCGTACGTGATGACCCGCAGGTGCGGGCGGCGTCGCTGGAGCTCGGCGACCACCGGGTCCCAGGTCTCGGCGGCGAGGCACCAGCCGTGGGCGAGGACGAGGGTCGGGCCCTCAGCGGACCCGGACCGCGGCGCGTGCTCGCGGACCGCGAGGCGGGCGCCGTCCGGGGCGACCACGGTGCTCACGGGGGCGGTCGTGCTCACCGGGGGGCGCCCCCTTCGGCCGTCTTGTCCACTGCCGCGCCGTCGTCGCCGTCGAGACCGACGATGACCGGCGCGTGGTCGCTGGCGCCCTTGCCCTTGCGCTCCTCGCGGTCGATGGCCGCGCCGCTCACCCGCTCGGCGAAGGAGGCCGACCCGAGGACGAAGTCGATGCGCATGCCGCGCCGCTTGGGGAAGGCGAGCTGCTGGTAGTCCCAGTAGGTGTACGTGCCCGGTCCGGGGGCGTACGGGCGCACGACGTCGACGAAGCCGGACTCGAGGAAGGCGTTGAAGGCCGCCCGCTCCGGCGGGGAGACGTGCGTCTTGTCGGCGAAGTACTCCATCGACCACACGTCCTCGTCCTGGGGCGCGACGTTCCAGTCGCCGCAGAGGGCGACGGGGGTGCCGTCGGCGGCCCACTCGACGGCGCGGTCACGCAGCCGGGCCAGCCACTGCAGCTTGTAGGCCATGTGCGGGTCGTCGAGGGTGCGGCCGTTGGGCACGTAGAGCGACCACACGCGCACGCCACCGCACGTCGCGCCGATCGAGCGCGCCTCGGGCGCCACGGGATCGCCGAAGCCGGGGTCGCCGTCGAAGCCGATCGCCACGTCGTCGAGGCCGACCCGGGAGAGGATCGCCACGCCGTTCCACTGGTTGAGGCCGTGGTGGGCCACCTCGTAGCCGAGGTCGCGGAAGCGGTCGAAGGGGAACTGCTCCTCCTTGGCCTTGGTCTCCTGGATGGCGAGCACGTCGACGTCGCTGCGCTGCAGCCAGGCCTCGACGCGGTCGACGCGAGAGCGGATGGAGTTGACGTTCCAGGTCGCGATGCGCACGGGCGCCACCCTAGCCACCACAGGTGACAGGGCGGCAGTGGTGGTTGGTGTGGGCAGGGGTTCTTCGTTCCCGACCAGAGCTGGGGCGTCCTCCCCGGCGTTTTCCTCGGGACCGCCCTGTGGGCCGGCCTCGAGGTGAACGAGCGCCGAGGCGGGCGGAGTCGCCACCACTGAGCCGGAGGTGGGGCTGGCCACGGCGAAGGGGGGTCGTTAGCGTGCGCAGCATGCGTCCCTTCATCGAGATCCCGGCCGCCGACGGCACCGCCGAGGCGATCGTGGCCCGACCCGACGACGATCAGGCGCACCCCGGCGTCCTGCTGTGGATGGACGCGATCGGCCTGCGCCCGCGCATCGAGGAGATGGCCGACCGCATCGCCTCGTGGGGCTACGTCGTGCTGGCGCCCAACACCTTCTACCGGCTCGGCAGCGCCGCCGAGATGTCGCCACCGGCGGGCATGGACCTCACCGACCCGGAGCAGCGGGCGGCCTACGGGCAGCAGAGCTTCCCGCGGGTGGCGGAGCTGACCAAGGAGCGGACCGAGGCCGACGTCGCTCCCTTCGTCGCCGCGCTGCGTGGGCTGCCCGGGGTCGCCGACGGCCCCATCGGGACCACGGGCTACTGCATGGGCGCCAAGCACGCGACCCGCGCCGCGTGCGTCGACCCGAGCATCGCGGCGTGCGGCGGGTTCCACGGCGCGCAGGTCGCCTCCGACCAGCCCGACAGCCCGCACCTGTCGCTCGGCAGCGCCCGCGCGGCCTTCGTCTACGGGCACGCCGACAAGGACCGGTCCATGCCGCCCGAGAGCATCGAGCTGCTCGACCGCACGCTGACCGAGCACGGGCTGACCGCGACGACCGCTGTCTACCCGGACGCCCCGCACGGATACACGATGACCGACACCTCGAGCCACCAGCAGGCGGGCGAGGACCGCCACTGGCGCGAGCTGCGCGAGCTCTTCGACCGGGTGCTGGGCGCATGAGCACGGCACTGGTCACCGGCGCCACCGCCGGCATCGGACGGCAGTTCGCCGAGCAGCTCGCGGCGAAGGGGGTCGACCTCGTCCTCGTCGCCCGCGACGAGGCCCGGTTGGCGGCGGTGGCCGGCGAGCTCTCGGGGCGGCACGGGGTGGCCGTCGAGGTCCTGCCGGCCGACCTGTCCGACCGGGTGCAGCTCGAGCGGGTCGCCGAGCGGCTGCGCGACACGGCCCGGCCGGTCGACCTGCTCGTCAACAACGCCGGCTACTCGCTGGGCTCGCGCTTCGTCGACAGCCCCGTCGAGGCCGAGGAGCAGCTGCTCGACGTGCTGGTGCGCGCGGTGCTCGTCCTCAGCCACGCCGCCGCCACGACGATGGTCGGCAGGGGGAGGGGGCAGGTCATCAACGTCTCGTCCGTCGCCGGCCTCACCGCGAGCGGCACCTATGCCGCCGCGAAGTCCTACGTCACGACCTTCACCGAGTCGCTCTCCGGTCAGCTCGCCGGCACCGGGGTGCAGGTCATGGCGCTGCTGCCCGGCTACGTGCGCACCGAGTTCCACGAGCGCGCCGGGATCGACAAGGGGTCGCGGTCCGGGCCCTTCTGGCTCGACGCGAGCGACCTCGTGCGCCAGGCGCTCGCGGACGCCGAGCGCGGGCGGGTCGTGTCGATCCCCAGCGCGCAGTACAAGGCCGTCGTCGCCCTGGCGCGGCACATCCCGCGGGCGCTCGTGCGCAACCCGCGCGTCACGGCGCTGCACCGCAAGCCGGACTGACCTCCCCTTCGCCCTGCGCTCGGGTGAACCGCATTTCCCTAGGGAAATACGAAGGGGAGGTCGCATTTCCCTAGGGAAATGCCCACGGGTGACCGTATTTGCCTAGGGAAATGCGCAGGGGGGCTCAGAGCGGGCCGAGGACGGCGGCGGGGTCGGTCGGGAGGTCGAGCGTCTCGAGGACCTCGAGCAGTGCCCTCTCCTCGAAGCCGAATTGCGACTCCATGATCGCGCCGAGCCCCTCGACGTGGGAGTACACCTCGTCGGGTGGAGCGTCGCGGTCGAGCGCCGCCTCCAGCCCGCCGATGAGGTGACTCATCATCGAGTGGTCCTGGGTGAGCTTGCGCAGCGTCTCGGCGAGCTCGGGGTGCGCGGCGGCGACTGCCGGGAAGAGGTGACGGTCCTCCCCTTCGTGGTGGCGGGCCAGGGCCGTGCAGAACCCGCGGCAGTACAGCAGCAGGTCCCGTGCTGCCTCGGGGTCCGCCCCGGCGGTGCGCACGAGGTCGAGCGCCTCGCGCAGGCGGGCGTGGACCGCCCGCAGCTCGTGGGCCCAGGCGATGAGCCGGGTGTGCTCGCCCTCCGTCACGTGCGGGCGAAGGGCGGGATGCGCGCATGACGCGTCCTCCTTCAGGTGCGGCGCCTCCATGCCTGACACGGTCTGCCACCGGCACACGACGCAGGCCACCGACCTGGTCCATAGACTGCGGGCGTGACTGACATCGCCGCCGACCGCGCCCGCCTGCTCGAGATCGTCAAGGACAAGGCCATCGTCCACGGACGCGTGACCCTCTCCTCCGGGGCCGAGGCCGACTACTACGTCGACCTGCGCCGCATCACCCTCGACGGCGAGGCCTCCCCGCTCGTGGGCCGCGTCATGCTCGACCTCGTCGCGGACCTCGACTTCGACGCCGTCGGCGGCCTGACCCTCGGCGCCGACCCGGTCGCCACGTCGATGCTCCACGCCACCGCGGCGAAGGGGGAGCGGCTGGACGCCTTCGTGGTGCGCAAGGCAGGCAAGGCCCACGGGCTCCAGCAGCGCATCGAGGGCCCGGCCATCGCGGGCCGACGGGTCCTCATCGTCGAGGACACCTCGACGACCGGCAACTCGCCGCTCGAGGCCGCCACTGCCGCTCGCGAGGCAGGCGCCGAGGTCGTCGCCGTCGCGACGATCGCCGACCGGGCGACCGGTGCCGCGGAGAAGTTCGCCGAGGCCGGCCTGGAGTACCGCCACGTCTTCGGGCTGGAGGAGCTCGGCCTGGCTTGAGCCGCCCGCCGTCCGGGCAAGCGAAACCGGCCGTGTGGGGGGAACGGCCTGCTGCAGGTTAGGCTCTCCTAAGCCCGTTGTACCCGGCCTCAGGAGAGCCATGAAGATCGCCGAGCTCAAGGACCGCGTCGTCCTCGGCGCCGCTCGCGCATACGCCCGCCGCACGATGGCCGACTACGCCGAGCGCCCGGAGGAGTCGCAGTTCGAGGTCACCGTCGCGCGCGTCGTCGACCTCAACCCCGTGATGCGCCGGATCACCCTGACGGCCCCCGAGCTCGCCGAGTACCGGCTCCTCGGTCCGGACGAGTACTTCGGCCTGCTCATGCCGGGCGCCGACGGCCGGCTGCACCTGCCCGACCCCGAGCGGACCAACGTGCGCGCGGCGATCAGCGAGATGGACGAGAACGAGCAGCCGGGGCTGCGCTGGTACACGGTGCGCGAGCTGCGCCGCGATACCGCCGAGCTCGACGTCGACATCGTCACCCACGGCGACTCCGGGCCCGGGTCCGCGTGGGCCACGGCCGCGCAGGTCGGCGACCGGGCGGCCTTCCGCTCCGGGGGTGCGCTGTACTCGAGCTTCGACGAGGCACGTCAGCTCATCGTCGCGGACGAGACGGCCGCGCCGGCCCTGCTCGCGATCCTCGAGGAGCGCGACCGTCGAGGCCTGCCGGGTCTCGGTGAGGGCATCGACGCGCACGTCGAGGTGCCGTCCGCCGACGTGCTCGACGGACTCGACGTCCCCGCCGCGGTGACGGTGCACGTCCGCGGCGCCGGCGACCCCGGCAGCGCCGTCGTCCCCGCGATCGTGGCCGACCCCGCCTCGACCTGCGACCTCGACTACGCCTGGGTGTGCGGCGAGTCCGGGCTGGCGACCTCCCTGCGCCGTCACCTCGTGCAGGAGGTCGGGATGGACAAGCGCTCGATCACCTTTTCCGGTTACTGGAAGCTCGGCGCCGCCCGCGGCTGAGCCAGGCGCGGACGCAGAGGAGGCCCGGCGCAGCATCAAGCCGAAGTCGAGAACGACCACGCGACCACGCGACGACGAGGGACTTCGGCAGCGCGCCGGGTCTCCTCTGCGGCCGCCACGTGTCGCAAAGTCGGCGGGTAGCGTTCCACCCATGGAGCCCCACCTCGTCGCCCTGGATGTCGACGGCACGATCCTCACCCACGCCGGCGAGCTGCGCCCGGCCACGCGCGACGCGATCCGGGCGGTCGCCGACGCCGGGCACCACATCGTCATCTCGACGGGCCGGTCCGTCGTCGCCACGACCCCCGTGCTCGAGCTGCTCGGCCTCTCCCACGGCTGGGCCGTCTGCTCCAACGGCGCCGTGACCCTGGAGCTCGATCCCGCTGAGCCGCAGGGCTACCGGATCGCCGACACCGTGACCTTCGACCCCCGCGAGGCGCTCACCCTCGTCATGCGGCACGCACCGCACATCCTCGTCGCGGTGGAGCAGGTGGGGGTCGGCTTCAAGGTCGCCCGGCCCTACCCGGAGGGTGTCCTCCAGGGCGAGCAGGTGGTCGTCCCCTTCGAGCAGCTCGTCGACGGGCCGACGACACGCGTGACCTTCCACGACCCCGACGCGGCGAGCGAGGACTTCCTCGAGCTCGTCGAGCGCATCGGCCTGCACGGGGTGAGCTATGCCGTCGGGTACACCGCCTGGCTCGACCTCGCGCCCGAAGGCGTCTCCAAGGGCTCGGCCCTCGAGCTCGTCCGACGGCGGCTGGGGGTCGAGCCGCACCGCACCTTCGCCGCCGGCGACCAGCGCAACGACCTCGAGATGCTGCGGTGGGCCGCCCGTGGCGTCGCCATGGGCGGCGCGCCGCCCGAGGTGGTGGCCGCCGCCGACGAGACCACGGGGTCCGTCGACGAGGACGGGTTGGCGCACGCCCTTCGTCCGCTCGGGTAGTCGCCACCACGTCCGGTGGCGGGCATCATGATCCGGTGACCTCTGCTCCTGATCTCGGCGACGCCCGCCGCGCCGCACGCACGGTGGGTGACCACCCGGCACTCGAGGCGTTGGCGCGCGCCGGCTTCGTCGCCTCCGGCCTGCTCCACATCGTCCTCGGCTACACCGCGGGTCGCGTCGGCTGGGGAGGAGGCGGGCAGGCGGATCAGTCCGGTGCGCTCGCCACGCTCGCGAGCAACCCTGCCGGCACCCTGCTCATGTGGGTCATCACCGTGACCCTCGCCGGCCTCGTCCTGTGGCAGCTCACCGAGGCCGTCACCCCCGGCGCGGGTGACGGCGCAGCCGATCGGGCCAAGGCGGTCGGCAAGGCCGTCGTCTACGCCGCGATCGCCTGGACCGCAGGGCAGTTCGCCATCGGGTCGGGCTCCTCCTCGTCGTCGGAGCAGTCGTCGCAGGACGTCACCGCGACGCTCATGCAGCAGCCCGCCGGTCAGTGGCTCGTCGGCGGGGTCGGCGTCGCCGTCATCGCCGTGGGCGGCTACCACGTGTACAAGGGTGTCGCCCGCACCTTCCTCGAGGACCTCGAGGAGCATCCCGGGCGCATCGCCACGGCCCTCGGGGCCGTCGGCTACCCGGCGAAGGGAGCCGTCCTCGCCCTCGTCGGCGCCTTCTTCGTCATCGCCGCGGTGCGGCACCAGTCCTCGCAGGCCGACGGACTCGACGGGGCGCTCAAGTCCCTGCGCGACGAGCCCTTCGGTCCCGCGCTGCTGACCGTCGTCGCGGTGGGGCTCGTGGCCTTCGGCCTGTACTGCTTCGCCCGCGCACGTCACCAGCGCATCTGACCCACATCCCTTGCCCGGCGAAGGGGGAGTCCCTATAGGGAAATGCGCAGGTGGGGTCGTGTTTCCCTCGGCAGATGGCACTGAGGGTGGTGATTTCCCTAGGGAGATGTGGAGTCGGAGGGCGGCGGGTCAGCGGCAGGACGAAGGGGGGGAAGCAGCGCAGCCCGACGAGCGCCAGGGCCGACCCGAGGACCAGCCCGGCGGCGACGTCGCTGACGTAGTGGACGCCGAGGACGATCCGGTCGGCGGCCGTCAGCGCCGTTGCGACGACGACGAGCAGGGTGGCGCCCCAGCGGATCCAGACCGTGGCCACGAGGGTCAGCAGGGCGATGAGCAGGACCGCGCCGAGGGCGGCATTCGTCGCGTGCCCGCTCGGGTAGGACCAGCTGCCGTACGAGACGACCGCGTCCTCCGGGCGGGCCCGCTGCACGATCTCCTTGCACACCGCACCGAGTGCCCACCCGACGAGGCCGATCGCCGGCACAACGAGCACCGACCTCCCGACCCGCCCACGGACCCACAGCGTCACCGCGACCACGACCACGAGCGGGTGCACGACCCACGGCCCGCTGAGGGCCGACCACGCACGGGCGACGTCACCCAGCCATGGCGCCGACAGGACGAGGTCGGTGCCGGCGGCCACGCCCCCTTCGTCCAGCGCCCGGGCCCAGTCGGCCGGGATGAGCACCCACCGACCCAGCGCGGCGACGACCAGCATGGCGAGCGACATCGCACCCAGTGCGACGACGACGCGGCGAGCTGAGACGCGGTAGTCCGGGGGCATCCACCGATTGTGGGGCATGCTTGATCCGCCATGTCCGATCTCGTCATCACGTCCCCGGCCAACCAGCGCCTCAAGGACCTCGTCACCCTGCGCCGCCGCCGCCATCCGCGAGAGCCACCGGCACCGACCCTCGTCGAGGGGCTCGAGGAGACCTCGCCTCGCTC
>NZ_ALWX01000009.1 GCF_000297495.1 Janibacter hoylei PVAS-1 | reverse complement strand
TGGTCGTGAGGGCGGCGCCGAGGAGGTGCAGGGCGACGCGGCCAGGGCCGCGACGCCGTCGCTGCGACGACGTCCGTACCGGTGCCGTCSCCGCATCGGCCGCCCGCGGCGCAGCGACGTCCTCGCCGCGCTGCTCGCAGCCGCGGTCGCCTTCGGCGCGGCCGTGCCGTGGGCAGGCTTCGCACTGGCGATCGGCTGGTCCTGGCTGGCGCGCACCGTCGACCGCTCGATGACGGCCACCGTGCGGCGACGGCACCGGTACGGACGTCGTCGCAGCGACGGCGTCGCGGCCCTGGCCGCGTCGCCCCTGCACCTCCTCGGCGCCGCCCTCACGACAGTCGTGGCGGCGCTCCTGCCCGCCGCGGTGGGTGCCGCGGGCCTCGTCGTCACCGCCGTGGCGCAGGACGCGGTCGACGGCCGAGGGGTGCGGCTCGATGCGCCCGTGCCCCTGGCCGTCGCGGCTCTGCTCGCCCTGCTCATCGGCTGGTGGGGTCCCGGGGGCCCGAGCCTGCGCCGGGGCAGCCGCAGCCTCGTGCGCAGCGTGACGGGAGTCCCCGTCGCGCGGGTGGTCATCACCGCTTGCCTCGTCGTCTTCGCCGTCGGCGTGCTCGGTGCGCTCGCCGTCGGCGCCCTCGAGGTCTCGTGGTGGCCTGACGTCCAGTCGCCCATGCCCTCCCCGGAGCAGCTGCCCTCACGATGACGACGCCGCCGCCCCCACCACCCCACCGAGCCCGCCAAGGGCCCGCGGCGCCGGCCCGGACGTCGCACCGAGCCCCAGACCGGAGCCATCCCGCAGCACCCGCAGCCCAAGCCGCGCCGTCGACCCAGCCTGCGCGGCGAGCAGCCGACCGAGACGATCCCGCTGCGTGGCTCGCTGCGCGGCACGCCCTACCGCGACCCCCGTGTCACGAGGGCGGTCGCCGAAGAGCGGGCCGCCGCGCACGCGATGGACCTCGCGCTGCGGGTCGCCGAGATCATGCTGCGCTCGGGCTCGAGTGCCGCGGGTGTCGAGTCGGCGACGATCGCCGTCGGTGTGGCAGCCGGCCTCGACGACCTCGACGTCGACCTGACGATGCAGTCGATGCACCTGCAGTGCCGCACCCCGTCGGGGCAGACGATCTCGCGGCTGCGAGTCGTGCGGCAGCCCCGCCTCGACTTCGCCCGGCTGGCGATGGTCCACGCGCTCGTCGACGACCTCGTCTCGGGTGACATCGACCTCGAGCAGGCCGACTCGCAGCTCCGCGAGATCAGCCGGGCCCCCCGCATGTGGTCGCGGTGGTTCGTCACGCTCGCCGAGGGCGGGGTGGCCGGTGGCGTCGCCCTCCTGCTCGGGGCGAGCCTGCCCGGTGTGCTCGTCGCCGCCGCTGCGGCCTGCGTGACGATCCTGCTCTCCGGCCTCGTCGACCGGCTGAGCCTGCCGGACTTCTACCTCGGGGCGCTCGGCGGCGCGACGGCCACGCTGATCGCCTTCTTCGCCTACGTGCTCGGCACCTACGGGATCATCCCGATCTCGCCGGCGGACTTCGCCTTCATCGTCGCCGGTGGCATCGTCGCCCTGCTGCCCTCGCGCACGCTGATCTCGGCGATGGAGGACGTCCTCTCCGGCTTCCCCGTCACCGGGACGGCCCGCCTCTTCGCGGTCATGCTCCACACCTTCGGGCTCATCGTCGGTGTCGCCTCCGGCCTGGGGCTGTGCCTGCAGGCCGGTGGCCTCCTCGGCATCGAGCTCACGCCGCCGCCGCTCGACAAGCTCGCCTGGGCGTCGGGCCCGCTGCCCATGGTCATCATCGGCGCTGTCGTCATCGGCTTGACCGGCGCCATCACGCTCCAGGACAGCCGCCGGATGCTCCTGCCCGCGAGCCTGCTCTGCGTCTCCGGCGTGGCGGTCGCCGTCGGGCTGAGCTCGCTCGGCATCGGCCGGGTGACGTCGACCGGGCTGGCTGCGGCCGTCATCGGCTTCCTCGCCCGCTACATCGCCCTGCGGATGGACGCCCCGGCGCTCACGATCTCGGTCCCCGCGTCCTTCGGCCTCTACCCCGGTCTCGGGATCTTCATCGGTCTGTACCACATGAGCAGCCCCGGCACGGTGGCCGACGGCGCCAACTCCACGGCCGGTCTCTTCAACGTGCTCGGTGCCTTCGGCGTCATCATGGCGATCGCGACGGGCAACACCCTGGGTGACCGGCTGGCCGCTCCCTTCGACGCGCCTGTGGCACAACGCCGCCGGGCCACCGTCGAGCAGGAGGGCGACCGGCGGGCCGAGGACGGGTGGGACATCGTCTGAGGTGCTGGCGGGGCGGGGCCGCGCCCCGAAGGTCACAAGTTTGACTCGCTAGATCACGGGAAGGTAACGTTCGCGAAGTCCGAGACCGACGCCAGACCTTCTGGCAGCTTCACCACGAAGCCCCCTGAACCTCGTGGAAGGAATCACCACCCCATGTTCTACTCCCCGAAGCACGCTCAGGCTGCGAAGACCTCGCCCGCCCGCCGCCGCATCGCCGGTGTTGCCGTGGCTGGGGCCTCGGTGGCCGTCGGCTCCATGGCGACCGCCCAGAGCGCGTCCGCCTCCACGAACTCCTCCGTCTGGGACCGCGTCGCCGCCTGCGAGAGCGGTGGCAACTGGTCCATCAACACGGGCAACGGCTTCTACGGCGGCCTGCAGTTCACCAACCAGACCTGGAACGGTTTCGGCGGTGGCAAGTACGCCCCCAACGCCCACCAGGCCACCAAGTCGCAGCAGATCGAGATCGCGCAGAAGGTCCTGCAGACCCAGGGCCCCGGCGCCTGGCCCGTCTGCTCGCAGAAGGCTGGTCTGACCAAGGCCAACGGCGGCGCCTCCGCCGGCTCGACCGCCCCGGCCCCGAAGGCCGAGGCCCCCAAGACGCAGGCTGCCCCGCAGCAGCAGGCTCCGCAGCAGCAGGCGCCCTCGCGCTCCGAGGTCCGCACCCCGGCCGCCGCCGGCGCCCTCGTGGTCGACGGCATCCGCGGCCCGAAGACCAACGCCGCCATCGAGAAGTGGGTCGGCGCCACCCAGGACGGTGCCCTGAGCGCCACCGACGTGAAGGCCCTCCAGGCCAAGGTCGGCTCGGGCCAGGACGGCGTCATCGGCCCGAAGACCACCGCTGCCCTGCAGCAGGTCGTCGGCGCCGACCAGGACGGCATCTGGGGTCCGCAGACCACCAAGGCCCTCCAGACCTACCTCAACGGTCGCTGAGTGAGCTGAGCCCGTCCCGCCGTCAGGCGTGACGCAGCACTCCGCGAAGGGGGGTCCGCACCAACGGTGCGGACCCCCCTTCGTCGTGCCCGGGGTCGTGACGCCGGGCGGCCCAGGCATCGCCGCTCGCGCCTCACCACCATTTCGGAGGCGTGGTGTGGATGGTGTCCGAGGTGCCTGAGTTACAGGTCTGTATTTACGTGACGAGTGTTGTCTGTGTGACTGGAGTGTCCTTAGCGTCGCTCTCGGACCTGCGCGGGGTACCCCTGCCCGTGCTCAGCCGAGATGAGGACACCACATGTTCAGCACCAATGACTTCCCGGATCAGCCGGCCTCCCGACGCGGCCGTCGCCTGCGCGTCGCAGGTGGCGTCGCCGCCGCCGGCTCGCTCGTGGCCGGTGGCCTCGTGGTCGCCTCCAACGCCGGTGCCGCCGACACGGTCTGGGACCGGGTCGCCGCCTGCGAGTCGACGAACAACTGGAGCATCAACACGGGCAACGGCTACTACGGCGGCCTGCAGTTCTCCTTCCAGACGTGGAAGGGCTTCGGCGGCCAGAAGTACGCCTACACCGCCGACCGCGCCTCCCGCGCGCAGCAGATCGAGATCGCCCAGGAGGTGCTCAAGGTCCAGGGCCCCGGCGCCTGGCCGGTGTGCTCGCGCAAGGCGGGCCTGACCGTCGCCAACGGCCTGGCCGTCAACCCCTACGGCAGCGGTGAGCGGCCCTCACGCGACACGACCCGCCCACCGGCCACCTCCACCGGTGGCAAGCTCGCCGTCGACGGCATCCAGGGCCCGAAGACCAATGCCGGCATCGAGAAGTGGGGCGGCCGCCCGATGAACGGCTACCTCGACTCCCAGGACAAGCAGGCCCTGCAGCGCAAGGTCGGCGCCTCCCCCGACGGCGTCATCGGCCCGCAGACGACCAAGGCGCTGCAGCGCAAGGTCGGCGCGGACGTCGACGGCAAGTGGGGCCCGCAGACCACCTCGCGCCTGCAGTCCTGGCTCAACAACAACGTCCTCTGACGGGCGCCACGACTCGGTGACGACCGGGCCCGCGGGCTACGATGCCGCGGTCCCGGTCTTCGTCGTCCGGGCCCGCTGGCGTGGCGCAATTGGTAGCGCACCTGTCTTGTAAACAGGTGGTTGAGGGTTCGAGTCCCTTCGCCAGCTCTGAAATCAAGGGAAACACCTCACTCCCCACCCTCCGGGAGGCCGAAGCCTCCACTTTCGCCTCCACTTTGGCCCGGCGAAGGGGGTCGTGGGTCGGCCGCTTCGAGCGCCGCCAGCACCCGAGGATCCTGCTCGCCGCGTCCCAGGTAGACGTCCTGCGTCATCGACACCCGCGAGTGGCCGAGCTGGTCCGCGATGATCCGCGCCGTGACCCCGGACCCGTCGAGGATGCTCGCCGTCGTCTTGCGCCAGGCGTGCGAGGTCACCCACTCCAGGTCACTGTCCAATCGGACCTCGTAGAGCCACCGACTCACCGTGCGCGGCTCCCGGTAGCCACCGTCGACCGTGCCGAAGACCGGCTCCTCCGGCCCGACCCCGACCTCAGCGCGCCGCCGCAGCATCGCCACGCACCACTGAGGAAGGGGGAGGAGCCGTTGCCCGGCCGCCGACTTCGTGGGCTTGCGGATCAAGCCCTGACCCGTCACCCGGATCAGCGTCGAGGTCACCGCGACCGTGCCGGCCTCCAGGTCGATCTCCGACCACAGCACCGCGACGACCTCACCGATCCGCAGACCCGTCGCCAGCATGAAGGCGCACAGGTCCGGCAGGTCGTGCTCGACGGCCCGAGGATCACGGGTCACGGCCAGGAACCACGCCGCCCGCTCCTGCTCGGTCAACGCACGCGGCCGACGACGAGGGCCGGCACTGAGCCGACGCACCTCGCGAGTCGGGTTGAACCGCACCGCACCCTCACGCACGGCCCGACCCATCGCACCGGAGATCACCGCCCGCGACGTGCGCGAGGTGGCCGACCCGACCCGCTCGTGCAGGTCCACGAGGAAGCGGTCCACGATGGGCGTCGTCACCTCACCCAACCGCAGGTTGCCCAACGCGGGGGAGACGTGACGCTGCCACTGGTAGCGATAGGTCTGCACCGTCCCCGGCGATCGCTCACCCATCCGCACGAGCTGGTCGAGGTCGGCCAACCACTGCCGCACCGCCTCGTCCAAGGTGTCGCGAGCCGTCAGCCCACCGACGCCGGTCGTGGCGGCATCCTCCAGGGCCGTCGTCAGTGCCCGTTGAGCCGCCGCCTGCGACGACCCCCACCGCTCCACCCGACGCTTGCGACCGTCGAAGCCCCGGAACCATGCCCGAGCCTTGTACGTCGCTCCGGAGTCCGTGGCCACGCGCACCGTCGAGATGGCGCCCCACTCGCCCGGAGCCAGCCCCTGCCGTCCCATGGCTCACGCTGCCGTCTGCTCGTCGAGCCACGCGAAGACGTCACTCTCCCGGTAGCGCAGGCGACGACCGATCTTCAACGCCGGAGGTCCCTCGCCCTGGCACCGCCAGTCGTAGAGCGCCCCCACGGGCACCCCGAGAAACGTTGCGACGTCCTGCACCGTCCACAGCGGGTCATGTCGATTGCACATCTGAATCCCTTCTCTCCCTTGTCTGTCGTGTCTTCTCAGTTCGCCCGTGCCTTCTCGGCACGCCACTGGTCGTAGGCCCGAGCACGGTCCGCAGCCGCCAGAGCCAGCGCCGTGTCACCGTCGTTGTCCCACCCGGTGCCCGCGTAGCTCCAGGAGCCCACGACGAGGGTCGTTTCCTCCTCGTCATCAGAGATCAGGTCCGCGAAGTCGAGGACCGGCACCTCACGCCCCTCACGAGCGCAGTCGGCGGCGATCCGCTGCCACCGCTGCCGCGCCCGACGCAAAGCACCGAGCGTGATCGAGTACTTGCGCGACTTGCTGGAGAAGTGCCCCCGGAAGCCGAGCATGTGCACCCACTTGCCCAGCAGCTCGTAGTCATCGCCCGACGTCCGCTGGTCCGCGAGGTCATCCAACGTCGCCCGCAGGCGCCGGTAGTGGGCCGACTCCCTTCGCGGATCGGTCGTGTCCGATGCGGCCTTGGTCGCGTACTTCGCCAGATAGCCGGCGACCTGCTCACCCACGAGCGGTGCGTCCGGATCATCGCCCCGCGAGCCGGTCACCGTCCGGGCATCGACCTGAGTGCCGAACCGGAGCCGACCGCCGCCCTGGCCACCGCACGACGGAGCGTCGAAGTGGACCCGCGCCACCGCGTCCTCGAGGAGGCCGGCCAGTACCCCAGCCGAGACCGCCGCAGGCGCAGCCGCATACCCCTCCGGCGTCTTCGGGCCATCGAGGCGCACCAACGCATGGAAGTGCACGACACCCCGCGCCTGGTACTCCGCGACCTTCGCGTACTGCAAGGTCGCCACCTCCCGCAGCCGAGAGTCCGGCACACCCAGCGCGCGAGCGATGACCCGACGAGCTGTGATCGTGAAGCGCCGCCACAACTCCGGGGCCCACCACTGCCAGATCGCGTGCCCGACGTAGTCGTAGCAGTCCGAACAGATCGGCGTCCCCACGTCGAGGTCACCGTCGTCGTGAGCCCGCCAGCACGCCACCGCACGACCGTGCTCGCACACCCCGTGCCCATCACGAGGACGGCACCGCTGCCCTCCCTTCGCCGCGTGCACCGGACCGAAGGACGGAGCCGTCAACGTCAGGAAGACCAGCGGATTGCCGCTGACCTCCTCCGGCACGCTCTTGCCCCCCGACCACGCCGGCCCGGATCATCTCGAAGGTGTCCCGCGCATAGGTCCGCGAGCAGGCCGGGCACACGCTCGCCCGCCGATTGCCGCACCGCACATAGGTCACGCCGAATGGCTCGTGAGCAGACGAATAGCTGCTCAGCACCTCACCCGTGGCCCGGTCGACGCGACGAGAGGACCCGACCAGCCGGATCGGGTGCGCGCAATGACCCACCCGGGCCGCAGCATCCGCCCAGGCATCGAAGGTGCCGCCCACGAGGCGATCCACCACGCTCTGCCGAGCAGCCGCCCCGAGGCTCCCCAGATCCAGCGGCGCATCGTCGCTGTAGCCGGGGAACCCGAAGGGGGCGCTGCGGTCAACCATCAGAAGTCGCCTGCCGCCCCACTGGCGCACACGCAGTCGAGGCACACGAGGTGATCGCGGCCGTGGCCGATCACATAGGCCCAACCCTCACAGAACGTCGTCGCCGCCGCGATGGCGTCCGAGGTCGTCGGGAAGATCGTCCGCGCATCGAAGCGCCGCACGAAGACCACCCCGCACTCATCGCACGCGACCGCCGCACCCCGACCCAACGACGAGCGAAGGGGGAGCACCTGCGACGGAGCCGCCGCCAGCATCCAGCTCATGCCGTCTCGCCCAGCCCGAACCGCTCGTGATCCACGGTGCCGCCCCACACGCCCTGGTCGTCCCACGCCAGCGCGTAGTCCAGGCACATCGCCCGCACCGGGCAAGAAGCGCACACCTCCAGCGCCTTGTCCGTGTCGTCGCGGCCACGCTCCGGAAACCACCAATCCGGGTGCGGATGGCGCACGCACGCCCCGTGGAGATTGAGCGTTGCCAACGTCCGGGTGGCAGCGCGAGAACGCTCATTCGGCATCATGACGAACCCCTTCCCGAGATGACTCCCAGCGCTTCGCCGCCGGGTAGTGCGCCGCTGTGGCCTTGATGAGCGAGTCCGGCCAGAAGTGCGCCCGCACCCGCGCCACCTCGCCCTCCTCCGTGACGAGATAGCCAGCACCCCGAATGTCATCCGGGATGCGATGGGCCGGAGCCTCATCACTCAGACCCGACCCCAGGACCATCTGCACCTCCTCGACGCTCTGGAGACGCAGCGCCACCGTCTGCGTGAACAGCCCCCGCATCGGGACCGTCTCCTTCTTCGGGTCCTGCACGAAGGCGACGACGACAACCCCCATCGCCCGGCCCTGCGTCAAGATCTCCGACAGGAGGCGATTGCCCTCCTTCTTCACCCCTGCATCCGCATAGGCCGTCAACGCCGCCAACTCGTCAATGACCAAGACGTGCAACGGATCGCCCGGCAACGGCTCATGAAGCCGGGACTGCCCGACCATGCGGACCGCGCGCTCATCGATGATCGCCAGCAGATCCCGCAGCACCTCCACCGCCTGCTCCGGCTTGTACGCCGTGCGATACATCAGGCCATCGCCCATCGCGATCTCCACGCCACGCTTGAGATCCACGCCGTGCACCCGCACCGTGTCCTGCCTGATCCACGGCCCCAACGAGGCCACCGAGCCCCACAGAATCGAGCCCTTCCCCGAGCCCGACCGACCCGCGACCAGCGTGTGCCGACCCACCAGCGACAGCCGCCACGGGTCGCCCGACTCCTCCCGACCGACCTCCACCGGCTCCAGGGCCGCACCCGGCGCACGATCCACAGGAATCCTCGCCGTCGTCGCACCAGCCAGCGCGTCACCCATCGTCAACCGCAGCTCCGCGACCGCAGCCGAAGGCGTCGAGACACGAAAACTCGCAGCACCGAAGTCAGCCGCGAACTTCTCCGCCACCGCAGCGATCTCCGACGACGACTGCCCCCGGCGAGCCCGGATGCGAGCCACGACCACACCACCGCACGAGGTCACACCCAGCAACGCCGGATCGACCCACCCGCGACCGTCCTTGGTCTGGATCTCCTTCGACAGGCCAGCCGCCCGAGCGACATGCGCAAAGTCTCCACGCACATAGCGCCGGTAGAACCACGCCACAACCTGATTGGGGTACCGCAACGCGACCACGAAAGCCGCGACGAAGACGAACAGCGCAGCCACGCCCACCACGACCCCGAGCACCTGAAGCTGCGACCCAAGGACCGCGACCCACGAGGTGTCAGACGGACCGGTCGGCAGCCCCCACGACGTCCGCTCAGGAGCGCGACCGGCGAACCAGCCCGCACCGAGCAACGCCACGCACACCGCCAGCAGCCGCCACAGGACCGGGCCAGCCGCCTGGACCGCGAGGACACCCCCACGGACCAGACGGCGAACCCTCACGGCACGCATCACGCAGCCGCCGACTCCGAGCGACCCGAGACCGAGGGCCTCGCCCCCCTTGCCCGGAGCAGTCATCCCCTCCGCCCGGAAGGACCACGCCAGCCGAGGACGCACCCCGTTGTCATCGACGTAGGGCAGAGCCGTCAGCCCCACGAACTCCACCGGCGTCCACGGAAACGGCGTCCCGTTGTCCGGAGGAACCGGCTGCACCTTCGCCGCGATCTTGATCGACAGCGCCGTCTCTTTCTTGCCGGCCTCCTCGTCCGCGTCCAGGACCGTCACCTGCCACAACGGCAACCCCGAGTCCTTGTCCAACTGCTGCGGCCGCGAACCATCAGGCCGCTTGTCCGCATCGAAGTCCGCCACCGGCTCCACACCCCCCTTCAAGAACGCACCCGCGGGGAAGACATCCGCGTGACCGACCGGGAACCGACGCTGCATCGCCATGACTTGCTCCTCTTGATAGATGCTGGCTTAAGCCAGTGTGACGACGTTACAACTGGCTCAAGCCAGTGTCAACAGGTGGCTTAAGCCAGGGGCCTACACTGTGGATATGAGTGAGAAGAAGGTGTCGGCCCAAGGGGCGGGCACAGCAAGTCGTCAGGTGGCGGCCGCGCTGCGTGCTGCCATCGAGTCGGGGAAGTACCAGCCAGGCGACCGACTGCCCTCTGAGCGCGTGCTGGCTTCAGATCACGGGGTTGCCCGCAACACCGCCCGCGAAGCCGTGCGACAGCTAGCCGAGGCGGGGCTCGTGACCGCACATCACGGCAAGGGTGTCTTTGTTCGGACCAAGCCGCGGCTGATGCGGTTCGGTCAGTGGCGGTACTCGCGGAGGCTGCGCGAGGAGACGGGCCTGTCTCCGTTCCACGCCGAGGTAGCCGCCCAGGATCGAGTGCCGAACGCCTTCCTGAAGGAGATCGGCCGCGTAGTCCCACCGCCTGAGATCGCTGAGCGCCTGAACGTCAGTCCCACTGAGGCGAGCGTGGTGCGGCGCGAAAACTGGTACTTCGCAGACGATGAGCCGATGCAGGTCGGCGTCACCTACGTGCCGTGGAGCATCGCGGCGGGGACGGAGCTTCGGGCAGGCGACAACCTCGGCAAGGGCGACCTCTATGCGCGGTTCGCTGAGTTGGGCCACGAGATCACCTACACCCGCGAGGAGGTCACCGCGCGCATGCCCACGCTCGATGAGGTGGACGGTCTGCGACTGCCCGAAGGAGTGCCGGTCCTCGTAGTGCTGCATACGGGGCTTGACCAGGACCGGCGACCCTTCGAGGTCACGCAGTTCACCATGCGCGCCGACTACTCCGGCCTTGACTACACGATGAAGGTGGATGATTGAGCATGACTGAAATCCGCTTGACCCGACGAGCCGACTATGAGGAGCTTGCGGACGTACTCGTCGCGGTCAACAAGAGGGACGGCTACCCGGTGGAAGGAGTTGATAGCCCTCTGGCTTGGCTGGACCTGCCAGACGCTATTGGACAATGGACTGCCCTCTTGGACGGAAGACCTCGTGGACACGCCGCTCTCTTGCAGCCCAAGTCAACCGACGAGGTAGTTGGTCTGGTGGTCGACAAGCAGGGAGTGTCGATGACGCAGCTGGCAGTTCTCGCTCGCCTTTTCGTCGACCCTCGAGTTCGGGGGCAGGGTATAGGTGAAGCGTTGCTAAAAGCCGCTGAGGACAGTGCAAGGTCTCTAGGTCTGACACTCGTGCTAGAAGTTCTGGCCAAAGATAAAAGCGCCATGAACCTATATCTAAGAAACGGCTGGAAGGTCATCGGCGAGTCTGACCACGTCTGGGGCGAGGGCCGCCATGCAGAAGCCATGGTGATGACAAAGGACAAGAAGGGGATGGTGGGATCGGCGTGCAGCGGCAATCCAACGCGAATACTCCAATAAGCGAACCAGGGCGGACCATCCCCAAGGCTGTCCGCAAGCAGTTGTGTCGTGAAGTCGGGTTCAGGTGTCCGATCCGTGACTGCGGGAGCCCGTACCTGACGTTCCACCACTTCTTACCGCCCTGGCGAGAGAAGCGTCACCACGATCCTGTCGGAATGATTGCGCTCTGCTCGAACCACGCGGCAAAGGCCGATGGCGGATACTACCCCAACGAGTATCTGTCCAAGTTGAAGGAGGTTGGGCCGGCCTCACTGCCTGTGGTGGGAGAATTTGACTACCTGACGCGAGATCTGGTGGCCGTCGTTGGGTCGGTGGCTTTCTATCAAGTAGACACAATCGTAGAGATTGACGGTGAGCCTTGCGTCTACTTTAACCGCGACCAAGACGGATTCCTATTGCTCAATTTTAAGATGCCATCTATGCATGGCGAGCCACGAGCATGGATGGAAGACAACGTCTGGACCGTGGATCCAGGTGCGGCGCATATTGAATGCCCACCGCGAGGAAGGTACCTCAGGGTCGATTTTGAAAATGGCGATGGATTCTACATCTCTTTCCGAGAGGCGCGAACTGCAGAAGCCTTCCGCGAGATGCTGCCTGGCCGAGAGGCAATTGCCGAGAAGGTAAATTTCCCGGTGGTGGTCGCACTCATCTACGAGCGCTCGAGGAACGGTCTAATAGAGTTCGGTAGCCGTGAAATCAGCTTCGGCGTGGGCAATGCAATTCGAGGAGGATCCATCACTGGGGGTAACGTTGGCATTAGCCTCTCTGGCTACGGCGGCCTCTCTCGAAACGTGGCCAGAATGCTTGCGTCCTCCCTAGACAATTATAATCGCGGGCGCTCTCATTAGGGGAAATTGTGTTGTCGATGGCACAGGTTTGACAGTCGGCTTACTAGAACGGCGGGCCGAACTTTCATCTGCTGCGTGTCCCGGCATGGTTATGAAGTTCGGTTGAATAGCACTTGGATCAATTGATCCAACTGAACTTTGTCCCCGGGGTCCAATTCCCTGCGGACAGCCCGGGCCACTTTCGCTGTGGCCTCCTCAAATGCCTTCCTTCCGGAATCGTCGAGCGTCACCTCTCCAGTTGAACCGCTAGGTATGTACTTGTCGTAAACACGATTCCACTCGCCCAGTGCTTGAATCACGGGAGCTTCTGCCCAAACGGCCACTTTTGATCGAGTTTGTGCCTCGCCCTCAGGTTCTACCTCGCCAGATGTGAAGCGCGCCAGCAACTGCATAACAAGTGAGGCGTACGCGTCCTCCTGCCTCTGCTTCCGGCTCTTTGTCCGCTCACTTTGCCAAGAACTTACCCCTGTGGCGACACCGAAAAGGGCCAGTCCCGCAACGACTATGGCCCCCGCTGCTTGAACGAAGGGGCCTTCGTTTCGGCCGGACAGGCCAGCGTAGACGAAGGCGGCTGCCCCAAGGATAAAGGCGGCGTAGGACAGTATCACAGCTTGAGTGCGCACGCTTAGACGATACACAGAATCGCGCGGGCCCTCTCTGCTCCCTCCTAAGCAGGCGGAGAATGCTAGGCAGAAAACTGGCCGGTGAGGACTTTCTCTACTGACTCAAGCGCGCCTCCGGCGCGAGCCGGCGGGCCTTCGGCCCGCCGCCGTGCCGGGCGTGCGGCCTGCGGCCGTTCCGGGCGCGGCGGCGAACCTCGACCCAACCGGCAGACCAAAAGGAGCGACGCCCAGGACCTCATCCCGAGCGTCGCTCCCTTCGCCATGCAGCTACGTGATTGCCACCGTGCGATAAGTAGGCTGGCAGTATGCGCGTCCAACTCCTGTACTTCGACGGGTGCCCGAACTGGCAGGTGGCCGACGGCCGCATCCGTGAAGCGCTGGAAACCCTAGGCATCCACGTCGACGTGGAGAAGGTCCTGGTGACCACCCCCGAACAAGCTGAACAGTGGAGCTTTCGTGGCTCGCCGTCGATCCTTGTCGACGGTGAGGACCACTTCGCCGAGCCAGGCGCGCCGGTCGGGCTGTCGTGTCGGCTGTATCGGACACCAGATGGCGTGGAGGGTTCTCCCACAGTTGAACAGCTAGTCCAGGTCCTATCTGGGACATAGCGCCAACGAAACATCGACGGAACTGCAGCCGAGATGGCCTTGCTGGCTCGGAGCAATGACGTGAGCAAGGCCGGTGGTCCAGAAGTGAAGTTGGGCGGACACGCCGCCGCGCGAATACGTCACCTTCACGCCTCCGACCCTCCGCTTCACTCTCCGCCCACCTCCGGACCGCATCAAGGGCGCTCCGCGTCACTGCGTGATGGACTCCGTCCACCCTTGACCCGGCCACTCCGGCAGGCTCCTCTGCCCCGCTACAGGGTCGGTGGCTAGATCCGGCCAGCCCTCCACTTACGCCTCCTCTTTCGTCCAGAGAAGGACCGATCCAGCCCGAGTCGGCTCCGCACATGCACGCGAAGACCGTTGGAAACACAGGGAATCCGAGTCCCAGCAGTACCCAACCGAGGAGCCCCGCAGGGAAACAGGTGGTTGAGGGTTCGAGTCCCTTCGCCAGCTCCACTGGCGCGGGACCGGCCGGAGGATCAGCGGCCGGCCAGCCAGGCGTTGATCGAGTCCTTCAGCGGGCCCTCCTGCTCGCCGACGAGGATGACCCCGCCCTCGCCCGTCGACGAGGTGGCGGTGACTCCCTTCGTCCCGCCGTCGGCACCGATGATGACGTCGACCTCGCCGCGGTCGACCGCGGCGGCCAGGGCGTCGAGCTCGCCGACCTGCCAGCTCGGGTGCGCGCCGATCGACTCGGCGTAGTCGCCGACGGCCTCGGCCGCCGGCCCGCTCACCTCACCGCTGTCCTCCGGCACGGCGAGCGGGGGGTTGGCGACGACGCCGACGGTGAGGACCCCCGTGCTCTCGGCGCGGTCGAGGCCGGAGCCGGGGTCGGAGCAGCCGGCCACGAGGAGCAGCGGCAGCAGGGCCATCGCGAGGAGTCGGCGCATGGCCCCCATGATGCCTGCCTACGATGGGCGACGTGCGTGCGTCGACCCGGCAGTGGCTCAGGGCGCACAGCCACGTCCACACGGACTTCGACGCGACGACCCTGGTCGAGCACCTCCGGGCGAAGGGGGAGACCGTCGCCGTCGTCATCCCCGCCCGCGACGAGTCCGCCACCGTCGGCGACGTCGTCACCGGCCTGCGCCGCGAGCTCGTCGAGCAGGTGCCACTCGTCTCAGAGCTGGTCGTCGTCGACTCCGACTCGACGGACGACACCGCGGCCGTCGCCGCCGACGCCGGTGCGACTGTGCACCGGGCCGCCGACATCGCGCCCCACCTCGGCGCCCACCCGGGCAAGGGCGAGGCGCTGTGGAAGTCGCTCTTCGTCACCTCCGCCGACCTGCTCGTCTTCGTCGACGCCGACCTCACGCAGTGGTGGCCGCATTTCGTCACCGGTCTCGTCGGGGCCCTCACCGCCGACCCCCGCACCCAGCTCGTCAAGGCTGGTACGACCGGGTCATGGACGTGCTCGGCCGGGCACCCAGCACCGAAGGGGGCCGGGTCACCGAGCTCGTCGCCCGCCCCGTCATCGACCTGTGGTGGCCCGATCTCGCCGGCGTCGTCCAGCCCCTGGCGGGGGAGTGGGCCGCCCGCCGCTCGCTCATGGAGTCGCTGACCGTGCCGACCGGCTACGGCGTCGAGATCGCCTCGCTGCTCGACACCCACACCCGCCACGGTCTCGACGCGATCGCCCAGGTCGACCTCGGCTGCCGGGCCCACCGCCACCAGCGCGACCACGACCTGGCCGTCATGGCTGCCGAGCTGCTCGCCGTCGTCCACGCCCGCCGCCACGGCGAGCCGGTCGACGTCACCATCGCGAGCGAGACGCTCGAGCAGTTCACCCGCGAGGGCGGCTGGCGGACTCGGGCGCTCCCCCTTCGTCAGCGACCACCGGCGGCCACCCAGCCCGGCTACCCCGCAGGAGCCCGATGAGACTCGGCCGCCACACCTTCGCCGACGACGCGATGCTCGTCATGGCGATCGTCAACCGCACGCCCGACTCCTTCTACGACAAGGGCGCGACCTTCGCCGAGGACAAGGCGATGGAGCGAGTCGACCTCGTCGTCGAGCAGGGCACCGACATCGTCGACATCGGCGGGGTCAAGGCCGCGCCGGGCGGGGACGTCGATGTCGCCGAGGAGATCGATCGGGTCGCCGGGCTCGTCGCCCGGGTCCGCGCGGCGCATCCGCAGCTCGTCATCTCCGTCGACACGTGGCGAGCGGAGGTCGGCGAAGCCGTCTGCGCCGCAGGCGCGGACGTGCTCAACGACGCGTGGGGCGGAGCCGACCCGGGCCTCGTCGACGTCGCCGCCGCGCACGACGTCGCGATCATCTGCACGCACACCGGCGGGGTCGAGCCGCGGACGCGGCCCTTCCGCACCGGCTTCGAGCGCGACGTCGTCGCCGACGTGCTCGACGGGGTCCTCGGGTACGCCGAGCGGGCGGTCGTGGCCGGCGTCGCACGGGAGTCGGTGGTCATCGACCCGGCACACGACTTCGGCAAGAACACCCACCACACCCTCGAGGTCACCCGCCGCCTCGACGAGATGGTCGAGACCGGCTGGCCGGTGCTCGTGTCGTTGTCCAACAAGGACTTCGTCGGCGAGACCCTCGATCGCCCCGTCGACGAGCGACTCATCGGCACGCTCGCGACGACCGCCGTCTCCGCGTGGCTCGGCGCGCGGATCTACCGCGTGCACGAGGTCGCCGAGACCCGCCAGGTCCTCGACATGGTCGCCACCCTGCGCGGCGAGCGTCCGCCGGCCCGCACGATCCGAGGGCTCGCATGAGCGGGGTGAGGAGCGAGGGCACGAGCGAGGGACGAGCCGCGCCCGCAGGGAGGGACCCTTCTCGGTCGACCAGCATGAGCATCACCGCCGCCGTCGTCGTCCCCGCTGCCCCGGCGCTGCTGCCCGGCATCGGCGGCACCGCCGACCCGCTCGCCGACCTGCGTGAGCGGGCCGCAGCCCTCGTCGCCGACACCGCCACGGCGAAGGGGGCCGACCGTCTCGTCGTCGTCGGCTCGGGTACGACCACCCGTGTGTGGCCCGGCGACGCGCCCTCGGGTGCTGCGCGCTTCACGACCGGCCGCGTCCCCGACGGGGCGCTGCCCTCCGACCTCGAGATCGGGCGCCTGCTCGCCTCCTCCACGGGGGGCGAGATCATCCTCCACTCGGTCTCCGCCGACGCCTCGCCGCAGGAGTGCGCGGCCCTGGGCACCACCCTCGCCGCCTGCCCGTCGACGCTGCTGGTCGTCGTCGCCGACGGCCCGGCGACGCTCACCGACAAGGCACCGGGCCATCTGCAGCCGGACGCGGCTCCCTTCGCCGAGGGGCTGGCGCGCGCGCTCGCCGCCGCCGACACCACCGCCCTGGCCGCCCTCGACCCCGCGACGTGCGACCGGCTGTGGATGCGCGGTCGGGCCGCCCTGCAGGTCCTCGCCGCCGCGACCGACGGTCTGGCCGGGGAGCTCGTCGCCGAGGAGTCACCCTTCGGCGTGCAGTACCTGCTTGCCCGCTGGGCCTGAGGGGTCACACCTCGAGCTTGAAGCCCTCGTGCGTCGTGACGTAGCCGAGCCGCTCGTAGAAGCGGTGCGCCTCGGGGCGCCGCTTGTCGCTCGTCAGCCGCACGAGCGTCACGCCGCGGGCCCGGGCCGCATCGCACCGCCGCGGCTCAGGCCGGGCACGAAGGTCAGCTGCAGCGTCCCCACCGGCGCGCCCTGGTGATGCGGTCCATGGGTCTCCTCGGTGGTGCCGTCAGTGGCGGCGCGAGACGATCTCGACGACCTGGATGGCGCGGTCGGGCCCCGCGCCCAGGGCCTTGGCCCGGGCGAGGTACTCGCGGGCGGCGTCCTCGAGCAGCGACGTCGCGGCCGCGCTCGCGGAGCTCGGCCGGTCGGCCACCCGGGTGCCACCCCCCGCGCCGGGTGACGACGAGCCCGGCGGACTCGAGCTCCCGATAGGCGCGCGCGACCGTGCCGGTCGCCAGGCCGAGGTCACCGGCGAGCTGCCGCACGGACGGCAGGCGTTCGCCGGTGACGAGCTGGCCGGTCTCGATGAGCAGGGTCAGCTGGCGGCGCACCTGCTCGAAGGGGGGAGTCGGGTCGACGAGGTCGATCGTCACGACGTCGCTCACAGCGGCACCCCCACGGTCGAGCGGTCGGAGCTGCCCGGCGGCGCCTGACCCGGCCGCAGCCGCGGGCCGGTGCATAGCGCGGCGAAGGTCCCGATCGCCGCCACCGCCGACACGAGCGCGCCCGCGCCGAAGGTGAGCTGGAGGGCTCGCGTCGACGAGGTCGCGCAGGTGCCGCCGGAGTGCGCAACCGTCATGAGCAGAAGCAGCGGTACGAGGGTCGCCCAGCACACGAGCGCGACGGTGAGCAGCACCGACCGCGTCGACCAGCGTCGCAGGGCGTCGTCGACGTCGGCTCCCTCGGCCCCCCGGGCGGGGCGGACGACGATCGTGCGGCAGGTGACCGCGGCGGCCACCAGACCGACGAGGAGGGCAACGGCGATCGGGATGGCGTAGTAGCTCCCGGGCCACGGGCCGCGGACCGTCGTGGCGTCCCCGCACACCGTCGTCAGCGCGCGCCCGGCCCGGCCGAGGTCGTCGGGCGAGCCCATGGCCGTGCCGACGACGAGGGTCGTGGTGAGCGCGGCGACCGCGATCGTCGCGAGGGCGAGGGGGCCGGCGCCGATGAGGTCGCGCACCCGGCGTGGTCGGGCCACCGCGGTGCGCGTGAGCGTCGTCTGCCGCGGGCTGCGCAGCTCGCCGACGCACATGACCAGGAGCAGGGTCATACCGCCGACCGCCGGAGCGAGGGCGGCGACCCGCCCCAGCGAGACGCCGGCGAGGGCGAAGAGCGCGACCGTCACGACGAGCGCGAGGGCGACGCCCCAGGCGAACCACCGGGTCGAGCGACGGTGCACCTGCATCACGGCCGCGTGCTGCGGCACCGTGAGCGGAGCGCGCGTGCGGGTGAGCAGCCACCCGACGAGGGCGACGCCGAGCGCCGCCACCAGGAGGAAGGGGAGGACGAGCGCGATGGCCATGGCCAGCTCCTTGTATCAGGTGAGTGTGACAAAGAAAGACTCGTCCTCCCTTCGGCTTGTGTCAAGCGTGTGTGACAAGTCGTCGCCTGCCGATCCGTGGACGCAATGGCCTGCATCGCGCACGGATTCGTATCATCTATCCAGTGACCGGGACCCGACAGCTGCACGACATCGGGCGGCGTCGCGCCTACGCCATCTGGGGCGCCGGCCTCGCCGTCTACGTCCTCGCCGTCTTCCACCGCACCTCGCTCGGGGTCGCAGGGCTGCTCGCGGCCGACCGCTTCGACATCAACGCCAGCCAGCTGGCGACCTTCACGGTCCTCCAGCTCGCCGTCTACGCCGGGATGCAGGTGCCCGTCGGGGTGGCGCTCGACCGCTTCGGCTCGCGCATCCTCATCATCAGCGGGCTGGTTTGCATGACTGCTGGCCAGCTGTGGTTCGCCGCCGCCGACAGCTTCGCCATGGGTCTGGGAGCCCGGGCCCTCATCGGCGCCGGCGACGCGATGGTCTTCACCGCCGTGCTGCGCCTCGTCGCGCTGTGGTTCCTCGTGCGGCAGGCGCCGGTCATCACCCAGCTCACCGGCATGGTCGGCCAGATGGGCGCCGTGGCCGCAGCCGTCCCGCTGAGTGCCGCGCTGCACGGCTTGGGCTGGACCCGCACCTATACCCTCGCCGCCTCGCTCGGCGTCATCCTCCTGTTCGGCGCCTTCGCGGTCATCAAGGACTCGCCCTACGAGCGCGGCGAGGTCGAGCGGATCAAGCTGCGCGCCCTGCGGCACAGCCTCACCGAGGTCTGGCGTGACCCGGGCACCCGGCTCGGTCTGTCGGTGCACTTCACCTCGCAGTTCGCGCCCACGGTCTTCGCGCTGCTGTGGGGCTACCCCTTCCTCGTCTCCGGCCAGGGGCTGAGCCCGACGACCGCATCGGCCCTGCTCACCCTGATGACCTTCGTCGCGCTCGTGGCCGGCCCGACGATCGGTCGCTGGACGGGCCGCAACCCCTACTACCGCTCGGTGGTTGCCCTGGGCGTCGTCGGGTCGATCGCCCTGGTGTGGGCGGTCGTCCTGGCCCTTCCCGGCCGTTCGCCGCTGTGGCTGCTCGTCGTGCTCGTCGCCGTCACCGCGGTGGGCGGACCCGGCTCGATGATCGCCTTCGACCTCGCCCGCAGCTTCCACCGCAGCGACCGGCTCGGCCGGGCCTCGGGCGTGGTCAACATGGGCGGCTTCGTCGCCTCGCTCGTGACGATGGCGCTCATCGGCCTCGTCCTCGACCGCCTAGCCCCCGGCGGTCCGGACACCTACACGCTCGACGACTTCCGCATCGCGATGAGCGTCCAGTTCCTCCTGTGGGGCTTCGGCGCGTGGATGATCTGGCGCTACCGCCGGCGCAGCCTCGATCGCATCGCGCAGAGCCCCGGCGCCTTGGACGCCCTGCGCTCCGGCGAGGCCCTCCTGCCCGGCATCTCCCGGGACCACGAGGACTGACGGCCGAAGGGGGTCAGAGCCCCGCGAGCAGCTGGCGCGAGATGACGAGCCGCTGGATCTGGTTGGTCCCCTCGAAGATCTGCGTCACCTTGGCCTCGCGGAAGTAGCGCTCCACGGGGAAGTCCTGGGTGAAGCCGGCGCCACCGAGGACCTGGATCGCGTCGGTCGTCACCCGCATCGCCGCGTCGGTCGCGACGAGCTTGGCCACGGCGGCCTCCTTGCCGAAGGTGCGGCCCGCGTCACGCAGCCGCGCGGCGTGCAGGTAGGTGGCGCGGGCGCTCGTCACCGCGGCCTCCATGTCGGCGAGCAGGAAGGCCAACCCCTGGTTGCTCGCGATGGCCCGGCCGAACTGCTCGCGCTCGGTCGCGTAGCGGGCCGCAACGTCGAGGGCGGACTGGGCCAGGCCGGTCGCGACCGCGGCGATGCCGAGCCGTCCGGCGTCGAGGCCGGCCAGCGCCATGGGCACACCGCGCCCGAGCTCACCGATCTGGCGGTCACCGCTCACCGGCGCGTCCTCGAAGATCACCTCGCGCACGGTGTCGCCGTGCAGGCCCATCTTCTTCTCCGGGGTGCCGAAGGACAGGCCCGGCGCGTCGGCCGGCACGACGAAGCAGCTGACGCCCCGACCGCCGTCGTCGCTGGTGCGGGCGAAGGTCGTGTAGTAGTCGGCGTGGCCGGCGTGCGAGATCCACGCCTTGCGCCCGCGGATGCGCCAGTCGTCGCCGTCCGCGGTGGCCCGGGTCGTCATCGCCCCGATGTCGGAGCCAGCCAGGGGCTCGGAGAGGGCGTAGGCGCCGAGGGTCTCGCCGGAGAGCATGTCGGGCAGGAGCGCCTGCTGCTGCTCGGGGCTGCCGTAGGTGTGCACGGCGTAGGCGGTCAGGGAGTGCACCGAGACCCCGACGGCCACGGCCGCCCAAGCGCTCGCGATCTCCTCGACCACCTGCAGGTAGACCTCGTAGGGCTGTCCGCCCCCCACCGAGCTCCTCGGGGTAGGGCAGCGAGAGCAGGCCCGCCCGCCCGAGGGTGCGGAAGACCTCCCGCGGGAAGACCTCCTCGGTCGCCGCGCGCGCCTCGACGTCGTCGACCTGGGGTCGCAGGGACTTGTCGCAGATCTCCCGCGTGAGGGCGATGAGGTCGTCACCGATCTCCGTGGGCATGAGCCTCGTTGCTGCCATGGGTGCCACTCTATGAGACCGGGATGAGGCCTCGATGAGAGTGCCTTCACCCAGGCCGATCCGGCTGGATATCGGCGATCTGGGCCGCCATGGTGGGAGCCATGACGACCTCACGCACCGCCCTCATCGCCCTCGCCGCCGCCGTCTCTCTCGGCGTCACCGCCTGCGGGTCGGACACCGGTGCCGATGGTGCCGGGTCGACGACGAGCAGCTCCGCGGCGCCGTCGACCACCACGACCGAGAGCAGCTCCGACGACAGCCCGTCGGACGGCAGCTCCTCCGCCGACGACACGAGCAGATCCAGCACCTCCGCGGCAGGCGGTGCGAGCTCCGACGACGTCCTCGCGGCCATCTCGGCGGCCGAGGAGGAGGCGGGCGGCGCCGCCTACGAGATCGACGACCAGGACGACGACGGCAGCTGGGAGATCGACGTCGCCGAGGGCAGCACGAGCACCGAGGTCACGGTGACGGCTGACGGCACCGCCACGGTCGACGACGACACGGACGACCTCGACGACGAGGACCGGGCCGCGATCGAGGCCGCGAAGATCTCGCTCGGCGATGCCATCACCACCGCGCTGAAGCAGGTCGACGGCACCCTCGACGACGTCGAGCTCGAGGAGCAGGGCGGCCGTCACGTCTGGCAGGTCACCATCGACACGACGGACCGTGGTGGCGTCGAGGTCGACGTCGACGTCGAGTCGGGCCAGGCCACGGTCGCCACGGACGACTGATCTCCTCGCGGCCGGTCGCGACAGCCGGCCGTCAGGGACGGTCGTCAGCGGTGACGGTGGCTGGGTGCACGCGCACCTGGGTCGCCTTGACCGAGGCCCACACCCGGTCCCCGGGACGAAGGGGGAGTGCCGCCAGCGCCGCAGGCGTCACCTCCGCACTCATCGCGAAGGGGGAGTCCAACCGGACCCGCACCCGCCCGGCGTGCGCTTCGACGCGCGTGACCCGAGAGCGCCAGACATTGCGCGGCGATCCCTCCGGGTGGTCATCGTGCAGCGAGACCGCGTCGGGGGCGAAGGTCACCCAGCACGGCCCGGCGATCTGGTGCGGTCCGGTGGCGATCTCGACCTCTCCGGCGATGGCACCGCCGCCGGCGCGCCCTTCGGCCCGGAGCAGGTTGACCCCCGCCAGCCCCGCCGTGAAGGCGCTGCGCGGTCGCTCGAGCACCTCGCGGACGCGGCCGTGCTCGACCTGCTCGCCGAGGACGGTGAGCGTGTCGCGCGGCCCGTCGGCGACGGTGAGCACGTCGAGGACGTCGTGGGTGACCAGGAGGACGACGAGGTCCTCGCGCTCGTGGGTGACCTGTGACAGGACCGCCCGCATCGCGGGGGTCGCCTCGACGTCGAGCGCGGCGAGCGGCTCGTCGAGCAGGAGCGCGGCTGGCTCGGCGGCCAGCGCCCGGGCGAGGGCGACGCGCGCGGCCTGACCACCGGAGAGCTGGGCGGGGCGTCGGTCGGCGAAGCTGCTCATCCCGACGACCTCGAGCCAGTGCTCGGCAGCGGCGCGGGACTCGCGCCGCCCCCTGCCCTGGCTGCGCGGGCCGAAGGCGACGTTGTCGCCGACCCCGAGGTGGGGGAAGAGCTGCCCGGCCTGCGACATGAGCACGACCCGACGGCGGTGCGGCGGCAGCCCGTCGAGCGGGCGACCGCCGAGCACGACCCGGCTCTCGTCGGGGCGGGCCAGTCCGGCGACGACGGCGAGCAGCGAGGACTTGCCCGCGCCGTTGGGCCCGGTGATCGCGTGCCGACCGGCGGGCACGTCGAGGTCGACGTCGAGGCCGCGCTGCGCCCACCGGGCGCGCACCTGCAGGCTCATGCTGCGGCCCTGGTCGTGCGCGCGTAGACGGACCCGACGATCACCGTGGCGAGCACGACGAGCACGAGCGAGAGCGCGATGGCGGCGTCCTGGTCGACCTCTCGCTGCAGGTAGATCTCCAGGGGGAGGGTCCGGGTCCGCCCCTGCGCGGACCCGGCGAAGGTGAGCGTCGCCCCGAACTCGCCGAGGGCCCGGGCGAAGGCGAGCACGGAGCCCGACACGAGCCCCGGCCCCACGAGCGGGAGCGTGACGCGGGTGAGCCGGCGCCACGGTCCGGCGCCGAGGGTGGCGGCGGCCTCCTCGTGACGCCGGTCGAGACCCCGCACCGCCCCCTCCAGGGACAGGACGAGGAAGGGGAGCGCGACGAAGGTCTGCGCGAGGACCACCGCGGTGGTCGTGTAGGAGATCGAGATGCCCGCGGCGACGAGGTGCTCGCCGAGCAGCCCGCGCCGACCGAAGGTCGTCAGCAGCGCCAAGCCGCCCACGACCGGCGGCAGGACGAGGGGCACCAGGACGAGCGCCCGCAGCACCGCCTGCCCCCACCACTGCCCGCGGGCGAGCAGCAGGGCGAGCGGGGCCCCGAGGACCAAGCAGAGCGCCGTGGCGATGACCGCGGTGCGCAGCGACAGCAGGAGCGCGGTCACCGAGGCCTCCGACGTCAGCAGCGGCCAGAGGCTGCCGACGTCCACGGAGGTCAGCAGACCGAGCAGCGGGACCACGACGACGAGGATGGCCCCCGCCGCCGGGATCCATAGCCAGGCGGGGGGCCTCACGGGGTGCCGAAGCCCTTGCCCTTGAGCACCTTCTGACCCTCCGGGCCGGTGACGTAGTCGACGAAGGCCCGGGCGTCCTCGGCGTGCTTCGAGTCCTTGAGCGCGGCGATGGGGTAGCTGTTGACGACCGTGTCGGCGCCCTTCGTCTCGACCATCTCGACCTTGTCGCCCGCGCCGGTCGCGTCGGTGACGTAGACGAGGCCGGCGTCGGCCTCGCCCGTGGTCACCTTGCTCAGCACGTCGGTCACCTTGGACTCCTCGCTCGCGGGCTCGAGCGTGACGCCCTGCTGCTCGGTGAGGGTCGCGGTCGCGGCGCCGCAGGGGACCTGCTCGGCGCAGACGACGACGGCCAGGTCGGAGTCCTCGAGGTCCTCCAGCCCGGTGATCTTCTGCGGGTTGCCCGGCTCGGTGATGATCGTCAGGACATTGGTCGCGAAGACCGTGGGCTCGCCCTCGACAGCGTCCTTGACCTTGTCTATGTTGGCCTCGTCGGCGGAGGCGAAGACGTCGAGGTCGGCGCCGTTGGTGATCTGCGAGGCGAGGTCGGAGGACCCGGCGAACTGGAGCTGGACGTCGACGCCCTCGTGCTCCTCCTCGAAGGCGGCCTCGATCTCCTCGAAGGAGGCCGTGAGCGAGGCGGCCGCTGCGACGTTGAGGGTCGTGGTGCCCCCGTCGCCGCCCGACGCAGAGGAGTCCGAGTCGGAGCCGCAGGCCGCAAGGGCCAGGGCGAGTGCGGCGGTGGCGGTGGTGGCGACGATGCGCTTCATGCGGGGCTCCCGGGCGTGCCGATGACGACATTGGTGGACTTGATGGAGGCGACGGCGACGACTCCGGGATCCAGGCCGAGCTCGTCGGCGGCCTCGCGGGACATGAGGGAGACGATCCGGAAGGGTCCGGCCTGCAGGCTCACCTGCGCCATGACCCCGTCCCTCTTGACCTCGGTGACGATGCCGCGCATCCGGTTGCGGGCGGACTCGTCGGTCACCGTGCCGACGGGGGCCGGGTGGGCGATCTCCTCGGCGAGCCGCGCCAGGTCGGTGCCGTCGACGTGGGCCGGGCCGGCTCCCTTCGTCGCGGTGAGGCGGCCAGCGTCGATCCAGCGTCGGACGGTGTCCGGGGAGACGGCCAGCAGCTCCGCCGCCTCTGAAATTCGAATCTGCGCCATGTTGCGCAAAGTATCACCGCATCTGCGGCAAAACCACAGGAAAGTGCAGCCGTATTGGACAAAGAGCGCTGTGGTCGTCGCGACCTCAGGGCAGGTCGAGCGGGCCGAAGGGGGCGGGCTCGCCGATCTTCGCCGTCACCGTGTCGCCGGAGGAGCGGCCGGTGAGCCGGCGCTGCACCCACGGTCCGGCGTAGGTGACCGCCCACCGGGCGCGCTCAGCCCGACGCTGGGTGGCCGGTCGCGACGGCGCCGGGTCGAGGGGAGTGTCCCAGCCCGCCCGCGTCGGCAGGCCGAGCGCCGTCAGCGCCGCCTGGGCCACGCGCTCGTGCCCCGGTGTGCTCAGGTGGATCCGGTCCTCGCCCCACATGCGCGCGTCCTTGACCGAGCGCATGCCCCACAGGTCGAGGACGTGCGCGCCGTGGCGGGCGGCGATGGAGTGGAGGTTGGCCGTGTGCACCGCGTGCCGCGAGCGAAGGGCGGAGAAGAGGCCGGCTCCGCGCGGGTCCGTCGGCGTCGCGAGGAGCACGTCGGCGCCGGCCCCACGGATCCGGGCGACGGCGTCCTCGAGCCGGGCGGCGATCGCGTCGAGGTCGACCCGGGGGCGCAGGATGTCGTTGCCGCCGCCGACCACCGAGACGAGGTCCGGGGTCATCGTCAGCGCCTCGTCGAGCTGCCGCCCGACGACGTCGGCGAGCTTGCGGCCGCGGATGGCGAGGTTGGCGTAGTGCAGCTCCTCGCCGCCGGTGCGCCCGGCGAGCTCCGCGGCGAGGCGGTCGGCCCACCCGATGAAGCGGCCCTCGTGCCGAGGGTCGACGTCGACCATGCCCTCGGTGAAGGAGTCGCCGATCGCGACGTAGCGGCGCCAGGGGTGCTGGGCGGGGGTGGTCGGCTCGGTCACGGCAGGCTCCAGTCGATCGGGTCGGCTCCCTGACGGGTCAGCAGCTCATTGGTCCGGCTGAAGGGCCGCGAGCCGAAGAACCCGTTGCGGGCGGACAGGGGGGAGGGGTGGGCGCTCTCGATGCGTGGCACGTCGCCGAGCGCAGGGGCCAGGTTGCGCGCCTGCCGACCCCAGAGGATCGCGACGAGTGGTCCGCCGCGGCGGGCGAGGGCCTCGATCGCGCGGTCGGTGACCTGCTCCCAGCCGTGGCCCTGGTGGCTGGCCGGTGCGCCGGGGCGCACGGTGAGGCAGCGGTTGAGCAGCATGACGCCCCGCTGTGCCCACGGTGTGAGGTCGCCGTTGCCGGGGGTGGCGACGCCGAGGTCGTCGACGAGCTCGCGGTGGATGTTGAGCAGGGACCGGGGCAGCGGCCGCACGTCCGGCGCCACCGCGAAGGAGAGCCCGATGGCGTGGCCGGGGGTGGGGTAGGGGTCCTGGCCGACGACGAGCACCCGGACCTCGTCGAGCGGGATGGTGAAGGCTCGCAGCACGTGCTCGCCAGCGGGAAGGTAGCCGTGGCCGGCGGCGACCTCGGCGCGCAGGTACTCGCCCATGGCCGCGATCGTCCCGGCGACGGGCTCGAGGGCCTGCGCCCAAGAGGGGTGGACGAGCTCGGTCAGGGGTTGTGCTGGCACCCGCCCAACCTATGCCTGCCGCGGGGACGACGAACCCCCCGGTGCAGGGGACCGGGGGGTTCGTGGATCGGGGGTCGTCAGCAGGTGGCGCTCGTGGGCGGCACCGGGGCGCCGGCGAGCTCGTGCAACTCGATCTTCACGGCGTGCTCGACGAGCGGGGCGAGGAACTCGGGGTGCTGGTTGGTCGGCTCGATGCGCTCCCTGGCGCTCGCGACCATGGCCTCGATGCGCTCGCAGGCGACCTGGGGGTAGCGGACGCACAGGTCCGCGGCCATGTTGGTCATGACGTGGTCCACGTGGATGGTGATCATGGGTCCTCCTCGACTCAAGATGAACACAAGGTTAACACCATGTGGACGCGCGGCCCAAGTGTTTGCCGGGAGGACACCTTCGGGCGTGTCCCTGCCGTCGCCTGGGGGCCTCGCGCCGCGTCGGCTGGCCCTAGAGTGCCTCCGTGCACGGATTCGCTGACGACAACACCTCCCTGGCCGAGCTGGCTCGGATCGTCCTCGACTACTCGAAGGAGCGCCTCGAGCTCGACCCGGTCCCACTCGACCGGCCCCTCACGCCGGCGCAGCTGCAGGAGCGTGCCGGTCAGACGATCACCGCCGAGGGGCTCGGCGGGCAGTCGGCGATGGACCTCTTCGCCGAGGTGCTCGCACCCGCCTGCCTGTCCGTCGACCACCCGCGCTACCTCTCCTTCATCCCGTGCGCGCCCACCGAGGCCGCCGCGATGTTCGACCTCGTGGTCGGCGCGAGCTCGATCTACGCCGGCTCCTGGCTCGAGGGGTCCGGCGCGGTCTATGCCGAAAACCAGGCGCTCCGGTGGATCGCTGACCTCGTCGGCCTCCCCGAGTCCGCGGGCGGCGTCTTCGTCCCCGGCGGCACGATCGGCAACCTCTCGGCCCTCGTCGCAGCCCGTGCCGAGGCGCGCCGCACCGCACCCGCCGGTCAGCGTCCCTTCCGGGTCGCGACCACCCGCGGAGCCCACTCGTCGATCCAGTCCGCCTGCGACGTCATGGACGCCGAGCTCGTCACCGTGGAGCCCGACGAGCGGGGTCGGCTCACCGGCGAGCGGCTGCGCGAGGTCCTCCTCGCCGAGGGGCCGGAGACCTTCTTCGCCGTCGTCGCGACGGCGGGCACGACGAACTTCGGCATCATCGACGACCTGACCTCCGTGGCCGAGGTGTGCCGCGAGCTCGGCATCTGGTTCCACGTCGACGGCGCCTACGGCGGCGCCGGTCTGGCCGCGCCCTCGGTGCGCGACCTGTACGCGGGCATCGAGCACTGCGACTCCTTCATCGTCGACCCGCACAAGTGGCTCTTCGCCCCCTTCGACTGCTGCGCGCTGCTCTACCGCGACCCCGAGGCGGGGCGCCGGGCCCACACCCAGCACGCGGGCTACCTCGACGTGCTCACCGAGGCGACCGACTGGAACCCGACCGACTACTCCGTCGGTCTGACGCGAAGGGCGCGCGGCCTGCCCTTCTGGTTCTCCCTGGCCACGCACGGCACGCAGGCCTACACCGACTCGGTCGAGAAGACGCTGACCGTCGCCGCCTTCGCCGAGGCCGAGATCGCCCGCCGCGAGGGCTTCGAGCTCGTCGGCGAGCGCTTCCTGTCCGTCCTCGTCTTCCGGCGCACGGGCTGGACGGCCGCGGACTACCAGGCCTGGTCCGACCGCATCCTCGACGAGGAGTTCGCCTTCGTCGTGCCGACCAACCACGACGGCGAGACCCTCGCGCGCTTCGCGATCGTCAACCCCCAGACGACGACCGACGACATCGTCGCCATCCTCGACTCGATGGGCTGAGCCTGTGACGGGTGGGGCGAAGGAGGCGCGAGTGACCCCCTTCGCCCTACCTGTCCAGCCGACACGCCGAGGTAATGACAGGCGTGTGATTTCGCCGGTACAGTGCTCGACGTGAACCTCGCAGACCAGACCGCCGCGCCGACCCCCTCGGTCCCGCTCACGGACCGCGACCGCGAGATCCTCGCCTTCGAGCGCCAGTGGTGGAAGTACGCCGGCTCTAAGGAGCAGGCGATCAAGGAGCTCTTCGACATGAGCTCCACCCGCTACTACCAGGTGCTCAACGGGCTCATCAACAACCCGGCCGCCCTCTCCGAGGACCCCATGCTCATCAAGCGGCTGCGCCGCCTGCGCGACCAGCGCCAGCGCACCCGCAGCGCGCGGCGGCTCGGCATCGAGATCTGAGCGCACGCCGCCACGAGGGCCCCGCACGACCACCGGTCGGGCGGGGCCCTCGTGCGTGCACCGGGCGCCCGAGGGTCACGGAAGCGTCACGGATCGTGCCCGGGCCGAACCCGCCGTCGTCCTCTCGCGTCTCACGGTGCAGGGGTGGAGGGGCAGGTGGGCGGCTCCGGTCCGCAGGGGGTACCGGAGCCGCCCACTCGTTGGCACAGTGGGGACCATGACCGACCTCGACTGGAGCACCCCCGACGGGCTGGCGGCGATCGCCGACCACCTGGCAGCACAGGTCGACGGATGGACGCGGCCGACCGCGTGGGCCGTGGCGATCTCGCCCGCCAGCAGCGACCCGGAGTGGGAGCTGCCGCACGTCAACCTCCCCGGCGGTCGCCACGGCCTGGCGGCCGTGGTCCTCGCCACGGTGCTGCGGCACGACGGGTCGACCGCCACCCTCGACGTGTCGACCGACCAGCTCGCCGCCGCCGTCGAGGCCCTCGCGCCGGCCCGGGCCTGCGAGCAGCTCGAGCACCCCAACCTCGCGGCCTGGCAGGGGCTGCTCGCCGCCGCCCGCGACAACCCGGCCCGAGAGCTCGTCGCCGTCTTCGTCGCGGACCTCGACGACCCGATCTCCTCCGACGTCGACGGAGCCATGAGGGCGAGCTTCGAGCACCACCACCCGGCGGTCTGAGGCCGAGGCGGCGGCCCGGGCCCGCCTCGTTTGCACTCGACGGAGGAGAGTGCCAATAATGGCGTTAGCACTCTCCTCGTGAGAGTGACAGTCCTGACCGGTCAGGTGAGGGGCGCGATCGCACGGTGACGTGAGCCGGGTGGTCGCTCTCCGTCCGTCGCGGGCACCCCCGGTCGCACCCTTCGATTCGCGTGGAGGAACCACCCGAATGGCAAAGCTCATTGCTTTTGACGAGGAGGCCCGTCGCGGCCTCGAGCGGGGCATGAACACCCTCGCCGACGCCGTCAAGGTCACCCTCGGCCCCAAGGGCCGCAATGTCGTCCTGGAGAAGAAGTGGGGCGCCCCCACGATCACCAACGACGGCGTGTCCATCGCCAAGGAGATCGAGCTCGACGACCCCTACGAGAAGATCGGGGCCGAGCTCGTCAAGGAGGTCGCGAAGAAGACCGACGACGTCGCCGGTGACGGCACGACGACGGCCACCGTCCTCGCCCAGGCCCTCGTCCGCGAGGGGCTGCGCAATGTCGCGGCCGGCGCCAACCCCATGGCCCTCAAGCGCGGCATCGAGAAGGCCACCGCTGCGGTGTCCGACGAGCTGCTCGCGATGGCCAAGGAGATCGAGACCAAGGAGCAGATCGCTGCCACGGCCTCCATCTCCGCTGCTGACCAGGAGATCGGCGCCAAGATCGCCGAGGCCATGGACAAGGTTGGCAAGGAAGGCGTCATCACCGTCGAGGAGAGCAACACCTTCGGGCTCGAGCTCGAGCTCACCGAGGGCATGCGCTTCGACAAGGGCTACATCTCCGGCTACTTCGTCACCGACACCGAGCGCATGGAGACCGTGCTCGAGGACCCCTACGTCCTCATCGCCAACTCCAAGATCGGCTCGATCAAGGACCTGCTGCCCCTCCTCGAGAAGGTCATGCAGGCCGGCAAGCCGCTGCTCATCATCGCCGAGGACGTCGAGGGCGAGGCCCTGTCGACGCTCGTCGTCAACAAGCTCAAGGGCACCTTCAAGTCCGTCGCCGTCAAGGCTCCGGGCTTCGGTGACCGCCGCAAGGCCATGCTCGCCGACATCGCCATCCTCACCGGTGGCCAGGTCATCTCCGAGGAGGTCGGCCTCTCGCTCGACACCGCCGAGCTCGACCTGCTCGGTCGTGCGCGCAAGGTCGTCGTCACCAAGGACGAGACGACCATCGTCGAGGGTGCTGGCGACCAGGACCAGATCGCCGGTCGCGTCAACCAGATCAAGGCCGAGATCAGCAACTCCGACTCGGATTACGACCGCGAGAAGCTCCAGGAGCGCCTCGCCAAGCTCGCCGGCGGCGTCGCCGTCATCCGCGCGGGTGCGGCCACCGAGGTCGAGCTCAAGGAGCGCAAGCACCGCATCGAGGACGCCGTGCGCAACGCCAAGGCTGCCGTCGAGGAGGGCATCGTCGCCGGTGGTGGCGTCGCGCTCCTGCAGGCGACCAAGGCCGCCTTCGACAAGCTCACCCTCGAGGGTGACGAGGCGACCGGCGCCAACATCGTGCGCGTCGCGGCGGGTGCCCCGCTCAAGCAGATCGCGACCAACGCCGGCCTCAACGGCGGTGTCGTGACCGAGAAGGTCGAGAACCTCCCCGCGGGTGAGGGCCTCAACGCGGCGACCGGCGAGTACGTCGACATGATCGCCCAGGGCATCATCGACCCGGCCAAGGTCACCCGCAGCGCGCTGCAGAACGCCGCCTCCATCGCGGCGCTCTTCCTCACCACCGAGGCCGTCGTCGCCGACAAGCCGGAGAAGGCCGCTCCGGCCATGCCCGGTGGCGACGACATGGGTGGCATGGGGGGCATGGGCTTCTGAGCCCACTCCTGCACCACGCACGAAGGGCGGTTCCCCCGGATCGGGGAACCGCCCTTCGGCGTACCCTTCCTGCATGACGTCACCGCAGGAGCTGGCGGACCGGCTGGGTGCCACGGGTTACCTCGCCGACGAGGACTTGGCCACGGTGGCCTTCCTCGCGCGGGAGATGCAGCGCCCCCTGCTGCTCGAAGGAGCCCCCGGCACGGGCAAGACCGCCCTCGCCGAGGCCCTCGCCGAGCTCGAGGGGACCCCCCTCATCCGGCTGCAGTGCTACGAGGGGCTCGACGCCTCCCAGGCCCTCTACGACTGGGACTTCCCGCGGCAGATCCTCCACCTGCGCACCCTCGAAGCGGTCGCCGCCAGCGGCGAGCTCGACCCGAGCGAGGCGGAGAGCTCGCTCTTCGACGAGCGCTACCTCCTGGAGCGCCCGGTGTTGCGGGCGCTGCGCACCAGCCCGGTCGTGCTCCTCGTCGACGAGATCGACCGGGCGGACGACGAGTTCGAGGCCTTCCTGCTCGAGGTGCTCTCGGGCTGGACGGTGAGCATCCCCGAGCTCGGGACGGTTCGGGCCGCCGTGCCGCCGACCGTCATCCTCACGTCGAACCGCACCCGGGACCTGCACGACGCACTCAAGCGACGCTGCCTCTACCACTGGATCGACCACCCGGGCCTGGAGCGCGAGGTGGCGATCGTCCGCAGCCGCCTCCCCGGCGTCAGCGAGACGCTGGCCCACCAGGTCGTCACCGCCGTCCAGCGACTGCGGACCGAGGACCTCGTCAAGCCCCCGGGTGTCGCCGAGACCCTCGACTGGGTCGCTGCCCTGCAGCGTCTCGGGTCGCCGGAGCTCGACCTCGAGACCGCCGCCCGCACGCTCGGGGCCGTGATCAAGTACCGCGAGGACGCCGAGCGGGTGAGGCAGGCACTGGACCGGGTGCTCGCCCGATGACGGCACCCCCGCACGCCGGCGAGGTCGACGAGATCCTCCTCGCGCTCGCCCACGCGGCGAGGGCAGCCGGGGTCGGGGTGACCCACGACCGGGCCGCGACCTTCCTCGAAGCGGCATCGGTCGTCGGGGCCGGCGACCTCGAGCACGTGCGTCGGGCGGGCCGGGCCACGCTGTGCGCCGGACCGGAGGACCTCCTGCGCTTCGAGCAGGTGTACGCCGAGTGGTTCGCCGGGCGCGACGACCTGCCCCGGCGGGTCGACAGAGAGGAGCAGAGCGAGCTCGTTTCCCCCTTGCCCGAGGACGACGGTGCCGACGACGGGGAAGGGGAGGCCGACGCACTGCACGTGGCCGCGAGCGAGGTCGAGGTCCTCCGCTCCCGCGACGTGGCGGCGATGGGTCCGCGGGACAAGGCCGTGCTCGACCGGATGATCGCGGGCCTGCGGCCGCGGCTGCCGGTGCGTCGCGGGACCCGGCGGACCACGTGGGTCCGTGGGGAGATCGACGTGCGGACCACCCTTCGCTCGATGCTGCGCCAGATGGGGGAGCCGAGCCGGATCCACCACCGGCGGCGAGGGCCGCGCACCCGCCGGGTCGTGCTGCTCGTCGACGTCTCGGGGTCGATGCGACCCTACGCCGACGCGCTGCTGCGGCTGGCCCACGGCATCGTGCGGGCGCCCCGGACCGGTGGCACGGGCGGTGCGGTCGAGGTCTTCACCCTCGGCACGCGCCTCACCCGGGTCACCGAGGCCCTGCGCACCCGTGACCCCGAGCGGGCGCTCGTGCGCGTGGGTGACCGGGTACCGGACTGGTCCGGCGGGACGCGGCTCGGTGAGGTGCTGCGGGTCTTCCTCACGTGGGAGCAGACCCGGCACCTGGCCCGCGGCGCTGTCGTGGTCGTCGTGAGCGACGGCTGGGAGCGCGGCGACGGCATTGAGCTCGCCGACCAGCTGGCCAGGCTGCGCCGGATGTCCCACCTGCTGGTCTGGGTCAATCCCCACCGCGGCAAGGAGGGGTACCGTCCGGTGCAGGTGGGCATCGTCGCCGCGCTGCCCCACATCGATGCCTTCGTCGCAGGACACTCACTGCGGGCGTTCGAGGACCTGCTGGAGGTGTTGGCCGATGCGTGAGGTGCTCACCGAGCTCCTGGACTGGTGGGAGCAGGGACACTCCGTCGGGGTCGGGACCGTCGTCGCGACCTTCCGATCCGCACCGCGGCCGCCCGGCGCCTCGATGCTCGTCGGGCCCGACGGCACCGCTGTCGGGTCGGTCTCCGGCGGGTGCGTCGAGGGTGCGGTCTACGAGCTGGCCCAGGAGGTGCTCCAGTCGGGCTCCCCTGCCCTCCAGCGGTACGGCGTCTCCGACGACGACGCGATGGCCGTCGGCCTGACCTGCGGCGGGATCCTCGACGTGTGGGTCGAGCAGATGAGCCGCGAGACCTTCCCCGAGCTCGACGAGGTGGCCGCCGACGTCCGGGCCGGCCGACCCGTGGCCGTCGCCACGGTCATCGAGCACCCCGACCCCGCCTGGCTCGGGCGGCGGATGCTCGTGCGCCCCGATCAGGAGCCGACCGGCACCCTCGGCTCCGCGCGGGTCGACGCCGCCGTCCGTGACGACGCGCTCGGCCAGCTCGCGCTCGGTCACAACGCCACCCTCGGCTACGGCGCCGACGGGCAGCGCCGCGGGGAGGGTATGCGGGTCTTCGTGTGGGCCTTCGCTCCGCCGCCGCGCATGCTCGTCTTCGGCGCCATCGACTTCGCGGCCGCCGTCGCCCGCGTGGGCTCTTTCCTCGGGTACCGCGTCAGCGTGTGCGATGCCCGGCCGGTCTTCGCGACGCACAGCCGCTTCCCAGCGGCCGACGAGGTGGTCGTCGACTGGCCGCACCGCTACCTGGCAGCTGAGCAGGAGGCCGGGCGGATCGACGGGCGCACGGTCATCACCGTGCTCACCCACGACCCGAAGTTCGACGTGCCGCTCCTCGAGGTGGCCCTGCGCCTGCCCGAGGTCGGGTACGTCGGTGCCATGGGCTCGCGTCGCACGCACGAGGACCGTCAGGAGCGGCTGAGCGCGGTGGGGGTCAGCACGGCGGAGCTCGACCGGCTGCGCAGCCCGATCGGGCTCGACCTCGGGGCCCGCACGCCCGAGGAGACCGCCATCAGCATCGCGGCCGAGTTCGTCGCCGAGCGGTGGGGCGGCTCCGGTCGACCGCTGGCCGAGCGCCAAGGGCGGATCCACCACTCGAGCGAGGGATGAATCCTCACGCGAAGGCGTGACCTCCGGCACGGTCATGGCTAGCATGAGCCAGATCACACTGTCGTGATCGAGATCAGGAGCGCCCCATGACCAAGATCGAGCTTGTCGTCGACGGCGCCCGCGTCGCGGACGACGTCGAACCCCGGATGCTGCTCGTGCACTACCTGCGCGAGACCCTCGGCAAGACCGGCACGGTGGTGGGGTGCGACACCTCCAACTGCGGAGCGTGCACCGTCCACCTCGACGGCAGGAGCGTGAAGTCCTGCAACGTCCTCGCCGTCCAGGCAGATGGCTGCGAGGTGACGACCATCGAAGGCATGGCCACGGATGGCGAGCTGCATCCGGTGCAGGCGGCCTTCCACGAGTGCCATGCCCTCCAGTGCGGCTACTGCACCCCCGGCATGATCATGCAGTCCGCCGACCTGCTGCGCGACAACCCCGATCCCTCGGAGGAGGAGATCCGCCTGGGGCTCGAGGGCAACCTCTGCCGGTGCACCGGCTACCACAACATCGTCCGCGCGGTGCAGACTGCGGCGAGTGCCTCGGCCGGTGCCGCTGGGGGTGCGTCATGACCGCGGAGGTCACCGAGCGGCCCGCCACCACCGAGATCGGCCGCGACCGCCGTCGCAAGGAGGACCAGCGGCTCATCACCGGTCGCACCCGCTGGACCGACAACATCGTGCTGCCGGGCATGCTGCACATGGCGATGGTCCGCAGCCCCTTCGCGCACGCCCGGATCACGTCGGTCGACACGAGCGAGGCGGCCAGCGCGACCAATGTCGTCGCCGTCTACTCCGGCGCCGACCTCGACGAATCGGTCGGCGTCCTCATCAACGCGTGGCCGGTCAGTCCGGATCAGGTGACTCCGGTGCACCCGCCGATGCCGGCCGACCGGGTGACCTTCGCCGGGGAGATCGTCGCCCTCGTCGTCGCCCGCAGCGCCGCGGAGGCGCGCGACGCCGCTGAGCTGATCGACGTGGACTACGAGGAGCTGCCCGCCGCCCTCGACCTCAAGGAGGCGGCGGAGGACACCGTCCTCGCGCATCCCGACCTCGGCACCAACAAGTCGGCCCTGTGGACCTTCGACTCCGCCGAGGCCGGCACCGGGGGTGACGTCGAGAAGGCCATTGCCACCGCACGCCAGGACGGCATCGTCATCGAGCGCGAGTACCGCCAGCAGCGACTCATCCCCGCCTTCATGGAGCCGCGCTCCGTCGTCGTCGACCCGACCGGCGAGCAGCTGACGATGTGGACGGCGACCCAGATCCCGCACATCGTGCGCTTCGCGCTCGCGGCCACGACCGGCGTCCCGGAGTCGAAGATCCGGGTCATCGCCCCGGACGTCGGCGGCGGCTTCGGCGGCAAGCTGCAGGTGACGCCGGAGGAGTGGCTGGCCTGGTGGGTGGCCCGCCAGCTGGGCCGGCCCGTCAAGTACACCGAGACCCGCTCGGAGTCGCTCATGGCGGCCCACCACGGCCGTGACCAGTGGCAGCGGCTGACGCTCGCCGCCGACAAGCAGGGCAAGGTCACCGGGCTCAAGGTCGACCTGCTCGCGGACCTCGGCTCCTACGTCGCCCTCATCGGCGGCGGCGTTCCCGTCCTGGGCGCCTTCATGTTCAACGCCATCTACAAGTTCCCGGCCTACCACTTCTCGATGCAGTCGGTCCTCACCAACAAGGCCTGGACCGATGCCTACCGGGGTGCTGGTCGCCCCGAGGCCACCTTCGGCATCGAGCGGATCATGGACGAGCTGGCACACGAGCTCGGTGAGGACCCGCTCGTGGTGCGCGAGCGCAACTGGATCACCCACGAGGAGTTCCCCTTCACCTCCGTTGCCGGACTCGAGTACGACTCCGGCAACTACGAGGCCGCCACGGACCTGGCCAAGCAGATGTTCGGCTACGACGAGCTGCGCGAGGAGCAGCGTCGTCGGCGCGAGTCCAAGGACCCCGTGCAACTGGGGATCGGCATCTCGACCTTCACCGAGATGTGCGGTCTCGCGCCCAGCCGTGTCCTCGGCAGCCTCGACTACGGCGCGGGTGGCTGGGAGCACGCGAGCGTGCGCATGCTCGCGACGGGCAAGGTCGAGGTCGTCGTCGGCGTGAGCCCGCACGGTCAGGGGCACGAGACGGCCTTCAGCCAGATCGTCGCCGACCGGCTGGGTGTCCCCTTCGAGGACGTCGAGATCCTGCACGGCGACACCCAGATCTCGCACAAGGGACTCGACACCTACGGCTCGCGCTCGCTCGTCGTCGGCGGCGAGGCCGTGGTCCGTGCCGCGGACAAGGTCATCGACAAGGCGCGGCGCTACGCGGCGCACCTGCTCGAGGCCAACCCCGACGATCTCGAGTTCACGGCCGGTCGCTTCGGTGTCGCGGGCACGGACCAGTCCGTGGGGATCACCGACATCGCGGCCGCGGCCTTCGCCTCGCACGACTACCCGGACGACATCGAACCGGGCGTCGACGCGGAGGCCACCTTTGACCCGGTGAACTTCAACTACCCGCACGGCACCCACCTGAGCGCCATCGAGATCGATACCGAGACCGGGGAGGTCAGGCTGCGCAAGTACACCTGCGTCGACGATGTCGGACAGGTGATCAATCCGCTCATCGTCGAGGGACAGATCCACGGCGGACTCGTCCAGGGCATCTCGCAGGCGCTGTGGGAGGAGGCCGTCTACGACGACTCCGGCACGCTCGTGAGCGGCAGTTTCGTCGACTACCTCGTCCCGACCGCGGCCGACACCATCAGCTTCGACACCGCGACCACCACGACGGCGGCGACGGGCAACACGCTCGGGACCAAGGGAGTGGGTGAGGCGGGAACGATCGCCTCGACCCCCTGCATCGTCAACGGCGTCGTCGACGCGCTGCGCATCTTCGGCGTCGACGACGTGCAGATGCCGTGCACCCCCGAGCGGGTGTGGCAGGCGATCCGGTCGGGGTCCGGTGGCGAGGACACGACCGGGGCCGCGGCGCCCCACTTCGACGAGGCGACTGGTGACCAGGGGCAGACCGACCGGATGGCGGGCGCCGACGGACCCACGGGACCGGCGATGAGCACGGAAGGAGAGGTCCGATGATCCCGGCGAAGTTCGACTACGCGGCACCGACGTCGGTGGAGGAGGCGCTCGGGCTGCTCGGCGAGCATGGCGACGACGCCAAGGTGCTCGCCGGCGGGCAGTCCCTGCTCCCGGTCCTGCGGATGCGGCTCAACGCCCCCGAGATGATCATCGACATCGGTCGGATCCCCGAGCTGCGCGGCATCAGCGACGACGGTCGGGCGCTCACCATCGGGGCCATGACGCCGTACCACGAGATCCTCGCCGACGATCGGGTGAGTGGACGCTGTCGACTCCTGCACCAGGCGATCAGCGAGGTCGCCGACCCGCAGATCCGGCACCGGGGCACTCTCGGTGGGGCCTTGGTCCACGCCGACCCCGCGGGCGACTGCGGGGCACCTGTGCTCGCCATGGACGCCGAGCTCGTCATCACCGGAGCGTCAGGCCAGCGGGTCGTCCCCGCGGCCGACTTCTTCCATGGCCTCTTCGAGACCGCGGTCGGCGAGGACGAGCTGCTCACCGCCGTCAGGGTGCCCACCTACGACGGGTGGGGCTCGCACTACGAGAAGTTCGTGCGGGTCGCCCACCAGTGGCCCATCGTCGCGGTCGCCGCGCAGGTGCGGATCGAGGGTGGCGCGATCGCCGAGGCACGGGTCGGCCTGACCAACATGGGCGCGACCCCGGTCCGAGCCAGCGCAGTCGAGGCCGCGCTCGTCGGGAACCAGCCGACGGCCGAGGGCGTGCGGGCGGCCTGCGACCTGGCCGGCGAGGGCACCGAGCCGCCGTCGGACCTCAACGGCGATGCCGACTACCGCCGGCACCTGGCCACCGTACTGACGAGGCGTGCCGTGCTCACGGCCGCAGGATGAGAGGACCCTCGTGCAACTGACCCACAGTTTCACCGTTCCCGCCGGCATCGACGAGACCTGGGCCGCGCTCAACGACATCGAGTCCGTCGCCGGGTGCTTCCCCGGTGCCCAGGTGACCCACGCCGACGCCGACTCCTTCGAGGGCACGGTCAAGGTCAAGCTCGGTCCGATCGCGCTCGTGTACAAGGGGAGCGGCGACTTCGTCGACAAGGACGAGGCCGCTCACCGGATGGGTATCGCCGCCAAGGGCAAGGACAAGCGGGGCAACGGCACCGCGGGCGCCGACGTCGTCGTGACGATGGCCCCCGAGGGTGCGGCGAGCACCAAGGTGGACGTGGTCACCGACCTCAACATCACGGGCAAGCCCGCGCAGTTCGGCCGTGGCGTGATGCAGGACGTCTCCGACAAGCTCCTCGGGCAGTTCGTCGACTGCCTGGCGGGCCGCTTCGCCGCCCCCGAGGCCACCCCGGAGCCGACGGGTGAGGAGGAAGCGGAGGCCACATCGCCGGCGCAGACGCCGACCCGGTCGACCACGACACCGGGGGCTACGGCTCCCGCATCCGCTGCGGCTCCCGCCGCGAGCTCACCGGCCGAGTCCTCGCCGGCCGCGCGCCCGGCGAGCTCGTCCGATGACGCGATCGACCTCGGGGCGACCGCCCTTCCGGTGCTGCTGCGGGCTTACGGTCCCCAGATCGCCGCGGCGCTCGCCCCGCTCGTCCTCCTGATCATCGCCCTGCGGCGTCGCAAGGGGTGAGCTGACGCACCCCCGGCCAGCCGACTCACAGCCACGGGCGAGACGATGAGCGGATGACCGCCACGTCTCCGCTCGTCCTCGGTCCCCTCCTGCGCTTCGTCGGTGAGCACGACGCCTCCGTCTGGGTGGAGACCGCCGCCCCCGCGCGGGTGACCGTCGCGGCCGACGGCCGCGCGTGGCACGCCGCGAGCTTCGTCGTGGAGGGCCACCACTACGCCCTCGTCCTGCTCGACGACCTCGAGCCCGGCCGCACCTACGACTACACGGTGAGCGTCGACGACGAGCTGGTGTGGCCGCCGGCCGGCTCCGACCTGCCGTCCTCGAGCATCGCGACGCTGGACCACACGCGTGCGACGCTGCTCGCCTTCGGCAGCTGCCGCACGAGCGTCCCGCACGACGCGGAGCACCACGCGAGCCACGGCGTCGACGCGCTGCGCACCTTCGCCCTGTCCCTGGCGAAGGGGGAGTCCCCACGACCCGACGTCCTCGCCCTCCTCGGTGACCAGGTCTACGCCGACGAGACGAGCCCGCAGATGCGTGACTTCATCGCCTCGCGGCGCAGCCTCGACGAGCCGCCGGGCGAGGAGATCAAGGACTACGCCGAGTACGCGCACCTCTACGAGCTCGCGTGGAGCGACCCGGCGATCCGGTGGGTCCTGTCGGTCGTGCCGAGCGCGATGATCTTCGACGACCACGACATCCGCGACGACTGGAACACCTCGTGGGCCTGGCACGAGGAGATCAACAAGACCCCGTGGTGGCACGAGCGGCTCGTCGCCGGCCTGACGAGCTACTGGGTCCACCAGCACATCGGCAACCTCGCGCCCGAGGAGCTCGCACGCGACGAGATCTGGCGTCGGCTCGAGGGGGGCCGCTCCCGGCGAGGTCGACCTGACCGGCCCCCTTCGTGCCCTGGCCGAGCAGGTGGACCGGCACCCGGAGCGCTACCGCTGGAGCTACACCCGGGCGCTCGGCGGCTCCCGACTGGTCATGCTCGACTCACGGGCCGCCCGGGTCCTCGAGCCCGAGCGCCGCGCGATGCTCGACGACGACGAGCTGGCCTGGCTCGGCGAGCAGCTGACCGGCGACCTGGACCACCTCTTCATCGGGACCTCCCTCCCCTTCCTCCTGCCGCCGGGGCTGCACGACGCGGAGGCGATCAGCGAGGCCCTCGCCGGGCCGGGCCGGTCACGGCCGGTCCGTCGCGCCACCGAGGTGGTCCGGCAGGCCGTCGACCTCGAGCACTGGGGTGCCTTCAGCTCCGGCTTCGTCGAGGTCTTCGAGCTCGTCATGTCGGTCGCCCGTGGCGAGCGCGGCCGCCCACCCGCGACGATCACCTTCCTCTCCGGCGACGTCCACCACTCCTACGTCGCCGAGGTGACCGGCGGTGACGCGCACGGCGCACGCAGCTCGATCGTCCAGGCGGTGTGCAGCCCGATCCGCAACCCGATGCCGCGCGGGATCCGGATGCTCGTGTCGCAGAGTGCCAAGGGGCTCGTCCGCCCGATGCGCTGGCTCGCCGCCAGGACGAAGGGGGTCCCGCCGCTGCGCTACCCGTGGCAGCTCACGCAGGGGCCATGGTTCGACAACAACCTCGCCGTCGCCGAGGTGCACGACGGGCACCTCACCCTGCGCTGGGTCACGGGCGTCGTCGACGGTGATGACGACCGGCCGCGGCTGCGGGTCGTCTCCGAGGTCACCGTCTGAGGCTCCCTGCAGCCAGCGGCTGGGTGCACCCCCGAGGAGGCCGTCGGGGGTAAACCCCAGTGACCCGGCGCCTGAGGTGCACCTAGATTTGGCGCGACACCACATCCAGCACGGGGAGACGCGCATGAGCACTCAGGTGGCCGCGAGCACGCACGGCCTGACCAAGGTCTACGGCAGGGGCGAGGCGAGCGTCGCCGCCCTCGACGGCATCGACCTCGACATCGGTGCCGGGCAGTTCACCGCGATCATGGGGCCCTCCGGCTCCGGCAAGTCCACGCTCATGCACTGCCTCGCCGGCCTCGACGCCGCGAGCAGCGGCCGCGCCCTCATCGGGGACACCGACATCACCCGGCTCAAGGAAAAGGACCTCACCCGGCTGCGCCGCGACCGGATCGGGTTCATCTTCCAGGCCTTCAACCTCATCCCCACGCTGACCGCCGAGGAAAACATCCTCCTGCCCCTGGCGATCGCCGGGCGCAAGGTCGACCCCCTGTGGTTCGACTTCGTCATCGGTAAGGTCGGCCTGCGTGACCGGCTCGGTCACCGGCCCACGGAGCTCTCGGGCGGCCAGCAGCAGAGGGTCGCCTGCGCCCGGGCCCTCGTGTCGAAGCCGGCGATCATCTTCGCCGACGAGCCCACCGGCAACCTCGACTCGACGTCGGGCGCCGAGGTGCTCGGCTTCCTGCGACGCAGCGTCGACGAGTTCGACCAGACGATCGTCATGGTCACCCACGACCCGGTGGCGGCGAGTCACACCGACCGTGTGCTCTTCCTCGCCGACGGTCGCATCGTCGACGAGCTCTACGAGCCCGACCGCGAGAGCGTCCTCGAGCGGATGGTCGCCCTGACTGGCGGGGCCCACTGATGCTCAGGGCCACCTTCAAGAGTCTGCTGGCGCGCAAGGCGCGCCTGCTGATGAGCGCGATGGCGATCGTCCTCGGGACGGCCTTCGTCGCCGGTTCGCTGATCTTCACCGACACCCTCTCGCGGACCTTCGACGGGATCATGGACGGCACCGTCGGTGACGTCGTCGTCCAGCCGGAGCAGACCGACGAGTACGGCGGCACGGGCGGCGGCCGGATGTCCGCCGCCGACGTCGAGAAGCTTGGCCAGCTGCCCGGCGCCGAGCGTGCCGACGGGTCGATCGACGCCATGGGCGTCTTCGTCGTCGGCAAGAACGGCAAGGTCGTCGGCGGGCAGGGCGCGCCCGCGCTGTCCTTCAACTACACCGACGCGCCCAACCAGCTCGGCGAGGAGCCGCTCGTCACCGATGCCGGCCGCGTCCCCGAGCGCGAGGGCGAGGTCATGGTCGACACCGTGACCGCCGAGCGTGCCGGCTACGAGGTGGGCGACGACATCACCCTCGTGACGACCGGCGACACCCCCGAGATCGAGGCCGAGCTCGTCGGCACGTTGACCTTCGGCGAAGGGGGGATGGCCGGCGCCTCGGTCGTCGTCTTCGACACGAAGTCCATGCAGAAGTACTTCATGGACGGCAAGGACGACTACTCCTCCGTGTGGGTGACGGCCAAGGACGGCGTGAGCCAGGACGAGCTGCTCTCGCAGGTCGAGCCCCTCGTACCCGAGGGCTTCAAGGGGTGGACCGGTGAGGGGCTCGCCGAGGAAAACCAGAACGACGTGCAGCAGGCGCTCGGCTTCATCACGACCTTCCTGCTGGTCTTCGCCGGCATCGCCCTCTTCGTCGGCTCCTTCCTCATCATCAACACCTTCAGCATCATCGTCGCCCAGCGAGGCCGCGAGCTGGCGCTGCTGCGGGCCATCGGTGCCTCGCGCCGGCAGATCGTCCGGGGGGTTCTGCTCGAGGCCTTCATCATCGGCGTCGTCGGCGCGACCCTCGGCCTGGCCCTGGGGGTCGTCCTCGCGCTGGGCATCAAGGCGCTCTTCGCGACGATCGGTCTCGACCTGTCGGGCAGCGGCCTGGTCTTCACCCCGCGCACCGTCATCGCCGCCTACGCGGTCGGCATCGTCGTTACGATGCTCGCTGCGTGGGTGCCGGCCCGTCGGGCAGGCTCGGTGCCACCGGTGGCGGCGATGCGGGACTCGATCGACTCCGGCACCGGCCACCACCCGGTCCGCCACGGGCTCGAGGTCGCCGTGCTCGCCGTCGGCGCCCTCGCCTTCCTCTACGGGCTCTTCGTCGCCGACACACGGCAGCTGTGGTGGATCGGTGGCGGCATCGTCGGTCTCGTCCTCGGCACGGCCTTCCTCGCCCCCTTCGTCGGTCGGCCGGTGATCTCCGGGCTCGGGTGGGTCTACCGGCGCCTCTTCGGAACGGTCGGGCGGATGGCGGAGCAAAACTCCGTGCGCAGCCCCGGGCGCACCGCGGCGACGGCCTCGGCGCTGATGATCGGCATGACCCTCGTCGCGCTCATGGGTGTCGTCGCCTCGAGCACCACGGCGAGCGTCGACCAGCAGATCGAGGAGACCTTCCGCGCCGACTACATCCTGAGCAATGCGGTGGGGCAGCCCTTCTCGTCGAAGATCGCCGAGCAGGTCGCCGAGGTCGACGGGGTGCGCGAGGTCTCGCCGGTGCGCTTCAGCAGCGCCCAGGTCGACGGCGGGCAACTCTTCGTCACGGCGATCGACCCGGCGTCCTTCGGCGACGTCGAGCAGATCGAGACGACGTCCGGCACGGCGGACATCGGCCCCGACGCGGTCGTCCTGTCGACCAAGCACGAAGGGGGCCGCAAGGTCGGCGACACCGTCACCGTGACCATGGGGTCCGAGACCAAGGACCTGGAGGTCGTCGGCTTCTACGACGAGCTGCGCACGATCGGCTCGCCGGACGTGCTCATGTCGGTCGAGACGGTCGACGCGATGAACGGTGCGGCGGCCGACAACTGGGCCTTCATCTTCGTCGACGGCGGCGCCGACAGGGCAGCGGTCGAGGCGGACATCGAGGCGATCACCGACAGGCAGCCGCTCGTCACCCTCAAGGACCAGGCGGGCTACGCCGATGAGCAGCGCTCGAGCATCAACCAGCTGCTCTACCTCATCTACGCCCTGCTCGGCCTGGCGATCGTCATCGCGGTGCTCGGCATCGTCAACACCCTGGGCCTGTCGGTCATGGAGCGCACCCGTGAGGTCGGGCTGCTGCGGGCGGTCGGGCTCTCCCGTCGTCAGCTGCGGCGCATGATCACCCTGGAGTCGGTGACCATCGCGCTCCTCGGGGCGCTGCTCGGCATCGTCCTCGGTGTCGTCGCGGGTGTCGCGATCCAGCGGGCCCTCGTCGACGACGGCATCACCGAGCTGGCGATCCCGTGGGGGCAGATGGCGGTCTTCGTCGGCCTCGCCGGTGTCATCGGTGTCCTGGCGGCGCTGCTCCCAGCACGCCGGGCCTCGCGGATGGACGTGCTCGAGGCGATCTCCACGGAGTGACCCGCGGAGGGCGCAGGGGCGGTGACCACCCGGTCACCGCCCCTGCGCGTCTCGTCAGCGACCCGGCTGCATCGAGCTCTTGACCGAGGTCTCCGAGGTGTCGTAGGTCCGGCCGGCGTCGTGCAATGCCCGACCGATCTCGTCGAGGCTCTCCTTGACGGTGCGCTGGGTCGCACGCCAGTCGTTGATGAGGTCCTGGAAGGACGTCGAGGCGTCACCCTGCCAGTCGTTCTGGAGCGAGATCAGCCGCGTCATCATGCTCGCGACGGTCGTCTCGACGTCCTCCGAGATGCGGGCGACATCGCTCGCGCTGCTCGCCACCTGGTCGGTGTCGACGGTGAAAGTGGCCATGCTCGTTCCCCTTCGTCCGGTGCCGGGCCCGTGTGGCCCGGTGTCCTTCAGACCGTAGGAGGAAGTGGCCCGGCGGCCGTCGGGTTTTCCACAGGACCGGCCGGCGGACGCTTCTCGCGGCGGGTGCGCTCGAGGGCCTGCGCATAGCCGGCGCCCATGCCGAGCAGGAGCAGGCCGGCGACGATGAAACACAGCACCCGGGCGATGCCGGAGAGGAAGGACAGGTCGAAGAGCAGCAGCTTGGCGACGCTCACGGCGACGAGGGTCAGGCCCGCCGGGATCGCGATGCTCGAGCCGCGCAGCCCGCGCAGGAGGAGCACGGCGGCGACACCCATCCAGATGACGGTCGCGCCGGCCTGGCCGCCCATGAAGCCGCCCCGTGCGTCGTCGAGGAGCTGCCCGAGCAGGGCGCCGGCGAGGACCACGACCCCTCCGGCCCAGGCGAGGCTGAGCGCGACGAGGACCCGGGGCAGGGCGGGCGCCAGCATCGGCAGCGTCGTCGTGATCGCGCGGGCGAGCACGGCGTAGAGGACGAGGAGGCCGCCCGCGGCGATGAGGTGCTGGGCGTCGACGTCGCCGGCCAGACCTCGACCGAGCACGTAGGGCAGGAGGGTGATGCCGCCGAGGAGAGACAAGGCGGCGAAGGCCAGGGCGACGACCAGCGTGGTCTGGTGCCGCAGGACGAGAGCAGCCACGGCCCAGCCGAGCGCGACCGCGACGGCGATGACGGGGGTCCACCCCTGCCCGTCGCCCGCCCGCAGGGCGGCACCGAGGGAGGTGACGCCGGCGGTCACCAGGGCGATCTCCGGCTGGCGCAGGTACCACGGTGTCGGCGGGCCGTGGTCGGCGAGGACGGCGACGATGACGAGCAGGCAGGTGATGACGACGAAGAGCCCGGCTCCGCCCCACCGGTCGTCGACGGCGAGCGCGGCGACGGCGGCCGGGGCGATCGCCACCGGTAGGAGGATGCCGAGCTGCTCGGGCAGCCGGCGCACCGTCGCCCCGAGTGCCGCGGTGGCGGTGAGGAGCACGGCGAGGACGACGGCGAGCGTCGCGGCGATGCCGGTCCGCTCGTGGAATCCGGCGAGCACCATGAGGAAGAGCGCCGCGGGCACGACCCGTGAGACCTCGAGGGCGTACCAGCTCCGCCCGACCTGCGCCGGCCACGTGGCGGCGGCGAGGACGACGAGGAAGGCGCCGGTGAGCAGACCGTGCGAGATGCCGACGAAGGGAGCCATGAGCGCGACCCCGAGGACGGCGACGACGGCGAGCAGCTCGCTCTCCCAGGCCCGGGCGAGCAGGACACCGCCGAGGGCGATGGCGCCGGCGAGGGCCATCCCGACCGCGAGGGGCACCCAAGCGTAGATGTAGGTCACGGCGAGGACGTCGAGGTAGGCGGTGGCGAATCCGGTGGCGGCCAGTCCGAGGGCACCGATGGTGCCCGAGGGTCGCCGCCGCACGAGGACGGCCGCGCTGACGAGTGCGGCGGCCAGGATCGCCCCGCTGATGACGCGGGCGAGAGGGCCGAAGAAGCCCATCTGGATGGCGAGGGCGAGCAGGAAGGCGACGCCGATGAGGGTGATGCCGGTGCCGACGACGGCGAGCAGCTTGGCGACCACGCCGTCGCGCTGCCACCACGGCTCGGTGGGCGGCAGGGCCGCGGTCGGGGGCTCCGCGGGCGGCGCGGAGGGAGCGGTCGGTGGCGGGGT
>NZ_ALWX01000008.1 GCF_000297495.1 Janibacter hoylei PVAS-1 | reverse complement strand
GGCCGGCGCCGCCCAGGCTACTCGCCCGGGCGCTGCGCCAGGTCGGCGCCGAAGGCCGCGATGATCCGGGCGGCCCCGTCGACGGCGCTCACCGACCCGGTGCGCACGCCCGGGGTGATCTCGGCGAGCAGCTCGCGCACGCGCGGCGAGCGACGCACGGCGTCGCGCAGCTCGGAGTCGACCATCGCCCACATCCACTCACGCTGCTGCTCGGCCCGGCGCGCGTGCAGCGAGCCCTGCGACTCGAGCCAGCGGCGGTGCTCGAGGACGGCCTCCCACACCTCGTCGAGGCCGTCGCCGGTCTGGGCGCTGCAGGTGAGGACCGGGGGGCGGCGGGCGTCGGGGTCGGAGTTCATCAGGCGCATGGCGCCGGAGAGCTCGCGGGCCGCGACCCGCGCGTCGCCGGCGTGCTCGCCGTCGGCCTTGTTGACCGCGATGACGTCAGCCATCTCGAGGATGCCGCGCTTGATGCCCTGCAGCTGGTCGCCGCCCCGGGCCAGTGCCAGGAGCAGGAAGGTGTCGACCATCTCGGCGACGGCGACCTCGGACTGACCGACGCCGACGGTCTCGACGAGCACGACGTCGAAGCCCGCGGCCTCGAGCACGAGCATCCCCTCGCGGGTCGCCCGCGCGACGCCACCGAGGTGGGCGCCCGAGGGCGAGGGTCGCACGAAGGCATCCTCGCTCGCCGTCAGCTGCGCCATCCGCGTGCGGTCACCGAGGACCGAGCCTCCGGTACGGGCGCTGCTCGGGTCGACGGCCACGACCGCGACCCGGTGGCCCCGCTCGATGAGCCGGGTCCCGAGCGCGTCGATGAAGGTCGACTTCCCGGCCCCCGGGATGCCCGAGATGCCCACGCGCATGCCCTGACCGGTGTCGGGGGCGAGCAGCGCGAGCAGCTCGCGTGCCCGCTCCCGGTGGTCCGGGCGGGAGGACTCGACGAGCGTGATCGCCCGCGCGATGTGTGCCCGGGAGCGCTCACGCACGCCCCGGGCCAGGTCGGCGACCGACTCAGGCATCGGTGCCGGCGGCCTGCTCCCGCAGGCGGTCGACGAGTCGGCCGGCTGCCTCGGCGATGACGGTGCCGGGCGGGTAGATGTCGTCGGCACCCGCCGCACGGAGCTCCTCGAAGTCCTGGTCGGGGATGACCCCGCCCACGACGATCATCAGGTCCTCGCGCCCGAGGGCGTCGAGCTCCTGACGCAGCGCCGGCACCAGGGTCAGGTGACCCGCGGCCAGCGACGACACCCCCACGACGTGCACGTCGCCCTCGACGGCCTGACGGGCCACCTCGCCGGGGGTCTGGAAGAGCGGGCCCACGTCGACGTCGAAGCCGAGGTCGGCGAAGGCTGTCGCGATGACCTTCTGGCCACGGTCGTGACCGTCCTGGCCCATCTTGGCGACGAGGATGCGGGGGCGGCGCCCTTCGGCCTGCTCGAAGTCCTCGACCTTGGCCAGGACCTCGTCCACGGCTCCGCCCTTGCCTGCCTCGTCCCGGTACACACCGGAGATCGTACGGATCTGCGCGGTGTAGCGGCCGTAGACCTCCTCCAGCGCGGAGGAGATCTCGCCGACCGTCGCCTTGGCCCGGGCCGCGTCGATCGCGAGCGCGAGCAGGTTGGTCTCCATCGAGCCGCCCTCGGCACGGGCCGCCTCGGTGAGGGCCGCGAGCGCGGCCCGGGTGGTGTCCTCGTCGCGCTCGGCGCGCAGGCGCTCGAGCTTGGCGATCTGGGAGGCGCGGACCGCCGCGTTGTCGACCTTGAGGATCTCGATGGCCTCGTCGGCGGTGCTCTCGGTGACCGGGTAGGTGTTGACGCCGATGACCGGCTGCTGGCCGGAGTCGATGCGGGCTTGGGTGCGGGCGGCCGCCTCCTCGATGCGCATCTTGGGGATGCCGGCCTCGATGGCCTTGGCCATGCCGCCGGCGGCCTCGACCTCCTCGATGTGCGCCCAGGCCCGCTGCGCCAGGTCGTGGGTCAGGCGCTCGACGTAGGCGCTGCCGCCCCACGGGTCGATGACCCGCGTCGTGCCGGACTCCTGCTGGAGCACGAGCTGGGTGTTGCGGGCGATGCGCGCGGAGAAGTCCGTCGGCAGCGCGATCGCCTCGTCGAGGGCATTGGTGTGCAGGCTCTGCGTGTGGCCCTGCGTCGAGGCCATCGCCTCGATGCACGTGCGCACGACGTTGTTGTAGACGTCCTGCGCGGTGAGGCTCCAGCCGGAGGTCTGCGAGTGGGTGCGCAGGGAGAGCGACTTGGCATTGTCCGGCGCGAAGTTCTCCTTGACCAGGCGCGCCCACAGCAGGCGCGCGGCGCGCAGCTTGGCGACCTCCATGTAGAAGTTCATGCCGATGGCCCAGAAGAAGGACAGCCGCGGCGCGAAGGAGTCGACGTCCATGCCCGCCGCCTTGCCGGCGCGGATGTACTCGATGCCGTCGGCGAGGGTGTAGCCGAGCTCGAGGTCCTGCGTCGCCCCGGCCTCCTGCATGTGGTAGCCGGAGATCGAGATCGAGTTGAAGCGCGGCATCCGCTGGCTGGTGTACGCGAAGATGTCGGAGATGATCCGCATCGAGGGCGCCGGCGGGTAGATGTAGGTGTTGCGGACCATGAACTCCTTGAGGATGTCGTTCTGGATGGTGCCGCTCAGCTGCTCCGGGCTCACCCCCTGCTCCTCGGCCGCGACGACGTAGAGCGCAAGCACCGGCAGGACCGCGCCGTTCATCGTCATCGAGACGCTCATCCGGTCGAGCGGGATGCCGTCGAAGAGCGTGCGCATGTCGTAGATCGAGTCGATGGCGACACCAGCCATGCCGACGTCACCGGAGACGCGCGGGTGGTCGCTGTCGTAGCCGCGGTGGGTCGCCAGGTCGAAGGCGACGGACAGGCCCTTCTGCCCGGCCGCGAGGTTGCGACGGTAGAAGGCGTTGGACTCCTCGGCCGTCGAGAAGCCGGCGTACTGGCGGATCGTCCACGGCTGGTTGACGTACATCGTCGGGTAGGGCCCGCGGAGGAAGGGCGCCGCGCCGGGCGCCGTCTCGAGGAAGTCGAGGTCGGCGGTGTCGGCCTCGGTGTAGACGGGGGCGACGGAGATCTTCTCCGGCGTCTCCCAGCCGTCGCGGGCGCCGGGGGTCGCGTCGAGCGCCTCCTGCCAGCGCGCGGCCGCGTCGTCGGAGGGTCGCCCGTCGCCGAGGTCGACGGTGTCGAAGGTGGGGATCTGCGCGCTCATGCCTGTGCTCCTGCCTGCGGTGCGCCGAGGGTGTCGAGGAGGTCGGTGAGGAAGGCGACGACGTCCATGCCGTCGCGGACCTCGCCGTCGACGGTGGTGTCGCCGACCTCCGTGGCCCTGCCGGCGACGAGGACGCGCCCCACCCCGGCCGAGCGAAGGGAGGCCACGCTCGCCTCGGCGTGGGCGGCGTAGCCCTTCGCCGAGCTGGCGACGACGGCGACGGGCGCCCCCTGCGCCGCGTCGAGTGCGGTGGACTCGTCGGCGACCTCGATGATGTGGGGCCGGATGCCGGCGACGCCGAGGAGGTTGGTGACGAAGGTCAGGCGGGCGGTGTGCTCCTTGGCCGGGCCGAGGGCGATCACCGGCACGCTGACGTCGCCGGCGGCGGTGCGCTCGCGCAGGTCCTCGAAGACCTCGCTGTCGCGGCGACGCGGCAGGCCGCCGGTCGGCTCGGTGCGCGGCGTGCGGGTCAGCAGGGTCTCCCCCGCGAGGGGGAAGGTCGAGGTGCCGGTGAGGGGCAGGGCGCGGGTCGCCAGGGCGGCATCGCGCTCGGTGCGGGTGGCAGCCAGACGCTCGGCGACCACACCCGACGCGAGTGCCGCGGCGGCGCCACCGGCGGCGTCGAGCTCGCCGAACCAGGCCCACGCCGCGCGGGCGAGCGAGTCGGTGAGCGACTCGACGTAGGCGGAGCCGCCCGCCGGGTCGGCGACCCGCGCGACATTGGACTCGGAGGCCAGCAGCGACTGCGTGTTGCGGGCGACCCGCCGCGAGAAGGCGGTCGGCAGGCCGAGCGCGTGGTCGTAGGGCAGGACGGTGACGGCGTCCGCGCCACCGGCAGCGGCCGCGAAGCAGGCGATGGTGTCGCGCAGCAGGTTGACCCACGGGTCGGTGCGGGTCTGCATCCGCCACGAGGTCACGGCGTGGACCCACGCGCCGCGGTCGGCCTCGGGGACCTCGAGCACCTCACCGACGCGGGCCCAGGTGCGGCGCAGCGCGCGCAGCTTGGCGATCGTCGTGAACTGGTCGGCGGTCGCGGCGACACGGAAGTCGATGCGGCGGAAGGCCTCGGCCGGCTCGACGCCCGCCTCGGACAGGTGGCGCACGTAGTCGAGGGCGGTCGCCAGGGCGAGGGCGATCTCGTCCTGGTCGCTCGCGCCCGCGTCGTGGTGCACGCGGGAGTCGACGGTGATGGCCCGCGCGCTCGTGAAGCGGTCGCGGCAGGTCGCGACGGCATCGGCCAGCGGCGCGAGGTCGGGGGTGCCACCGCGCACGGCGACCTGGCCGATGGGGTCGTGGCCGAGGCTGCCACGCACGGTGGCGGCGTCGACTCCCTTCGCCTCCCAGACGGAGACGAGGGCGGCGGCCGCGGTGGCCTGGTCGTCGGCCGAGCTGACGACGACGGGAGCCAGGTCGACCTGGACGTCCGCGAGCACCTCGGCCAGGTCGTCGGCCGCGACGCCGTCGGCACCGACGTGCACCCACACGGAGGTGACCCCCCGCTCGAGGTCGTCGAGGACGGCCCGCCGGCTGGTCGCGGCATCGGGGTCGTCGTGCAGCTGGCGCACGTCCCAGGGGACGTCGGGGTCACGCGGCGCACGGCCACGGGTGAAGGGCATCGCGCCCGGCAGGCCGAGGGTCTCCCCCGGCTGCGGCCAGTAGATCGGGTCGATGTCGATGCCACCGGGCAGGTGGCTCGACAGGGCCTCGCGGGCGCCGGCCGCGTCCACCTTGCGGTCGTCGGGGCGGGACTTGTTGACGACGCCGGCGGCGAGCTCGGCCCACGCGTCAGGACTCGTCGCCGGGAAGCCTGCGGCGAGCCCCATCACGTCGTCGTGTGCTGGGGGAAGGGACATCCGTGCAACTCTCCTCGTCGACCCGGTCACCGGCCCACGGGCCGATGGCATGACTGACTTCGCACCCTACCGACGCGCGGCCGGTGTCGACCGGCATGTCCAGCGTCGCGTGGACCACACCGCCGGCTCAGTCCAGCGGGCCGAAGGGGGCGCCCCGCGCCGTCAGCTCGGCCTCGCCGCCGTCGAGGGCGGTGAGCACCCAGATGCCGCGCTCGGTGAGCGCGACCGAGTGCTCCCAGTGGGCCGCCGGCTGGCCGTCGTCGGTGACGACGGTCCACTCGTCGTCGAGGACGTGGTTGGCCTGGTCGCCGAGGGTGACCATCGGCTCGATGGCCAGGGTGGACCCGACGGGGGTCTGCGGCGTGCGGCCGCGCACGCGGTAGTTGGGGACATTGGGTGGCAGGTGCATGTGCTCACCGATGCCGTGGCCGGTGTAGTCCTCGACGATGCCGTAGTCGACACCGTCGGCTCGGGCGTCGGCGCGGATCGAGTCCTCGACGCCACCGCCGATGTCGTTGAGGTCGCCACCGGGGCGGAAGGCCGCGATGCCGGCCCACAGCGAGCGGCGGGTCACCTCGGACAGCCGAGCCGCCGCGGGGTCACTGGCGCCGTCACCGCCGACGACGAGGGTGATGGCGCTGTCGCCGTTCCACCCCTCGACCTCGGCGCCGCAGTCGATGCTCAGCAGGTCACCCTCTCGCAGGACGCGCTCCCCCGGGATGCCGTGGACGATCTCGTCCCCGACGGAGGTGCACAGCGTGTGCGAGTAGCCCGGCACGAGCTGGAAGTTGGGGACCCCGCCGCCGCTGCGGATGAAGTCCTCCGCGAGGGCGTCCAGGTGCGCGGTCGTCACACCGGCGCGCGCCTCGGCGCGCAGCATCTCGAGGGTCCGAGCGACGAGAAGGCCCGCCACGCGCATCGCCCGGAGCTGGTCCGGGGTGCGCGGGCGGACCCGCTCGCGGCCGAAGAGGGCCAAGTGCTCAGGCCCCGAGCGTGGCGACGATCCGCTCGGCGACCTCGTCGACCTCGCCCTCGCCGTCGACGGTCACGAGGAGACCGCGCTCCGCGTAGGCGTCGGACAGCGGCTTGGTCTCGCGGTGGTAGATGGCCATGCGCTCACGGATGACCTCCTCGGTGTCGTCGGCGCGACCCTCGAGCTCGGCCCGCTTGAGCAGGCGCTGGACGACGACCTCGTCGTCGACGACGAGCTCGAGCACCTTGTCGACCGAGTGGTCGCCCTTGGCGAGCATCGCGTCGAGGGCGGTGACCTGCGCGGTCGTGCGCGGGTAGCCGTCGAGGAGGAAGCCCGATGCGGCGTCGTCCTCGGCCAGGCGCGCCTCGACGATCGCATTGGTGATGTCGTCGGAGACGTAGCCGCCGGACGCGAGGATCTCCTTGACCTGGAGACCGAGCTCGGTCTCGTTCTTGATGTTGGCCCGGAAGATGTCACCCGTGGAGATGGCAGGGATGCCGTAGTGCTCGGCGATCTGGGTGGCCTGGGTGCCCTTGCCGGCCCCGGGGGGGCCCAAGATGATGAGACGCATCAGCGGAGGAATCCTTCGTAGTGGCGTTGCTGGAGCTGGGACTCGATCTGCTTCACCGTCTCCAGACCGACGCCCACCATGATGAGGATAGACGCACCGCCGAAGGGGAAGTCCTGGTTGGCCCCGATCCACACGAAGGCGACGAGCGGGATCAACGAGATCAGAGCGAGGTAGATGGCTCCCGGCACGGTGATGCGGGTGAGCACGTACTGGAGGTACTCGGCCGTGGGTCGCCCGGCGCGGATACCGGGGATGAATCCCCCGTACTTCTTCATGTTGTCGGCCACCTCGGTCGGGTTGAAGGTGATCGAGACGTAGAAGAAGGTGAAGAAGAGGATCATCGCCGTGAAGACCGCCATGTAGATGGGGTGGTCTCCACGCACGAGGTAGGTGTTGATCCAGTCGACCCACCCGGGGTTGTTGCCCGCCGGGTCGGACTGGAACTGGGCGATCATCTGCGGCAGCGCGAGCATCGAGCTGGCGAAGATGATCGGGATGACGTTGGCCATGTTGACCTTGATCGGGATGTACGTCGACGTGCCGCCGTACATCTGGCGCCCGACCATCTTCTTGGCGTACTGCACCGGGATCCGGCGCTGGCTCTGCTCGACGAAGACGACGGCGGCGATGATGACGAAGCCGATCGCGATGACGAGGAAGAAGAGGTCCCAGCGGCCGTCGCGCTGCTGGATCGCCCAGAGCGAGCTGGGGAAGGTCGCGGTGATCGAGGTGAAGATCAGCAGGGACATGCCGTTGCCGACGCCCTTGTCCGTGACGAGCTCACCGAGCCACATGATCAGGCCGGTGCCGGCCGTCATCGTCAGGACCATGAGGACGATGGAGAACATCGAGTCGCGGTAGAGGATCGGCCCGCACTCGGCGTTGTTGAAGAGGGCCGCGGGGTTGCGGGCGAAGGTGATGAAGGTGGCCGACTGGAGCACGGCGAGGGCGATGGTCAGGTACCGGGTGTACTGCGTCATCTTCGCCTGGCCCTGCTGCCCCTCCTTCTTCAGCGCCTCGAAGCGGGGGATGACGACGGTGAGCAGCTGCACGATGATGCTCGCCGTGATGTACGGCATGATCCCCAGCGCGAAGATCGACAGCTGCAGGAGCGCGCCACCGCTGAAGAGGTTGGCCATCCCGAGGAAGTTGTTGCCCGCGTCCTGGCGTGCACCGGCGATGCAGTCCTGGACCGCCGTGTAGTTGACGTTCGGGGTCGGCACGTGGGACCCGAGGCGGAAGAGCACGATGATGCCCAGCGTGAAGAGCAGCTTGCGCCGCAGGTCGGGCGTCTTGAATGCCCGGGTGAAGACGGAGAGCACGTGGGTTCCTCCAGGACGGTGCCGTGGGTGCAGATGTGAGCTGCGGGCGGTGACCGCCGGCGGCGGCACAACCTGTCAGACGATACCTGCCGTGTGCAGGTGGTCGCGAGGCGACCACCTGCGGGCGGGTCCGGCCCCGCAGACGCGTCGAGGCCGCCCCGGTGACGGGACGGCCTCGACTGCAGGACCGAAGGGGGTCAGCGCGCGGTGATGCTGCCGCCGGCCGCCTCGATCTTCTCCTTGGCGCTCGCGGAGAAGGCGTCGACCGTGAGGTCGACCTTCACCGTGATCTCGCCGGAGCCGAGCACCTTGACGGGGTGGCCGTCGCGGACGGCTCCCTTCGCCACGAGCTCGTCGACCCCGATGCTGCCACCCTCCGGGAAGAGGGAGGCGATGCGGTCGAGGTTGACGACCTGGTAGTCGACCTTGAAGGGGTTCTTGAAGCCGCGGAGCTTGGGCAGACGCATGTGCAGCGGCGTCTGACCGCCCTCGAAGCGCTCCGGCACCTGGTACCGGGCCTTCGTGCCCTTGGTACCGCGACCGGCGGTCTTGCCCTTGGAGCCCTCACCGCGACCCACACGGGTCTTCGCGGTCTTGGCTCCGGGGGCCGGACGCAGGTGGTGCACCTTGAGGGCGTGGGTCGAGCCCTGCTCCTCGTTGGGGGTGGCCTTGGAGTCAGCCATGATCAGTCAACCTCCTCGACGGTCACCAGGTGGCGAACCGTCTGGACCATGCCACGGATCTCCGGGCGGTCCTCCTTGACGACGACGTCGCCGATGCGCTTCAGACCGAGGCTGCGCAGCGTGTCCCGCTGGTTCTGCTTGCCACCGATCTCGGAACGGGTCTGGGTCACCTTGAGTCGAGCCATCACGCACCCGCCTTTGCCTTCTCGGCGGCCTCGGCGCGACCAGCGGCCTGAGCGCGCAGCATGGCTGCCGGGGCGACCTCGTCCAGAGGCAGACCGCGGCGAGCCGCGACGGCCTCCGGACGCTCGAGGCCCTTGAGGGCCGCGACTGCCGCGTGGACGATGTTGATCGCGTTGTCCGAGCCGAGGCTCTTGGACAGCACGTCGTGGATGCCGGCGCACTCGAGGACGGCGCGCACCGGACCACCGGCGATGACACCGGTACCCGGGGAGGCCGGACGGAGCATGACGACGCCGGCCGCGGCCTCACCCTGGATGGGGTGCGGGATCGTGCCCTGGATGCGCGGGACGGTGAAGAAGTTCTTCTTCGCCTCCTCGACACCCTTGGCGATCGCGGCCGGGACCTCCTTGGCCTTGCCGTAGCCGACACCGACGGTGCCGTCACCGTCACCGACGACGACCAGGGCGGTGAAGCTGAAGCGACGACCACCCTTGACGACCTTGGCGACACGGTTGATGGTCACGACACGCTCGAGGAACTGGCTCTCGTTGCGGTCGCGGCCACCGTCACGACGGTCACGGCCACCACCGCGGTTGTCGCGACGGTCGTTGTTGGAGCGCTCGTTGGTGCCTGCGGCACCGGCGCCTCGACGCTGGGGTCCGGGCATCAGATGTTCCTCTTCTCGACGTTCAGGGTCTGCATCACAGCGTCAGACCCCCTTCGCGCGCGCCGTCCGCGATGGCGGCGACGCGGCCGTGGTACCGGTTGCCGCCACGGTCGAAGACGACCGCGTCGACGCCGGTGGCCTTGGCACGCTCGGCGACGAGCTGACCGACCTTCTTGGCCCGGTCGGTCTTGTCACCCTCGAGGGCACGCACGTCGGCCTCCATGGTCGACGCGGACGCGACGGTCTTGCCGACCGTGTCGTCGACGACCTGGACGAAGACGTGGCGGCTGCTGCGGCTGACGACCAGACGGGGCCGCAGCGCGGTCCCGTTGACCTTCTTGCGCAGGCGCAGGTGGCGACGGCCGCGCGCGGCGCTCTTGCCCTTGGCACGCTTGATGATCTTGGCCATGGCTTACTTACCAGCCTTTCCGACCTTGCGACGGATGTGCTCGCCCTCGTACCGGACACCCTTGCCCTTGTACGGGTCGGGACGGCGGAGCTTGCGGATGTTGGCAGCCGTCTCGCCGACGAGCTGCTTGTCGATGCCCTGGACGCTGAAGCGCGTGGGGTTCTCGACGTTGAAGCTGATCCCCTCGGGGGCCTCGACGGTGATCGGGTGGCTGTAGCCGAGCGCGAACTCGAGCGAACCGCCCTTGTTCTGCACGCGGTAACCCGTGCCGTGGATCTCGAGCTTCTTCTCGTAGCCCTCGGTGACACCGACGACCATGTTGTTGATGAGGCTGCGGGTCAGGCCGTGCAGCGAGCGCGACTCGCGCTCGTCGTCCGGGCGCGCGACCTCGATGCCGTTGTCGGTCTGGGAGACCGTGATCGGCTCGGTCACGTTGATCTGCAGCTCGCCCTTGGGGCCCTTGACCTTGACGGTCTGGCCCTCGATGGCGATGTCGACACCGCTGGGGATGGCGACCGGGAGTCGTCCGATTCGCGACATGTCTGCTTCCCCTTACCAGACGTAGGCGAGGACTTCCCCGCCCACACCCTTGGTTGCGGCCTGCTTGTCGGTGAGGAGGCCGGAGGACGTGGAGATGATCGCCACGCCCAGGCCGCCGAGCACCTTCGGCAGGTTGGTGGACTTCGCGTAGACGCGCAGACCGGGCTTGGACACCCGGCGCACGCCCGCGATGGAACGCTCACGGTTGGGGCCGTACTTGAGGTTGATCGTCAGCGTCTTGCCGACGGTCGCCTCCTCGACGGTCCAGCCCGCGATGAAACCCTCCGCCTGGAGGATCTCCGCGATGTGCGACTTGAGCTTGGAGTACGGCATGGAGACCTCGTCGTGGTGCGCCGAGTTGGCGTTCCGGACGCGGGTCAGCATGTCCGCAATCGGGTCGGTCATGGTCATGGGCTCTGCCTGCCCTCTCTCATCGCGGTTTCCCTCCTGGAGCGGAGCGACCTTCGATGTAGAACGGTTCGTGGGGTTGGTGCGACGGGTGTCGCAGCGGGGTCCTGCCGGCGGCCGGACCCCCGGTGGGTCACCAGCTGGACTTCGTCACGCCGGGGAGCTCGCCGCGGTGCGCCATCTCGCGCAGGCACACACGGCACAGACCGAACTTGCGGTAGACCGAGTGGGGCCGGCCGCAGCGCTGGCACCGCGTGTAGCCGCGGACCTTGAACTTCGGCTTCTTGTTCGCCTTGTTGATCAGGGCGGTCTTCGCCATGTCAGTTCTCCTTGAAGGGGAAGCCCAGCTGCTTGAGCAGCGCGCGGCCCTCGTCGTCGTTCGTCGCAGTGGTGACCACGGTGATGTCCATACCGCGGACGCGATCGATCTTGTCCTGGTCGATCTCGTGGAACATCGACTGCTCGGTCAGACCGAAGGTGTAGTTGCCGTTGCCGTCGAACTGCTTCGGGCTCAGGCCACGGAAGTCACGGATGCGGGGCAGCGCGACCGCGGTGAGGCGGTCGAGGAACTCCCACATGCGCGCACCGCGCAGGGTGACGTGGCAACCGATCGGCATGCCCTCGCGCAGCTTGAACTGCGCGATGGACTTGCGGGCCTTGGTGACCTGCGGCTTCTGACCGGTGATGGCGGTCAGGTCGCGGATCGCGCCCTCGATCAGCTTGCTGTCCTTCGCAGCGTCGCCGACGCCCATGTTGACGACGACCTTGACGACGCGGGGAACCTGCATCGCGTTGCCGTACCCGAACTGCTCCTGCAGCGCGGGGACGACCTTGTCGGCGTAGGTGGCCTTCAGACGCGGGGCCTGGACGGCCGGGGTCTCGATGGTGTCAGTCATCTCAGAGGTCCTTGCCCGAGCGACCCGCGACGCGGGTGCGGCTCGCCTTGGTGCGACCGTCGCGCTCGACGGTCTCGACGCGGGTCTTGATGCGGGTCGGCTTGTTGTCCTCGGGGTCGACGATCGCCACGTTGCTCACGTGGATCGGCGCCTCGGAGACGACCAGGCCACCGGCCTGACCGCCGAAGCCGGCCTTGGTGTGGCGGGTGACCCGCTGGACACCCTCGACCACGACGCGCTGCGTCTCGGTGTTGACCGAGATGACCTTGCCCTGCAGGCCCTTGTCCTTGCCGGACAGGACCTGGACGAGGTCGCCCTTCTTGATCTTGAGCTTTGCCATGGATCAGATCACCTCCGGTGCGAGCGAGACGATCTTCATGAACTTCTTGTCGCGCAGCTCGCGACCGACCGGGCCGAAGATGCGCGTCCCGCGCGGCTCGCCGTCGGCCTTGAGGATGACGGCGGCGTTTTCGTCGAACTTGATGTAGGAACCGTCGTTACGACGACGCTCCTTGGTGGTGCGGACGATGACGGCCTTGACGACATCGCCCTTCTTGACGTTGCCACCCGGGATGGCGTCCTTGACGGTGGCGACGATGGTGTCGCCGATGCCGGCATACCGGCGGCCGGAGCCACCGAGCACACGGATGCACAGGATCTCCTTGGCACCGGTGTTGTCGGCGACGCGCAGTCGCGACTCCTGCTGGATCACTTCTCACTCCTGTCGTCGTGCTGGTTCTCGCCGTGGCGAGCCTGGCCGAACTGATGTGGTCTTCGTCCGGGCGAAGGGGGCTGGTGCCCCCTTCGCGACCGGGGTGGCCTTACTTGGCCTTCTCGAGGATCTCGACGATGCGCCAGCGCTTGCTGGACGACAGCGGACGGGTCTCCATGATGAGGACCAGGTCGCCGACACCGGCGGTGTTGCCCTCGTCGTGCGCCTTGACCTTGGAGGTCTTGCGCATGACCTTGCCGTAGAGGGCGTGCTTGACGCGGTCCTCGACCTCGACGACGACGGTCTTGTCCATCTTGTCGCTGACGACGTAGCCGCGGCGCGTCTTGCGGTCGTTGCGCTCGGAGGTGGTCACAGTCTCTTCCTTCACGTTCTCGCTCACTTGGACTCACCGATCCCGAGCTCGCGCTCGCGCATCTCGGTGTAGATCCGGGCGATGTCCTTGCGGACCGCACGCAGGCGGCCGTGGCTCTCGAGCTGGCCGGTGGCCGACTGGAAGCGGAGGTTGAACAGCTCCTCCTTGGCCTTGCGCAGCTCGTCGACCAGACGGTCGTCGGTCAGCTCACGCAGCTCGACCGGGGTCAGGTCCTTGGATCCGACTGCCATCAGTTGCCACCACCCTCACGCACGACGAAGCGGCACTTCATCGGCAGCTTGTGCATCGCCAGGCGCATGGCCTCGCGAGCGGTCTCCTCGTCCACGCCGGAGATCTCGAACATGATCCGGCCGGGCTTGACGTTGGCGACCCACCACTCGGGCGAGCCCTTACCGGAACCCATGCGGGTCTCAGCCGGCTTCTTGGTGAGCGGACGGTCCGGGTAGATGTTGATCCAGACCTTGCCGCCACGCTTCATGTAGCGCGTCATGGCGATACGCGCGGCCTCGATCTGACGGTTGGTCACGTAGGCCGGCGCGAGCGCCTGGAGGCCGTAGTCACCGAAGGCGACGGTGGTGCCGCCCTTCGCCATGCCGGAGCGCTTGGGGTGGTGCTGCTTGCGGTGCTTGACCCGTCGGGGGATCAACATCTCAGGACTCTCCCTCGGTCTTGGCCGGCGCCTCGGCGGCGGGAGCCTCAGCGGGGGGCGGCCTGGGCCTGGCCCTCGTTGCGGTCGCCGCGACGGGCGCGGGCGGGACGGTCGTCGCGGTCGCGACGCGGGCCACGACCACGCGGAGCGGCGGTCGCCTGCTGGGCCGCGAACTCCTTCTCGGTCATGTCGCCCTTGTAGATCCAGACCTTGACGCCGATGCGACCGAAGGTCGTGCGGGCCTCGTAGAAGCCGTAGTCGATGTTCGCGCGGAGGGTGTGCAGCGGCACGCGACCTTCGCGGTAGAACTCGGAGCGGGACATCTCGGCACCACCGAGGCGGCCGGAGCACTGGATCCGGATGCCCTTGGCGCCGGCGCGAAGGGAGGACTGCATGCCCTTGCGCATGGCGCGACGGAAGGTGACGCGAGCAGCGAGCTGCTCGGCGATGCCCTGGGCGACGAGCTGGGCCTCCACCTCGGGGTTCTTGACCTCGAGGATGTTCAGCTGGACCTGCTTGCCCGTGAGCTTCTCGAGCTCACCGCGGATGCGGTCGGCCTCGGCGCCACGGCGACCGATGACGATGCCCGGACGCGCGGTGTGGATGTCCACACGGACGCGGTCGCGAGTGCGCTCGATCTCGACGCGGGCGATGCCGGCGCGCTCCATGCCCGTGGACATGAGCTTGCGGATCGCGACGTCTTCCTTGACGTAGTCGCGGTAGCGCTGACCCTCCTTGTTGGAGTCGGCGAACCAGCGGCTCTTGTGGTCGGTGGTGATGCCCAGACGGAAGCCGTGCGGGTTGATCTTCTGACCCATCAGCGGGTCCCTCCCTTCGCGGCCTTCTCAGGCTTGCTCGTCACGAGGACGGTGATGTGCTGGTGCGCTTGTTGATCCGGCCGGCGCGGCCCTGGGCCCGCGGACGGAAACGCTTCATCGTCGGGCCCTCGTCGACGAAGGCGGAGGAGATGACGAGGTTGCGCTCGTCGAAGGGCTCCCCGGCCTCGTCGGCCTTGACGCGCAGGTTGGCGATGGCGCTGTTGAGGACCTTGAGGGTCGGCTCGGCAGCACCCTGGGGCGCGAACTGCAGGGTCGCGATCGCGGTCTGCGTGTCCTTGCCGCGGATCATGTCGACGACACGACGCGCCTTCTGCGGGGTGACGCGGACGTGACGCGCGGAGGCGCGGGCGAACAGCGCCTCCTGCTCGGTGGTCTCGGTGGCAGGCATCAGCGACGACGTCCCTTCTTGTCGTCCTTCACGTGACCGCGGAAGGTGCGGGTCGGTGCGAACTCGCCGAGCTTGTGGCCGACCATCGCCTCGGTGACGAACACCGGGACGTGCTTGCGGCCGTCGTGTACGGCGAAGGTGTGGCCGAGCATGTCCGGCGAGATCACCGAACGGCGCGACCAGGTCTTGATGACGTTCTTGGTGCCCGCTTCGTTCTGGACGTCGACCTTCTTCTGAAGGTGGTCGTCGATGAAGGGGCCCTTCTTCAAACTACGAGGCATGTCCAAAGGCTCCTATCAGCGCTTCTTGCCGGTGCGGCGGCGACGGACGATGAGCTTGTCGCTCGCCTTGCCGGGACGCCGGGTACGGCCCTCGGGCTTGCCCCAGGGCGAGACGGGGTGACGGCCACCGGAGGTCCGGCCCTCGCCACCACCGTGCGGGTGGTCGACCGGGTTCATGACGACACCACGGACGGTCGGGCGCTTGCCCTTCCACCGCATGCGGCCGGCCTTGCCCCAGTTGATGTTCGACTGCTCGGCGTTGCCGACCTCGCCGACGGTGGCGCGGCAGCGCACGTCGACGCGACGGACCTCACCGGAGGGCATGCGCAGCGTGGCGTACGGCCCCTCCTTGGCGAGCAGCTGGATGCTGGCACCCGCGGAGCGGGCCAGCTTGGCGCCGCCGCCGGGACGAAGCTCCACCGCGTGGATCGTCGTACCGTTCGGGATGTTGCGCAGCGGCAGGTTGTTGCCCACCTTGATGTCGGCGGACGGGCCGTTTTCGATGACGGTGCCCTGCGCGAGCTTGTTCGGCGCCAGGATGTAGCGCTTCTCGCCGTCTGCGTAGTGCAGCAGCGCGATGCGGGCGGTGCGGTTGGGGTCGTACTCGATGTGAGCGACCTTCGCCGGGATGCCGTCCTTGTCGTGGCGACGGAAGTCGATGACGCGGTAGGCGCGCTTGTGGCCACCACCGATGTGACGGGTGGTGATGCGACCGGTGGAGTTGCGGCCACCGGACTTGGTCAGCGGGCGGACCAGCGACTTCTCGGGCGTGGAGCGCGTGACCTCGACGAAGTCGGCGACGGAGCTGCCGCGTCGACCCGGGGTGGTCGGCTTGTACTTACGGATTCCCATGGATTCTTCCTTGTCCTCTCCGTCAGCCCTGGCCGCCGAAGATGTCGATCGTGCCCTCGCGGAGGGTGACGATCGCGCGCTTCGTGTCCTTGCGCTTACCGGTGCCGAACCGCGTGCGTCGGGCCTTGCCGACACGGTTCATCGTGTGCACGGAGTCGACCTTGACGTCGAAGATCTGCTCGACGGCGATCTTGATCTCGGTCTTGTTGGCCCGCGGGTCGACGATGAAGGTGTACTTCCCCTCGTCGAGCAGGCCGTACGACTTCTCCGACACGACGGGACGGATCAGGATGTCGCGCGGGTCCTTGAGCTGGGACGCATTCGAGATGGACTCAGTCACTTGGACGCCTCCTCTGCAGTCTTGGGCGCGGGGCCGGCGAGGAAGGCCTCGAGAGCCGCCTGGGTGAAGACGATGTCGTCGGCGCACAGCACGTCGTACGTGTTGAGCTGGTCGGCCGCGAGGACGTGGACGTCGGCGAGGTTGCGCACGGACTTCCACGCGGACTCGTTGCCGCGCTCGATGACGACGAGCAGGTTCTTGCGCTCGCTCAGGCCACCGAGGACGGAGGCGACGGACTTCGTCGAGGGGGTGTCGCCCTCGACGAGCGCGCTGAGCACGTGGATGCGGCCGTGACGCGCCCGGTCGGAGAGGGCACCGCGCAGGGCGGCGGCCTTCATCTTCTTGGGGGTGCGCTGACCGTAGTCACGCGGCTGCGGGCCGTGGACGGTGCCACCGCCGGCGAACTGCGGCGCACGGGTCGAGCCCTGACGGGCGCGGCCGGTGCCCTTCTGCCGGTACGGCTTGCGACCACCACCGCGCACGTCCGCGCGGGTCTTGGTCGCGTGCGTGCCCTGGCGCGCGGCAGCGAGCTGGGCGACGACGACCTGGTGGATCAGCGGGACGTTGACCGCCACGTCGAAGATCTCGGCGGGCAGCTCGACGGTGCCGGTGGCGGCACCCTGCGGGCTGATGATGTCGATGGTCGGCACGTCAGGCTCCCTTCACCGCGGTGCGGACGAGGACGACGCCGCCGCGGGGGCCGGGGACGGCGCCCTTGACGAGCAGCAGGCCCTTCTCGGCGTCCACGGCGTGGATCGTGAGGTTCTGGGTGGTCTGGCGCACGCCGCCCATGCGGCCGGCCATGCGCATGCCCTTGAAGACACGACCCGGGGTGGCGCAGCCACCGATCGAGCCGGGCTTGCGGTGGTTGCGGTGGGCACCGTGGGAGGCGCTGACACCGGCGAAGCCGTGACGCTTCATGACACCGGCGAAGCCCTTGCCCTTGGTGGTGCCGGTGACGTCGATGGACTGGCCGTTCTCGAACAGCTCGACGGTCACCTCCTGGCCGAGGGTGTACTCGGAGGCGTCCGCGGTGCGGAGCTCGACGAGGTGGCGACGCGGGGTGGCACCGGCCTTGGCGAAGTGGCCGCTCTTGGGCTGGTTGACCTTGCGGGGGTCGATGGCGCCGTAGGCGATCTGGACGGCGTCGTAGCCGTCGGTCTCGACGTTGCGGACCTGGGTCACGACGCACGGGCCGGCCTGGATGACGGTGACCGGGACGAGACGGTTCTCGTCGTCCCAGACCTGCGTCATGCCGAGCTTCTCGCCGAGCACGCCCTTGACGGTCTTGGTGGCAGTGGTGGTCATTTCTCGTCTCTCCCGGATCAGAGCTTGATCTCGATGTTGACGTCAGCCGGGAGGTCGAGGCGCATCAGCGAGTCGACGGCCTTGGGCGTCGGGTCGATGATGTCGATGAGGCGCTTGTGGGTGCGCATCTCGAAGTGCTCGCGGCTGTCCTTGTACTTGTGCGGCGAACGGATGACGCAGAACACGTTCTTCTCCGTCGGCAGCGGGACGGGGCCCACCACCGTTGCGCCGGCACGGGTCACGGTGTCGACGATCTTTCGCGCCGAGTTGTCGATGACCTCGTGGTCATACGACTTCAACCGGATGCGGATCTTCTGTCCCGCCATCTGTGTGTCCGTCTCTCTCTCGCCGTCTTGCCTGGTCTCTGGTCGGCTGCCCGGCCTCCGACCCACGCGGTCGGGTGTGTCGCACCCGCTCCGCGGCCCGACGACGCGCCAAAGGGCAGGTCGTCGGTCTGGTCGTCGACCCGGATCACCCGGATCGTGCTGTGGCTGCCGATGTGTCGCCCCGCCCGAAGCGGTTCGATGCGTTGTCATCAGCGTGTCGGAAACACACCCGATCGTGGCAAAGGCCGATCGAGGCGTCACCGCTCAACAAGCAACCTGACTAGTGTGCCAGAGGCTGCAGGCCCAGTCCAAATCGGGGCCGGGCGGTCCTTGACTAGTCCTGGTCGGCGAGGTCAGCCGTGGATCGACCCTGGTCCTTCAGGCCCTGGATGCGCAACGAGCGGGCCTCCTCGACGACCTCGACCTGCGCCTCCTCCGCCGCATCGGACTTCGTCGTGTCCCGCAGGGGCAGCAGCAGGTCCTCCTCGGCCGCCATGCCGGCCTGCAGCTGGCGGGATCGCTCGATCTCGGAGTCCAGCTCGGCGCCGAGGAGCAGCACGTTGTTGAGGATCCACAGCCAGAGCAGGAAGACGATGACGCCGGCGAGGGAGCCGTAGGTCTTGTTGTAGTAGGAGCCGAAGTTGGAGACGTAGAAGCCGAAGGCCACCGAGGCGAGGATCGCCACGACGATGGCGACGGCGGCGCCGGGGGTGAGCCAGCGGAACTTCGGCTGCTGCACGTTGGGCGTCGCCCAGTAGAGCAGGCCGACCATGAAGATCACGACGAGCAGGATGACCGGCCACTTGGCGATGTTCCACGTCATGACGGCGGCGTCGCCGAGGCCGATGGTGTTGCCGATGGCGCGGGCCAGCTCACCGCTCACGGCGACGGACAGGATGATCGCTGCGGCCATGACGAGCAGGACCGCAGTGACGACGAGCTGCATCGGGCGCAGCTTGATGAAGCCGCGCCCCTCCGGCACCTCGTAGATCTTGTTGAGGGCCCGGCCGAAGGCGCCGACGTACCCCGAGGCTGACCACAGCGCGCCGGCGATACCGATGACGAGGCCGAAGCCGGCACCCGAGCTGTTGACCATCTGGTCGATGGGCCCCTCGAGGGTGTCGACGACGCTGCCCTGGCCGAGCTGGCCGATGACGTCGAGCAGGGTCTGCTTGGTCTCCTGCGGGTCGCCGACGAGGCCGATGATCGAGACGAGCGCCAGCAGCGCCGGGAAGATCGACAGGACGGAGAAGTAGGTGAGGGCGGCGGCGAGGTCGGTGCACCCGTCGGCGCTGAACTCCTTGATCGCGCGCTTGACGGCCATGGTCCAGCCGCGCTTCTTCATCTCTCGGATGGAGGGCTTGACCTCCTCGTCGAGGCCCTCCTCCTCGGGGGCGAGGTCCTCGGTCGCGGTGCTCTCGTCGTTGGCCATGTGGCGTGGCGTCTCCGTGGTCGGGTGGGGCGGGCTCCCCCAGCCTATGGCGAAGGGGGTCCCCCGCGCCGTGATCGTCAGGTCACGGCGCGTCCGCGCCGGCTGGTTAGGGTGTGACTGCGTCCGGCACACGGGGAGCCGGGACCACCGACGAGGAGGGGCAGCGTGACCGAGCACCGGCCGGTCGTCGTCACCGACCACCTGAGCAAGCGCTACGGCCCGGTGAGCGCGCTCGACGCGCTCACCCTGCGGGTCGACCCCGGCATCACCGGCGTCGTGGGCGTCAACGGCGCCGGCAAGTCGACGCTCATCAAGATCCTCCTCGGCCTGCTGCCGGCCACCGCCGGCACCGTCGAGGTCCTCGGTCGCGATCCCGGGGCCGACGGGAGGGACGTCCGCGCCCTCGTCGGGTACATGCCCGAGCACGACTGCCTGCCCGCGGACGTCAGCGCCGCGGACTTCGTCCTCCACATGGCCCTGATGTCCGGGCTGCCCCGTCAGGCCAGCCGCGAGCGAGCCTCCGACGTGCTGCGGCACGTCGGCCTCGACGAGGAGCGCCATCGGGCGATGGGCGGCTACTCGACCGGCATGAAGCAACGGGCCAAGCTCGCCCAGGCCCTCGTCCACGACCCGGCGCTCGTCTTCCTCGACGAACCGACGAGCGGGCTCGACCCCCGGGCCCGCGACGACATGCTCGACCTCATCGCCCGGCTCCACGCCGACTTCGGCATCTCCGTCGTCGTGACGAGCCACCTGCTCGGCGAGCTCGAGCGCACCGCCGACAGCATCGTCGTGCTCGACAGCGGCCGGCTGCTGCGCGCGTCGCGCACCTCGGACCTCACCCAGAGCACCGGCACGGTCGTCGTCGAGGTACTCGGCCCGCCCGGCAGCGACCGGGCCCTCGGGCAGGCCCTGCTCGACCGGGGGATCACCGCCTGGCCCGCCGGCCCCGACGTCGAGGTGCGCATCGAGCGCCCCGAGGACCTCGACGCCATCCGCGACGCGGCCGTCGACCTCGCCCTGGGGCTCGTGCGCGTGCAGGAGCGGCGCCACACCCTCGACGAGGTCTTCCACACTCCCCCTTCGCCGGCCGCCGCCGCCCACCCCGGAGGACCGCACGCATGACCTCTCCCCCGCGCAGCGTCATCCACGACCTCGGCTACCGCGGATTTCGCGGCGGCCGCCTCGGCGACGGCGCCATCACCCTCGAGCTCTACCGCAACTCCCTGGCGCAGGCCTTCGGCATCGGCCGCTCGGGCAGGGCCAAGATCATGCCGTGGCTGACGATGGCCCTCATGGCCCTGCCCGCCGTCGTGCTCGGCGCGCTGAGCATCCAGGCGGCGCAGGCCCCGGCGGGCATGGGCGCGGCCCCGTCCAACTACTTCGGCTACCCCTACTGGACCCAGCTGCTCATCACGATCTTCGTCGCGACCCAGGCGCCGGTGCTCTTCGCCCGCGACCTGCGATACCGCACGATCGTCCTGTACTTCGCCCGGCCGGTCTCCCGCACGCGCTTCGTGCTCACCCGGCTCGCGGCGCTGACGACGGCGACCTTCCTCGTCATCATCACCCCGATGCTCGTGTGGTTCGCCTGCGCGCTCTCGACGGGTGTGGACACCGGTCTGCACGCGCAGCGCTTCGGCGCCGCCCTCGTCGGCGTCGCCGTGCTCTCCCTCGTGCTCGCCGCGATCTCGGCGCTCGTCTCGACCCTCGCGACGAAGTCCGGTCTCGCGCTCGCCGCGATCATCGTCGTGCTCATGGTCCCCTCCGCGATGATCACGATGGCGCTGGCCATCACCTTCGAGCTGCAGCGGGACGGCATCGGCCAGCTCGTCGCCTCGGCCCACCCCTTCACCGCGGTCGCCGAGCTGGTCTCGGGCCTCTTCGGCGATCCGCCGGCCAATGCGACCCTCCCCCAGCCCGAAGGGTGGTACGTCCCGCTCGCGGTCCTCGTGTGCGTCGCGTGGGTGGCCGTGCCCACCGCCGCGCTTGTCGCCCGGATGCGATCGGTGGCCTCGCTGTGAGCACGCTGCACCTGGAGTCCGTGAGCCGATGGTTCGGCAACGTCGTCGCCGTCAACGACGTGACGATGGACGTCGGCCCCGGCATCACCGGTCTGCTCGGACCCAACGGCGCCGGCAAGTCGACGATCCTGTCGATCATGGCCGGGCTGCTCGCGCCCTCTGCGGGCACCGCGACACTGGACGGTCACCCCCTTCGTCAGGACACGGGGACGTACCGGCAGATCGGGCTGGTGCCCGTGCAGGAGTCGGTCTACGACTTCCTCACCGCCCGCCAGTTCGTCCGGCTCAACGCCGACCTGCACCAGCTGCCGTCGGCGCGGGCCGCGACCGACCACGCGATCCGGCTCGTCGACCTCGAGGGGGGCGGCCGACCGGCCGGTCGGGACCTTCAGCAAGGGCATGCGGCAGCGGGTCAAGATGGCCTCGGCGCTCGTCCACGACCCGCCGGTGCTGCTGCTCGACGAGCCCTTCAACGGCATGGACCCGATCCAGCGCCACGCGATGGCCACGCTGCTGTCGGACTACGCGGCTCAGGGCCGCACGATCGTCTTCAGCTCGCACATCCTCGAGGAGGTCGAGTCGCTCGCCGGGCAGATCGAGGTCATCGTCTCCGGGCGGCACGCGGCCTCGGGCGACCGCACCGAGATCCGCCGGCTCATGACCGACCGCCCCAACCAGTACCGCATCCGCAGCAGCGACAACCGCGCGCTCGCCGCCGCCCTGCTCGCCGGCTCGAGCGTGCGCGGGGTACGGCTGCACGGCGACCGGTACCTCGAGCTCGAGGCCGACGACTTCGGCGGCTTCGCCCGCACCGCTCCCCGGGTGGCCCGGGAGCACGACATCCGCATCTTCGAGCTGACGCCGACCGACGAGTCGCTCGAGAGCATCTTCGGATACCTGGTGAGCCGATGAGTCCCGCGATCATCCGTCTGGCCCTGCGCTCCCTGCTCGGGCGCGTGCGGGTCCTCGTCCTCGTCGCGATGGCGGGCGCCCTGCTCGGGCTCGCGCTCCTCATCCGCCTCGCTCCGACGGGCCCGCTCGACCCGACCGGCGGGCCGCTCGACCTCGTGCGCACCTTCGGCATCGGGGTCGTCGTCCCGGTCGTCACGCTCATCGGCACGACGACGCTCATCACCTCGGAGATCGACGACGGGTCGATCATCTACCTGCTGAGCAAGCCGATCCCGCGGTGGGTGATCGTCGCGAGCAAGATGCTCGTCATCCTCGCCAGCTCTGTGCTCTTCGCCGTGGTGCCGATGGCGCTCGCCGCGCTCATCATGGTCGGCGTCGACGGCAGCCTGTGGTGGAGCGCCCTCCTCGGCGGCACGGTCTCGGCCATCGCCTACACGGGTGCCTTCGCCCTGCTCGCGCTGCTCGTCAAGCGCAGCGTCACCGGGTGCCTGCTCTACTGGCTCGTCTGGGAGGCCCTGCTCACGTCGGCGCTCGACCCGGCCGAGTACCTGTCCGCGCGGGCCTTCGGCGGGAGCATCCTCCACGCGGGGCTCGGGCTCGAGGCCCACCCGTCGCCGTGGTTCGCCGCCCCCGCCGCGCTCGTCGTGCTCGTCGCGGGCGCCGCCCTGGCCGGGCGGCGGCTGGCGCGGACGACGATCTCGGAGATCTGAGGGCACGCGCGAGGGCCCCCGGCAGGCGTGCCGGGGGCCCTCAGCAATGGCGGGTCGAAGTCAGCGAGCGCCGCCGATGTCGGCGACGGTGAAGGTGGCGACACCTCCACCGATGTTGGAGATCACGCCCACCGCGACGAGGACTGCCGTGTCGATGCACACCCTGGCCTGGCACTCCTGCGGAGGCAGGCCGCCGCCGATGATGCGGGTGTAGTCGATGTCGAAGCACAGCCGCGTCGGGCGGGACGGGAGCGAGCCCACCACGACGTCGGCGTACACACCGCTCTGGATGTTGCGGACATTGGGGACGCTGATGCTCAGCGTGGGGATGATGAGCGCGCCCGCAGCGTTGACGCCCAGCGCGAGGTTGTAGTTGGAGGAGGTCGTCGTCGTGGTGGCAGAGATGCCAGAGCCGGTGTAGGGGGGCCGCGCCGCGCGGCTCTGCCACGTCACCTCGACGCGGCGCAGGGTGGCCACGCCGAGCGACAGCAGACCGGTGCACGGCGTGATGGCCGCCGTGATGGCGCCCGTGAAGCTGATACTCGAGCTCGTGTTGTTGGCATTACGGGTGGCGATGACCTGCAGCGCGGAGACGAGCGGGTAGGCGCAGGTCTGCGGGGCGCACGGCGGCTCGGTCGACGCGGCGAGTGACGGCGCAGCGGCCGCGACGGCCACGCTGGGGACGGCCCAGGCGGCGCCCTTCGCGATGGAGCGGCGGGACGGGCCGGTGGTCGTGATGTCCTGAGTCATGACAGTCTCTCTGCGGACAGGCGCGTGCAGGGCGCACCGGGCACGTCGCACGGCACGTGAGTGGGTTCCTCCCCATGACAGCCCCCTGTCGAGCTGCCACGCACGACCCTAGGGAGACCTGACTCACCCGCGACCAAATGCCCTCAAAAGGACTAGTCCAGCCACGCGCGAACGGTCAGCGCGCGCCGCAGCCCCTCCCGGGTATGGGTCCCCCGGTGCCCGGCCTTGGTCCTGATGTTGGCGATGTGCACCTTGAGTGTGCGGTCACTGATGCCCAGGATCTGCGCCACCTGGGCACGGGTGCGGTCGGCGTGGTCGACGAGATAGGCACGGGCCACGCCCTGCTCGCGCTCCGTCAACGTCGGGAGCGGCCCGACCGCGTCGGTCCACGGCACGTCCTCACCGGACAGCACGTCCGAGACGACGGCGACGAGCTCGCTGGGTGCGTGCAGCATCGAAACGTAGGCCAGCGCCCCGGCATCACGCAGCTCAGCGATCCGCGGCGGCGGGAGAGTCCCTCCCCAGACGATCGTCGACCGGCCCGCGCTCGCCCGTTCGCGCAGCAGCTGCCCCTGATCGGCTGTCATCGCGCTCGCGACGAGCAGCCCGTCCACCTCCACCGGGTCATCGACGACTTGCGTGCGGAACCCGTGCTCACCCAGCACGACGGTGACGGAGTCCGCGTGCAACCGCCACGGAGACCACACGGAGACCACGGGAGGCACGGACATGCCACCATCGTGCCCGATGCCCACCTCGATCCGGCTGGACCTGGTCCACACCTCCCCCGTCGTCACGACGGCCCTGCGTCACGAGCTGCGCCGCGGAGAGCGGCCCCTGCGCGTGACGACCGCTGTCCACTCGTGGGTGCACTTCCAGGAGGAGTGGGACTTCACGGGCCCCTTCGTCGTCCTGGACGCCCTGCTCGACGACCACGTGCCCCTGCCGCTCAAGGTGCGTGCCCTGCGCCGCCTCGGCTCGCAGACCATCATCATCGGCCCGGAGCGCGAGACCCCCTTCGCCCGACGGGCGGCGGCCGAGGGCGCCGTCGCCTGGATCGAGCCGACCGTGGGACTCGCCGAGGTCGCCGAGACCATCCGCGACGTCTGCGGCGGGCACGTCCCCCACCACGCGCGGGTCGACCCCGCCGCGGCCCCGGTCACGACCCCTGACCGACCGCCGAGCTGCCAGGTGCTCACCCCTCTACGKYCGCCTCGCCGCGGGCACTCCCCCG
>NZ_ALWX01000007.1 GCF_000297495.1 Janibacter hoylei PVAS-1 | reverse complement strand
CCCCGGGCCCTGAGGAGGTCGCCCCGCGACCGACCCCCCACCCACCCCGGGCCCTGAGGAGGTCGCCCCGCGACCGTCTCGAAGGGCTCAGATCTTGTCGGCGAGCAGCATCCACGCCAGGGCGATGGTCCCGAGGGCCGTGCCGATGTGCGCGATCTGCGACAGCCCGGGACCGCGCGTCCACGAGTCGCCGTGGAAGGCCTCGGCGTGCCGCGAACCGCTGCGACGCCACCGCCCGAGGAAGCTCAGGCCGATGAGCGAGGCGATGACCATGCAGATGATCGCCAGCCAGGTCGCGCCCGTGGACGTGTGCACGTCGAGCAGCCGGAGTGCGATGAGCCCGAGCCCGACGACGAGCGTGATCGAGTGGACGTTGAGCACCCACCCGGAGAAGTCGGTCATCCCCTGCTCGCCCTTGGAGCGCCGCAGACGGAGCGGGGTCAGGACGAGCACGAGCACGCCCAGGGCCACGAGGATCCACGCGAAGACGGTCATGCCCCCATGATGCCCGGGCGCTGTCCCGGATAGGGGCAGAGCGCGTCAGCGTCGGCCGACGAACCAGCGCCGGATCCGCTCGATCCGCTCGGTCACCTGCTCGCTCGACGCCTGGGCGAGCTCCGGTCCGCCGCAGGCCCGACGCAGGTCCATGTGGATGTTGGCGTGGGGCGAGCCGGTCTTCGTGGCATAGGCCGCGACGAGCTTGTTGAGCTCCTTGCGCTGGGCCGCGAGGGCACGATGGGCCGCCATCGGGGCGTCGTCGTCCTTGCGGGTGCGACCGGTCTTCTTCGACTGCTTGGTCTGCCGCTCGGTGAGCAGGGCGTGCACCTGGTCCGGCTCGAGCAGACCGGGCAGACCCAGGTAGTCCTGCTCGTCCTCGGAGCCGACCTCGGCGTGCAGACCGAACTGCTGCTTGTCGTAGAGCACGTGGTCGAAGTGCGCGTCGGACTCGAGCGCCTCGAAGGAGCCGAGCAGGTCGTCGCTCGCCCCGTCGGCGCGGTTGGCGGCGGCGAGCATGCCCTCCTCCTCCGACCACAGCGGAGCCTCGTCGTCGGCGGCCTCCGGCCGGTCGAGGGCGTGGTCGCGCTGCTCCTCGAGCGTGCCGGCGTGGGCGAGGATCACCGGGACGCTCGGCAGGAAGACGCTCGCGGTCTCGCCGCGGCCGCGGGCCCGCACGAAGCGCCCCACGGCCTGGGCGAAGAAGAGCGGCGTCGACGTGGACGTCGCGTACACGCCGACGCACAGTCGGGGCACGTCGACCCCTTCGCTCACCATCCGCACGGCGACGAGCCATCGTGACGTGCTCGCGGAGTAGTCCTCGATCTTCTGCGAGGCGCCGTTGTCGTCGGAGAGGACGACGGTCGGCTTCTCGCCGGTGAGCTCGGTGAGGATCCGCGCGTAGGCGCGGGCCTGCGTCTGGTTGGTCGCGATGACCATGGCGCCGGCGTCGGGCACGCCCCGGCGCACCTCGGTGAGCCGCTTGTCGGCGGCGGCGAGCACCGACGGGATCCACTCCCCCTTCGGGTCGAGCGCAGTGCGCCAGGCCTGCGCGACGAGGTCCTTGGTCATCGGCTCGCCGAGGCGGGCGGCCACCTCGTCGCCGGCACGGGTGCGCCAGCGCATCGCCCCGCCGTAGGCCATGAAGAGCACCGGCCGCACCACGCCGTCGCGCAGGGCCTCGGAATAGCCGTAGGTGTAGTCGCTGCTCGAGCGCAGGATCCCGTCGTCGCCGTACTCGTAGCCGACGAAGGGGATGGGATTGGTGTCGGAGCGGAAGGGGGTGCCCGTGAGCGAGAGGCGGCGGGTCGCCGGCTCGAAGGCCTGCCGGATGCCGTCGCCCCACGACTTGTTGTCACCGCCGTGGTGGATCTCGTCGAGGATGACGAGGGTGCGCTCGGCCCGGGTGCGGCTCTCGTGGACCGAAGGGCGGGAGGCCACCTGGGCGTAGGTGACGGCGACCCCGTCGTAGTCGCTCGAGGTCACCGCGGTGGTGTTGGAGAACTTCGGGTCGAGGTGGATGCCGACCCGACCGGCCGCGTCGGCCCACTGGGTCTTGAGGTGCTCGGTCGGCGCGACGACGGTCACGCCGGTCACCTCACCGGCGGAGAGGAGCTCCGCGGCGACGCGCAGGGCGAAGGTCGTCTTGCCGGCACCCGGGGTCGCGACGGCGAGGAAGTCGGTGCGCCCGGACTCGAGGTAGAGCTTGAGCGCCTCGGCCTGCCAGGCCCGCAGCGCGCCGGCGGTACCCCACGCCGCCCGCCTCGGGAAGGCGGGTGACAGGTGGGACGCAGCAGACTGACTCATCGCTGGGCCACTGTAGATCGCCCGGGTGACAGGACCGAAAACCGCCGGGCGAAGGGAGCCCCGCTCGCCCCGATCACGCCCCCGCGTTTATCGCGACCATGGTCTGCAGACCGATGCCGATGTCGCCGTGGACGTCGGCGAGGCCGGTGTGGACCGTGCCGCCGTGGCCGGGGGTCGCGAGGGCCTGCGAGCTCATCCGGACCCATTCCCCTTCGGGGTCACGGTCGAGGGCGACGTGCAGGTCGCAGTTGATGTACGTGTGCCGCCGCGGGTCGAGCGTCATGGTGATGCCACCGCCGGAGTCGGCGAGGACGAGGGCGCGCTCCCACGGCGTCGGCTCCTCGTCGGGCAGCAGCGGGATGAGCTGGCGCCCCCACGCCACGGCGGTGCCACCGGCGCCCACTCCCCCGTCGACGAAGCGCCACTCGATGGCGCTGATGTACCCGTCGGCGTGCATGCCGGGCAGGTCGAGCCGCCCCTGCCCGTCCGGCTCCGCCACGGGGTCGGGCGCGTCGCCGCGCCATCCGGCCAGCCGCGGGAAGTCCTCGGGGGCCCGCCGCACGCGCCAGGCTCGCGCGACGGCAGCAGGTCGACCGTCGACCGAGGCCGTGGCCTGGAGCAGCTGCATCGACCGACCGCCGCGCAGCACCTCGACGTCGACGGTGACCGGCGCGACCGGGATCGGCCCGAGGATGTCCAGGCGCACGTCCGCCAGCCGGGTGGCCGGGTCGGGGTCGTGCCGCACCATCGCCCGCGCGAGCAGGGCGGCAGGAGGCCCGGCGTGCTGGGCGTGCGGGCTCCACGGCCCGGCGGTGGAGGGCAGTGTCTCGTCGAGCTGACGGTAGAAGGAGCCCACGTCGCCGATCAGTCCTCGCCGTCCTCGGGCGCACGGAGACCGTCGTAGATTTCCTTGCAGATGGGGCACACCGGGAACTTCTCGGGGTCACGTCCGGGCACCCAGGTCTTGCCGCACAGCGCCTTGACGGGCTCGCCGGACAGCGCGCTCTCGAGGATCTTCTCCTTGCGCACGTAGTGGCTGAAGCGCTCGTGGTCGCCGGGCTCGGCCAGCTGCGGGGCCGGCTCGGTCCGCTCGAGGACGGCGGTCGAGGTGGAGGGGCCACCGGGCTCGGCGATCGGGCCTCCGGGCTGACTGGGGTCGGCTGGCGTGCTCATGCCCCCATCGTAGGCGCGTGCCCTCCCCCGACCCGGAGTGACGTCATGGCCAGGACACCCTGTCACGGCACGAAGGGTGGCAGCGACCGCCCTCCCGCTCCCTGAGGAGGTCGCGCAGCGACCGTCCTCCCGCTCCCTGAGGAGGTCGCGCAGCGACCGTATCGAAGGGTCAGTTCAGGTCGGGGTCGACCGGGTAGGTCGAGACCCAGCCGAGCGAGCCGGGCTGACGCCGCAGCACCCGCCGCCACAGGGTGGCCGGGTCCTCGTCGAAGATGTCAGCGACCTCGACGTCGACGACGTACCAGCCACCGCGCGCCCGCTCGTCGGCGAGCTGCGAGGCGCTCCACCCGGAGTATCCGGCGAAGATCCGCAGCGCGCTCACCTGGGGCCAGATGATCTCCTGCGGGCTGTCGAGGTCGACGAGCGAGATGGCGCCGAAGAGCCGCCGCACGCCGGGCGGTTCCTCGGCATCACCCGGCAGGCCGACGAGGCCGATGGCCGAGTCGAGCTGGACCGGTCCGCCCTGGAAGACCCGCTGGGGCCGGCTCGACCCCTGCTGCCACCCGGGCAGCACGTCGTCGACAGGCGTGTCGAGCGGCTTGTTGAGGATCACCCCTTCGGCCGTGTCCTCGTCGTGCTGGAGCACGAGGACCACGCTGCGGGCGAAGAGGTCGTCCGTGAGGTCCGGTGTCGCCACGAGCAGCTTGCCGGCGAGCGAGGTCTCCATACCCAGACCCTAGTCGCGGGGGCGACCCCGGTAGCCACCCTGTCGGCCACCCCGACCGCCGCCACGGTGGTCGCGGGCACCGCGGGGGCCGCGGGTCCCCGAGTGGCGTCGCGCCGGTCGCGGGTCGACGAGCTTGCGGAAGTCGGCGTCGGAGATCGGGACGCCGCTCGGCTCGACGGCACCGAGGTCGGTGAGCACCTCGTCGTCGAGAGTGGTGCGCGTCGGTCGGGCCTCCAGACCGGCCTGGTCGGCCATCCGGGTGACCTCCTTGCGCTGGTGGGGCAGGACCAGCGTGACGACACTGCCCTTCTCGCCCGCACGAGCGGTGCGCCCGGCGCGGTGGAGGTAGTCCTTGTGGTCACCCGGCGGGTCGACCTGCATGACGAGGGAGACGTCGTCGACGTGGATGCCGCGCGCGGCGACATCGGTGGCCACGAGCACGGGCAGCGTGCCCGTGCGGAAGGCACCGATCGTCTTGTTGCGCTGCGACTGGCTCAGCCCGCCGTGCAGCGGCGCTGCCGCCACGCCCGCCTCGCGCAGCTCCCCGGCGATCCGCTCGCAGCCGAGCTTGGTGCGGGCGAAGACGACGGTGCGGCCGGGGCGCGAGGCGATCCGGGCGGTGATCTGCTTCTTGATGTTGGGCTCGATGAGCATGAGGTGGTGCTCCATGGTCGAGACGCTCGCGGCCGCCTCGTCGGTGCTGTGCGTCACCGGGTCGCTCATGTAGGCCTCGACGAGGTCACCGACGCCGCGGTCGAGCGTCGCCGAAAACAGCAGCCGCTGCCCACCGGGGGCGCACTCGTCGAGGATCCGGGTGACGGAGGGCAGGAAGCCCATGTCGGCCATGTGGTCGGCCTCGTCGAGCACGGCGACCTCGACCGCGTCGAGCGTCAGCGCCCCACGGTCGAGCAGGTCGACGAGTCGGCCGGGCGTCGCGATGAGCACGTCGACACCCTTGTCGAGGGCGGCCGTCTGCCCGGTGTACGACAGGCCACCGGCGACCAGCTTGATCCGCAGCCCGCTCACGTGAACCAGCGGCTCGAGCGAGTCGCTCACCTGCATGGCGAGCTCACGGGTGGGCACGAGGACCAGCCCGCGCGGCTTGCGGCTGCGGGCCCGACCGCCGGCGAGGCGGGCGAGCATCGGCAGGCCGAAGGCGAGGGTCTTGCCCGAGCCGGTCTGCCCACGGCCGAGCACGTCCTTGCCTGCGAGGGCGTCGGGGATCGCGGCGGCCTGGATGGCGAAGGGGGTGGTGATGGCGTCGCGGGCGAGACGCTCCACGAGCACCTCGGGCAGGCCCAGCGCTGCGAAGCCGTTGTCCTCGGCGACCTCGACCGGGCCGCTCAGCGAGCTGCGGGCCGACGAGGTCCAGGTGTCGGCCTCCTGGCGCAGCGCCTCCGGGTCCTCGACGTGCTCGGTCCGCGGGGCGAAGCCGCGCCGAGCCTGCTCGCGCTCGAAGCGCGGGGCCGGACCACGGCGCCGGTCGTCGCGACGCTGGTACCCACCACGATCATCCCGACGCTGTCCGCCATCGCGGTCATCCCGACGCTGGTACCCACCACGGTCATCGCGACGCTGTCCGCCATCGCGGTCATCCCGACGCTGGTACCCACCGCGGTCATCCCGACGCTGCCAGGTGCGCGACCCACGGTCTTCGCTGCCGTCCCGACGCACGCGCTTGGGGCGCTCGCCGGCCGGGGCGTCCTCGCGGTCGCGCCAGCGGTCCTTGCCGCGGGGGGGCCTCGGTGGGGGCCTGACCGCGGTGGTAGGGCTTCTTCGGCGCCTTGGCGGCCGCCTTCTTCTTCGCGGCAGCGTTCTTCTGCGCGGTGGTCCAGCGGGGCTTCTTCTTCGCAGGCACGGGTGATCCTTCGTCTCTCACTGAAATGGGTAAACCCGCACACACAGGGCGCGGGCGACGTCAGTGGTCGGAAGCGATCGTGCGAGTTCCTCGAGGCGGCGACGTCACGGTCGCCGAACGACAAATAGTACCCCTATTGCGGCCGCGGCCACACCGACGAGGTCAGCGGCGACGTCCCACGGGTCGCCGGACCGGTCCGCGAGCAGCCGGTGCTGGATGACTTCGCTCACAGGTGCGTGCACCGCGCAGGCCAGCGCCACCCACGGCCACCACGACCGGCGACCGAGACCCGTCACGAGCACCGGCAGACCGAAGACCACGGCGTGGGCTGCCTTGTCCCCGTGCGGGATCGGCGACGGCGGACCCGGCGCGGTCGGCAGGTAGAGCACGACGAGCTGGAGGACGACGACGCTCACCAGGGCGGCGAGGAGGGGCCACGGGCGGGTCGGGGTCAGGCGCACCGGGCCAGCACAGCACACCGCGCGTCGCCGCCGGCCCCCCAGGTCGGCCTATGGTGGAGGTCATGAGCAAGATCACCGACCTCGATCTCGAGAGCTTCCGCTCCGCCGTCAGCGGCGAAGGGACGGTCATCGTCGACTTCTGGGCGAGCTGGTGCGGCCCCTGCCGCCAGTTCGCGCCCGTCTTCGAGGAGGCCGCGGACAGCCGCGACGACATCACCTTTGCGAAGGTCGACATCGACGACAACCCCGAGCTGGCCTCGCTGGCCAAGGTCTCGTCCGTCCCCACTCTCATGGCCTTCCGTGACGGCATCCTGCTGCACCAGAGCGCCGGCGCCCTGCCCAAGGCGCAGTTCCAGCAGCTGCTCGACGCCGTCCAGGACGTCGACATGGACGAGGTCAAGGCGCAGGTCGCCGCGGCCGAAGCCACGAGCTGAGCGCTCCCCCCTTCGACGAAGGGGGTGGCGCCGCCGCCCCTCGTGTGGTTGCGTGGAGGTCCACCCACCACCACAGGAGGCACCATGGGGATCGGCGACAAGATCGACAACGCCAAGGACCAGCTCGCCGGCAAGGCCAAGGGCGCGGCGGGCGACACCACCGACAACGAGGACCTGCAGGCCGAGGGCAAGGTCCAGGAGACCAAGGGCGACCTCAAGGCCGCCGGCGAAAAGGTCAAGGACGCCTTCAAGTGACCTGCTGACCCACGACACGACGAAGGGCGGGGCCGTCACGGTCCCGCCCTTCGTCGTGCTCACGCATCCACGGAGCACGACCGGACGGACCGAGTCCGTGCCGAGCGTGCGCCTACGTGACGTGCCCACGATGGTGGAGGTGGCGGGAATCGAACCCGCGTCCACTGGCAGACAATCAGGGCTTCTCCGGGTGCAGTGCGCTATGGATTTTCTCGGCCCCGGGGCTCGCACGCACACGTTCCCCGACAGGCCCAGTCACGTAGGAGTCCCGCGATGTCCCGTGACCTGACACCGCAGCAAGATCTCTAGCTGACGCTGGGATCTAGGTCGAGATCACACCTAGGCCAACGGACTTCGGGCTCGCTCAGGCGGCGAGGGCGAAGTCGGTGCGCTTGGAATTGGCACCTATTGGGTTTGCACGGGGCGTTGACGAGATGACCGTGCATCCTCGACCCGCTTCCCCTGAAGGACCGGCCAATGTCGAAACCGATCACCCCCATGGGATGGACACGTCACGCTGTGGAGTTGTTGAGCCAGTATCCACTCAACGGCGGCGAGGACCAAACACATTCCCGCGTACCGCGAGCCGATCAGCCGCGCCGCTTGTAGCTGTCCGAGACCGCCCGTGCGGTCTCGCGCTGGTCCTGCCGCTCACGCAGCGCGTGGCGCTTGTCGTAGGCCTTCTTGCCCGTGGCCGTGGCAATCTCGACCTTGACCCGGCCGTTCTTGAAGTACAGCGACAGCGGGACGATGGTGCGACCGCTCCCCTGCACCTTGGTGGCGATCTTGTCGAGCTCGGCGCGGTGCAGCAGCAGCTTGCGGCGGCGCCGCGGGGTGTGGTTGGTCCAGGTGCCCTGGACGTACTCGGGGATGTGGACACCCTCGAGCCACAGCTCGTCGCCGTAGAAGATCGCATAGCCGTCGACGAGGCTGGCCCGCCCCATGCGCAGCGCCTTGACCTCGGTGCCCATGAGCGCGAGGCCGGCCTCGTAGGTGTCCTCGATGAGGTAGTCGTGCCGGGCCTTGCGGTTGCGGGCGACGACGAGCTCGCCCTCGGCGGTCTTCTTGGCCATGGGTGCTCTCCCCCCTTCGCTGTGGTGTGACGGGACACGGTACCCCGCGCCCCCGACAGCAGTCGCGTGGATTGGGGCGAAGGGAGGTCAGAGCCAGCCGCGCGGGTCGACCGGCGTGCCGTTGGTGCGGGTCTCGAAGTGCAGGTGGCAGCCCGTCGAGCTGCCGGTCGTGCCGGTGTACCCGATGACCTGGCCGCGTTTGACCTCGCCGCTGCGCACGGCGAAGGACTGGAGGTGGTTGTAGGTCGTGGAGAGCGAGACGCCCCGCTTGATGCCGTGGTCGACGACGATCTGGTTGCCGTACCCACCGGTCGACCCCGGCGGCAGCGCCATGACGACCTCGCCGTCGGCTGCCGCGTAGACCGGGCTGCCGCAGGCGCCGGCGTAGTCCCGGCCGGCGTGCAGACGCCACGTGTTGTAGATCGGGTGCAGGCGCAGGCCGAACTCGGAGCTCACGGGAGCATTGCTCGGGGCTTGGAGCACCCCGCTGCTCACCGGGGCCGGCGGGTTCGGGTCGCTCGTGCCGCCGCCACCGCTGCTCGAGTCGTCGGAGCTGCTGCGGGAGCGCTCGGCGCGGGCCCGAGCATCGGCCTCCCGCTTCTGCTGCTCCGCGCGCGCCTTGCGGATCTGGGCCTCCCGGATGCGGGCCTTGCGCGCGCGCTCCTCGAGGATCTTGGTCAGCTTGTCCGACTGGGCCTGGAGGCTGTCGACCTTCTTCTGGTCCTTCTTCTTCTCCCGGCGCAGGGCAGCCGACTGCGTCTCCTGGTCCTTCTCGAGGGATTCGAGGTCGGCCTGCTTCGCGTCGGCGCGGGTGCTGGCGTCACGCGCCGCGGTGAGCTTGGTCTGCTTGGTCGCCTTGGCGTCGCTCGTCTTCTGCCGCAGCGCCTTGAGGCGGTCGCCGCTGGAGACGAGGTTGGCGCGCGAGGTGCTCAGCTCCTCGAGGGCGGAGCTCTGCGTGTCGCCGACCGACTCGGCCATGATCATCTTGTCGACGAAGGCGCCGGGGTCCTCGCTGCCGACGGCGACGGACATCGTGCCGAGGCCCTGCTGCTGGTAGACCTGCCCGGCGAAGCCCGCGACCGCGCGACGCGAGCTCGACATCTTCGTGGTCGTGGTCCGCAGCTCCTTGACGGCCTTGTCCTCGTTGGCCTTGGCGAGGTCATAGGCGGCGACGGCATCGTCGTACTCGCCCTGGGCCTTCGTCTCGGCCTTCTCGGCTGCGGCAGCGGCGCTGCGCGCGCCGGGCAGCTTGGTGCGGGTGGCCTTGAGCTTGTCGTACGCAGCGACGAGCTCGGCGGAGGTGTCGTGCAGGTCGCCTCGGGCCTGCTTGAGGTCCTCGTCGACCTTGCTCTTGCGATCCTGCGGGTCCGGTTCGGCGGCCACGGCGTACCCGGCACCGGCGAAAAGGCACAGCGACAGCGCCGCACCCGTGAGAGCACGGGCGCGACGGGATGACGGGGCACGGGAGGGGCGTTGCATCGGGGTTAACGGTAGCCACGAAGCGGCCGGGAGGACAGGACCTGCGCCCCCCGGCGCGCCCCGTCAGACCTTGAGGTAGCGCCAGAGGGTCACAGTGGACGTCGCGATGGCGAGCACGACCACCCCGACGAGCAGGAAGGGCGCGACGATCCAGACGTCGTTGGCGGAGATGAAGGCGGTCCCCGCGTTTTCCTGCAGCAGGTACCGGTCGAAGAGGGCCCAGGCGGAGACCCAGAGCAGGCCGATCGCCATCACCGCCCCGATGAGCCCTGACGCGACGGTCTCGATGATGAAGGGGGTGCGGATCGTGCGGTTGGAGGCACCGACGAGCTTCATGATCGCGATCTCGCGTCGACGGGTGAAGGCGGCCTGCCGGATCGTCGTCGCCATGAGGAGCACGGCCGAGACGAGGGTCAGGGCCGCGAGACCGATCATCACGGCGGTGATGATGTTGATGGCGCGGAAGAGCGGGGCGAAGACCTCGCGCAGGTTGGGCACGCTCGCCACACCGGGCGCCCCGTCGAAGGCGGAGGCGACCGTCTCGAACTCCTCCGGGTCCGACAGCTGCACCCGGTAGCTCGGCGGGATGTCGCCGACCCGGATGTTGCCGGCGAGCGGTGAGTTCTTGTAGTCCTGCTTGAAGCGCTTGTAGGCCTCCTCCTCGGACTCGTAGTAGACGTCCTTGACGAGGGGCTTCATCTCCTCGAGCTGTGCGGCGACCGATGCCTTCTGGTCCTCGGTCGCGGCCCCGCCGGAGCAGTTGGGCTGCGACGAGGTGTCGGTGCACATGTAGATCGAGACCTGGACGCGGTCGTACCAGTACCCCTTCATCTGGTCGACCTGGCGCTGGGCGAGCAGGCCGACCCCGAGGAGGTAGAGGGAGATCATCGTCACGAGGATCACCGAGACGGCGATGGACTTGTTGCGCCGCAGGCCCTCCCAGGCGTCGGCGAAGACCGAGGGCTTCATCGCAGCAGGTCCTCCGCGTCGTCGTCCCACTCGTCCAGGGCGTGCACCTCGCCGATCGGTCGGTCCTCCTGGGGCGGGAGCGCCCCGTCGTCGTGGTGGTCTCGCTCGTCGTGGGCGCGCACGGCCTCCCGCTCGTCGCGGTCGCGTGAGTCGACGACCTTGGGCACGTAGCTGCCACCCTCCTCGTCGCGGATGATGTGGCCGTCCTCGAGCTCGATGACCCGCTTCTGCAGCTCGTCGACGATGACGTTGTCGTGGGTGGCCATGACGATGGTCGTGCCGGAGTCGTGGATGCGGCGCAGCAGCTGGACGATGTCCAGGCTCGTCGCCGGGTCGAGGTTGCCGGTGGGCTCGTCGGCCAGGAGGATCGGCGGCTTGTTGACCACTGCCCGCGCGATGGCGACGCGCTGCTGCTCGCCACCCGAGAGCTCGTGCGGCATCCGCTTCTCCATCCCGGCCAGCCCGACGAGCTCGAGGGTCTCGGGGACGAGGGCTCGGATGGCGCGTCGGGGCCGGCCGATGACTTGCAGGGCGTAGGCGACGTTCTGCTGGACCGTCTTGTTGGGCAGCAGACGGAAGTCCTGGAAGATCGTGCCGACCTGACGGCGCAGCTGCGGCACCTTGCGGTGCGGCATCCTGCGCAGGTCGTGCCCACCGACGAGCAGCCGGCCGGAGCTGACGATCTCCTCGCGGATGGTCAGGCGCACGAGGGTCGACTTGCCGGAACCGGAGGCGCCGACGATGAAGGCGAACTCGCCGCGCTCGATGTTGAGGTCGATCCCGTCGAGCGCCGGACGGCTCTGGTTGGGGTACCTCTTGGTGACGTTCTCGAAACGGATCATCAGGTGCTCGGGGCCTTACGCGGGACGAAGGGGGCAAAGGGCCGCCTGCAGGATATGTCGCATCGCTGCACGGCCGTGACACCCACGTGACCTCGGCGCGTTAGGCGCTGCTCACGACGCGCCGCCGGTGCCCGGGACGACCGGACGGAGCAGGTCGGCGACCCTGCGGGCCTCACCGAGGGTGAAGCCCGTCCGGGTGTCGTACTCGTCCTCCCCGAGCTCCTGCACGGCCTCGAGGATGTTGGCCCTCAGGAAGCGGCGGGCGAAGGATGGCTCGGGCGTGTCCCGACCCACCGGCGTGAAGATCCGCGTTCGTGCCGTGGCGATGCTGACCCCTCCGTCGCGCTCCCCCGCCCACAGCACGTGCTGACCGATGGCCAAGCGCGCCTGCTCGACATCCGTCAGATCACGACCGCCCGCCGCGGAGCACATCATCCCGGAGACGAACTCGACGACGCTGCAGCCGATGACCACACCCACCGGCGGCACCTTCACCACCGAGCTGACCTGCTGCCCCACCAGGTCCGCGTATGGCGCGACGGGGACGACCGAGCGGTCGCGGGCCCGAGCCGCGACCATCTCGAGGAACTCACGCGCGCTGCGACCGTGGGCCTCGTAGGCGTAGCCGTTGTGCAGACGTCGCAAGGCCTCGTCGAGCCGTGGGCCGTCGGCCCGGGCGAGCAGCCGGTGCACCTCGTCGGGGATCCGCGCGCAAAACACCGGGTCCGCCGTGTACATCGAGATCACTGCTTCGGCGTCACCGAAGAGGTCTTCATACTCCTGGACGAAGCCCCCCGACAGCAGCTCCGCAAGAGATGGGTACTCGAGGTCAACGTCCACGAATGCCCCACCATCGTCGACGACGGGGGGCCTGCCCCGCCCGAGCCCCCGGTCCGCGGGGTCGAACTCCCAGTGGGGCAGCCGCCCCTCCCTGCGGCTCACCAGCCGGAGCGACCGCGTGGCCAGACGCAGCTGCATCCCCGCGTCGTACGCCACGAGGATGCTCTCCCCGACCGCCGGGGCGACGACATCCGCGCCCTCACCTCGAGCGAAGACCCGACCACGGCTCAGCGCCTGCACCAGAGCACCCGGGTAGCGGACCGAGCCGGCGCTCGTCCGGAGCACGAGCACCTTCCCACCCCTGGCACCGACACCGTCGACCTCCCCGAGCAACTCCCCGACCTCCAACGGGATACGCGCACAAAAGATCGGGTCCCCGGTGAAGGCGCTGACCACATCCCCCGGCGACTCGTGGAAGTCCCAGAAGTCCTGGTGGAAGCCCGAACCCATCAGGTCGGCGAGCGCCGGGTACCTGATGCGCGCGGCCAGCCAGGATTTGCTCATGTCGCACCCGCAGTCAGCGCTGCGGTGACCTGCTGAGCACGAAGGTCGTGTCGTCCTCGAGGCTGCCGAGGTCACCGAGCGTCTCCCGGGAGCGAGCCACGGCGTCGCGGACCCGCTCCTCGTCCTCGGCCTGCCACGAGGCGTGGAGCTGGTCGCGCCAGAGCATCTCGCTCAGCGGCTCGGCGAGCAGCCCCTTGCGGGCAGCCCACGAGGCGGCCTCGGGCTCACCGGCCCGCAGGTGACGCTGGGCGAGCTCGTGCGCGATGTCGGCGACCGCGGCACACATCTCGGCGCGGTCCACCGCGGCCCACCCGTACGTGCCGGGGGCCACCCCGTCGAAGGGAGTGCCGCTCACGAGCGTCAGCGCCGCCCGGAGGTTGCCGGAGTCCGCACCGGCGAGCGCGGCGCCGACGAGGGTGCGCAGCTGCTGCCAGTCGAGGAGGACGCCGGTGAGGGAGTACCGCCCGGACTGCACGCTGACGCCGGCCCCGGTGCCGAGCCATCGGTCGACCTGGTGAGCCGCCCAGGTGAGCGCGTCCTCGGTGACCCCGAGCGCTCCGGCTGCGCCCGGCGCGTCGGAGCCCGGGTGCAGGGCCAGCAGCGCGGCGAGCTCGGTCGCACGACCGGCGTCGGGCGGCGGCGTCCCGGTCCCCGCCACCTGGGGCCGGCCGAGGACCCGCACGTGCGCGGCGCGGTCGGTGCGCAGCTGGGAGATGTTGGTGGTCGCCTCGTCGACCTCGCTCGAGGGCACCCGGCGGCGCGGCACGGTCTGCGCCGTGAGGGCGTCGGCGCTGGACCCGGCGGTCCACTCCGGCCCGGGCACGTGCTCGCGCGTCGGGGTCCGCAGCACCTCGAGCAGGTCGTCGTAGCCGGGGCCCGCCAGCGAGGTCGGGCGCACGGCCATCCCCACCGGGGCGAGCACTGCGGCGAGGCTCCCCCGGTCGGATCGCACCGTGAGAGACCAGTCGGAGACACCTCGGGACGTCGTGACGACGGTGAGCGACCCCGCGGACGCCTCGACGAGGCCACGGAGCTGCTGTGTCTGGGCCCCGGTGAGGTCGGTGCCGACGAGGAGGACCTCGACTCCGCCCGGGCGCTGCGAGGTCAGGCGCTCGAGCACCTCCCCCGGGTCTGCGACGTGCCGGACCCTCGGGTCGTCGATGGCCTGCACGAGGTCACCGAGTGGCCCGACGACGGTGACCGCGGTGAGCCCGGTGTCCGAGGTGCCGAGATCGACGGCCAGGGCCGCGAGCACGGCCAGGGTCTCGTCGGGCCGACCGGCGAGCTCGAGCGCACCGATCTCGTCGAGGTTGAGGTAGATCCGTGCCCCGGCGTCGTCCTCGCCGATGGTCACGAGGGCGGGCCACACGGTGCGTCGGCTCGTGGGCGCCCCGATGAGCCGCCTGTCGAGCACCCAGGTCCCTCCCCCTGCCCCGACCCACGGGGCGGGGAGCTCGAGGTGCTCCTCGACGACGTACACCTCGATCTCCCGCGCCCCGAGGCGCGCCGCCCTCAGGGCGGGCAGGGTGGCGCCACACCTCTCGGCGAGCATCGTCAGCACCGCGTCGAGGTCCGCGTGGCCGGCGACGTCGGTCGTGGCGCGCAGCCACTGCTCGGCACGCGCTGCCGCGCCGGTCGGGACCACGACGCGCCACCCCGGGGGGGGCGGGTGCGGCGTTGCCGCCGGCGTCGGGCCTCGACGAG
>NZ_ALWX01000006.1 GCF_000297495.1 Janibacter hoylei PVAS-1 | reverse complement strand
CGCCGGCCAGGAGCCAGGCGCGGCCGCCCCCTCTTCCCCGGGGGTCCCGGCCTGGGAGCGGGCCCCCTGCACCCGCTCCCAGGCAGCCTGCCGCTGCGCGTCCGTCGGCCCGGGCACGTCGGCCCGCAGCTCACGCAGCGCGTCCATCTCCGGCCCGTCGAGCAGGCCGATCTCGTCAGTGGTCATCGTGGGTCCCCCTGGTGTCGTCGAGTGCGACCCGCACGATGCGGCGGGCGCGGTTGAGCCGGGAGCGCACCGTCCCGACCGGCAGATCGAGGGCCAGGGCGACCTCGGCGTAGGTGAGCTCGGCGTGGGCGGCGGCGAGCGCCGGCTGCCGGGACTGCGAGTCGACGCGGTCGATGTCGCGATCGGTCTCGTCCGCACCGGTGACGTGCGGGTCGGCCCCGGTCCGGGCCCAGGCCAGGTAGGCCCGCACCTCGTCGCGGTGGTGCCGTGAGAGCAGGTTGCTCGCGATGCCGAAGATCCATCCCCGCAGCACTCCCCGCTCCGGGTCGAAGGTGTACGCGCGGGTCACGGCCTGGACGAAGGTCTCGCTCGCGAGATCGTCCGCGATGTCGGCGGGCACCCGTCGGGCGAGGTAGCGGTAGACGTCGGCGTGGTGCCGGTCGAAGACCTCCGCGGCCGGCACTCCCCCGATGTTCGGCGGCTGCCGCAGCGCCGTGACCTGCCCCATCGGCGGCCTCATCGTCTCCGTCTTCAGTGTGCTCACACCTCTACTTGCCCGCAGGGCGAAGGGGGGGTTCACGCCCCCTCTTCGGCGGGCCGGGACGCACGAAGGGCCGCACCCCACCGGGTGCGGCCCTCCAGTCATGCGGAGCCGGTGACGGGAATCGAACCCGCGTGTCCAGCTTGGGAAGCTGGCGCTCTACCATTGAGCTACACCGGCGAGCACGCTCCTGAGCGTGCAGCGCGGACATCGTAACCCACGCCGACGCCCCCTTCGCGGGGCCCTCGTCCCTCCCGGCCGCCGCCGGAATCTTCTCCCTTCGAGACGGCGCTGGCGCGCCTCCTCAGGGAGCGGGCAGGGCGTGGACCTGGCGCGCCTCCTCAGGGAGCGGGCAGGGCGTGGACCTGGCGCGCCTCCTCAGGGAGCGGGCAGGGCGTGGACCTGGCGCGCCTCCTCGGGGAACGGGCGGCACGTGTGGGTCGCGTCACCTCATCCCGCGCTTGCTCCCGCAAGCAGCCGAGGGTGATGATGGTCCAAACATCAGTAAGCGCTTGCTTACAACGCTGGAGCCGGTCCCCGCCGGCGTCACCCCCTTCGACCAGGAGAGACATCCCATGGGTCACTACAAGAGCAACCTGCGCGACATCGAGTTCAACCTCTTCGAGGTCTTCGGTCGCGACGAGGTCCTGGGCCAGGGCCCCTACGAGGCCGTCGACGCCGACACCGCGCGCGAGATGCTCAAGGAGTACGCGCGCCTCGCGGAGAACGAGCTGGCCGAGTCCTTCGCCGACGCCGACCGCAACCCCCCGGTCTTCGACCCGGAGACCTCCTCGGTGCAGATGCCCGAGGCCTTCAAGAAGTCGTACAAGGCCTTCCAGGACGCCGGCTTCTGGTCCCTCGACCTGCCCGCCGAGCTCGACGGCACCGTCGCCCCGCCGTCCCTGCGCTGGGCGATGAACGAGCTCGTCCTCGGCGCCAACCCGGCCATCGGCATGTTCGGCGCGAGCTACTCCTTCGCCAAGCTGCTCTTCCTGCTCGGTACGCCGGAGCAGAAGAAGCTCGCCAAGTGGATCGCCGAGAAGGGCTGGCACTGCACCATGGTGCTCACCGAGCCCGACGCCGGCTCGGACGTCGGCGCCGGCCGGACCAAGGCCACGGACAACGGTGACGGCACCTGGAACATCGAGGGCGTCAAGCGCTTCATCACCTCGGCCGAGTCGGACATGACCGACAACATCGTCCACTTCGTCCTCGCCCGCCCCGAGGGCGCCGGCCCGGGCACCAAGGGCCTGAGCCTCTTCATCCTCACCAAGTACGCCGTCGACCTCGAGACCGGCGAGCTGGGCGAGCGCAACGGCGTCTACGTCACCAACGTCGAGAAGAAGATGGGCCTGAAGGTCTCGACGACCTGCGAGGTGACCTTCGGTGAGAAGCACGCCGCCGTCGGCACCCTCTTCGGCGACGTCCACGACGGCATCGCCCAGATGTTCCGCGTCATCGAGAACGCCCGGATGATGGTCGGCACCAAGGCCATCGCCACCCTCTCCACCGGCTACCTCAACGCGCTCGAGTACGCCAAGGAGCGCGTCCAGGGCGCCGACCTGACGACGCCCGCCAAGGACGCGCCGCGTGTGACGATCACCCACCACCCGGACGTGCGCCGCAGCCTCATGCTGCAGAAGGCCTACGCCGAGGGTCTGCGGGCGCTCGTCACGCTCACGTCGAGCCAGCAGGACACCGTCGACATCGAGCAGCTCGCCACGGGCGTCGAGGAGATCGCCGACGACTCCCCCGCCGCGATGGCCAACCGGGTCAACGACCTGCTGCTGCCGATCGTCAAGGGCCTGGGCTCCGAGCGGGCTTGGACCCTCCTCGGCACCGAGTCGCTGCAGACCTTCGGTGGCTCCGGCTTCCTGCAGGAGTACCCGATCGAGCAGTACGTCCGCGACGCGAAGATCGACACCCTCTACGAGGGCACCACGGCCATCCAGGGTCAGGACTTCTTCTTCCGCAAGATCGTGCGTGACAACGGCCAGGCGCTGGGTCACATCGCGATGCAGATCCAGGAGTTCGCCCAGGACGTCGACGCGCAGGGCGGTGCGCTCAAGCACGAGCGCGAGCTGCTCGGCCAGGGCCTGGAAAACGTCCAGGGCATCCTCGGCGCGATGTTCCAGGCGCTCATGGCCTCCGACCCCAAGCAGGAGGGCTCGGACATCACCAACATCTACAAGGTGGGCCAGAACACCTCGCGTCTGCTGCTCGGCGCCGGTGACCTCGTCGTCGGCTGGCTGCTGCTGCGCCAGGCCGCCGTCGCCACCGAGGCCCTCGAGGCCGGCGCGGAGGGCAAGGACAAGGACTTCTACACGGGCAAGATCGCCGCGGCGAGCTTCTTCGCCAAGAACGTCCTCCCGCTCCTGGCCGGCGAGCGCGCCATCGCCGAGGCCACGGACAACACCCTCATGGACGTGCCGGAGTCGGCCTTCTGATCGAGGTCGCCCCATGACGAAGGGGGAGGTCCCGCCGACTCGGCGGGACCTCCCCCTTCGTCATGCTCGCGCTGGTCAGTAGCGACGCTCGTCCCGGACCACCGTCTCGCGACGACGGTTGGTGAGCAGGAAGCTCAAGATGATCGCGAGGACGCCCAGAGCGATGGCGATCCACCCCAGGGCGCCGACGTCGAGACCCGCGATCGACATGTCGCCGTTGTAGGCGAAGACGATGACGAGTCCCACGAGCAGCAGGAAGATCCCGACTCCGATGTACATGTGGTACTCCTGTCCTCCGGGCTCACAGCCGGTTGGTGGTATCGGTGGGGTCGACACGATCGGCCGGCAGGTGCCGGCCGCGCGGGTCATGGGTGTCGGTGCGGACGGCGTGCCGCGTCGCGACGCGCGTGGACTTGCGCGGGCGGTCGACGAGGAAGAAGCCCACGAGCATGAGCAGGCTGAAGACCACGATGAAGATCCAGAACAGCGCTTCGCCCCCCATGGGCCACTCCTTCGATCGACGGTGCGTCCACAGTAGCGCGGCACGTCCGGGTCAGTCGTCGCGGCTGAGCTCGGCGAGGTGCCGGTTGTAGGCCTCGAGCTCGGCGTCACCGTCGCGGTCGGCGCGTCGGTCACGGCGGGTCGACTCCCGGGCGTCGCTGCGCATCCACTGCCAGGCGACGCCGATGGCCAGCACGAGAGTCGGCGCCTCACCGACGCCCCAGGCGATGGCGCCCCCGGTGCGCTGGTCGGCGAGCGGGTCGGTCATCCACGGCAGGTTGAGCCGACCGAAGTAGTCCGGCGCGAGCAGCTCGGTCGACTGCGTGAGGATCACGCCGAAGAAGGCGTGGAAGCTGATCGTCGCGAGCAGCACGACGAAGAGCGCGATCGGGGGGCCACCGCTTCGGCCCGGGGTCGATGCCGATGAGCACCCAGACGAAGAGGTACCCCGACATGACGAAGTGGGCCATCATCAGCACGTGCCCGGTGTGGGTGCTCATCGCCAGCTCGAAGAGCGGGCTGTAGTAGAAGATCGCCAGGCTGAAGAAGAAGAGCGAGGCCGCCACCGCCGGGTTGGCCAGCACCCGCAGGTAGGGCGAGTGGACCGACGCGAGGATGAGCTCGCGGGGCCCGAGCGTCTTGTCCCGGCGCGCCGGCAGTGCTCGCAGGGCGAGGGTGATCGGCGCCCCCGGCACCATGAGGAGCGGCGCGATCATCGCCACACCCATGTGCTCGACCATGTGCCAGCTGAAGAGCACCTTGCCGTAGACCCCCGGCCCGGCCGAGGTGAAGTAGAAGAAGACCGCCCAGCCGAGCACCCAGCTGACCGTGCGGAGCACGGGCCACTCGTCACCGCGGGCGCGCAGCCGCAGCACCCAGCGGACGTAGACGAGGACCGCGATGACCGAGACGGTGAGCCACAGCCAGTCCACCTGCCACGACGTGAGCCAGCTCGTCGACGACGGCGGCCCCGGGTCGGGGTAGCCCGAGAGGTCGTAGACGATGGCATTGGCCGGCGCCTCCTGCGCCGTCTCCGGCGTCGGGGTGCGCCCGACGGCGACACCCAGGCCCATGGCTGCAGCCATGACGACGACCTCACCGGTCGCCAGCCGGACGAAGGGGGCGACCCCTTCGGCGCCGGCCTCGAGTGCCGCGATGGTGCGGGAGCGGTGCCACCACCCGATGACCCCGAGGATGATCGCGGCGACGGCCTTGAGGATGAGCAGCACGCCGTAGCGCGAGTCGAGCCCCCCGAGACCGCCGATGTTGATCCACGTCGCGAGCAGACCGGAGCCGACGAGCAGGGCGAAGCACCAGGCCGCGATGCTCGAGTAGCGCTGCGTGGTGACCGCCAGGTGCGACCTTACCGCTCCCTGAGGAGGCCGAAGGGAGGGACGCACCACGAGCAGCGCGACGAGCCCACCGATCCACACCGTCGCCGAGACGAGGTGGAAGGCGAGCGCGTTGACCCCGCTCATGTGGTCGAGGCTGGCCGCGGAGTGCCCGGAGAGGGCGAGCGGCAGCAGCGCGAGGACGGAGCCGGCGCAGGCCCAGGCCAGCGCCCCCTTCGTCCGGGCCAGCGGAGCAGCGACAGCGACGACGGCGACGATCGCGGAGGAGATGACCGCTGTGCGGGTGCTGTCGAGCTCCCAGACGAAGGCGGTCAGCTGGGAGAGGTAGGTGCCGTCGGTGAGCGGGATGCCGGCGAGCGAGGCGAAGTCCGTGAGCATCCGCCCGACGCCGGCGAGGAACCAGACGATCGCCGCCCCACCCGCGACCTGGGCGAGCGTCTCGCGGCGCGAGGTCCGGGTCGTCTCCGGGACGAGGAAGGCCCCGACGACGAGGGCGCCGACGGTCACCGCGGCCGCGGCGTCGTGCACGACCCGCAGCACCGGCAGGGACCACCGGACGAAGGCGCCCGGGTCACCGAGCTCGAGCGGCGCGGCGCCACCACCGAAGGCGGTGGCTGCGACGACGGCGACGATCGAGACGACCCCGAGGATCCCGAGCGGTGACGGCGTGGTGCGAGCGGTGCCCGGGGAGGAAGACATGCCCTCTAATCTAGGCAACTGGCCCCACCCGCCCGGCACCGCCCACCACGACGAAGGGAGCGATCGTGCCCGCCTCATCCGACGAGCTCAGCACGAGCGTCATCCGCATGCTGCGCATGCTGCACGCGACCCGTGCCCGGGCCCCACGGGTCCACCCGAGCGTCGAGCCCAGTCACCACTCTGTGCTCGTCGCCGTGCGTGAGCACCCGAGCCGCGTCGGCGACATCGCCGAGCGCAACCTCACGGATGCCTCGACCGTGAGCCGGCAGGTCAGCCACCTCACCGGCCTCGGGCTCCTCGCCAAGGTCCCGGACCCCGCGGACGGCCGGGCCCAGCTCGTCGCGCTCACCGACGAGGGGGCCGCCCTCCTCGACGAGCTCGTCGCCCGCCGCGAGGCGTGGTTCGCCGACCTGCTCGGCGACTGGAGCGAGGGCGACATCAGCGCCTTCATCGCCTACGTCGACCGCTTCTGCGATGCCGTGGCGGCCGACGAGCGTCACCGGCCCTGACCTGAGGCAACCCGGCACTCCGTCCGGGCGTCTGCAAGGATGACCAGCGTCCTACGCCACGCTCTGGGGGAACCCGCAATGTCGCACCGTCGCACCGCACTCACGGCACTCGTCCTCACCACGACCGCCGCTCTCGCGGCCACCCCGGCCCTCGCCGCGCCGGCCCAGCCGTCCGCACCCACCGAGATCGACGTCATCTGCGATGGCATCGGCGCCGACACGGTGACGGTCACCGGCGACCTGTCCCGCGGAGGGACCGCCGAGATCACCGACGGGCCGCTGACGGTCGTCGGCCGCCCCGGCTTCACCGGCCAGGACGCATCCGGCCACCAGGTGAGGATCGAGCCGAGTGGCACCGGCGCGACGTGCACGGCGACCACCGACTCCGTCTCCACGGACATCACCAAGCTGCTGCCCGCCACCCAGGCCCTCAAGGCCCAGACGACCGGCAAGGTCACTGGCCGGCTCACCTTCACCGTCGAGGTGGACGACACCCCGCCGCCCGCCGCGCAGCGCTCCGCCGAGCCCTACGCGGCCGCCGCCAGCCTCCCCTTCGAGTCGGAGCTGCGCAGCTACCTCAACTCCCGCCCCGGCGCCGTCGGGGTCGCCGTGCGCGTCCCCGGCTCGGGTCGCTCGTGGACCTACACCAAGACCTCCTCGCGCAATGTCACGGCGAGCATCGTCAAGGTGCACATCATGTCCGCCGTGATGATGAAGGCGCAGGACGCCGGTCGCGGCCTCACCTCCTGGGAGAAGTCCCAGATCGTGCCGATGATCCGCAACAGCGACAACAACGCGACCACGGCGCTCTTCAACCACATCGGCGGCCGCAGCGGGCTCGACCGGGCCGCCGACCGTCTCGGTCTCGACCAGACCTACGCCGACCCCTACAACCACTGGGGCCTGACGAGCACGACGGCCGCCGACCAGGCCGAGCTCATGGAGCACTACGCCCGCCCCTCCAAGGCGCTCAGCTACACCAACCGGATGTACGGCCTCACCCAGATGCGCAACATCAACTCCTCTCAGGACTGGGGCGTCACGGCCGGTGCGCCCTCCGGCTCGGTGGCCCTGAAGAACGGCTGGCTCCCGCGCACCGACGGCTGGCACGTCAACAGCATCGGTTGGGCCAAGGTCAGCTCGACCGACTACACGATCGCGGTCCTCACCCACGACAACCCGGGCGCCATGAGCACCGAGATCTCCACCATCGAGGGCGTGTCGCGGATCGTCTACAAGAACCGCGCCCAGCTCAAGGCCCCCACCCCCCCGCAGCCCGACCCGCGCGGCCGCTCCGGTGACTTCACCGGCGACGGCAAGGTCGACCTCATGGGGCGCAACCAGAGCGGACGCGTCTACGTCCACAACGGCGACGGCAACGGCGACTTCGCGGCCCGCCGCTCGGTCGGCACCGGCTTCGCCGACGCCGACTGGTTCGGCCACGCCGGCGACGTCAACCGCGACGGCAGGTCCGACGTCCTCGTCCGTCGCGGCGACGGCCGCCTCCAGCTGCTGCTCACGACCGCCTCCGGCCAGCTCGGCACCCCCAAGACGATCGCGACCGGCTGGGACGCCTACACCGACCTCGCCTCGGGCGGGGACGTCGACGGCAACGGCCGACTCGACGTCATCAACCGTCGCGCCAGCGGCTCCACCGACCAGTACGAGCTCTCCGACTCCGGCACGCTGCGCTTCGTGCGCCGCTACGGTGTCCCGGCGAAGTGGTACCAGAACATCGAGCTCGTCCCCGACGTCAACGGCGACGGCCGCGACGACCTGCGCGGCGTCTCCTCCGGTGGCCGGATGCGCACGTGGACCTCGACCGGCACCGGCTGGACGATGACGACGAAGACGTCGACCGGCTGGGACCGCTACCGGTCCGTCGCCGTGCCGGGTGACGCCGGCGGCGCCGACAACAAGCAGGGCGACATCGTCGCGGTCCGCCCGGACGGCGACTCCCTGCTCTACTTCGCCGGCAAGGGCGGTAGCCACACCAACTACCCGCGCGACATCACGCCCAGCATGGACGTACTGCCCATCGTCTTCTGACGGACGGCTCGACGAAGGGGGCGCACCGGGTGCGCCCCCTTCGTCGTGCCCGGCAGCGGTCAGGCCCAGAGGAAGGCCGTCCCCGGGTCGTGGAGCAGTGCGGCCACGTCGGCGAGCAGCTTGGAGCCCAGCTCGCCGTCGACGAGGCGGTGGTCGAAGGAGAGCGCCAGCTGGGTCACCCAGCGGGGCTCGATCGACTCGCTGCCGTCGGCGGCCGTGACGACCCACGGCGTGCGGCGCACCGCGCCGAAGGCGAGGATCACCGCTTCGCCCGGGTTGAGGATCGGAGTGCCCGTGTCGACGCCGAAGACGCCGACATTGGTGATCGTCGCCGTGCCGCCGGCCAGGTCGGCCGGCTGGGTGCGGCCCTCGCGGGCGGTGCCGACGAGGTCGCCGAGGGCGGCAGCCAGGTCGTGCAGGGAGAGCTGGTCGGCGCCCTTGATGTTGGGCACGAGGAGCCCGCGCGGGGTCGCCGCGGCGATGCCGAGGTTGACCGAGCCGTGCAGCACGATCTCCTGCGCGGCCTCGTCCCAGCTGGCATTGGCCTCGGGGTGACGGCGCAGGGCCAGGGAGAGCGCCTTGGCGACGACGAGCAGCGGCGTCACCTTGACGTCGGCGAAGGCCCGGTCGCGCTTGAGCCGGTCGACGAGGTCCATCATCGCCGTGACGTCCACGGTGATGAACTCCGTGACGTGCGGGGCGGTGAAGGCGGACGCGACCATCGCCCCGGCCGTCGCCTTGCGCACCCCCTTGATGGGGATGCGCATGTCCTCGCCCGGCGTCCCTTCGAGATTCCCACCGGTCCCTGAGGAGGGCGCCCGGCGCCCGTCTCGAAGGGCCGAGGCAGCGCCCTCGACGTCCGCCCGGGTGACGATCCCACCGTCACCCGACGGCGCGACCGCCTGCAGGTCGACGCCGAGGTCCTTGGCGAGCTTGCGCACCGGCGGCTTGGCCAGGGCACGCGGGGGTCGAGCGTCTCGAAGGGCAGGGACCGGAGGTGGGCCTCCCGCAGCCGGTGCCGGTGCCGCCGATCCCTGAGGGGCGAGGCCGTCCGCGGCCGAGTCGACTCGACGGGACGTGCGGGCGCGACGTCGCGTGCTGCCGGCTTTGGCGCCGTAGCCGACGAGGTTCGGGCCAGCAGCCTCCTCCGCCTCGCCGGACACGGGGGCAGCCGGCTCCGGGTCGGCGCCGCCGACCTCGACGGCGATGATCGGGGCACCGACGTCGACGGTGTCGCCCTCGGCGGCGAGCAGCTCGACGACCGTCCCCGCGAAGGGGATCGGCAGCTCGACGAGCGACTTGGCGGTCTCGACCTCGATGACGATGTCGTTGACGGCGACCTCGTCGCCGACCTTGACCTTCCAGGTGGTCACCTCGGCCTCGGTGAGGCCCTCACCGGGGTCGGGCAGGTTGAAGTTCTTGACGGCCACAGTGGTCTCCTGGTCAGTGCTCGAACGAACGGTCGACGGCGTCGAGGACACGGTCGAGAGTCGGGAGGAACTCCTCCTCGAAGCGGCTCGGCGGGTAGGGGATGTTGTACCCACCGACCCGCAGCACCGGCGCCTCGAGGTGGTAGAAGCACTCCTCCTGGACCCGGGCGGCGATCTCGGCACCGAGACCCACGAAGGTCTGGGCCTCGTGGACGATGACGGCGCGGCCGGTCTTGCGCACCGACGCGGTGATCGTCGGCAGGTCGAGCGGGCTGAGCGAGCGCAGGTCGATCACCTCGAGGCTGCGGCCCTCCTCCTCGGCGGCGGCTGCCGCCTGCAGGCAGGTCTTGACCATCGGGCCGTAGCAGAGCAGCGTGAGGTCGCTGCCCTCCTTGGCCACGCGGGCGTCGTAGAGACCGAGGTCCGGGGCACCCCCCTTCGTCGATCTCGGTCTCGCCGCGCTCGTGGTAGCGGCGCTTGGGCTCGAAGAAGATCACGGGGTCGTCGGTCTCGATCGCCTGCTGGATCATCCAGTAGGCATCGGCCGCGTTGCTGCACGAGACGACCCGCAGACCGGCGGTGTGCGCGAAGTAGGCCTCGTTTGACTCGCTGTGGTGCTCGACCGCACCGATGCCGCCACCGCAGGGGATGCGGATGACCATCGGCACCTTGAGGTGGCCGAGGGAGCGGGCGTGCATCTTGGCGACCTGGCTGACGATCTGGTCGAAGGCCGGGTAGACGAAGCCGTCGAACTGGATCTCGACGACCGGGCGGTAGCCGCGCAGGGCGAGCCCGACCGCCGTGCCGACGATGCCGGATTCGGCGAGCGGGGTGTCGAGCACGCGGTGCTCGCCGAAGTCCTTCTGCAAGCCTTCGGTGATGCGGAAGACGCCGCCGAGCTTGCCGACGTCCTCACCCATGAGGACGACCTTGGGGTCGCGCTCCAAGGCGCGACGCAGGCCGGCGTTGAGGCCCTTGGCGAGGGAGAGGCGCTGGCCGCTCATCGGGCGTCTCCTTCCTCGGCGAAGCCGGCGTGGTAAGCGAGGAACTCCTCGCGCTCGGCGTCCACGACGGGGTGGGGCTCGGTGTACTGGTGGTCGAACATCGTCGGTAGCTCCGGGTCGGGCATCTCCTGGCAGGCCTTGCGCACCCGCGCCGCGATCTCATCGGCCTCGGCGTCGACGGCGCCGAAGAACTCCGCCTCGGCGTGCCCGCGCTCCTCCATGAAGCCGCGCATGCGCTTGATCGGGTCCTTGTGCTTCCAGATCTCGACCTCGGCGTCGCTGCGGTACTTCGTCGGGTCGTCGGAGGTCGTGTGCGCGCCCATCCGGTAGGTGTAGGCCTCGATGAGCGTCGGCCCCTGGCCGCTGCGCGCCTTGTCGAGCGCGTCCTTGGCCACGGCGTAGGTGGCGAGGGGGTCGTTGCCGTCGACGAGGACGCCGGGGAAGCCGAAGCCTCGGGCGCGCTGGTACGGCGGGATGATGAACTGCTTGTCGTTGGGCTCCGAGATCGCCCACTGGTTGTTTTGCACGAAGAAGACGACCGGCGCATTGGTCACGGCCGCGAAGACGAGCGCCTCGTTGAAGTCGCCCTGGCTCGTGCCGCCGTCACCGGTGAAGGCCATGACCGCTGCGTCCCGCTCGGGGTCGCCGGTGCCCATGGCCCCGTCGGCCGTGATGCCCATGGCGTAGCCGACCGCGTGGAGCATCTGGTTGCCGATGACGATCGTGTAGAGGTGGAAGTTGTTTTCGTTGGAGTCCCACCCGCCGTGGTTGACGCCGCGAAACATGCCGAAGAGGCTCACCGGGTCGACGCCGCGGCACCACGCGACGCCGTGCTCGCGGTAGCCGGGGAAGGCGTAGTCGTGGGGGCGCAGGGCGCGACCGGCGCCGACCTGGGCGGCCTCCTGCCCGAAGAGGCTCGGCCACAGACCGAGCTCGCCCTGACGCTGGAGGGCGAAGCCCTCGGCGTCGATGCGGCGCACGAGGACGAGGTCGCGGTAGATCGTGCGCGCGTCCTCGCTCGTCATGCCCTCGACGATCTGCGCGTAGGGCGCATTGGTCGCATTGGTCTCCAGGCGGTTGCCGTCAGCGTCGACGAACTGGACCATCTCCGGGTTGTCGTCGGAGAAGTGCCCGGTGATCTGGGAGGGGGGCGTCGGCCCCATCTCCGGCGAGGGCTCGAAGGCCCCTGCCACGTGTCCTCGGGTCCCGGCGTGGCCGGCGACGTCGCTGTCGCTCACTGCTGCTCCCTTCGGCCCGGCTCGAGGGGTCACCTCGCCGCGGCCACGTGAGGACGTCGTCGTCGACGCCTCGATCGGCTGCGGCGGGCGTGTGACCCGAGCCACAGTTCATTGGCGTGGGCCAACCTAGCGTCTCAGCAGGTGGACACCCAAACCGGGTCCGGGCCACCGGGCGGAGAGGGCTAGGGTGCGCGCATGGACACCCCGCGGCTGCGCTCCGCCCTCGACCAGGTCCCTGCCTACGTGGCCGGCAAGCCGCCCGCCGCACGCGAGGGGCTGACGGTCTACAAGGTCTCCTCGAACGAGAACCCGAACCCTCCGCTCCCTTCGGTCGTCGACGTCATCGCGGCCGCGGCGACCGAGGTCAACCGCTACCCCGACTTGGGGGTCACCGCGCTCACCGACGCCCTCGCCGCGCACCTCGAGGTGCCGCGCGAGCAGATCGCGACCGGCACCGGGTCGGTGGGCGTGCTCGCGCAGATCATCCAGTCGACGTGCGACCCGGGCGACGAGGTCGTCTACGCGTGGCGCTCCTTCGAGGCCTACCCGATCGTCGTGGCGATCGCCGGCGCCGTGTCGGTCCAGGTGCCGCTCACCGCCGACCAGCGCCACGACCTCGACGCCATGGCCGCGGCGATCACCGACCGCACCCGCGTCGTCCTCGTGTGCACGCCCAACAACCCGACCGGCCCGTCGGTGACCCACGCGGAGCTGGAGGCCTTCATCGCCAAGGTCCCCCGTGACCTCCTCGTCGTCGTCGACGAGGCCTACCTCGAGTTCGTCGAGGGCGAAGGGGAGGTCGACGGCCTCGCGCTGCGGCGCGAGCACGACAACGTCATGCTGCTGCGCACCTTTTCCAAGGCCTACGGGCTGGCCGGCCTGCGCGTCGGGTACGCGGTCGCGCCGGAGCCGGTGGCCGAGGCGCTGCGCAAGACGGCGACCCCCTTCGGCGTCAACCTGCTCGCCCAGGCCGCCGCGATCGCCTCGCTCGAGGCCAAGGACGAGCTCGACGTGCGGGTCAAGGGCATCGTCGCCGAGCGCGAGCGGGTGCTCGCCGCGCTGCGTGAGGCGGCCTGGCAGATGACCGACAGCCAGGCCAACTTCGTGTGGTTCCCGCTCGGCGAGCGCACGGGTGCCTTCGTCGCGGCGTGCACGGAGGCGGGCCTGTCGGTGCGCCCCTACGGCACCGAGGGCGTGCGGGTGAGCATCGGCGAGACCGAGGCCAACGACCGGCTCATCGAGGTGGCCCGGGCCTTCGGACCCGCCTGACGCATCTCCCTGGGCACATCACCAAACCCCTCCACATTTCCCTAGGGAAATACCCACCCACTCCACATTTCCCTAGGCAAATCACCACCCCTTCCACATTTCCCTAGGCAAATACCCGACCCCCTGGGTATTTGCCTAGGGAAATTCGTCAGGCCAGGGCATGGACGAGCGGGCGTCAGGTGAGGCCGCGGGCTCGCGCGGTCGCCTTGTCGTCGACCTCCCGCTGGATCTGGCGCTCGTCCTCGAAGTCGTCCCAGACGACCCGGACGAAGTCCCACCCGATGGAGCGCAGATCCTCCTCACGGGCCAGCTCGTCCTCCTTGACCTCCGGCGAGACGTACTTGACCTGCCCGTCGAACTCCACGGCCAGCATGAGCTCCTCGTTGGCGAAGTCCATCCGGTAGCTGCGGCCGGCCACGGTCTGCCAGACCTGTGGCTCGAAGTCCCAACGGCTGCCGCGCAGCACGGCCGCGGTGAGCGTCTCCCCCGGCGACTCGTGCTTCGGCTCGAGGTGCACCAGGGCCTCTCTGGCCTGCCCCACGCCCGTGGCCCCTCGGGCCGCATCGAGAGCCGCGGCGATCTCGCCCCGGGTGCACAGCCCATGACGAAGGGCGTGATCGCCGGCCGCGAGCGCGGCCAGCGGGTTGCTGCTCGTGGCCGTACCGACGACGGCCCAGGCGGGCGAAGCGCTGCGGAGGGTGCCGAGGCCCGGCACCTGCACCTCGACGCAGGCCAGCTGGTCGAGGTCGACCCCGGTGACCCGCACCCCCTTCGTCGTCCGGCCGTGAGCACCACCTGCCGTGCCGATCTCGACTCGACCGAGATCAGTCCGCACCAACGGCAGACCGAGGACGACGGCCGCGGTGTGGCGGATGGCGACCGCACCCTCGGCCTGCGACCTGAGGACGGCGGCCGCGCGGATCAGGTGCCGCTCGTCGATCTGCGCATCCGTGCGACTCGAGTACCACCCGCGGGCCGGCTGCCAGAAGAGGCCGCGGCGGACGAAGACGGCCAGATCGCGACGGGAGATGCCTCTCCCTTCGGCCTCTGCAGTGGTGAAGAGCGGCATGTCGCCGAGCTCGGACGGGGCGACGCGAAGTGGTGACGCTGACATGCGCCCACCCTGCCCAGCCGGCCACCGCCACCCTTCCAGTTATCCACAAGAGGCCGCATCTCCCTAGGGAAATGCGGCCTCTGGACCACCCAGGCTGTCATTTGCCTAGGGAGATGCGGTCTGGGGTGGCCATTTCCCTAGGGAAATGTGGCCTGGGGTGGGTATTTGCCTAGGGAAATGTGGTCGGGGGTGGGTATTTGCCTAGGGAGATGCGGGGTCAGTCGTCGAGGTCTTCCTTCTCCGGCAGGACCCAGTTGAGGATCATCGAGACGATCGTGATGACGAGGGCGCCGATGACCGCGTCCCACCAGAACTCGGTGATCTCGAAGTCGAGGCCCAGCGGCGAGGAGATCCACTCGGTGAGTTGGAGTAGGAAGGCGTTGACCACGAAGGTGAACAGCCCCAGCGTCAGGACGATGAAGGGGAAGGTCAGCACCTTGGCGATCGGCTTCACGACCGCGTTGACGACACCGAAGATCAGCGCGACGAGCACGATGGTCGCGAACTTGGAGGCGAAGGTCGCGTCACCGTCGGCCAGGTGGATCCCGTCGATGAGCCACGCGGCGACCCACAGCGCCACGGCGTTGACGCCGGTCCGAATGAGGAAGTTGGTCATGGGGCCAGCATGGCAGGCCGCGGTGATCATCGGCACAGCCCAGCGCGATCGCCGCCCACCTGTGGTCACCTAGTGGGTCATACTTGACCGGCCGGTAACGAGGGTGTGCCGGCGACGAAGGAGAGCACGATGAGTGGCGACGGCCGCCCCACCCGGCGACACGACCTGTGGGACGACGACGAGACCGGCCCGGAGTCGACCCCGGCGCGGGACGACTCGACCTCTCCGGAGCCCGCCCCGGCGGCTGCCGGAGAGCCCAGCACCCCGGCCGACGAGCAGCCCCGCCGCAGCCACCGCAGCGAGGACGACCGCGCGACGCGACGCCCTGCATGGCTGCTGCCGGTCGCCGTCCTGCTCGTGCTCGCGCTGTGCGGCGGCGGCGCCTTCGCCGCCCTGCGCGGCGGTGGCGACGACTCCGCCTGCGGCGGCCGCAAGCTCACGGTCGCCGCGACCCCCGAGATCGCCGAGCCCCTCGAGGACGCGCTGGCCAAGGTCAAGGAGAGCGACGCGTGCGCCGACTTCGACGTCACCTCGGCCTCCGCCGCCGACACGGCCCGCAACATCAACGAGGGCCAGGCCCCCGACGTGTGGATCCCCGACAGCTCGACGTGGATCGACGCCGTCGACGCGAGCAAGACCACCGGACAGTGGCTCGAGGGGCAGTCGATCGCCTCCTCCCCCGTCGTCCTCGCGTCGGGCGACGATCAGAAGGCCAAGGTCACGAAGTTTTCGTCGTGGGGGTCGCTGCTCAACAACGAGGGCGGGCTGCGGATGGCCAACCCCGACACCGACACCTCGAGCCGGCTGGCCTTCCACGCCAGCCGCATCGGCCAGCCCGAGCGGATCGGCCTGCAGACCGGTGAGCGGCTGATCTTCATGTCGCGCTTCGCCGCGCCCTCGCTCAACAAGCTCTTCGCCGACTACACCTCCGACCAGAAGGGGACCCAGCCCTTCCCCGCGTCGGAGCAGCAGATCGCGACGTACAACGAGGACAACCCCGACGTCACCCCCCTTCGCGCCGTCGTGCCGGAGAAGGGGACGCTCTCGCTCGACTACCCGTGGATCATGAACCCCGAGCTGAGCGGCGAGCTGCTCCAGCACGCCGACTCCGCCCGGACCGAGCTCGGCACGCTCGACATGCGCGAGGCGCTCACCGAGGCCGGCTTCCGCGACCCCAATGGTGCCGGCGGCCCGGAGGTGGCCGGCAGCGCCGCCCCCGACGTCACGACCCTCGAGCCCCTCGATCGCAACGAGCGGGTCGCCGCCGTCGAGACGTGGGACCGCATGCGCACCGACATGCGGATGCTCGCGGTCATCGACGTCTCCGGCTCGATGGAGTGGGACAGCCCCACTGCCGGGATGACCCGCTGGGACGTCACGAAGGGGTCGCTCACCAAGGGTGTCGGCATCCTGCCCGCCGGCAGCCAGGTCGGCGGCTGGGTCTTCAGCAGCGACCTGTCCAAGGGCAAGGACCACCGCGTGCTCGCGCCGATCAAGCGCCTCGACAGCACGAAGGGGGGCACCACCCACCGCGAGTCGCTCCGCAAGCTCATCGACGGCGGCGACAAGTACATCGGTGGCGACACGGCGCTCTACGACTCGATCTGGGCGGCCTACCAGAAGATGGTCAAGGAGTACGACCCCGACTACGTCAACTCGCTCGTCGTCTTCACCGACGGTGAGAACGACGACCCCAACGGCGGCCTGTCGCTCAACCAGCTGCTGTCGCGGCTCGACGACTCCTACGACGCCAAGCGCCCGGTCCGGGTCATCACCATCGGCATGGGCGAGGCCAGCCCGACGGCCCTGCAGAAGATCTCCGACGAGACCGGCGGCACGAGCTACATCGCCGAGACGCCGGACGACATCGAGCGGGTCTTCGTCCAGGCCCTCCTGGCCCGCAGCGGACGCTGAGCGGCGCACGAGTCACGACTGGGTCAAGGTCGCGGCGGGGTGCTCCCCGCCGCGACCGGCTCGGTGGCACGATGACCGGCACCGGGCACGCATCCAGTGCCCCTTCTGCACACCTGGAGGATGACCATGCGCCGTGCCCACGTCGCTCTCTTCGCCACGCTCGCGCTCGGCGCGAGCGCCCTGACCGCCTGCGGGTCCGACAGCCTCGAGGGCACCGACGCCGGTGGCGGCGAGTCCTCGGCCGCCCAGGAGGTCACCGTGGACGACGAGGTGGCCAAGCTCGTCCCGGAAGACATCAAGAGCGCGGGCACGCTCAACATCGGCTCGGACGCCTCTTACGCGCCCAACGAGTTCCTCGGTGACGACGGCAAGACCGTCGAGGGCATGGACGTCGACCTCTTCAACGCGGCCGCCGCCAAGATGGGCCTGGAGACGAAGTGGAGCAATGCCTCCTTCGACTCGCTGATCCTCGGCGTGACCTCCGAGAAGTACGACGTCGCGGTCAGCTCCTTCACGATCAACGACGAGCGCAAGAAGCAGGTCAACATGATCAGCTACTTCGACGCCGGCACCCAGTGGGTCACGACGAAGGGCAACCCCGGCAAGGTCGACCCCAAGGACCCGTGCGGCGCCACCGTCGGCGTGCAGAAGGGCACCGTCCAGTTCGACGAGCTGACCGAGCTCAACAAGAAGTGCGACGAGAAGATCAAGATCGTCGTCGAGCAGGAGCAGTCCAAGGTCACCGCGAGCCTCGTCTCCGGCAAGACCGAGGCCATGGCCGCCGACTCCCCGATCAGCCTCTACGCCGTCAAGCAGCAGGGCGAGGAGCTCGAGGCCCTCGGCGACATCTACGACTCCGCCCCCTACGGCATCGTCATCCCGAAGGACCAGGAGGAGTTCGGCGAGGCCATCGCCGCTGCCTTCACGAGCATGAAGGAGGACGGCTCGTACGAGGCCATCCTCAAGAACTGGGGCAACGAGTCCGGCGGCATCGACGAGTTCGCCGTCAACCCCTGATGTCCAGCACGAACGACGCGGCGGTCCCCCCTTCGGCAGGCGAAGGGGGGGACCGCCCCCGTGTCCGAGGACGCCGGCCCCATCGACGCCGTCCCGGTCCGCCACCCGGGGCGCTGGGTCGCCCTGGTCGTCATCGCGATCGTCTTCGCGATGATCATCTCCAGCTTCGTCACCAACCCGCGGTGGGACTGGCCCTTCGCCTTCCAGGTGATGAACTACAGCCCGGTGCTCGAGGGGCTCGTCAAGGGCACGATCCTCGCGACGATCGGGTCCATGCTCATCGGCGTGACGCTCGGCATCGTCATCGGCGTCATGCGCCTGTCGGACAACCCGGTGCTGAAGTTCGTCGGCTTCCTCTACACGTGGTTCTTCCGCGGCATCCCGCGCCTGGTGCTCGTCGTCCTCTTCGGCACCGGCATCGGCTACCTCTACCCGAGGTTCGACATCGGGCCCTTCCCCTTCAGCCAGCAGCTCGCCGGCTGGCTCGGGATGAGCAGCGACCTGACGCTCTTCACCTTCAACGTCAACCAGATCAGCAGCACCCTCATCTGGGGCATCATCGCGATGGGCCTGTCCGAGGCCGCCTACATGGCCGAGATCGCCCGCGCCGGCATCATGTCGGTCGACGAGGGGCAGCGTGAGGCCGCGGCCGCGCTCGGCATGAAGCCGAGCCTGTCGATGCGGCGCGTCATCCTGCCGCAGGCGATGCGCGTCATCATCCCGCCGACGGGCAACGAGACCATCGCGATGCTCAAGGACACCTCGCTGCTCATGGCGCTACCGCTGAGCACCGAGCTCTTCTTCCAGGCCCAGGCCATCGGCAACCGGACGCTGAAGATCATGCCGACGCTCATGGCCGCGTGCCTCTGGTACCTCGTCATCACGTCGGTCCTCATGATCGGGCAGTACTTCCTCGAGCGGCACTTCGGCCGCGGCTACGGCAACACGTCGAAGCAGGCGAAGACCGACACCAACCGGACCCGCCTCATGGGTCTGACGATCGGAGGCGGCAAGTGAGCCGGCCAGTCGTGCGCGCGGTCCAGGTGCGCAAGTCCTACGGCAGCAACGAGGTGCTCAAGGGCATCGACATGGAGGTCTCCCCCGGCGAGGTCGTCTGCCTCCTCGGGCCCTCGGGCTCGGGCAAGACGACCTTCCTGCGGTGCATCAACCAGCTCGAGGACATCCAGGCCGGACGGATCTTCGTCGACGACGAGCTCATGGGCTACCGGGAGAAGCAGGCGAAGGGGGGCCGCAAGCTCTTTCGCCTGAAGGACAAGGAGATCGCCGCCCAGCGCCGGGAGATCGGCATGGTCTTCCAGCGGTTCAACCTCTTCCCGCACATGACGGCACTCGAGAACGTCATGGAGGCGCCCGTCCGGGTGCAGGGACGGTCGAAGGCCGAGGTGCGCGCCGAGGCCCTCGAGCTGCTCGACAAGGTGGGCCTGGGTGACAAGTCGAGCGCCTACCCGGGGCAGCTCTCCGGCGGCCAGCAGCAGCGGGTGGCCATCGCCCGGGCCCTGGCGATGCAGCCCAAGCTCATGCTCTTCGACGAGCCGACGTCGGCGCTCGACCCCGAGCTCGTCGGCGAGGTCCTCGAGGTCATGCGCGACCTCGCCGCCCAGGGCATGACGATGATCGTCGTCACCCACGAGATGGCCTTCGCCCGTGACGTCGCCGACCGGGTCGTCTTCATGGACGGCGGGGTCGTCGTCGAGCAGGGCGCGCCCAGGGAGGTCATCAACAACCCGCATCACGCGCGGACCAAGGACTTCCTCAAGCGGCTGCGGGCCGAGCACGAGAAGGTCGCCGAGGCGGTCGCCGAGCTCGGCTGACAGGGTCAAACCCGTGTAACCCATGACAGAATCAGTTGGCGAGCAGCATGGTTTTCACATGACGCTGGGAACAATGGACGCCGCGGGCCTTCGGCGCAAAAACACCATGATTTTCAGGTCGCCCCTGTCGGCAATGGTCGCGATTGGAATCACCCTGTTCGGGGCCGGCGCCGCCGATGCACTTCGACCCGACTTTCTTACAATAATGAAAACACGACGGGTAACAACGGTTTTCCCGGCATCGACTCACTGCCCAAAACAATGAGCGCCTCCGGTAGAATTCTCGACGCGACCGGGCTTCATTGGCGCCCTGCCGAGAGGGATGGCTCCTTCATTGTTGATGTTCCGGTGGAGGAGGCCACTTCCCCACAGAGCGTTTCGCTCGAACTTCCAGAAGGGTTCGTCGAGGAATGGATCGACCAAGTGATGTGCGATCCTCTCAACGGCTTGGGTCGCCGCTCCCGGTCAGTTGAGAAGGAAGTGATCTGGTTGATTGGCGATCTATTGCACGAGGCCTTGGCTGCCGGAATCAGTCCACCTCAAAGTGTCCGATTGCGGCGCCTGAAGAACGGCAAGCTATCCCTGCTGCGCAATGAACGTCCCCAAGCTGCCCCACTTCCAAGCGACGACACCTTCGCTTGGCATACGGAAGCGCCCGGCGAGCCTGGCTAACACCTGGCGTAGGGTGACGCGGTGCGTCGCCTCCGGGGCCTGCTGGCCGACACCCGCCCCCTGCAGGTCCCGGCATACCGACGGCTCTTCACCGCGCAGATCGTCACGGTCATCGGGGCGCAGCTGACGGTCGTCACGGTGCCCGCGCAGATCTACTCGATGACCGGGTCGAGCGCCTACGTCGGGCTCACCGGCGTCTTCGGGCTCGTGCCGCTCGTCGTCTTCGGGCTCTACGGCGGCTCGCTCGCCGACCACTTCGACCGGCGGCGGATCCTCACGGTGACGACGTGGGGCCTGATCATCACGTCGGCCCTCTTCTTCGTGCAGGCGGCCCTCGGCAACACCAACGTCTGGCTGCTGCTCACGATCTTCGCCCTGCAGCAGGCCTTCTTCGCGGTCAACCAGCCGACCCGATCGGCCGTCTACCCGCGCATCCTGCCGCCCGAGCTGCTGCCCGCCGCCAACACGCTCGGGATGACGGTCTTCACCGGGGGTGCCATCGCCGGGCCCCTCGTCGGTGGTGCGCTCATCCCGCTGCTCGGGTTTTCGTGGCTCTACCTCGTCGACACGATCTGCCTCTTCGCGACCCTGTGGGCGGTCATCTCGCTGCCGCCGCTGCCCGTGGAGCAAGCGGCCGGGTCCACCCCCGGTCTGCGGTCGGTGGTCGACGGCTTCGTCTATCTGGCGACCCAGCCGGTGCTCCTCATGTCCTTCGTCGTCGACCTCATCGCGATGGTCTTCGGCATGCCGCGTGCGCTGATCCCCGAGATGGCGCACCTCGACTTCGGTGGCCCGGCCGAAGGGGGCGTGGCCTTCGCCCTGCTCTTCGCGGCCATGCCGGCCGGAGCCTTCCTCGGTGGGGTGATGTCGGGGTGGGTCTCGCGGGTGGAGCGTCAGGGCCTGGCCGTCATCGTCGCGATCCTCGTGTGGGGTGGCGCGATCGCCGGCTTCGGCATCGCCGTCGCCCTCGCCGACGGGAGCGCCGGGCTGTGGCTCGCGGTCGCCGTGATCTTCTTCGCCGCGGGCGGTGCGGCGGATGTCGCCTCGGCGGCCTTCCGCTCGTCGATGCTGCAGACGGCCGCGACCGACGCGATGCGCGGTCGGCTCCAGGGAGTCTTCATCGTCGTCGTCGCCGGCGGTCCGCGCGTCGCAGACGTGCTCCACGGCCTGGCCGCCGGCCAGCTCGGTGCGGCCGCGACGACCATCGCCGGCGGCGTGCTCGTCATCGTGCTGACCCTGCTCGCCTCCGCCGCCGTCCCCGCCTTCGCGCGGTACCGGGTCTCCCGGGCCTGACCATCCGCTGACCTGCTCTTCACGCCCGGATCATGTGCGGGGGCAGCCGGGTTCACACCGACGGACCAGCGAGTTCACGCGGGCACGAGAGCGTCGGCCCATGACCCTCTCGCGTCGCCACGTCCTCGCCGGCGGTCTCGCCGCCGGCACCATCGCCACCACCTCCGCGGTCGCCACCGCGGCCCCCTCCCCGCTCCTCGTCGCCACCGGCCCGGTGCGGGTCTCCCCCTTCGAGCTCGGCATCGCCTCCGGCGACCCGACCCCCACGGGCGTCGTCCTGTGGACCCGCCTGGCCATCGAGCCGCTCGCCGCCGACGGGCGGGGCGGCATGCCGCGACGCGACGTCCAGGTGCAGTGGCAGGTCGCCGACAACCCGCAGATGCGTCGCCCCGTCGACCGCGGCACCGTCCGGGCCCGCGCCGCCGACGCCCACGCCGTCCACGTCGAGGTCGACGGGCTGCGGCCCGGGCGGGAGTACTGGTACCGCTTCAAGGTCGACGGGCACCTCAGCCCGGTCGGTCGCACCCGCACGGCCCCGGCTCAGGGCGAGATGCCGTCCGCGCTCGCGATGTCCTTCGCCAGCTGCGCCCACTACGAGGCCGGCTACTTCACCGCCTACCGCTACCTCGCCGACGACGAGCCCGACATCGTGCTGCACCTCGGCGACTACCAGTACGAGGGCAAGCCCAACCCGACCGCCACCCGCACCCACGCCGGCGAGGAGACCGTCACCCTCGAGGGCTACCGGCTGCGGCACGCCCAGTACAAGACCGACCCCGACCTGCAGAGCGCCCACGCGATCGCCCCCTGGCTCGTCGTCTGGGACGACCACGAGGTCGACAACAACTGGGGCCGGCGGCATCCCGCAGGACACCAAGGCCCCGGAGTGGAATGACACCCCCGAGCGCTTCCTCGCCCGGCGGGCCAATGCCTTCAGGGCCTACTACGAAAACATGCCGCTGCGCCGCTCCTCGATCCCGAGCGGCCCGGACATGCGGATCTTCCGGCGCCTGTCGTGGGGGCGCCTGGCCAACTTCCACATGCTCGACACCCGGCAGTACCGCGACGACCAGGCCTGCGACGACGGCTGGGACTCCAACTGCGCCGAGGCCAACGACCCGTCGCGCACCCTCACCGGCGACCGGCAGGAGGCCTGGCTGCGAGACGGCTTCTCCCGCAGCCGTGCTCGCTGGGACTTCCTCGGCCAGCAGGTCTTCTTCGCCACCCGCGACGGCAAGGAGGCGACCGACGACCACAACGTCAGCATGGACTCGTGGGACGGCTACGCCGGCTCCCGCGACCGCGTCACCGCCGCCTGGCAGGACGCCGGCGTGCGCAACCCTGTCGTCCTCACCGGCGACGTCCACAAGCACTGGGCCGCGGACATCAAGGCCGACTTCACCGACCCCGACAGCGAGGTCATCGGCACCGAGCTCGTCACCACGTCGATCACGTCGGGTGGCGACGGCGACGGCGCCTGGTCGGACCCGATCATGGCGTGGAACCCGCACCTGCGCTTCTCCGGCAACCAGCGCGGGTACGTGCGCACCCTCGTCACCAAGGACTCGCTGCGCGCCGACTTCCGCTCGCTCGACAGGGTGACGACCCGCGGCTCCCGGGCCTACACGCAGGCGAGCTTCGAGATCGTCGACCGCGAGCGGGGACTGCACCGCGTGCGCTGAGTCGCCTCCACCGGGACCCCGGCCCTTCGAGACGCTTGCAGAGCAAGCTCCTCAGGGACCGGGGTCTTGGCATGCGGCGGCCACTCAGGGACCGGGGACGGGTGTAGCATCTACTACGTCATGTCGTATTCATCGACGTAGTAGAAGGAACTTGGATGGACGTCCTCGACCTCGCACGGTGGCAGTTCGCGATCACCACCGTCTACCACTTCTTCTTCGTGCCGATCACGATCGGGCTCTCCGCGATCGTCGCCTGGTACCACTCCCGATGGATCCGCACGCGGGACGAGGGCCACCTGCGGATGGCGAAGTTCCTCGGCAAGCTCTTCACGATCAACTTCGCCCTCGGCCTGGTCACCGGCATCGTGCAGGAGTTCCAGTTCGGGATGAACTGGTCGACCTACAGCCGCTTCGTCGGCGACATCTTCGGCGCTCCGCTGGCCCTGGAGGCCCTGCTCGCCTTCTTCCTCGAGTCGACCTTCCTCGGCCTGTGGATCTTCGGCTGGGGCCGCATCCCCGAGCGACTCCATGCGGCCTGCATGTGGATCGTGCACGTCGGCACCCTGCTGTCGGCGTACTTCATCCTCGCCGCCAACTCCTTCATGCAGCACCCCGTCGGCTACCGGATCAACGAGGAGACCGGCCGCGCCGAGATGGCCGACTTCGTCGCGATCCTCACCAACCCGGTGCAGCTCGTCGCCTTCCCCCACGTCATCACCGCCTGCTACCTCGTCGGCGGCGCCATGGTCATGTCCGTCGGCCTCTTCCAGCTGCGCCGGCACACGACGAAGGGAGGCGACGCCACCAACCGCAGGATGTACCGGCACGCGACGCGCCTGGGTGCCGTCGTCGTCCTGGTCGCCGGCCTCGGCGTCGCCATCAGCGGCGACCTGCAGGGCAAGGTCATGACCGAGGTCCAGCCGATGAAGATGGCCGCGGCCGAGGCCCTCTACGACACCCCGCCGAAGGGCGAGTGCGCCCCCTTCTCCGTGCTGACCGTCGCCGGCCTCGGCGGCGAGGACCCCACGCACGTCATCGAGATCCCGTGCCTGCTCTCCTTCCTCGGCACCGGCTCGTGGGACGGCGAGGTCCGCGGCATCGTCGACCTGGAGAACGAGTACCGCGCCACCTTCGCCGACGGCGAGCTCACCCAGGCCGACACCTACGTCCCGCCGATCGCGATGACCTACTGGAACTTCCGCCTGATGATGGCCACCGGCTTCTTCGCCATGGCCGTCGGCGCCTGGGTCCTGTGGGCCACCCGCAAGGACCGCGTCCCGATGCAGCGGTGGGTGGCGGCGCCCATCGTCCTCACCCCCATCGCCACCGTCCTCGGCCACAGCTTCGGGTGGATCTTCACCGAGGTCGGCCGCCAGCCCTGGGTCGTCTTCGGCGAGATGGCCACGCACACGGCCGTCTCCCCTTCGGTCGGGACCGCCGACGTGTGGACGTCGATGATCGTCTTCACCCTCCTCTACGGCGGCCTGGCCGTCGTCGAGGTCCGGCTCCTGCTCGCCACCATCCGCAAGGGCGCCGAGCCCTTCGAGCAGCCCCGCATCGTCGAGGACGACGCGCCGCTCGAGTTCGCCTACTGACCGGGAGCACTGACATGGATCTCATCACCATCTGGTTCGTCCTGCTGGCCGTGCTGTGGGCCGGCTACCTCATCACCGAGGGCTTCGACTTCGGTGTCGGCATGCTCCTGCCCGTGCTCGACCGCGCCCCGGGGGACGAGGGCCCTGAGCGGGAGAGACGGCGGCGCACGATGCTCACGACGATCGGCCCGCACTGGGACGGCAACGAGGTGTGGCTGCTCACCGCGGGTGGCGCGACCTTCGCGGCCTTCCCGCACTGGTACGCCACGATGTTTTCCGGCATGTACCTGGCGCTGCTGCTGCTGCTCGTCACGCTCATCCTGCGCAACATGGGGCTGGAGTACCGGCACAAGCGGCACGACCGCGAGTGGGTGCGCCGCTGGGACCTGGCCATCGTCGGCGGGTCCTACCTCGCCCCCTTCGTCGTCGGCGTCGCCCTGACCAACCTCGTCGCGGGCCTGCCGATGACCGAGCACACGATGGGCAGCACCGTCTACACGGAGTTCGACGGCAACCTGCTCAGTCTCTTCACGCCGGTGGCGGTCCTCGGTGGCCTCACACTCACCGCGGCCTGCCTGACGCACGGCGCGCACTTCCTTGCGCTGAAGACCACCGGCGACGTCCGCACCCGAGCCCGCTCCGTCGCCACCCGCAGCGGCCTCGTGACCGCGGTGCTCGCGGTGGTCCTCTTCGGCTGGCTCGGCGCGCAGCGCGGCACGACCGCCGCGTGGGTGACGATGGCGCTGGCCGCCGTCGCGCTCCTCGCCTCGATCGCCGCCAATGCGAAGGGGGCGGAGGGCTGGGCCTTCGTCGGGACCACCACGACGATCGGCCTGACCGTCGTCAGCTACTTCCTCATGCTGACGCCCAACGCCATCAACGGTCGCGGCGACAGCCCCGACCTGACGCTCGAGGCCGCGGCCAGCTCACCGATGACCCTGGAGATCATGACCTGGGCGGCGGTCGTCTTCACGCCGATCATGCTCGCGTACACGGCGTGGACCTACTGGGTCTTCCGGCGCCGCCTCTCGGTCGAGCACCTGCCGGCACGGCCGGCCGTGGACGCCGGGGCCCGCTGACGTGCGCCCCTTCGACCCGCGCATCCTGCGGGTGGCGCCGGCCACCCGCAGGCCGGTCGCGACGCTCGCGGTCGTCGGCGTCGCGCAGGGCGTCGCGACGATCGCGACGGCCTTCGCCCTCGCCGCGCTCGTCGTGGCGGTCGTGCGCGGGTCCGACCTCGTGGGGCCGGCGCTGTGGACCGGCGCGCTCTTCGCCGCCCGGGCCCTGCTCGGCGCGGTCTCCGAGACGGTGGCGGCACGGGCCGGCGCGCTCGTCGCGACGCAGCTGCGCGAGCAGCTGATCGGGGTCTGGTCACGGCGACCGGCGGACGGGCGCCGCCACGGCGGGGAGGGGGACGCCCCCTTCGCCGCGACGGCACTGACGCTGGCCACCCAGGGCACGAGCGCCGTCGAGCCCTATGTCGCGCGGTACCTGCCCGCCCTGGTCTCGGCGGCCGTCGTGCCGCCGCTCGCCATCGCCTGCCTGCTCGTCGTCGACTGGCCGAGCGCGGTCATCGTCGTGCTGACGGTGCCGCTGCTGCCCCTGTTTGCCGCCCTCATCGGCGCGACGACGCAGGAGGACACCGAGCGCCGCTGGGGTGCGCTCCGTGACCTGTCGGGGCACTTCCTCGACGTGGTGCGCGGGCTGCCCACCCTCGTCGCCTACGGCCGGGCCGAGCGACAGGTCACGACGATCGGCGAGGTGAGCCAGCGTCACCGCCGGGCGACGATGCGCACGCTGCGGCTGGCCTTCATGTCCGCCGCGGCCCTCGAGCTGCTCGCGACGATCTCGGTCGCGATCGTCGCCGTCGCGGTCGGCCTGCGCCTCACGCACGGGTCGATCGACCTGCTCGTCGGGCTCACCGCGATCCTGCTCGCGCCGGAGGCCTACTGGCCGATCCGCCGGGTGGGCACGGAGTACCACTCCGCCGCCGACGGCGCGGCCGCCCTCGACGACATCCTCGCCGAGCTCGACGAGCCGCATCTCCCCAGGGACATGCGGACTGGCGGCGGCGGGGCCGGCCAAGTCGTCACCCTCGCCGGCGTCACCTACACCCACCCCGGGGCGAAGGGAGCGACGCTCACCGACGTCGACCTCACCGCCGGTCCGGGCCTGACCGTGGTCACCGGGGCCTCGGGCTGCGGCAAGACGACCCTGCTCGAGCTCGTCGCCGGCATCCGCCGACCCGACCGGGGCGAGGTCCGCGCCGGTGACGTGCACCTGGTGACCCAGCGACCCTTCCTCGGCGCGGGCACCCTGCGCGCCAACCTGACGATCGGGGGGCCGCAGGAGTCGGTGGACGTGTGGCGGGCGCTGCACGAGGTCGGTCTCGACGAGCTCGTCGCCGCGCTGCCCGAGGGCCTCGAGACGCGCATCGGCGACGACGGCTTCGGCCTGTCGGCGGGTCAGCGGGCCCGCCTCGTCCTCGCCCGCGCCCTCCTCTCCAACGCTCCGGTCGTGCTCCTCGACGAGGTCACCGCGCACGTCGACCCGGGCTCCGTCGACGCCATCGGCGCGGTGATCGAGCAGCTCGCCGCCACACGCACCGTCATCGCCGTCACCCACCAGCCCGACCTCGTGGCCCGGGCCGACGAGCACCTCGCGCTGACGCAGCCGGAGGTCGTCCGATGAGGCCGCTGCACCTGAGCCGCGGGCTCGTCGTCGCCGGGCTGCTCGGCGGGGTGGCCACCGCGGCCGGCATCGCCCTCACGACGACGTCGGGCTGGCTCATCGTCCGCGCCGACCAGCGGCCGCAGATCATGCTGCTGCTCACCGCGATCGTCGCCGTGCGCACCTTCGGCCTGGCCCGACCGGTCTTTCGTTACTGGGAGCGCCTGCGCAGCCACGACACCGCCCTGGCCGACCTCGCCGACGCCCGCACGGACACCTACCGCCGACTCATCCCGCTCACCCCCGCGCGGCTGGGGCGGCGCGGCCGCACCGACGTGCTCACCGGCGTCGTCGACGACCTCACCGACGTCGTCGAGGCCTCGGTCCGCGTCACCGTGCCGGCCCTGTCCGCCCTCACCGCCGGCGTGCTCACCGCGGCACTCACCGCCCTCGTCGACCCGCAGGTCGGCCTCGTCATCGCCGGCATGCTCCTGGCGGTCGCGGGCGTGGCCGTCGTCGCCGACCGGCTCGAGTCGCGCGCCCAGGGTGCCGTGCTCGACGCCCGGGGCGAGGTCGCCCGGGTCGCGCAGCTCGTCACCGCCCAGGCCGACGAGCTGCGCGCCGTCGGCGGCACCGGCACCGCAGCCGGCTGGCTGCGCTCCGCGCACGAGCAGCTGCGGGCCGCCACGCGTCGGCAGGCCCGCGGCCGGTCCCTCTCTGCCGCAGCGGTGCTCGTCATCACCGGGGTCGCGACACTCACCGCTGCCGCGCTGTCCGCGACGTCGGATGCGAGCGCGCCCGTGCGTGCCCTGCTCGTCCTCGCCCCGGTCGCCACCGGCGAAGCGCTCGGAGTGCTCACGGAGGCGACCCGGGCGCTGGCTCGTGCCCGCGCCAGCGCCGACCGCCTCGACGACCTGCTCGAGCAGCAGCCGGTGGTGACCCTTCGAGACGGTCGAGGGGCGACCGCCCACGCGGCACGTGGGACACACTCCGGGACCGGGGGGCGCGGCGCCCCGCGGCTCGAGCTGCGCGGCCTGACGGCCGGCTGGCTACCCGGCCGCACCGACGTGGGTCCGGTCGACCTGACGGTCGAGCCGGGCGAGCACCTCGCCCTCACCGGCCCCAACGGCGCCGGCAAGTCCACCCTCCTGGCCGTGCTCGCCCGCCACCTCGACCCGAGCTCGGGGACGTACACCGTCGACGGCACCGACGTGACGGCCCTGCCGCTCGACGAGGTGCGCGACCTCGTCGCGGTCGTCGACGACGAGCCGCACGTCTTCGCCGGCACCCTGCGTGCCAACCTGACCCTCGCGGCATCCGAGGCCGACGACGCGGCGCTCGTCGACTCCCTTCGTCGAGCGGGGCTCGGAGGCTGGCACGCCGCGCTCCCCGACGGCCTCGACACCCGGCTCGGCACCGGCGGACGCGGCATCTCCGGCGGCGAGCGCGCTCGCCTGTCCATCGCCCGCGCCATCACCAGCGGGCGGCCGGTCATCCTGCTCGACGAACCCGTCGCCCACCTCGACCACGCGACGGCCGAAGCCGTCATCGCCGACCTGCTGCAGCACGCCGGTGACCGGTCGGTGATCATGGTGACCCACCACGGCACCGGCCTCGACCGGATGCACCGGACCGTGACCATCACCGAGGGAGGAGCCCACCATGGCCAAGCACGCATCGCTCGGTGATCTCGAGCAGGCGGTCATGGACGTCCTGTGGTCCACCGACAGCGGCCTCACCGTCCGCGAGGTGCTGGCCGGGCTCACCGGTCGCGACCTCGCCTACACCACCGTCATGACGGTCCTCTCCCGTCTCGAGGCGAAGGGAGTGACCACCCGCGAGCGCGACGGCCGAGCCTGGCGATACCGCCCGGCGGCGAGTCGCGAGTCGCTCACCGCGGAGGCGATGCGCAGCCCGCTGCACGACCTGAGCAGCCAGGAGCGGCAGGCGGCGATCCTGCACTTCCTGTCGGAGGCGAGTGCCGACGACCTCGCCGCGGTCCGCGAGGCCATGGCCGAGGTCGAGGCCCAGGGCGACCGGCCCCGCCGTCGTCGAGGACGGGGTCAGGCAGACTCTCGAGGGTGATCGCCGCCCTGCTGCTGCTCTGCGCAGCGGCACTCCTCACCGCGCCGCGCCTGCTCGTGCGCATCGAGAGGCTGCGCCGCAGCCCGCGGGCGGCGCTCTTCGTCTGGCAGTCGCTCTCCCTCTCGGCCGTCCTGTGCCTGCTCACCGCGGCACCCCTGGCCCTTGTGCACCCGCGGCCGCAGTCGACCCCCGTCGAGGTTGCCGTGCTCGTCGTGGCCGGCATCGCCTCGATCGGCGTGCTCGTGCGGCTGCTGCTCAACGGGCACGACGTCGGCACCCGCATCCGGACGGCTCGGGCCGAGCACCGCCAGCTCGTCGACCTCGTCGGTCGCCACGAGGGCGACCACACCCGGGTCCTCCCCTCGGAGCGGCTCTCCGCCTACTGCGTCCCCGGCGCCGGGTCCCGACTCGTCATCACCGAGGCGGCCCTGATCGCCCTGCCCGACGACGAGCTCGCCGCGGTCGTGGCCCACGAGGAGGCCCACCTGCGCGAGCGGCACGACCTCGTGCTCGAGTTCTTCACCGTCCTGCACACCGCGACCCCGAGGCTGCTGCGGACCGACGCCGCACTGCGCGAGGTCGCCCTGCTCGTCGAGGCGCTCGCCGACCGGGCCGCTCGCGAGGAGGTCGGCGAGGTCGCCCTCGGGCGGGCCCTGGTCTCCCTCGCCGAGGCGGCGCAGGCCGAGCTGACACCCGGCGTCTCGGCCGGCGCGGGGGCGGCTGCCGCACGCCTCCGGTTGCTCGTCGCCGACGACCCGGCCCCGTGGCAGACGCTCGTGCTCTACGGCATCTGCGTGGCGGCCTTCGTCACCCCACCGGTGCTCGCGGTCATGGTCGCGATCTGAGGCGGGCTCACTCCTCGTCGCGTCGGACCGGCCGCCAACGGGTGGGGCCGCCGTTGTCCTGCTGGGGCGGGCCCCACGTGCCGCCGATGCTCGGCGGGTCCTGCGGCCCGGGCTCGTACTCGCCGTAGGACTGCTCGAAACCTTGGGCAGGGGCGCCGGGCGGAGGCTGCGGACTCACTTCGACCCGCTGCTGGGTGAGGAAGTCGCCGTGGCGCCCGGCCCGCTCGGGAGGCGGCTGCGGGATGCCGTCGGACCCGCCCGGCCGGTCCGACTGGTCGGGCATGCCGGCCGGCGGACGGCCGGTGGTCGCCAGCCCGAAGTCGCGGATCGCGCCGCGCTCCTCGTAGGCGCGCAGGACGGCGACGAGGTGCTGCTGGGTCGCGGTGTCGACCGGGCGGCCGGTCGACGCGAGATAGGTGAGCAGCCCGAGATCGCGGTAATGCTGGTCGATCTCGGACTGGCCGCGGCTCGCGGTGGCCGCGTCGAGGGCCTGGTCGGCCCGGCCCGCGAGGCTGTCGTAGCCGGCCCGCGCCCTGTCGAAGAAGCCCACGGTCATCCCTTCGCTCGGGGCGGGCCCGATCGGCCCGACGGACTCCTCACCCTAGGGGCGCCGGGCCCGGCGCGTCATGCTGCAGCCCCGTGGCCGGAGGGCGATCTGACGGGGAGACCTCCCCGTCGGCGGCACTGTCGGGTCGGGCACCGATCGCTCTAGAGTGACGGTCACGTGACGCCCGCAGGGGGCGGCCGAGCTGAAAGGTCCACGCATGCCCATTCACGGTTCCCTCTTCCAGGACTTCAAGGAGGAGCAGAGCTCCGACCAGTTCTCGCTGCAGAACAAGAAGCTGCTCAAGATCCAGATGGGCCACGGCCCGGTCATGGCGCGCACCGGGTCGATGGTCGCCTACCAGGGCGATGTCCGCTTCGAGAACAAGGGCTCCGGCGGCGTCGGCAAGTTCCTCAAGCAGGCCGCGACCGGCGAGGGCGTCAAGATGCTGACCTGCACCGGTCAGGGCGAGCTCTTCGTCGCCAACGAGGCGCAGGAGATCCAGGTCATGTACCTCGAAAACGACATGATCTCCGTGAACGGCAACAACGTGCTCGCCTTCAGCGCCTCGATCGACTGGGACATCCAGCGCATCCAGGCCCGCGGCGCCGCGATGACCGGCGGCCTCTACAACGTCACCCTCCGCGGCAGCGGCTACGTCGCCATCACGACGAAGGGGGAGCCCGTCGCCCTCGACGTCGCGAGCGCCCCGACCTTCGGTGACGCGCAGGCCGTCGTCATGTGGACCGGCGGCGTCCGGATGGACATCAAGGTCGACACCGGCGGGATGAAGTCGATGCTGCGCGGTGGCACCGGCGAGACCTTCCAGATGGCCTTCGGAGGTCAGGGCTACGTCCTCGTCCAGCCGGCCGAGTCGGTGACCGACGGCGGCCACCAGAGCTCCGGTGGCAGCAGCGGCGGGCTGAGCGACCTGCTCGGTGGCTGACCCGCGACCGCGGTGGCCGGTGGCGCTCGTGGGTCTCGCCACGGGCGCCACCGCTGTCCTCGCACTGGCCGGAGCCGTCGGCATAGCCGAGTCCCACCTTGTCGGCGGGCGGACGCAGCAGTGGTGCGAGGAGCTCACCGACGACCCGACGGTGACCGTACGGGAGCGCTGTGCGCGCGAGCGGGTCAACACCAATGTCGTCGCGCCCGACCAGCACGTCGTGGAGTTCTACTACGCCGACTCCGGCGGTATCCGTTACGAGCCGCACCCGTGGCCGCTGGACGGTGAGGTCGAGGTGGACTTCGGCGACGGCGAGGTGACCCTGCGCAACGACGCCGGCATGTCGGCGACCTACCCGGACGAGGTCTACCGCGACGCGAGGTGAGGCTGGCTCCCTCCGGCCTCTGGGTGGGGCGACTCAGCGCACGACGACGGTCGAGCCGACCGGCATGAGGTCCTCGTCCCAGATCATGTCCATGGCCGCATTGCTCACGCGCGCGCAGCCGTGCGAGGCGGGGTAGGCGGGGATCGAGCCGGACCCGTGGACGGCGTAGCCGCCGTAGAAGTAGCGCGGGCTGTAGAGGGTGCCGAGCGGCGCGACCTCCGACCCGCGGAAGGTGCGACCGACGGTGAAGGTGCCCGTGGGGGTGACCGCGACCGCGGGCTGCCCGCGGGAGATGTAGGTCTCGCCCGATGCGGTGCTCGTGTTGATGACGTACTTCAGCTCGCCCCCGCGCACGACCATGAGCACCTGCCGCTCCAGGTCGATCTCGACGCGGTTGGTCGGACCGCTCGGCAGGGGGGGGAGGACCCCCTTCGCCAGGGCGTCCAGGGTCTTGCGGCCGGCGATGCCGTCACGGTCCAGCCCGGCCGACTTCTGCAGGGCCATGACCGCCTGCGAGGTCAGGTGACCGTAGGTCCCGTCGGGGGTGCCGAGCCAGTAGCCGGCGGCATTGAGGTCCTGCTGCAACCGCCGCACCCGGGCGCCCTCGTCACCGGGACGAAGGGGGCGGCTCGAGGTCGCCTGCGAGGTCGGCGAGCTCGTCGGGCCGGCCGAGGTGGACGAGCTGGACGACGTGGCGCTCGGCGACCGGGTCGGCGAGCTCGTGGTCGCCTCCGGCGACGAGGCCCCGGTGGGTGTGGCCTGCGGCGCCGTCTGCGACCCGCACCCGGCGAGTGCGATGCCGGCGACGAGGGCCGCGAGCGGCAGTCGTGCTCGTGCCATGTGTCCTGCTCCCCTGCTCCGACCGCGCGCCCCCCTGCGCGCGGTATCGACATCATGGACGCCCCGCCGGGGCTCCGGGTTGCCTCGCGCGCCGGGAGTGACCGAGACGTGACCTCCCGGGGTGCGCCGGAGGCCCGGGAGCAGCCATGCGCCACAATCGTCGACATGACTGACCTCCCCACCGCCGGCGACTCCGGCTGGAGCGACCCCGACACGCTCGGCGCCATCCCGCCGGTCGTCGCGGTCACCTACTGCGGTCACTGCGGCACGTCCGCCAGCAAGGGCAACCACGTGCTGTGCCGCCAGGAGCTGGCAGCCCACGCCCCGACCTACTGCACCACCTGCCGCCGCAAGCTCACGGTCGCCACCGAGGGCACGACGTGGACGGCCACGTGCAAGAAGCACGGCGAGACGAGCGGCACGACGGGCGAGGCCTGACGACTCAGCAGGTCCCGCCGCCGAGCAGGTCGGTGAGCGCTGACCGGAGAGCGGCCACCTGCGCCGGCCCGATCCGCTCGGCCCAGTCGCGCTCGACCTCCTCGAAGAGACGGCCGACGACGGCCTGGGCGCACTCCCCCCTTCGCCGTGAGGCTGACGATGCGCGCCCGCTGGTCCTGCGCGTCCGGCTCGACGGCGACGTACCCGTTGCGCTCGAGGTGGGCGATCTGCTGGCTGACCGCCTGCTTGGTCACCCCGCACCGGTCGACGATCTCGCGCGCCCGCCGGGGCCCTTCGGACAGGTGCCGCAGGACGTTGGCCGAGTGAGCCAGCGAGAGCCCCTCGATCTCGGAGTCACGCAGCCGCGTCTCGAAGTCGGCGACGAAGCTCGCCTGGGCGCGGGCGAGGAGGTTGACGAGCGGTGCCTGCCCCTCGCCGGGGCACGAGCCGGCCAGCGGGGAGGGCAGGTCGGGGGTCATGCGCCCATGGTAAGCCATTGGTCAAGGACTTGACTTTACTCGCCGGCCGCGATCACCATGGTCAAGCACTTGACCAAAACCCCCAGGAGTCCCCCCTGATGAACGTCCTCTTCCTCCTCGGCAGCCTGCGCGACGGCTCGACCAACCGCAGCCTCGCCGAGGCCGCCGCAGCCCACCTGCCCGAGGGCACGACCGCCACGTGGTTCAACCGCGGCGCCGACCTGCCGCACTACTCCGAGGACCTCGACATCGAGGGCTCGGTCCCGCAGGTCGCCACCGAGCTGCGCGAGGCCGTGGAAGCCGCTGACGCCCTCGTCGTCGTCACCCCCGAGTACAACGGCACCCTCTCGAGCGTCGTCAAGAACACCATCGACTGGGCCTCCCGCCCGCGCGAGGCCGCGAGCATCCACGGCACGCGCGCCATCGTCCTGGCCGCGTCCGGCGCCCCCTACGGTGCCGAGTGGGCCCGCAAGGACGCCGTCCGCTCGCTGCAGATCGCCGGCGCTGACGTCGTCGAGGAGACCTTCGGCGTCGGCTCCTCCTTCGAGGCCTTCGCCGACGGCAGACTCGTCGACAGCGACGCCGATGCCGCACTGCAGGCGCTCATCGCCCGCTTGGGTGCACCCGTCGCCGCCTGAGTCTCCTCACAGCACCCGGAGGGGGTCGACCGCCACGGTCGACCCCCTTCGTCGCGTCCGGCGGAGCAGAAGGGTTTTGCACAAAGGGTTCGAGAGTGCAAGAGTGCACTGTGTGACCGATAGTGCAACCATGCGAGCCGGCAGCCGCCGCTCCGCGATCATCGCCGCCGCTCAGCGGCTCGCCGTGGACTGCGGCTACTCAGGCTTCACCGTCGAGGACCTCGCCCGCGCCGTCGGGGTCTCGCGGCGCACCCTCTTCAACCACGTCTCCTCCAAGGAGGAGGCGGTCCTCGGCATGCTCCCCGAGCTCACCGACGAGCAGGCGCAGACCCTGCGCGACGGCGGCCCGACCGGCCACCTCGTCGACGACGTGCTCGCCGTCACCCTCGACTGCCTGCACGCCGACGACGGCACCCCCGCCGACTTCCAGCAGCTCCACGACGTCATCGAGCGCAACCCCGACCTCTTCGTCCGGGTCAAGGCCCACGTCGAGGACCTGAGCGAGCGACTCGTCACCCATCTCTCCGAGCGCGAGGGCGTCGACGACACCCGGGCCCGGATGGCTCTGGCCATCGTCGGCGGCGTCATCCAGCACTCCGTGGTCCAGTACATTGCCACCCCCACCCCTGGGCCCGCTCTCCGCCCGGGCCCGAGCCAACCTCACCATCGCCCGGGGGATCCTCGCCGACCAGGCGTAACCCCCTTCGTCCAGCACGATCGGCCTCGACGACGCGGCCGGCCCACCCCGACGCCTCGAAAGGCACCCTCATGGCCCACGCCCTCTACCGCCTCGGCCGGACCGCGTTCCGGCGCTGGCCGGTCTTCCTCATCGGCTGGCTCGTCGTCCTCATCGGCATCGGCGCCGTCGCCGGCACCCTCTCCAAGCCGCTGAGCGACAAATTCACGATCCCCGGTATCGAGTCGGAGCAGGCGCAGACCCTGCAGCAGGAGCTCTTCCCCGGCGCCAAGGACGCCTTCGACCAGGCCACCGGCACCGTCGTCGTCCAGGCACCGGCAGGCGAAAAGCTCTCCGACCCGGCCAATGCGGCAGCTGTCGAGGACCTGCTCACCGACCTGCGCGCCGCCCCCCCAGGTCGGCGCCCCGGAGCAGTTCGTCGACCCCGTCGCCGCGGCGAAGGGGGTCGAGCAGCAGTACCTCGACCAGGCCAAGGAGAGCGGCCAGCCCACCGAGGTGGCGCGGGCCAACGCCGCCGCGGTCTCCCCGCTCACCGAGGATGGCCGCACCGGCCTGATCCAGTGGACCTTCGACGTCGAGACCGTCACCGACGTCGAGCAGACCAGCCGTGACGCCGTCACCGAGGCCGTCGACGACGCCCGAGACGCGGGGCTGACCGTCGAGGCCACCGGCACCGGCATGCAGGGTATGCCCGAGATGGGCATGACGAGCGAGCTCATCGGCATCGCCGTCGCCCTCGTCGTCCTCGTCCTGACCTTCGGCTCCCTCGTCGCTGCCGGCCTGCCGATCCTCACTGCCCTCGTCGGGGTCGGCATCGGCATCACGGGCATCACCGCGTCGACCGCGGTCTTCGACCTCGGCACGACGACCCCGATCCTCGCCTCGATGCTCGGTCTGGCCGTCGGCATCGACTACGCCCTCTTCATCCTCTCCCGCTACCGCACCGAGCTGCGGCGCACCACGGACCGCGAGCACGCGATCGGCCTGGCCGTCGGCCGCGCCGGGTCCGCCGTCGTCTTCGCCGGCCTGACGGTGATCATCGCGCTCGTCGCGCTGGCCGTCGTCAACATCCCCTTCCTCACCGCGATGGGCCTGGCCGCCGCCGCCACGGTGCTCGCCGCCGTGCTCGTCGCCCTCACGCTGCTGCCCGCCGTGCTCGGGGCCCTCGGGCACCGCGCCTTCGCCGGCCAGATCCGCAAGGACAAGGCCGTCGACGAGGGGCAGCACGTCGACAACGGCGGCACGCGCTGGGCCCGGGCCATCGGCGCCCGCCCGGTCCTCGCCGCCCTCGTGGCCGTGCTCGCCCTCGGGGCCCTGGCCATCCCGGCCAAGGACCTGCACCTGGCCCTGCCGAGCGACTCGACCGCCCGCCCCCGGCACCTCGCAGCGCGATGCCGCCGACCTCATCGCCGACGGCTTCGGCCGCGGCCAGGAGGCCCGGATGGTCGTCGTCGTCGACGGCCGCGACATCGAGGACCCGCGTCAGGCGCCCGCCGCATACGGCGAGGTCGCCCAGTGGCTCGGCCAGCTCGACGGGGTGACCAATGCCCAGGTCGTCGCGATGAACGACGAGGGCACCGGCGCCCAGGTCATGGTCACGCCCGCCGCGGGCGCGAGCGACGAGGCGACCGAGGAGCTGCTCCACACGATCCGTGACGGCATCCCCGCGCAGGAGGAGGCCACCGGCACGACCCTCGGCGTCACCGGCCTCACCGCGATCCAGACCGACGTGTCGCAGAAGCTGCAGGACGCCCTCGTGCCGTACCTCGCGGTCGTCGTCGGCCTCGCCTTCGTCCTGCTCATGCTCGTCTTCCGCTCGATCCTCGTGCCGCTCACCGCGACGCTCGGCTTCGTGCTGTCGACCCTGGCGACGCTCGGCGCGACCGTGGCGATCTTCCAGGAGGGTGCCTTCGGCCTGGTCGACGGGGCACCGCTCGTCAGCTTCCTGCCGATCCTCATGATCGGCATCGTCTTCGGGCTGGCGATGGACTACCAGGTCTTCCTCGTCACCCGGATGCGTGAGGCCTACGTCCACGGCGACACGGCCCGCGAGGCCGTCGTCGACGGCTTCCGCCACGGCGCTCGCGTCGTCACCGCCGCGGCGCTCATCATGATCTCGGTCTTCGCCGCCTTCATGCTCCAGCCGGACAACCTCATCAAGTCGATGGGCTTCGCGCTCGCGGCCGCCGTCCTGCTCGACGCCTTCGTCGTGCGCATGGTGCTCATCCCCGCGCTGATGTACCTGCTCGGCGACAAGGCCTGGGCGATGCCGCGCTGGCTGGACAAGGTGCTGCCCAACGTCGACGTCGAGGGCGAGGCCCTCACCCGACGCACGTCGGCCGAGGAGCCCGCCGAGGACCTCGCCACCGTGGGGTGACCTCCCTTCGCCGCAGTGCAGGAGCGGCCGGCCCGATCTCGGGCCGGCCGCTTCGTCGTCCCCCGGGGAGCGCTCCCCCTCGCCCTCCCCCCGGCCGCGCGCCTACGCTCGCCAGGACGAAGGGGGCATGAGACATGGATGCACGCACCGGTCGACGTGGGCCGGCCCTGGGTCGGCGGACCTTCCTGGCCCTGCTGGGCGCGAGCGCCCTCTCCGCCTGCGGGGACGACTCGGCCGAGGCCGAGCGGACCCCACTGGCCGGCGCGACCGTCCTCCGCCAAAACCTGCCGACGGATGTCGACGGCGTGCGGCTCATCGCCTTCAACATCGACCCCGACCGGGCGGGCCTGCACCTGGGGTCCGACCGGCGGACGATCCGGCTCGACGAGACCCTCTCGGTCGGCGGCACCCGCTACACCGTGGCGGAGCTGGTGCCGACGCACCCGGCACGCGGCGAGCACGCCAACGGATGGGTCTCCCTGACCCGCGAGTGACCGCACCCCTGCGACTAGGATCGTCGCAGCGGCGCTGGACTCGGGGCCGACGGCTCGGCAAGGGGTGAGCACAGTGGAGCGCACACGCGTGGCGGTCATGGGGGCCGGCAGCGTCGGCACCTACATCGGCGGCTGGCTGGCTGCCGGAGCCGATGTCACGCTCGTCGGGCGGCCACACCTCGTCGACGCGATCGAGCGCGACGGCCTCACCGTCACCGACCTGCGCGGCCGCACCCGGGTCGTGCGACCTGACGCCCTGACCCTCGCCACGGAGGCGAGCGCCACCGTCGGCGCGGACATCGTGCTGCTGACGACGAAGACCCTCGACCTGCAGGCCGCCGTCGCCCAGATCGCCCCCCTACCTCGGTCACGACTCCATCGTCCTGTCCTTCCAAAACGGTCTGCGCAATGCGAGCGCGATCGACGAGGCACTCGCCGGCGCCTTCCCCAGCAGGGCCTCACGACCACTCGTGCTCTCCGGCATGGTGCCCTTCAACGTCGTGCGCTCCGGCGAGACCCACTGGACCCAGACGACGAGCGGGCACCTCGTCGCCAAGGACCACCCCCGGGTCGACCCCTTCGTCAAGGCGGCCCACGGGGCCGGCCTGCGCGTCGACGTCGAGCCCGACATGCGGGCGGTGCTCTACGCCAAGCTCCTGCTCAACCTCAACAACGCGATCAACGCGCTCACCGGCCTGCCGCTCGCCGTCGAGCTGCGCGACCGTGACTGCCGCGTCGTGCTCGCGGCCTGCCAGGACGAGGCACTCGCCCTCGCGCGGCGGCTCGGCATCACGCCCAGCCGGCTCACCCCGCTCCCCGCCTCCGCGATGCCACGCCTCCTGCGGACCCCGACGCCGGTCTTCGCCAACGTCGCCCGCGCCTCGCTCAAGGTCGCACCGACCGCCCGCTCGTCGATGGCCGACGACCTCGACGCCGGTCGCGCCACCGAGATCGACGAGCTGCAGGGCATCGTCGTCCAGCTGGGTGCCGACCACGGCTCGAGCACGCCCGTCTGCGTGCGGATCGTCGAGCTCGTGCGCGAGGCCGAAGCCGCCGGCCCCGACCGGCACCGGTGGACCGGGGCCCAGCTGCGCCGGGCTGTCGGCCTGTGAGCGCGCTCTCCGAGGTCGCACCTCCCCCGCGTCGTCCTCCTCACCGACGCCCGGGGCGTCAACGTGACCGACACCGCCGCCGCCTGCACCTCAGCGCTGCGCGACGAAGGGCGTGAGGTCCACCTGATGGCGCTGTCGCCCGGCCCCGACCCGCTCGCCCGGCGCGCCCTGCGGGCCGTCGAGGCGACCGACGGCCTGCTCCTGCTCACCGCCCCCGGCCTGCTGGCCCGTCTCGACCCACGGGGTGGCACCCTCGCCGACGCGGGGACCGCCCTTCGCTACAAGGGGATCTCCACCGGTGTCGTCCTCGCGGCCGACCCGACGACGCCGGGCACCCTGCACGCCGTCGCCCTGCACAGCGAGGTGCTGCGACACCGCGAGCTGCCGCTGCTCGGGACGTTGGCACTGTCAGCGGGACCACAGGGTCTCTCGTGGTTGCTCCCGGAGGAGTGGGAGACGATGACGGCATGAGCGACTACCGGATCACCGTGGTGTGCACCGGCAACATCTGCCGGTCGCCGATGGGCGAGTGGCTGCTGCGCGAGCGCTTCGAGGCTGCTGGGCTCGGCCACCGCGTCGTGGTCGACTCGGCCGGCACCACCGCGTGGGAGGAGGGCAACCCCGCCGACCCGCGCACCATCGCGGCCATGCACCGTCACGGGCACACCGGCGACTACTCGAACCACCGGGCCCGCACCTTCGACAAGCGGAGGTTCGACGACCGCGACCTCGTGCTCGCCGCCGACCACGGCCACTACACGGTGCTGCGACGTCTCGCCGGTACCCGCGAGGCCAAGGACCGCATCCGGATGATCCGCTCCTACGACCCGAGCGGGCCGAAGGGAGACGACCTCGCCATCGCCGACCCCTGGTACGGCGACGACAACGACTTCGACCGCACCTATGCCGAGATCGATGCCGCGCTCGACGGCATCATCTCGCACGTCCGCCACGAGCTCGGAGAGTGAACCCATGACCCGTGGCCCCGCCCCCCTCGCCCTCGTCCTCGGCACCGCGCTGCTCCTCGGCGCCTGCTCCGGGTCACCCGAGGAGAGCCCCTCGAGCTCGGCCGCGTCGAGCCGCACGTCGAGCCCGACGGATGCGACGAGCTCGAGCACCTCGTCCGAGGGCAGCGAGACGTCGTCGGAGGGCAGCGAGACCTCCGCCTCCGGCGCAGGCGGCGGGCTCGACTGCGGCGCGGTGACCCCCGACGAGCTCGAGGAGTGGGTCGGCTTCCCCGTCGAGGTCTCCGATCTCTCAGGCCAGTGCAACGTCCTCCCCGGCGACGAGGCCGACCTCGGCGAAGGCACCGGATTTTCCTTGAGCTGGGGGCTCGCGGAGGACGGCACCAGCGTCGAGGACGCTGCCGCCAGCGACGAGTTCGCCGGCACGGGCGCCAAGACCGAGAGCCGCACCCTCGACGACGGCACGAAGGCCACCCTCGTCACCCTCGACCCGGCCGGCGCCTCAGGCGGCAACGTCTACCTCTTCGCCGAGCTCGACGGGGGACTCACCCTGACGGTCCTCGCGGCCGATCTCAACGGCGACCGCACGGACAAGCAGCTGACCACCATCGCCGAGGACGTCGCGCAGGCGTACACCTCCTGACCGGCCGTACCGGCCGGGCCTGCAGTGGACGCCGGGACCGGGCCCCCCTTCGTCTCTGGGAGGATGGCGCCATGCAGAGCCTCGCTGACGCCACGCCCCAGATCGCCCTCGGCGCGCTCGACGGTCGCTACCGTCCGGCCGTCGCACCGCTCATCGACCACCTGAGCGAGCCCGCGCTCAACCGGATGCGCGTGCACGTCGAGGTCGAGTGGCTCATCCACCTGACGAGCCGGCAGGTCGTGCCCGGCGTGCGCCAGCTGACCACCGACGAGCAGGCCGCCCTGCGGCAGGTCGTCGAGGACTTCGGCCCCGAGGACATCGCCGAGCTCGCCGCGACCGAAAAGGTCACCCAGCACGACGTCAAGGCCGTCGAGTACTACCTCAAGGAGCGCCTGCGCCAGATCGCGCCGGCGCCCGAGGACGCCGGGCTGTGCGAGCTCATCCACTTCTGCTGCACGAGCGAGGACATCAACAACCTCTCCTACGCGCTCATGGTCCAGGGCGCCGTCGAGCAGGTCTGGCTGCCGCGAGCCGACGCCCTCGCCGAGGCCGTCGCGACGCTGGCTGACGAGCTGCGCGACGTGCCGCTGCTCGCCCACACGCACGGACAGCCGGCCACGCCGACCACGATGGGCAAGGAGCTCGCTGTCCTCGCGCACCGGCTCCTGCGGCAGGTGCGGCGCATCTCGTCCGACGAGTACCTCGGAAAGATCAACGGCGCCACCGGCACCTTCGGCGCCCACCTGGCCGCCGTGCCCGAGGCCGACTGGCTGGAGATCTCGCAGTCCTTCGTCGAGGGTCTCGGCCTGACGTGGAACCCGCTGACCACCCAGATCGAGTCGCACGACTGGCAGGCCGAGATCTACGCCGACATCGCGCGCTACAACCGGGTGCTGCACAACCTCTGCACCGACGTGTGGAGCTACATCTCCATGGGCTACTTCGCCCAGGTGCGTGGACAGGGCACCGTCGGCTCGAGCACGATGCCGCACAAGGTCAACCCGATCCGCTTCGAAAACGCCGAGGCCAACCTCGAGGTGAGCAATGCCCTCCTCGACGTGCTCGCGACGACGCTCGTCACCTCGCGCCTGCAGCGAGACCTGACCGACAGCTCGATGCAGCGCAACATCGGCACCGCGCTCGGCCACTCGCTCCTCGCGATCGACAACGCGGGCCGCGGCCTGGCCGGTCTCGACGCCGTGCCCGAGGCCATGGCGGCCGACCTCGACGCCAACTGGGAGGTGCTCGGCGAGCCGATCCAGTCGGTGATGCGGGCGCTGGGCGCCCGGGGCGTCGAGGGCATGGACGAGCCCTACGAGCGGCTCAAGGAGCTGACCCGCGGGCGCCGCATCGGTCAACCCGAGCTCGTCGACTTCGTCCGTGGGCTCGGCCTGCCGGCCGACGTCGAGGAGCGGGTCGCGGCGATGACGCCCGCCACCTACATCGGTATCGCGCCGCAGCTGGTCGACCTGCTCGACTGATCTGCCGGCGCCGGGTGGCTCAGCGCATGGCGGCGTAGAGCGCCAGCGCACTCGCGCCCCACCCGGCGGCGTTGGGGTGCACCCACTCGGAGAACTCGCGACCGGTGCCGAAGATCGGCACCAGCCAGGCATTGGACTGGCTGGCGAGGGGACGCGGGTCGATGCCGTGGGTGTAGCCACCCCAGTCCGGCTTGACGTCGACGAAGGTGAAGCCGCCCCGCCCGGTCGTGGATCGGTCCAGCTCGAGCATCGCGGCCCGCTGCGCCGTGTCGCCACGCCGCTGCAGCCGGTCGAGCTCCTGCCCGAAGTCGTAGGTCGAGCTCAGCTTGTGGCTCCGGGTGTTGATGAGGTGCGGGTAGCCCAGGAGGTAGACCTCTGCGCGACCACCGGAGCGGGCGTGCACCGCCTTGAGCACCGTCTTGGTGCGTGACTTGAGGGTGCCGATCTCGGCATTGGCAGCGTCGATGGCCTGCTTGCAGCCGGCCGCCGCCCGTAGCGCCATGCACTGCGTGGCGATCGTCGTGAACCCCAGGTCGTTGCCGCCGATCGTCACGAAGACCGCATCGGTCGAGGTCGTCACGGAGTCGATCTGCGGGCGTGCCACGAGCTGGCAGCGGACGGTGGCGGTGAAGAGGGAGCCCGCCGAGGCGCTCGAGCGGATCGAGTAGGTGTAGGAGAAGTCGCGCTGGCTCGGCGTGCCGCACAGCTTGTCCGCCTTGGCCTGGCGCAGCCACTGGGCGCGTGCGTCGACCGCACCCACCGGGACGCGGTAGGTCCGGGTCCGCAGCGTCGGGGACCCGAGCTCACGCGGGGAGAGGATGTCGTCGATGACGCCGCCGCTGCACGCGGCCGTCGTGTGCGTGGCACCCTGCCGCGTCGCCACCCGCTGGCCGTAGTTGTTGGGTGAGCGCCAGCAGGTCTTCTCCACGTAGGCGCCGGCCCCGTTGCCGGCAGAGTAGGAGTCACCGAGCGTCACGTAGTGGGGTCGGGTCTTCGCTGCAGCGGTGGACGCCGGGGCAGCAGACGCACCCCCTGAGGCACCTGCGACGAGGAGTGCCGCGGTCGCAGCGAGGGTGGACAGGACTCGAGGGCGACGCATGGCAGGCCTCCTGGCAGGGGGTCGATCGCCGGTGATCGACCTTGGTTACTCCAGAGTAACTTCAGGAGGTGGGGCGTGCACCAGATGCGTCTCACCCCGCGAGCAGCCCGCCCCCGTACCGGCGCTGCGGAGCACCTCGTGGGCCCGAGGGACCCACCTCGATCACTCTCGCGGCTCGTCGGCCGCGATCCGCCCTGCCCACGGCCACCAAACGCGGTCCCCCAGATCGGCCACGAGGGAGGGGACGAGGATCGAGCGCGTGACGATGGTGTCGAGCAGCACCCCGAAGGCGACGATGAAGGCGATCTGCGCGAGGAAGAGCAGCGGGATGACCCACAGCGCCGAGAAGGTCGCCGCGAGCACCACGCCCGCGCTCGTGATGACCCCGCCGGTCACCGCGACCGCCTGGGCGATGCCGCGGCGCGTGCCCACCTGCAGCGACTCCTCCCGCGCCCGCGTCATGAGGAAGATGGAGTAGTCGACCGCGAGCGCCACGAGGAAGACGAAGGCGAGGACAGGGGTCGACGGGTCTGCGCCGGGGTACCCGAGCAGGCCGAAGACCACCGCGGCGACCCCAAGCGTCGCCGCGAAGCCGAGCACGTTGACGACGACGAGCAACGCGGCCGCGGCGACCGATCGCAGCAGACCGACAAGGATGAGCGTGACGACGAGCAGGATCGCCGGGATGACGACGACGTAGTCGCGCTGGCTCGCGGCGTCGGTGTCGACGCTCGTGGCCGTCGCCCCGCCGACGAGGGCCTCGGGGCTCACGGCACGCACCTCGTCACGCAGCTCGAGCACGACCTCGCGCGCCTCGTCGGACTCGGAACCCACGGTGAGCGGCGCGCTCAGCAGGGCGTCGGAGCCGCCCCGCTCGGCCGACTCCTCGACGCGCTCGGCCACCTGCGGGTGGTCGGCGAGCACCGCCTTCGCCTCGGTCGTCGCGGACGCCGGGACGATCACCTGGACCGGCCGCTGGTCACCGCCGTCGAAGTGCCTGTCGATGACCTCCTGCCCACGCACCGACTCGACCTCGGTCGTGAAGAACTGCGCCTGCGTGATGCCCGAGGCGTCAAAAGTCGTCGCCGCGCCCGCCGCGACGAACATCGCGGCGGCGGTGACGACCCACGTGCGGCGCGGCCGTCGGGTGACACGGTCGGCGACGCCCTGCCAGAGGCGGTGCCGCGGCGCGTCGTCGCGGCGGGGCGGGGAGGGCCAGAAAGCGACGCGCCCCAGCAGCGCCAGCACCGCAGGCAGCAGGGTGAGCGCGGCCACCATGGCCCCGACGATGCCGAGGGCGCCGACCGGCCCGAGACCCGAGATGTTGCCCAGGTCCGACAACAGCAGGCAGAGCAGGCCGGCGATGACCGTCAGCCCGCTCGCCATGACCGGGCCGAGCGTCTGCCGCCAGGCCACGCGCAGCGCGGGCAGCGGGTCGGCCCGGTGCAGCTCTTCGCGATAGCGGGCGACGAGCAGCAGCCCGTAGTCGGTCGCGGCCCCGACGACGAGGATGAAGAGGATGCCCTGGCTCTGTCCCGACAGCTGGATCCACCCGGCCTCGGCCATCGGGTGGATGACCAGCGCGGCCAGGGCCAGACCGCACACGCTCGTGACGAGCACGGCGAAGGGGAGGACCGGACTGCGATAGACGAGCACGAGGATGACGAGGACGACGGCGAGCGCGACGAGCAGGAGGATCCCGTCGATGCCCGCGAAGGCCTCACCGAGGTCAGCGGTGAAGCCGGCCGGTCCGGTCACGGAGACCTCTCCGGTCACGTCGGGAGCAAGGTCACCGCGAAGTGCGTCGACGACGCGTGTCGAGATCGCCTCGCCGTCGACACGCTCCTCGACCTCGGCGGCGTCGAGCTCGATCGGGACGAGGACGGCCGCCCCGTCGTCAGCGGGGATCACCGGCACGGTGTCGGACGCGAGCAGGTCACCCAGCGTGCCGGGCACGCTGTCGACCTGCTGGTCGGGCAACCGCTCGGCCCAGCCCTGCAGCAGGCCGATCGTCGACCGGTCGATGCCGCCGTCGTCCTCGACGACGAGCAGGAGGGGCAAGGTCGCGTCGGCGCCGAAGTCACCGAGCCGCGCGCTCACCTGCGTCGACTCGGCGTCGGCGGGCAGGAAGGACGCCTGGTCGTTGTCCTGCACGCTGCTCAGCTGCCCCACGAGCGGGCCACCGACGCCGGCCACGACAAACCAGAGCACGATGACGACGCCCGCGATGAGGCGGGGCACGGCCGTGGGCCGTCTGCGGAGTGACATGCCCCAAACCTAGACGAGCATGGGACAGCCGTCCTCAGGGCAGACGCACGAGCGCGGAGGGGTCCTCCTGCGGGAGGGTGCCCTCGGTGAGCGTGGCCGTGACGACCTGCCGGTTGAAGGTCATGCGCCCGCCGCGGGTGGTGAGGAAGGCGGTGTCGGCCGCATCGCGGCCGGTGGCGATGCGGATCATCGACTCGCGTGGCGCCAGCCGCGTCGCGTCGACGATGTGCCAGGCGTCGTCGACCCAGGCCTCGGCGACGGCGTGGAAGTCCATCGGCTGAAGACCGGGCGCGTAGACCGAGACCAGGCGCGCCGGCGTCCCCAGCGCACGCAGCAGCGCGACGACGACGTGCGCGAAGTCGCGGCAGACCCCCGACGCCTGGAGGATCGAGTCGACCGCGCCGTCGGTTCCCCGGCTGGAGCCGGAGATGTAGGCCATGTGCGTGTTGACCCACTCGCCGACGGCCTCGACCCGCTCCACGCCCGTCTGGGTCGGGAAGAGCCGAGCAGCCATGGGCGCCAGGCGGTCCGACTCGGCGTAGCGGCTCGGCCGGGTGAAGACCCACCGGTCGAAGTCGATCTCGCGTCCCACCTGGTCGCCGGTCGGCCGGGTGATGTCGACGAGTGCGGAGTAGGTCACCTCGAGCCACCCGTCGCCGACGCCCTCGACGAGGTGGAGCCGGGTGCCGTGGTTGCCCGCGAGCTCACGCGCCTGCACCTCACGCCCGCCGGCGTGAATGAGGATCTCCTCCTCGAGGATGTCGTGGGCGTTGGAGACCGCGAAGGACAGCAGCGCCTCGCGGACCCCCGTCGTGCTGTAGGCGAACTTGGTGCCGACCCGGGCCTGGAGCGGGGTGGCAGCGGCGTCGACGATCGCGAGGTCGGTCATAGGTCCATGGGACAGCGCGCGAGGCCCCCACGTCAAAGCGACGAGGTGCGGTCGGGTGTGGTTCGGTGATTTCCCTAGGGAAATACGGCGGGGCCTGCGCCTCTCCTAGGCAGATGCGCAGCCCGCGCTCTACGCTGGCGGCGACCACGAGGAGGTGGCCGATGGCGGAGTCCGGCCGACAGCGCACGCTGCAGCGCGCCTGGGAGCACTGGCGCGAGGGGAGTGCCCCCGAGCAGGTGCGCCCCGAGATCCTCTCGTCGTGGGAGCGGTCCGCCGAGCACCTGCCGGCGACCGTCGAGGCCGCGCCACTGGCGGACGAAGGGGAGACCGCCACCCTCTTCGCGGAGTCACCGCTGTCGGCCGCCGTCAACCGCCTCGAGGGCGCGCTGCGGTCCGCCGCGGAGGACGGTGACCTCGTCGTCGCGGTCACCGACCCGCAGACCCGCATCCTGTGGACCTACGGCGGGCGGGTCATGCGCAGCGCCGCCGAGCAGGTCAACTTCGTCGCCGGCGGCCGGTGGGACGAGGGCAGCGTGGGGACCAATGCGCTCAACCTCGCCCTGCGCACCGACGCCGTCTCGACCGTCTTCGCCGCCGAGCACTACGCCCCGATCGTGCACAGCTGGGCCTGCTGGGCCGCGCCCGTCCACGACCCGGTGACCGGTGCCCAGCTCGGGGTGCTCGACCTGTCGACGACGTGGGACCGCAGCCACCCCATCGGCGCCGCCACCGCCCAGGCGCTGGCGCGTCTCCTCGAGACGGCGATCCCCGCGTCGTCGCTCGCGTCGACGCTGACCCTGCCCGCCCACCAGGGGCTGCACCTGCGGCTGCTCGGCGCGAGCGAGGTCCACCTCGACGGGTCACGGCTGCTCCTCACCCGACGCCAGGTCGAGATCCTCGCGATCCTCGCGCTGCACCCCGACGGGCTCTCGCTCGGCGAGCTGCACGCCCACCTCTACGGCGACGAGCGGGTCTCGACGAGCACCCTGAAGTCGGAGGTCAGCCACCTGCGCTCGGCCCTCGGCGGCCGGCTCGCATCGCGCCCCTACCGACTCGACCTGCCGGTGGTCAGCGACGTCGACGCGGTGCGAGCAGCGGTGCGGCGCGGCGATGCCCGCTCCGCCGTCGACGCCTACGGCGGCGACCTCGTCCCCGGGACCAGCTCACCCCTGCTCACCGAGACCGCGGAGTACCTCGCGGTCGCCGTCCGCGAGTGCCTGCTCACCGACCCCGACCCCTCGGCGGTCCTCGCCTACAGCGAGGTCGTCGCCGACACCGAGGTGCTGCAGCGGGCACTCGACGAGCTGGGCGATGGGCGCCACCCGGCCCGGGCACCGCTGACCGCGCGGCTGGCGGCGGTGCTGCGGTAGGGCGGTAGCGTCGGGCCATGAGCGCAGCCGACCGAGCGGGCCAGCCCGCACTGCCCGAGGACCTCATCGACGTCAGCCACGTCGTCACCGCCTACTACGCAGTCCAGCCCGACCCCGACGACGTCGACCAGCAGGTCGCCTTCGGCACGAGCGGGCACCGGGGCTCCTCGCTCACCGGGTCCTTCAACGAGGCGCACATCCTCGCGACGACCCAGGCAATCGTCGACCACCGCCGCGCGGCCGGCATCGACGGCCCGCTCTTCCTCGGCCGCGACACGCACGCCCTCTCCGAGCCGGCGTGGACCACCGCCCTCGAGGTCCTCGTCGCCGGCGGTGTCACCGTCCTCGTCGACTCCCGCGACGGCTACACCCCGACCCCCGCGATCTCGCACGCGATCCTCACGGCCAACCGGGGCAAGGACCTCACGGCGAAGGGGACGGGGCTGGCCGACGGCATCGTCGTCACCCCCTCGCACAACCCCCCGAGCGACGGTGGGTTCAAGTACAACCCGCCCCACGGCGGGCCCGCCGACACCGACGTCACCAGCGCCATCGCCGACGCGGCCAATGCCCACCTGCGCGACGGCCTGCGGCAGGTGCGGCGGACTCCCTTCGCCCGGGCCCGGGCCGCCGCGACCGACCACGACTACCTCGCCGCCTATGTCACCGACCTGCCGAGCGTCGTTGACCTGCAACGGATCCGGGACGTCGGAGTGCAGATCGGCGCCGACCCGATGGGCGGGGCGGCCGTGCACTACTGGGGCGAGATCGGCGAGCGCCACGGCCTCGACCTGACAGTGGTCAACCCGCTCCTCGACCCGACGTGGCGGTTCATGACCCTCGACAAGGACGGCAGGATCCGGATGGACTGCAGCTCGCCTGCGGCCATGGCGAGCCTTGTCGCACAACGCGATCGGTACGACATCGCGACCGGCAACGACGCAGACTCCGACCGGCACGGCATCGTCACGCCCGACGCGGGGCTGATGAACCCCAACCACTACCTCGCCGTCGCGATCCAGTACCTGCACGGCGGCGCGCGTCCGGGATGGTCGAGCCGGCGCATCGGCAAGACGCTCGTGTCGAGCTCCATGATCGACCGCGTCGCGGCCGACCTCGGCATGGACCTGTGGGAGGTGCCGGTCGGCTTCAAGTGGTTCGTCCCCGGCCTGCTCGACGGCTCGGTCGGCTTCGGCGGCGAGGAGTCGGCCGGCGCCTCCTTCCTGCGCCACGACGGGTCGGTGTGGACCACTGACAAGGACGGCATCATCCTCGCGCTGCTCGCCTCCGAGATCCTCGCGACCACCGGCCGCTCCCCCAGCGAGCACTACGCCGACCTCGTCGCCCGCCACGGCGAGCCCGCCTACGCCCGCGTCGACGCGCCCGCGGACCGTGAGCAGAAGGCTGCCCTCAAGGCCCTGACCCCGGCCGCCGTCACCGCGGACTCGGTTGCGGGAGAGGCGATCACGGCCAAGCTCACCGAGGCCCCCGGCAACGGCGCGGCCATCGGTGGGCTCAAGGTCACCACCGAGTCGGCATGGTTTGCCGCCCGCCCGTCGGGCACCGAGGACGTCTACAAGATCTACGCCGAGTCCTTCCGCGGACCCGAGCACCTGGCCCAGGTGCAGACGGACGCCAAGGCCGTCGTGGACGCGGCACTGGGCGGCTGACGACCGACCAACCTTTGGCCAACCTTCCTCGTCCTACGGTCGGCCCAGGACGACTTCGCAACGGTGCGTCGTCGATTGACCCCAGGAGGCAGACATGGCCGTCTACAGCCCGCCCGGCAGCTCGGACTCGACCATCGAGGTCAAGGAGCAGTACGACAACTTCATCGGTGGCGAGTGGGTCGCCCCCGTGAACGGCGAGTACTTCGACAACATCACCCCGGTGACCGGTCAGGTCTTCACCCGGGTCGCCCGTAGCACCGCCGAGGACATCGACAAGGCGCTGGACGCCGCGCACGCCGCCAAGGACGCGTGGGGCCGCACCTCGACCACCGACCGCTCCAACATCCTGCTCAAGATCGCCGACACCATCGAGGCCAACCTCGAGGACATCGCGGTCATCGAGACCTGGGACAACGGCAAGGCCGTGCGCGAGACGCTCGCCGCCGACATCCCGCTCGCGGTCGACCACTTCCGCTACTTCGCCGGCGCGATCCGTGCCCAGGAAGGCAGCATCTCGGAGATCGACCACAACACGATGGCGTACCACTTCCACGAGCCTCTCGGCGTCGTCGGCCAGATCATCCCGTGGAACTTCCCGATCCTCATGGGCGTGTGGAAGATCGCTCCGGCGCTGGCCGCCGGCAACTGCATCGTCCTCAAGCCGGCCGAGCAGACCCCGTGGTCGATCCTCAAGGTCGTCGAGCTCATCGCCGACCTGCTGCCCCCGGGCGTGCTCAACGTCGTCAACGGCTTCGGCGTCGAGGCCGGCAAGCCGCTCGCCTCCAGTCCCCGCATCGCCAAGATCGCCTTCACCGGCGAGACGACCACCGGCCGGCTGATCATGCAGTACGCCAGCCAGAACATCATCCCCGTCACCCTCGAGCTCGGCGGCAAGTCGCCCAACGTCTTCTTCGACGACGTCGCGGCCGCGCAGGACGCCTTCTACGACAAGGCGCTCGAGGGCTTCACGATGTTCGCCCTCAACCAGGGCGAGATCTGCACCTGCCCCTCCCGCGCGCTCGTGCAGCAGGGCATGTACGAGCAGTTCGTCGGCGACGCCGTCAAGCGCGTCGAGGCGATCACGCAGGGCAACCCGCTCGACACCGAGACGACGATGGGCGCCCAGGCGAGCAACGACCAGTTCGAGAAGATCAAGAGCTACCTGGCGATCGGCCGCGAGGAGGGCGCCAAGGTGCTCACCGGTGGCGAGTCGGTCGACCTCGGCGGCGACCTGTCCGGCGGCTACTACATCGCGCCGACGGTCTTCGAGGGCAAGAACTCGATGCGGATCTTCCAGGAGGAGATCTTCGGACCGGTCGTCTCGCTGACCTCCTTCGCCGACGAGGACGAGGCGCTGCAGATCGCCAACGACACCCTCTACGGCCTCGGCGCCGGCGTCTGGTCCCGCAGCGCGCACACGACCTTCGCCATGGGGCGCGGGATCCAGGCCGGTCGCGTGTGGACCAACTGCTACCACCAGTACCCGGCCCACGCGGCCTTCGGCGGGTACAAGCAGTCGGGCATCGGCCGCGAAAACCACAAGATGATGCTCGAGCACTACCAGCAGACCAAGAACCTGCTCGTCAGCTACGACCAGAACAAGCTCGGCTTCTTCTGATCGAGCCCGACCGAAGGGAGTCCCCCGCCATGGGTGCACGCGTCGACCTCACCGACGAGGCAGCAGCGCTGCTCGCGAAGCTCGAGCAGCGCCACGGCCCGCTGATGTTCCACCAGAGCGGCGGCTGCTGCGACGGGTCGTCGCCGATGTGCTACCCGGCGGGGGACTTCATCACCAGCCAGGCCGACATCAACCTCGGCACCCTGACCGGCGAGGGCTTCACACCGATCGAGTTCTGGATGAGCGTGTCGCAGTACGAGTACTGGAAGCACACCCACCTCACGGTCGACGTCGTCCCGGGGCGCGGGTCCGGCTTCTCGGTCGAGGCGCCCGAGGGCGTGCGCTTCCTCATCCGCTCGCGCCTGATGACCGAGGACGAGCTGCGGGAGTTCGACCTCCTCTGAGCGGGGTGGGGGCGGCGGAGCGAGCAGGTCTACCGTGGGGTCGTGACCGCTCCCCTCCTCACCGCAGCCGCCGTCGATGCCGCCGCCCGGGTGTTCGCCGACGTGCTGCCCCCCACCCCGCTGCACCGCAGCGACCGCCTCTCCGCCGCGACCGGGGCCGAGGTCTGGCTCAAGCGCGAGGACCTCCAGCCGGTCCGCTCCTACAAGTTGCGCGGAGCCTTCAACTTCATCGCCGGCCTGAGCGACGAGGAGCGGGCGAAGGGAGTCGTCGCCGCCTCCGCGGGCAACCACGCCCAGGGCGTCGCCTTCGCCGGTCAGCGCTTGGGCGTCGGGGCGCGGATCTACCTGCCGCGCAACACCCCTCGGCAGAAGCGTGACCGTGTCGCGGCCCTCGGGGGCGACCTCGTCGAGGTCATCGTCACCGGCGAGGTGTACGACGACGCGGCGACCGCGGCCGCGCAGGACGCGGCCCACACCGGGGCCGTGGTCGTCCCCGCCTTCGACGCCCTCGACACGATGGCCGGTCAGGGCACCGTCGCGAACGAGATCGTCGCGCAGCTGGGGCGGGTCCCCGACCTCGTCACGGTGCCCGTCGGCGGCGGCGGGCTCCTCGGCGGGATGGCGACGTGGCTGGCCGCCCACGCCTCGACCACCCGCCTCGTCGGGGTGGAGCCCGAGGGTGCCGCGTCGATGGCGGCAGCCCTCGCCGCCGGCCGGCCGGTCGACCTGGAGGAGGTCTCCCCCTTCGTCGACGGGGCTGCGGTCCGCCGCGTCGGAGACCTCACCCACGCGGCCGTCGCGGCGACCGGCACCCACCTCACCTCGGTCTCCGAGGGCGCCCTGTGCGTCGAGATGCTCGCGATGTACCAGGCGGACGGGATCATCGCCGAGCCCGCCGGCGCCCTCGCCACGACCGTCCTGCCGGACCTGCGGATCGAGCCCGGGTCGACCGTCGTCGCGGTCGTCTCGGGCGGCAACAACGACGTCTCCCGGTACGCGGAGATCGTCGAGAAGGCGCTGATCCACGAGGGCCGCAAGCACTACTTCCTCGTCACCTTCCCCCAGGAGCCGGGCGCGCTGCGCCGCTTCCTCGACGAGGTGCTCGGGCCCGACGACGACATCGCCTACTTCGAGTACGTCAAGCGGAGCAACCGGGAGACCGGGCCGGCGCTCGTGGGTCTCGAGCTCGGCCACCCCGACGACCTGGTCCCCCTCCTCGCCCGGATGGAGGCCTCCCCGCTGGTCATCGAGCGGGTCGACCCAACGAGCCCGCTCTTCCGCTTCATCGGCTGACCGCTCTCCCTCACGCTGCGCATCTGCCTAGGGAAATGCGCAGGCCCCCCGTATTTGCCTAGGGAAATGCGCAGGCCTGCCGTATTTGCCTAGGGAAATGCGCAGGCCTGCCGTATTTGCCTAGGGAAATGCACAGGTTCGAGCGTCGGGGAAATACCCTAAGGGGGTATGGTGTTCGCGATGGTGAGACCCACGAGACGGAGGACCGCATGCCCGGGTACAGCGGCAGCAAGGACGACTACCTCAAGCGACTCAGGCGCGTCGAGGGGCAGATCCGCGGCATCTCGCGGATGGTCGACGAGGACACCTACTGCATCGACATCCTGACCCAGGTCGCCGCCGCGACCAAGGCGCTGCAGGCCGTGAGCCTGGGCCTGCTCGAGGACCACATCGGTCACTGCGTCGTCGACGCTGCCAAGGAGTCCGACGAGGCTGCGGCCGCCAAGGTCACCGAGGCCAGCGCCGCCATCGCCCGCCTCGTGCGCTCCTGACCCGACCCACCCCCCTTCGCCTCCCCCGGCCATGCCGACACGACTCGAGATGATGACCCCATGAGCACCACCAGCCCCACGACCGATCCGGCCACCACGACGACCTCCGGGCAGAGCGTCGACCTGGCGATCACCGGCATGACGTGCGCGTCGTGCTCCGCCCGGATCGAACGCAACCTGGGCAAGATCGACGGCGTCGAGGCCGTGGTCAACCTCGCGACGGAAAAGGCGCGCGTCAGCTACCCCGACGACGTCACCGTCGACGACCTCGTCGCCTCGGTCGAGTCCGCCGGCTACGGTGCCAGCGTCATCACCCCCGAGAGCCGGCTCGCTCCCCCGACGCACACGCCCATCAAGCGCGCCGATCTGCAGCGCCGGGCCGTCGTGGCCGGAGCCCTGGCCCTCGTCGTCGTGGTCCTCGCCATGGGCCCGTGGGACTTCGCCGCCAACCCGTGGCTGCAGTGGCTGCTCGCCACGCCGGTCGTGACGTGGGCGGCGTGGCCCTTCCACCGGGCGGCCTACCTCAACGCCCGCCACCTCGCCTCCACGATGGACACCCTCGTGAGCCTCGGCGTGAGCGCCGCCTACCTCTGGTCGACGGTCACCCTGCTCACCGGGGCCGGACCTCACGGCCACTACTACTTCGAGACCGCGGCGGTCATCACCACATTCCTCCTCCTCGGTCGGTGGCTCGAGGCCCGCAGCACCGACGAGGGGCGCTCCGCGCTCACCGAGCTCATGGACCTCGGGTCGAAGGGAGTGGCCGTCCAGCGGATCGACTCCCGCACCCGCGCGACGACCGAGGTCAACATCCCCCTCGACGACCTGCAGGTGGGCGACCACTTCATCGTCCGCCCGGGCGAGAAGGTCGCCACCGACGGCACCGTCATCGACGGCACGAGCTCCATCGACACCTCGCTCGTCACCGGCGAGTCCCTGCCCGTCGACGTCCGCAGCGGTGACCACGTCGACGCCGGCACGGTCAACACCTCCGGCCGGCTCGTCGTCGAGGCGACCGCCGTCGGGTCCGACACGACGTACTCCGCCATCGTCCGCCTCGTCGAGCAGGCCCAGACCGGCAAGGCCGACATCCAGCGGCTCGCCGACCGTGTCTCGGCCTACTTCGTGCCCGCGGTGCTCGGTCTGGCGCTGCTCACCTTCGTCGGGTGGTGGATCGGCAGCGGCTCGGCGACGACGGCGCTCGGCGTCGCCGTCACGGTCCTCATCATCGCCTGCCCCTGCGCCCTGGGTCTCGCGACGCCCATGGCCCTGCTCGTCGGCACGAGCCGCGGCGCCCAGCGCGGCATCCTCGTCAAGGGCGCCCAGGTCCTCGAGGACACCCGACGGATCGACACGATCGTCCTGGACAAGACCGGCACGATCACCACGGGCGTCGCGCAGGTGACCGACCTCGCCGCGGCCCCCGGCCTGCACCCGGCCGCGGTCCTCACCGCCGCGGCCGCGGTCGAGTCGGGCAGCGAGCACCCCATCGCCCGGGCGATCGTCCGGCGTGCCCAGGACAAGGGCATCAAGGTCCCGGCGATCCGGGACTTCGAGGCGCTGCCGGGCTCCGGCGCGGTCGCGACGATCAAGGACACCCGGGTCACCGTCGGCCGCGCAGACCTCTTCGACGAGGTGCCGACCGAGCTCGCGACGCTCGAGCGGCCCGGCACGACCGTCTTCGTCGGCTGGGACGGCGTCGCCCGCGGCGCCCTGACCGTCGCCGACGAGGTCCGCGACACCTCCGGTGACGCGATCCGGGCCCTGCGGGCCGAGGGGCTGCAGGTGTGGCTGCTCAGCGGCGACAACGAGCACAACGCGACCAAGATCGCCGCCCAGGTGGGCATCGACCCCGAGCACGTCGTGGCCGACGTGCGCCCCCAGGACAAGCACGACGAGATCGCGCGCCTCCAGGACTCCGGGAGGGTCGTCGCCATGGTCGGCGACGGCATCAACGACGCCGCCGCCATCGTCAGGGCCGACCTCGGCATGGCGATGGGCACGGGCACCGACGTCGCGATGGAGTCCGCCGACATCGTCCTGGTCCACGCCGACCTCGAGTCCGTCCCCCGCGCGATCGCCCTCTCCCGGGCCACGCTCGACGTCATCAAGCAAAACCTCGCCTGGGCCTTCGGCTACAACATCGCCGCCATCCCGCTCGCGATGGCCGGCCTGCTCAACCCGATGGTCGCCGGCGCCGCGATGGCCCTGAGCTCGGTGCTCGTCGTGCTCAACTCCCTGCGCCTGCGGCGGGCCGTCGAGGACTGACGGCTCTCCCCCTTCGCTCCGGCACTGGAGGGGCGCACGATCGGCCGGGCACCACCCCTGCGGTGCCCGGCCGATCGGTCCGTGTGCGTCAGAGCTCGGCGTTCCACGCGTCCTTGTACGTGAGCTTGCCGCCCGTCTGCATGAGCGCCCGGCGGTAGATCCGCTCGGCGACGAGGATGACGGCGACGGTGGCCGCGGCGAGCAGACCCAGGCTGATGACCGCCTCCCACCACTGCGCCTCGCCCGAGACCAGGCGCATCGGCTGGAGGATCGCCGAGAAGGGCGGGATCCACGCCAGCACGTCGACGACCGTGCCGCTGGCAAACATCGCGCCGAAGAACATCACCATGAGCAGCATCGTCACGGGGAAGGACGTCGACTGGATGTCCTCCTGGCGCGAGGCCAGAGCACCCGACACGGCGTACAGCGCCGCGATCATCGTGAAGCCGGCGATGAAGAAGATGACGAACCACGCCAGCCCGGAGGTCAGGCCCGGCAGCATGTCACCCCAGTCGGTGAAGCTCGCGCCGACCACTGCCACCGCCGCGTAGAGCAGCAGCTGCCCGACCGCGAGCGCGATGGCCGCGATGAGCTTGCCGAAGAGCAGGTGGCGCAGGGGGATCGACGTCGCGATGATCTCGACGATCCGGGACTGCTTTTCCTCCGTCACGCTCATCGCGAGGTACATGCCGAAGATCGCCGCCGACATGTAGAAGAGGATCGCCATGCCGAAGCCGACCGCCTTGGCGATGCCCTGCTGCTCGGCGTCCCCGTCGAGGATGTCCGTGGTCAGGGTCGTCCCCCGCTGCAGGGTCGCGATGTCGGTGCCTGCCTTGTCGGCGTTGGCGGCCAGGGCGACGCTGCTCACGGTCTGGGTGGCGATGTCCTGGAGGGTGCTCGGGACGTCCGCCTTGCCGGTGAGCTGCCAGCCGTCGTCGGTGGGCGCCAGGTAGGCGTCGGCGCTCTCGTCCGTGACGGCCGCCTCTGCGGCTGCGGCGTCGTCGACGTCGATGAGCTGGACGCTCACCTTGTCGTCGATGCCGGGAGCCGCGTCCACGATCGCCTGGCCCATCTCTTGCGACTGGCTGGTGACGGCCAGGTCGTACGTCGTCGCCTTGTTGGCATTCCACGCCTGGAACCCGAAGACGGCGACGAGGATGACGAGCGAGAGCAGGGTGGACCCGATGAAGGTCTTGTCGCGCAGTCGGACGGACAGCTCGCGCTTGGCGACGAGGGTCCATGCGTGTGTGGTCTTCATGCTGTCACCTCTCGGTAGACCTCGGACAGTGGCGGGATGATCGGGGAGAGCTCGGTGACGCCACCGCGGCGCAGGCCCTCCGCGAGGACCTCGCCGAGCAGTCGCTGCCGCTCCGCCTCGGAGTCGGCGCTCAGGTCGAGCACGGCGACGGGCCCGTCGACGTCGACGGCGGCGATGCCGGGCAGGTCACGGACCCAGCCGGCGTCCCGGGCCGCGACGAGGCGGTGCCGGCGCGGCGCGCCGCCCCGCAGGTCGGTCGGGGTACCGGAGGCGCGGACCTGCCCCTTGGCGAGGATGACCAGCTCGTCGCACAGGCGGTCGACGAGGTCGAGCTGGTGGCTGGAAAACAGGACCGGCACGCCACGGGCGGTGTGCTCGCGCAGCAGGTCGGCCATCGAGTCGACGGCGTCGGGGTCGAGCCCGGAAAAGGGCTCGTCGAGGATGAGCGCGGCCGGCTCGATCATCAGCGCCGCGGCGATCTGCACGCGCTGCTGGTTGCCGAGGGAGAGGGACTCGACGGTGTCCTCGGTGCGCTCCTCGAGCCCGAGGCGCTCGAGCAGGGTCATGACCGACTCGCGGGAGGCCTTGGCGGTCATGCCCCGCAGCTGCCCGAGGTAGATCAGCTGGTCGGCGACCTTTTGCTTCGGGTAGAGGCCGCGCTCCTCCGGCATGTAGCCGATGGATCGCTGGTCGGCGGCCGTGATCGGCCGGTCACCCCAGAGCACCCGCCCCTCGGTGATCGACAGGACGCCCATGATCATGCGCATCGTCGTCGTCTTGCCGGCGCCGTTGCCCCCGACAAATCCGGTCATCTTGCCCTGGGGGACGGTGAAGCCGATGTGGTCGACGGCGGTGAAGTCGCCGAAGCGTCGGGTCAGCCCCTCCACGGTGATCGTCTGCGGTGTCGTGTCCATGACCCCAACGCTATGGATCCCGCCGGCACCGCGGATCAGCCTCGAGGCTGGTCTTGGGGTCGCGGGCCCCTCCCCCCGTGGGGGGAGGCACCTCCCCCGCGACGGTGGGGCCCTCCCCCCCCCTTCGTCCGACGAAGGGGGGTCAGCCCGCCGAGCCGCCGTCGACGACGAGACCCGACTCGTGGGCGATGATCACCGCACCCACGCGGTCACGCACCTGCAGCTTGGCGAAGATGCTCGAGACGTGCGTCTTGACCGTGGCCGCGCCGATGACGAGCTCGTCGGCGATCTCGGCATTGGACCGGCCCACGCCCATGAGCCGCAGCACGTCGCGCTCACGGTCGGTGAGCTGGCCGAGCAGCCCGGCGTGACGACCGGTACCCCCCGGCTGGGTGGCGGGCCCGACGGACATCTGGGCGATGACCCGCTGGGTCACCTCGGGCGCGAGCAGCGCGTGCCCGTGACCGACGGCCCGCAGCGCGTCGACGAGCTGCTCGGCCTGCGCATTCTTGAGCAGGAAGCCGCTCGCGCCCGCCTGCAGCGCGGCGAAGAGGTAGTCGTCGCTGTCGAAGGTCGTGAGGATGATGACCCGGCCGAGGTCCCGCGCGACGACCTCGCGGGTCGCGGTGATGCCGTCCATGACGGGCATCTGCACGTCCATGACGATGACATCGGGGTGGAGCTCGGCCGCCAGGTCGATGGCCTCGCGGCCCGTCGACGCCTGCCCGACCACCTCGAGGTCGTCCTCGACGGAGAGCATCATCGCGAAGCCGGAGCGGATGAGCGCCTGGTCGTCGACGAGCAGGACCCGCAGGGGTGCGGTCACGTCGACGGCCCCGGTCGAAGGGGGATCCGCGCCCGCACCCGGTAGCCGCCGAGGGGGCGCGGGCCGATCTCGACCGACCCCTTGTGGGAGGAGATGCGCTCGCGGATGCCGAGCTGCCCCATGCCGGTGCCGGAGGTGCCGGGGCGCGTTCGGCCGTCGTCGGTCACCTCGACCTCGGCATAGCTCGCGTCGACGCGGACGGTGACGCGGGCGCGCTGGGCGGTGGAGTGCCGGGTGACATTGGTGAGCGCCTCCTGGGCGGTGCGGTAGAGCGAGTGCCCGACGGCCTGCGGCACGGCGGCGAGGTCCCCGTCGGTGGCCTCGACGACCTCGTGGGCGACGCTCAGGCCGGCGCTGCTCCGCTCGGCGACGAGCGACGGGATGTCGGCGAGGGTCGGCTGGGGTGCGTGCTCGTCCTCGTCGCGGACGGTGCCCCCGGTCCGCAGCGTGCCGAGCAGACCGCGCATCTGGGTGACGGCGTCACGGGAGGCGTCCTCGATGGTGGCCAGGGCCCCCTTCGCCGCGGTGGGGTCACGGTCGAGGACCCGGCGGGCCGCTGCCGCCTGCACGCCGATGCTCGAGACGTGGTGTGCGACGACGTCGTGCAGCTCGCGGGCGATGCGCAGACGCTCCTCGACGACCGCGCTCTCGCGCAGCTGCTCGGTCTGCTCGCTGATCGTCACGGTCTGCTGCTCGAGGCGGGCGCGCTGCCGGGCGGCACGCCAGGCGACCTGGCCGCCGAGGACGGCGCCGCCGAAGTACAGGAGGTTGATGAGACCGAGCATGAGGGGTGCGGCGATGGTGGCGGGCAGCCAGGCGGCGGGGTCAGCGGCCTGGACCAGGTCGCTCAAAGACTGCCCAACGGCCATCCCCCAGACCAGCCAGAGGAACATCGCGAAGATGATCACCCCGTAGACGATCGCCATCTCGCTGCGCTGCCGTGCCCACGCCACGCCACCGAGGACGACGAGGAAGTACGCGATCTGCGTCGACAGCAGGCTCGCCATGGGCGGGTCGATCGTCGAGATGGCCCAGTAGGCGATCGAGGCGGCGATGACCGTGGCGAGCGGGAAGCGCCGCCGGGTCAGCAGGAAGAGCGCGGGGACCGCGGTGTAGACCCACTGCATCCACCGCCCGGAGTCGTTGTCGACGAGTCCGCCGAGCGAACGCATGAGCTCCAGGACGAAGAGCGAGGCGGCGACGACGGCCGCGGTGAAGACGACGTCGCCACGGCTGATCGTGCCGCCGGGGCGGACCCAGTCGTCGTCGAGGGCGAAGAAGTCGCCGAGGCGGTCGGACCAGGCCATGTCGGGGCGGTCAGAGGGTGACCGGGCCACCCGGGGTGTTGAAGGTGACCGACATCAGGCCGGGGGTGCCGTGCGGGGCGACGAAGTCGAAGGTGATGACCGACGAGGTCTCCTCGGGCGGCAGGCCGCCGAGCCAGTCGGTGACCCGCGCCGGGTCGCCGGCGATCATCAGGGACGAGATGGTGACGTCGGTGCTCGCCTCGGCGGAGGGGTGCGGGGAGCCCTCGCCCCACTTGACGAAGAAGGGCAGCTGCGGGTCAGCGAGCGTGCCCTTGATGCCGATCTGCTTCCAGAGGAACTCGCGACCGTCGGCGAGACGACGGTTGCCCTCGACCGCGGTGCGGTCGAGGCGGGCCTCGACGGCGGCGAGGTCGTCGTCGACGCGGATGACCCAGCCCATCCAACCGCCGCCGGCCTCGGAGCGGGCGCGCACGACCTGGCCGAAGGGGGCCTTGTCGGAGCTCGGGTGGTCGAGGACCTCGACGATCTCGACGTACCGCTCGTGTGCGAGCGGCAGGATCATGTTGCGCGTGCCGAAGCGCGGGTGGATGCCCCCGTCGCACGGGGTGACGCCCAGGGCCTCGCCGAGACGCTCGGCAGTGGCCTTGACACCGGACTGGTCTGCGGCATAGGAGACGTGGTCGACGCGCATGCAGGCATGGTGGCACAGGCCACGCGTGGGGCCGTAATCGGGTCGGTCAGGCGGTCCGCCGCTGCCGCACGGCCTCGTAGACGACGATCGCCGCCGAGGTGGCGACGTTGAGCGAGTTCGCCCGGCCCACCATGGGGATCCGCACGTGGTGCTGGGCGCGCTCGAGCGCGATGTCGGTGAGCCCGTACTTCTCGGACCCGACGGCAACCGCCACGGCCCCGGTGAGGTCGACGTCGGTGTGCTCGACCTGGGTGTCGGGCGTCGTCGCGATGATCTCGACCTCGTGGGCGGCCAGCCAGGCCCAGGCCTCCTCGGTCTTCGCGGCGGCGACGGGGACGCTGAAGACCGTGCCCTTGCTCGACCGGATGACGTTGGGGTTGCCCCAGTCGGTCACCGGGTCGGCGGCGATGACGAGCGAGACGCCGGCGGCGTCGGCGGTGCGGAGCATCGCGCCGAGGTTGCCGGGCTTCTCGACCCCTTCGCACAGGAGGACGAGAGCACCGTCCGGCAGATCGACCTCGTCGAGGCGTCGGCCGGGAGCCGGCACCTTGGCGAGGATGCCGTCGGGGCCCTCGCGGTAGGCGACCTTTTCGAAGGCGGTGCGGCCGAGCTCGACGACCTCAGCCCCCGCGTCGCGGGCCCGCTCGACGAGAGCGGCACCGACCCGGGGGTCGAGCATGAGCTCGGGGCAGTGGAAGAGCGTGCGCGGCCGGACACCGGCGTCGAGAGCGAGCGAGGTCTCCTCGAGCCCCTCGACGAGGGTCGTGCCGGTGCTCTCGCGGATGCGGCGGCGGCGCAGGGTGACGAGGTCCTTGAGGCGCTGGTTGGCCGGGGACGTGATGACGAGAGTCGGACATGGCGGATCAAGCATYGCCCACAATCGGTGGATGCCCCCGGACT
>NZ_ALWX01000005.1 GCF_000297495.1 Janibacter hoylei PVAS-1 | reverse complement strand
CTTGAGGTCGGCCGGCTCAGCGACGAGAAGTCCATCCGCTCGCCACTGGCGATCATCGCGCCCGTCCAGCGCGAGATCTCCGCGCGGGACATGCCGTTGATGAGGATGGCCATCGCCAGGGCCGCCATCTGCTCGTCGGCGACGACGCCGCGCGTGTAGGCGTCGATGACCCAGTCGATCTGCTCCGGGGTGAGCTCACCCCGGTCCCGCTTGGTCCGGATGACGTCGACGACGTCGTGCCGCTCGGTCACGGTGCTCCCTTCGCCAGGTCGTGGGCTCCGAAGGCCTGCGGGAGGATCTCGGCGAGCGAGCGCTCCCCCTCCGGTGTCTGGATACGGCACTGCGGGCCGCCGTGCTCCCACAGCAGCTGGCGGCACCGGCCGCAGGGCATGAGGGTGTCGCCGTGGGCGTCGACGCACCACACGGCGACGAGGAGGCCGCCACCCGTGCGGACGAGGTCGCTGACGAGCCCGCACTCGGCGCACAGGCCGACGGCGTACGACGCGTTTTCGACATTGCAGCCGCTGAGCAGCCGGCCGTCGTCGGCGAGGCCGGCGACGCCGACCGGGAAGCTGGAGTAGGGCGCGTAGGCCCGCTCCATCGCCTCGACCGCGGTGACCCGCAGCCGCTCCCAGTCCGCGTCGCTCAGTGCGGCAGACACCTCAGTGGCCCTCGCCGCGGCGGTAGATCTTGCCGTTGGCCGCCGGCATCCGCAGGCGTTGGCTGGCGAAGGCGAGGACGAGCAGGGTCGTCAGGTGCGGCGCAAACCGGGTGACGTCGCCGGGGACGGTCTCGGTGATCACGAAGATCACGCCGACGGCGACACCGATGGCGACGGCGATGGTGCCCTGGACGTAGCGCTGGCGGCGCAGCACCTGCCACAGGCCGAGACCGACGAGCAGCACCGCGATGAGCAGGAGCAGCGCGTGGATCGCGTCGCCGCCACCGCGCAGCTGCAGGGCGTCCATGAAGCCGAAGAGCCCGGAGCCCATGAGCACCCCGCCGGGGCGCCAGTTGCCGAAGATCATCGCCGCGAGACCGATGTAGCCGCGGCCGTCGGTCTGGCTCTCGCGGTAGGCGTTGGACGCGACCATGGCGAGGAAGCCGCCGCCGAGACCGGCGAGTGCGCCGGAGGCCGTCACCGCGACGTACTTGTAGAGGTAGACGTTGACGCCGAGGGTCTCGGCGGCGACCGGCGACTCACCGCACGAGCGGACCCGCAGGCCGAAGGGGGTGCGCCACAGCAGCCACCACGTGCCCACGATGAGCAGCAGGGCGATGATGGTGAGGATCGACAGGTTGGTCGTGGCGGCGCGCAGCAGCGCGGCGAGCTCGGAGACGAAGAACCACCCCTTGTCCTCGACGGACTTCAGCGGGTCGGAGATGCCGGGGATGCCCACCCGCGGGAGCGAAGGGAGTGGCGGCGACTGCACGTCGCTGCCGCCCTCGAGCTCGCCGAAGAAGCGGGCGGCGAGGTAGCTCGCGACGCCCAAGGCGACGATGTTGAGCGCGACACCGGAGACGATGTGGTCGACACCGAAGGTCACGGTCGCCAGGGCGTGGACGAGCCCGCCGACCGCGCCGCAGACCATGGCACCGACGATGCCCATCCACGGGCCGCCGTGGATCGCGCCGAAGGCGGCCCCCCACGTACCGAGGATCATCATGCCCTCGAGGCCGATGTTGATGACCCCGGCCCGCTCGGACCACAGGCCACCGAGACCCGCGAGGGCGAGGGGCATGGCGAGCGCCAGGGTGGCACCGAGGGTGCCGGAGGAGGAGATGTCGCTGATCCCCGTGACCAGACGGATCGCGGAGAGCGCGACGAGCACGCCGGCGAGGGCGAGCGGCCAGGCCCAGAAGGGGATGCGGCGGGCAGGCGTGGACGGAGCGATCTGGGTCTCGGTGCCGACACTCAGGCTCATGCCGTGGCTCCTTCCGTGGTGACGCCGGCATCGAGCTGGCGGGTGACCTGCTTCTGCTCGAGGCGCCGCTCGAATCGGGCGACGACCTCGTAGGCGATGACGACGGCCAGCAGGATGACGCCCTGGATGATGTAGACGAGCGCCGGGGAGACGCCGGCCTGCAGCTGAAGGCCGTCGCTCGCCTTTTCCAGCCACGACCACAGGAGCGCGGCGAAGGCGATGCCGACCGGGTGGTTGCGACCCAGCAGGGCGATGCCGATGCCGATGAAGCCGACGCCCTCCTGGAAGTTCAGCCCGTAGCTGTGGTCGGCCCCGAAGAAGGCCGGCATGCTGATGAGGCCGGCGACGGCGCCGGAGGCGATCATCGCGATGAGCACCATGCGCGGCACCTTGACACCGCTCGCGACGGCGGCCGACTCGGACTCACCCGTGGCGCGCACGTCGAAGCCGAACCGGGTGCGGTTGATGACGAACCAGTAGGCGATGCCGATCGCGATCGCGAGCACGAGCAGCGTGTAGACCCGGTTGGGTGCGTCGGCGAAGACCGCGAAGCCCTCGAGCTGGCTCGACTCGGGGATCTCCTGCGTGTTGCGGGTGTTGCTCCCCTCGGCGCGCTGGCCCCAGGTCCGCAGCCCCCAGCCGACGAGTCCGGCGGAGATCGTGTTGAGCATGATCGTCGAGATGACCTCGGAGACTCCGCGGCGGACCTTGAGCCAGCCGGCGATGCCTGCCCAGAAGCCACCGACGAGCATCGCGACGAGCATCGCGAGCACGATGTTGAGCACCCCGGGCAGCCAGCCCTGACCGGCGATGAGCGCTGCGGCGAAGGCGGCGATCCGGTACTGACCGTCGACGCCGATGTTGAAGAGCTTCATCTTGAAGCCGACGGCGACGGCGACGGCCGCGATGTAGTACGTGATCCCGCTGTTGATGATGTTGACCATCGTGCGCGGGCGCGGCTCGGACAGGAGCGTCGACCACACCTTGCCGACGGGGTCACCGACGAGCACGAGGACGAGCGAGGTCACGACGAAGGCGACGAGGATGGCGAGCACGGGTGCGGCCAACGTCAGCAGGAGGCGACGGAGGCTGAGCTTCATGAGGCGTCCTTCCCGGCGCCGGTCATGGCGCTGCCGAGCTCCTGGCTCGTGACCTTGTCGGGGTCGAACTCCCCGGTGATGCGCCCGCGCAGGATGACCTTGATCGTGTCGGAGAGGCCGATGAGCTCCTCAAGGTCGGCGCTGATGAGCAGCACCGCCAGGCCCTCGCGACGGGCCTCCCGGATGAGGTCCCAGATCGCGGCCTGGGCGCCGACGTCGACGCCACGGGTCGGGTGCGAGGCGATGAGCACCTTGGGCGCATGGCTCATCTCGCGCCCGATGATGAGCTTTTGCTGGTTGCCGCCGGAGAGCGAGCCGACGGTGACGTGGATGCCGGGTGTGCGCACGTCGTACTCGGCGACGATCCGCTCGGTGTCCGCGCGCGCGTCCGACGGCGTGAGGATCCCGCGGCGGGAGGCAGGGGCCTGGGTCTGGTGACCGAGCATCCGGTTTTCCCACAGCGGGGCGTCGAGCAGCAGGCCCTGACGGTGGCGGTCCTCGGGGATGTAGCCGACGCCAGCCTCGCGGATGCGGCGCACGTCCCAGTCGGAGATGTCGGTGCCCTCGAGCTCGATGCGGCCGCTGACCGGCTCGCGCATGCCCATGAGCACCTCGACGAGCTCGGCCTGACCGTTGCCCTCGACGCCCGCGATGCCGACGACCTCGCCGGCGTGGATGTCGAGCGTGACGTCCTCGAGGGCATTGCGCCCGGTGCCGGGGAGGGTGATGTCCCGTACGGAGAGCACGACGCGGTCGGTGACCGTCGACTCCTCGGTCTCCGGGGTGGGCAGCTCGGACCCGACCATGAGCTCGGCGAGCTGGCGGGCCGTGACGTCCTGGGGCAGGACGGTGTCGACGGTAGTGCCGCGGCGGATGACGGTGACCCGGTCGGCGACGGACAGCACCTCGTCGAGCTTGTGCGAGATGAAGAGCACCGTGATGCCCTCGCGCTTGAGCTCACGCAGGTTGCCGAAGAGCTCGTCGACCTCCTGCGGCACGAGCACCGCGGTGGGCTCGTCGAGGATGATCGTGCGCGCACCCCGGTAGAGCACCTTGAGGATCTCGACGCGCTGCCGGGCTCCGACGCCGAGATCGGCGACGAGCTCGCGGGGGTCGACCCCGAGGCCGTACTCGTCGGAGATCCGGGTGATCTCGGCGCGGGCCGCGGCACCGATGCCATGCAGCTTTTCGGCGCCGAGCACGACGTTTTCGGCAACGGTGAGGTTGTCGGCGAGCATGAAGTGCTGGAAGACCATGCCGATGCCGTGCTTGATCGCGTCGGCCGGGCTGTGCAGGGTGACGGGCTCGCCTCCGACGGAGATGGTCCCCTCGTCCGGCCGCTGGACCCCGTAGAGGATCTTCATCAGCGTCGACTTGCCGGCACCGTTCTCACCGACGATCGCGTGGACCGTGCCCCGCTCGACGCCGAAGGAGATGTCCCGGTTGGCGACGACGCCCGGGAAGCGCTTGGTGATGCCCTCGACCGCGACCGCGAGGTCACCGGTGGGTGGGCTCGGGGCCGAAGGGGGGTCTGGGACGGTCGTGCTCATGGTGCCTCCGTGGGACGTCCGCGGGATCGTGCCGCAGGCGAAGGGTAGCGCTCCGGACGGGCCGGGGCCCGGTCACACGCAGTGCGTGCGAACGGGCCCCGGGGTGCCGGTCGGCGTCACTTGGACGGGACGGTGATCTTCCCGTCGACGATCTGCTGCTTGTAGTCGTCGAGGTCCTTGGTGATGTCGTCGATCTTGCCGCCGGTGGTGGCATACGAGACACCGCCGTCCTTGAGGTCGAACTCCTGGAGGCCGGAGAGCGGCTCACCCTCGGTCGAGGCCTTGATGTAGTCGAAGACCGCGACGTTCACGTTCTTGACCATCGAGGTGATGATGACGTCTTGGACGTCCTTCTCCGCGGTCTTGGCCTGGTCGGAGTCGACGCCGATGGCCATCTTCTTGTTGGCCTTGGCCGCCTCGAAGAGACCCGAGCCGGAGCCGCCGGCCGCGTGGTAGATGACGTCGGCGCCCTTGTCGTACATGCCCTCGGCGGCGGTCTTGCCCTTCGCCGGGTCGGCGAAGCCCGAGCCGTCCTCGGCCAGGTACTTGGTCTGGATGTCGATCTTGGGGTCGACGGCCTGGGCGCCGGCCTTGAAGCCCGCCTCGAACTTGTTGATCAGGGGCACGTCGGTGCCACCGATGAAGCCGACCTTGCCGCTCTTGGACTTCAGCGCCGCGGCCGCGCCGACGAGGAAGGAGCCTCGTGCTCGGCGAAGACGAGCTGGGCGACGTTATCGCCCTCGGAGTCGGCCGAGGCGTCGTCGATGATCGCGAAGGAGACGTCCGGGTTGTCCTTGGCCGCGCCGCCGATCGCCTTGGCGTAGATGTAGCCGACACCGATGATGTTGGTGCAGCCGGCGTCGACGAGCTGGTTGAGGCGGTCCTCGCGGGCCGCGTCGTTCTCGCCCTGGCTGGCCTCGACCTCCTCGACCTCGACGCCGAGCTCCTCCTTGGCCTGGTCCAGGCCCTTGGCCGCCGAGTCGTTGAACGACTGGTCGCCGCGGCCACCCACGTCGTACGCGAGGCAGGCCTTGACGTCGGAGCCCTCCCCGGAGGTGGCGTCGCCGCCAGAATCGCTGCCGCCACATGCGGTCAGGGCCAGCGCGGCCACGGACATGATCGATGCGGCCTTCACGGTGTGACGCAAGGCGCTCTCCTTCTCGAGCAGGGGTACTCGGCAGACGTCGGCGCCTACCATCTGAGGGATGCTACGTCCCGGTAGGCGCTGTGGTGCAGGCCCGTGTGGCCCGTGGGACCAACTGTTATGAGACCGCGACCAGACCGCCACGACGTCGCCGAGGACGCGGGGAGAACCCTCGGTCGATCAGTCGCGCTCGACGCGCGTCCACTCCCCCGCCGCAGCGAGGGTGAGCAGGGTGGCGCCGTTGCGGACCGCGCCCTCGTCGACGACGAGATCACCCTGGTGCAGGTCGAAGGTACGACCGCCGTGGGTGCGCGTGCCGAGGCGGGCCATGGCGCCCTCGGCCTCGTGGAGCATCCACGCGAAGTCCTCTCCCCCGAGGCTGTGCGGGGTGGGGACCGGCCGCATGCCGGCCGCCATCGTCGCGCGGCCGAGCGCCGCCACCGCGCCGGTGTCGTTGACGACGGGGGGCACGCCCCGGATGTGCTCGATCGCCGCGTCGACGCCGTAGGGGCGCACGACGTCGTCGACCACCTCGTGCAGGAGCGGGCCGATCTTTTCCCACAGCTCGATGTCGAGCATCCGCAGGGTGCCCTGGGCGACCCCCGTCGACGGGATGACGTTGATCGCCTCGCCGGCGGACACCCGGCCCCAGACGACGACGAGCCCCGACCGTGGGTCGACCCGGCGGCTGAGCACGGCCGGGACGTCGGTGACGACCTTGGCGAGCGCGTAGGTGAGGTCCTCGGTGAGGAAGGGCCGCGAGGTGTGGCCGCCGCGCCCGCGCAGGGTCACCGTCACCTGGTCGGCCGCCGCGGTGAGCGGCCCCTCGCGCAGACCGATCTCGCCCACGTCGAGCGAGGGGTCGCAGTGCACCGCGTAGACGGTGTCGACCCCCTGCATGACCCCCTCCCTGACGAACTTGAGCGCTCCACCGGGCATCTGCTCCTCGGCGGGCTGGAAGAGCAGGCGGACGGCGACGTGGCGGGCGGCCAGCTCGTCGGCGACCTCGGCGAGGGCCAGGCCCGCCCCGAGCAGCGCAGTGGCGTGGACGTCGTGACCGCACGCGTGGCAGGCACCGTCGACGGTGGAGCTCCAGTCGAGGCCGGTGCGCTCGCGCACCGGCAGCGCGTCGATGTCGCCGCGCAGGGCGACCCGACGCCGGGGCTCGCTCGCCCCGAGGTCGACGACGAGCCCGGTCTCGCTCACCGACCGTGGCTCCAGACCCGCTGCCTCGAGACGCTCCCGGAGCCGGGCGGTCGTGCGGTGCTCCTGGAAGGAGAGCTCGGGGTGGGCGTGCAGGTCCCGCCGGAAGGCGACGAGCTCGGGCACGAGTCCGTCGATGACGCGCAGGAGCGTCGGGGCGAGAGGAGCAGTCATGGCGTGGTGACTCTACCGACGCCGCGGTCGGCAGCGGTGCAGGCGCCACGTCGTGAGCGCGCGTGCCTCAGACGAGGTCGGTGCGCCCGGCGGCCTTGAGGGCCTCGACGACGAGCTTGACGTCCTGGGCGCGCTCGCGGCTGGCGACGAGCAGGGCGTCGTCGGTCTCGACGATGACGACGTCCTCGAGGCCGACGACGGCGACCATGCGTCCCGACTCGGAGACCACCAGGCCGCCGGAGTCGACGGCCTGCACCTGCGCGGGGTCGCCGACGACGGTCATCGCGCCCTCCCCCTGCGGCAGCAGCCCGGTCAACGACTTGAAGTCGCCGACGTCGTCCCAGTCGAAGTCGCCGGGCACGACGGCCACGAGGCCCTCGTCGGCGGCGGGCTCGGCCACGGCGTGGTCGATGGCGATCTTTTCCAGGCCCTCCCAGCGCTCCTCGAGCAGCGTGGGGTCGGCCGCGATCTCGCGCAGCCCGTCGGCCAGCTCGGGGTGCCAGCGGCCCAGCAGGTCCAGCAGTGTCGTGGCCCGCACGACGAACATGCCGGCATTCCACCGGAACTCGCCGGTGGCCAGGTACGACGCGGCCCGGCGGGCGTCAGGCTTCTCGACGAACTGACGCACCCGCGCCGCGCTCGGGTGGGCCCGCAGCCGCGGACCCATCTGGATGTACCCGAAGCCGGTCGAGGGGAAGGTCGGCTCGATGCCGATGGTCACGAGCCGGTCGTCGCGCTGGGCGACGCCGACGGCCTCGGTCACGGCCCGGTCGAAGACGGCCTGGTCACCGATGACGTGGTCGGCCGCGAAGGACCCGATGATCGCCTCGGGGTCCCGCAGCTCGAGCACGGCCGCGGCCAGCCCGATCGCGGCCATCGAGTCCCGCGGGGAGGGCTCGGCGATGAGCAGGTCCGACGGGAGGTCGGGCACCTGCTCGCGCACCGCGTCGGCGTGCGCGGCCCCGGTGACCACGAGCACCCGCTCGCCCGCCAGGACCCGCAGGCGGTCGACGGTCGCCTGGATGAGGGTGCGGCCGCTGCCGGTCAGGTCGTGCAGGAACTTCGGCGACGAGGCCCGCGAGACCGGCCACAGGCGCGTGCCCGCGCCTCCCGCCGGCACCACGGCCCAGAAGCGATCGAGATCAGGCGTCGTCGTCACGGAGGTCCCCCCCTCTGGTCGCCGAAGCGCAGGAGGCGCAGCTGCTCGAGCGTCTCCTCCATGAGCACCCGGTTGGTGCGCTGCAGGTCGGCGATGATGAGCAGAGCGTACGAGAAGAGCGCGCCGACGAGCAGGGCGGTGCCGAAGATCAACGACTGGACGTGCCCGCCGCCGTCACCCATCGCGAGCAGGACGAGGAAGCGCACGAAGGGGATGAGTCCCAGGAGCAGCAGGACCGTCCCGAGCAGGCCGAAGAAGGCGTGCGGCTTGAACATGATGAAGGAGCGCATGATCGCCGAGCCGGACTTGGCCATGTGCTGCCAGATGCTCGTGAAGAGGCGTGACTCGCGCGTCTTCTCGTTGGTGGTCACGGGGATGGAGACGATCGACATCCGCTTGTGCCCCGCCTGGATGATCGTCTCCATGCAGTAGGAGAACTCGGTGACGATGTTCAGCCGCATGAGGGACGCGGCCGAGTAGGCCCGGAAGCCGCTCGCCGCGTCGGGCAGGTCGGTGTCCGCGGCCCGGTTGACCACCGCCGACCCGACGGCCTGCATCCGCCGCTTGAAGGGCGAGAAGTGCGCGATGGTCTGCGTCTGCCGGTCGGCGACGACGACATCGGCCTCGCCGCGCAGGATGGGCTGGACGAGGTCGCCGATGCGCTCCTGGGGGTACTGGTTGTCGCCGTCGGTGTTGACGAGGATGTCGGCGCCGTGGGCGAGGGCGAAGTCGGCGCCGTCTCGGAAGGACCGGGCCAGCCCACGGGGGCTGGTGTGCCGGATGATGTGCGTGACGCCGAGCTTGCGCGCGACCTCCGAGGTGCGGTCGCTCGACCCGTCGTCGATGACGAGTGTCTCGATGACGTCGACACCGGGGATCTGCTCGGGGATGGTCGCCAGCACGAGAGGAAGGGTCGTCTCCTCGTTGAGGCAGGGGATCTGGACGATCACCTTCATGGGTCAGGAGCCTTCCGGGACAGCAGGTGGACGGGCAGCTCTCAGGCTAGTCGGCGGCGAAGGGAGGTGCCGCACGCCCCGCGGAGCGCGAGCACGACGGGCGAGGTCAAGTCGTCACCTGATGCTCACCGGACACCCACCTCACGGTCACCGGCGAAGGGCGGCGCCGCGCCACATTGGTCACGTGCGAGTTGCCATTGCGACCGAGTCCTTCCTGCCCAGCCTCAACGGCGTGACCACGAGCGTCTGCCGGGTGGCCGAAAACCTGCGGGAGCAGGGCCACAAGGCGATGATCATCGCCCCGGGCCCGGCACCCTCGACGTACGCCGGGCACGTCGTGCGCACGCTCCCGGCAGTCCCCGTCCGCGGCTTCCGCGCGGGGCTGCCCACGGGTGCCGTCCGCCGGGCGCTGCGCGACTTCCGCCCCGACGTCGTCCACCTCGCCTCCCCCTTCCTCGTCGGTGCCCGGGGGCTGCACAATGCGGCGGCCTTCGACCTGCCGACCGTCGCGATCTACCAGACCGACATGCCCAACTACGTCAAGCAGCACGGGCCCGGGGCCATCGGTCGCGGCGCCTCGTCCCTGACGTGGGAGTGGGTCCGGCGGATCCACGAGCGGGCCGACCTGACGCTCGCCCCGAGCCGGCCGACGCTCGAGGAGCTGCGAGCCCACCGCATCCCGCGCACGGGGCTGTGGGGGCGTGGGGTCGACACCCGGCTCTTCACGCCGGCGTGGAAGGAGGACCCGGAGACCCTCGCGCTCAAGCAGGCGCTGGCGCCGGGCGGCGAGGTCCTGCTCGGCTACGTGGGGCGCCTCGCCCCGGAGAAGGAGCTGCACCGCCTGGCCGAGCTGGCCCAGATCCCCGGGACGCGCCTCGTGCTCGTCGGCGAGGGCCCGAGCCGCAACGAGCTCGGCGCCCGGCTCGCCGAGGCGGTCTCGACGAGCCCCGGCCGCCCCAACCTGCCCCCCGCCTTCCTCGGCCCGCGCACCGGCGAGGACCTCGCCCGCGCCTACGCGACCTTCGACGTCTTCGTGCACACGGGCACCAAGGAGACCTTCGGCCAGACCCTCCAGGAGGCCGCAGCCGCGGGTCTGCCCGTCGTCGCACCCGCGGTGGGCGGCCCCCTCGACCTCGTCGACCACGGTCGCTCCGGCTACCTCTTCGCCCCCGACGTGCGCGGTGATCTGGCTCGCTGGGTCGCCGAGCTCGTCGACTCGCCCGCGCTGCGCGAGTCCATGGGCGACCACGGCCCCGCGATGGTGGCGGACCGCTCGTGGAGCAGCCTCACCGAGCAGCTCGTCGGCCACTACGAGGCCGCCGCCTCGGCGCACGCCGCCTGACCGCCGCGCCGCACCACCCGGGCGGGCCGGGCTGTCTGGGATGATCACGGGCATGGAACCTCGCTGGCTCGACGACGACGAGATGCGCACCTGGCTGCAGGTCGTGGCCCTGGCCGAGGTCCTGCCGTCGCGTCTCGACACGCAGGTGCGTCAGGACTCGGGCCTGACGCACTTCGAGTACCAGGTGCTCGCGATGCTCTCGGAGGCGCCCGAGCGGACGCTGCGCATGTCGTGGCTGGCCCGACGGACCAATGCGACGCTGCCCCGCCTCTCCCACGTCGTCCGCCGGCTCGAGGAGCGCGGACTCGTGGCGCGCGAGCGCAGCGGGACCGACGCCCGGGCCACCGACGCGGTCCTGACCGACGCCGGCTGGGAGCAGATCGTGGCCGCAGCCCCGGCTCACGTCACCTATGTCCGCGAGCGGATCCTCGACCGGCTGAGCCGCGACCAGGTGCAGGCGCTCGGCGAGATCGCCGGGACCCTGCTCGAGAGCCTCGACCCCTCGGGGGACCTCACGATGCGGGCTGCAGACGCTCCCCGCTGAGGGTGAACTCGGCCATCGGCCGCCAGACCCCGTCGGCCCCGTGCTCGTACAGGTGGAAGGCGTCGACCTGGTAGACCGCGTCGAGGTCGGAGGCCTCGTCGAAGGCCCGGTCGAGCCCGTCGTCGTCGATGGCGTGGGCCACGGTCACGTGGGGGTGGTACGGGAACTCCAGGTCACGGCTGACCGGCCCCCGGCGCACGGCCTGCTCGAGCCGTTCGCACATCGGGATGCCCTGGGCCACCTGGACGAAGACGACCGGGCTCACGGGGCGGAAGGTGCCGGTACCGCGCAGACGCATGATGAAGGGTCCGTGCTGACGTGCCACCGACGCCAGGTGGGCGGTGAAGCCCTCGAGCTGGGCCGGCGAGATCTCGGTCGGCGGCATCAGGGTGACGTGGGGCGGGATCGCCCGGGCGAAGGGGTCACCGACGTCCTCGCGCAACTGCTGCAGGCGGGAACCCCACGGCTCGGGCACCGCGATCGACACCCCGTGCACGGCCACTGTCAGCCCCTCGCCGCCAGCAGGCCGACCCGGTCGTAGACGCGGTCACGGGTCGCGGCGGCGACCTCGGAGGCGCGGGCGGCCCCCTTCGCCAGGATGCGGTCGAGCTCACCGGGGTCGGCCATGAGCTCGTCCATGCGCCGCTGGTAGGGCTCGACGGCAGCGACGACGACGTCGGCGACCTCCTGCTTGAGGTCGCCGTAGCCCCGTCCGGCGAAGGAGCTCTCGAGGTCGGCCACCGCGGTGCCCGAGAGGGCCGAGTGGATCGACAGGAGGTTGGACACGCCCGGCTTGGACTCGACGTCGTAGCGCACCTCTCCCTCGGTGTCGGTGACGGCGGAGCGGATCTTCTTGGCGATGCGCTTGGGGTCGTCGAGCAGGGAGATCAGGCCCTTGTCCGTCGACGAGGACTTGCTCATCTTGGCCGTCGGCTCCTGCAGGTCCATGATCCGCGCCGACTCCTTGAGGATGTGCGGCTCGGGGACGACGAGCGTGTCGCCGAAGCGCGCGTTGAAGCGCTCGGCGAGGTCGCGGGTGATCTCGAGGTGCTGGCGCTGGTCTTCGCCGACGGGCACGCGGGCCGCGTCGTAGACGAGGATGTCGGCTGCCATGAGGATCGGGTAGGTGAAGAGGCCGACGTTGGCGCCCAGCCCCTTGGCCGTCTTGTCCTTGAACTGCGTCATGCGGCTCGCCTCGCCGAATGCGGTCTGGCAGGACAGCACCCACATCAGCTCGGTGTGCTCGCGCACGTGGCTCTGGCAGAAGATCGCCGAGCGCTCGGGGTCGACGCCGCCGGCGATGTACTGGGCGGCGGTGACACGGCTGCGACGGGTGACATCGGCCGGGTCGGTCGGCACGGTGAGCGCATGCAGGTCGGCGACGAAGTAGTAGGCGTCGAAGTCCTCCTGCAGACCGACCCAGTTGACGAGCGCCCCGAGGTAGTTGCCGAGATGGAGGGAATCGCTCGTGGGCTGCATCCCGGAGAGGATGCGTGGCAGGGCGGATGCCGTCGTCATGCCCACCATTCTGTCAGGCCGGTGTGCGTGGGCCTCGCGGGGTGGGCCACCCGGCGGCATGGCCAAGGTCACGCTGACCGCTGCTCTGGAGGCATTGCCCAAGCCGACGTGGCCTCGCTAGCCTTTAGCCGTTGTGGACAGCGGCCGTGGTGGAGCGCGGCCCTACGGCGTTTTGGCAGACCACTGCTCCGACCGCCTCCTGCCACACTCCGGTGGAGGATCACGATGAAACGTCAGAGCGACGACGTGGGACCCGAACGAACCCTCGCGGCCGGCTCGGCCGGCGATGCCGGCCCGGCGGGTGCGGCCGATCAGGCAGCGCACAGCACGGTGTCGCCCCCGTCTGCTGTCCCGGCCAAGGCCACCCGCTCGGTCCCCGTGTGGTTTCACCGGGCCGTGCTGGCCCTGGACGCCGTCATCCTCGCCGGGGTCATCGTCTTCGCCGCCTGGGGCCGGGCCAACCTGCCGATCCTCGGCTTCACGGAGGACCGCACCGAGCAGATCACCTACGCGTCCGTCCGACTGACCGGTGCCTACGTCCTGATCGGCTGGCTCCTCGCCATCGCCGCCCTCGGCGGCTACAGCCGGCGCAACATCGGGGCCGGCTCGAGCGAGTTCTCCCGGCTCCTGCGGGCCAGCCTCGTCACCGCCGCCGCCATCGGGATCGGCTGCTACCTCGCGAAGTTTCCCCTCTCCCGCGGCTTCTTCGTCATCCTCTTCGTCACCGGCGTCCCGGCGCTCATGGTCGGCCGGATCGCCGTGCGGCAGTTCGTGCACGGGATGCACGCGAGGGGCCACTGGGCCACGCGGGTCCTCGTCGCCGGCACCCCCATGACGATCGACGACGTGGCCAAGGTGCTGGCCCGCGAGACCACCCTCGGGTACTCCGTCGTCGGTGCCGTCACGCCCCGCTTCTGGCGGGACCGCGTCACCCCGGCCGGTCACGAGATCATCGGCCACTCCGACGACCTCGTCCGCCTGGTCACCGAGCACGGCGCCTCGTCCGTCATCCTCGCGGCGGGCGCCTTCCCCCGGGCGGCCGACTACCGCCGCGTCACCTGGGAGCTCGCCAACCACGACATCGAGATGATCGTCGTCCCGGCACTCACCGACATCGCGAGCGACCGGATCCGGGTCCAGCCCCTCGCCGGCCTCCCCTTCGTCTTCGTCGACCCTCCGGAGCGGGGCTCGCTCGACCACCTGCTCAAGCGAGGCTTCGACATCATCGGGGCCGCGACCGCGCTCCTCCTCGCCGCACCCCTCATGCTCCTGGCGGCCTGGCAGGTGCGGCGGCACGACGGCGGCCCGGTCTTCTTCGCCCAAGAGCGCGTCGGGCAGGGCGGGAGCACCTTCGACTGCCTGAAGTTCCGCAGCATGGTGACCGACGCCGACGAGGTCCTCGAGCGGATCCGCCACCTCGACGAGGGCAACGGGCTGCTCTTCAAGATGGAGGAGGACCCGCGCATCACCCCACCCGGCCGGTGGCTGCGGCGCTACTCCGTCGACGAGCTGCCGCAGCTGATCAACGTCCTGCGCGGCGAGATGTCGCTGGTCGGCCCACGCCCCCCCCCTCCCCCGCGAGGTCGCGGAGTACCAGGAGGATGTCCACCGACGGCTCAACGTGCGCCCGGGCATCACCGGCCTGTGGCAGGTCTCTGGCCGCAGCGACCTGTCGTGGGAGGACACCGTCCGCCTCGACCTCTACTACGTCGACAACTGGTCGCTCGTGCAGGACCTGCTCATCCTCGGGCGCACGGTCAACGCCGTCGTCGGCGGCCGCGGCGCCTACTGACGGGCAGTCTGGGGCGCCCTCCACGGCTCGTGGGACAATCACGGCGAGACCCACCCCACACCCCACGGAGGGACACACATGACCGCGAAGATCATCTGGACCAAGATCGACGAGGCGCCGGCACTCGCCACCTACTCGCTGCTGCCGATCGTCCAGGCCTTCACCTCGGGCACCGGGGTGGAGCTCGAGACCAGCGACATCTCGCTCGCCGGCCGCATCCTCGCCCAGTTCCCCGACCGTCTCACCGCCGAGCAGCGGGTCGACGACAACCTCGCCGGTCTCGGCCGCCTCGCGACCACCCCCGAGGCCAACATCATCAAGCTGCCCAACATCTCGGCTTCCGTGCCGCAGCTCAAGGCGGCCATCGCCGAGCTGCAGGGCCAGGGCTACGACCTGCCGGCCTACCCCGACTCCCCCGACGACCGACGAGGAGCGCGAGGTCGCCGCGGCCTACGCCAACGTCCTCGGCTCGGCCGTCAACCCCGTCCTGCGCGAGGGCAACTCAGACCGGCGCGCCCCGCTCGCCGTGAAGAACTTCGCCAAGAAGCACCCCCACCGCCTCGGCCCGTGGTCTGCCGACGTCCGCGCGCGCGTCGCCTCGATGACCGAGGGCGACTTCTACGGCAACGAGAAGTCCATCGTCTCCCCCACGGACGACACCCTGAAGATCACCCTGACGGCCACGGACGGCACCGAGACCGTCCTCAAGGACGCCGTGCCGGTGACGAAGGGGGAGATCGTCGACGCGACCTTCATGTCGGCCGCCGCGCTGCGCGCCTTCTACGCCGAGCAGATCGAGACCGCCCGCGCCGAGGGTCTGCTCCTCTCGCTGCACCTCAAGGCCACGATGATGAAGGTCTCGGACCCGATCCTCTTCGGCCACGCCGTCGCCGCCTGGCTCGGCGACCTCGTCGACACGCACGCCGAGGCCTTCGCCGAGGCCGAGGTCGACCTGCGCTACGGCCTCGCCTCGCTCTACACGCAGCTCGACACGCTGCCGGCGCAGACGCGTGACGCGATCCGCGCCGACATCGACGCCCTCGCCGAGCAGCGCCCCGCGCTGGCGATGGTCGACTCCGACAAGGGCATCACCAACCTCCACGTCCCGAGCGACGTCATCATCGACGCCTCGATGCCGGTCGTCATCCGCGACTCCGGTCAGATGTGGAACGCCGAGGGCGGCCAGTCCGAGACCCTCGCGCTCATCCCCGACCGCTCGTACGGCCCGATGTACGCCGCCGTCTTCGAGGAGCACAAGCGCAACGGCGCCCTCGACCCGGCGACAATCGGCACCGTCCCCAACGTCGGCCTCATGGCGCAGAAGGCCGAGGAGTACGGCTCGCACCCGACGACCTTCGAGATCCCGGCCGACGGCACCGTCCGCGTCACCACCTCCGCCGGTGACGTCGTCCTCGAGCACACCGTCGAGGCCGGCGACATCTGGCGGATGAGCCGGGTCAAGGACATCCCGATCCAGGACTGGGTCAAGCTCGCCGTCACCCGCGCCCGCGCGACCGGCGCCCCCGGCCGTCTTCTTCCTCGACGAGCAGCGCGCCCACGACGCGCAGATCATCGCGAAGGTCAATGAGTACCTGCCGCAGCACGACACCGAGGGCCTGGAGATCAAGATCCTCCCGCCCGTCGAGGCCATCACCTACTGCCTCGAGCAGATCCGCGCCGGCAAGGACGCGATCTCGGTGACGGGCAACGTCCTGCGCGACTACCTCACCGACCTCTTCCCGATCCTCGAGCTCGGCACGAGCGCCAAGATGCTCTCGATCGTGCCGCTGCTCGCTGGCGGTGGCCTCTTCGAGACCGGCGCGGGTGGCTCGGCCCCCAAGCACGTCCAGCAGTTCGTCAAGGAAAACTACCTGCGCTGGGACTCCCTCGGTGAGTTCTCCGCGCTCGGCGCCTCGCTGGAGCACCTCGCGACGAACTTCGACAACGCCAAGGCCCAGGTCCTCGCGGACACCCTCGACACGGCCATCGCGACCTTCCTCGAGGAAAACAAGAGCCCGGCCCGCAAGCTCGGCTCGATCGACAACCGCGGCAGCCACTTCTACCTCGCCCTCTACTGGGCGCAGGCCCTAGCGGCCCAGGACACCGACGCCGAGCTCAAGGAGCGCTTCACCTCCGTCGCCGAGCAGCTGGCGGCCAACGAGGCGAAGATCAACGACGAGCTCATCGGCGCGCAGGGCTCGCCGGTCGACCTCGGTGGCTACTACAAGCCGGACGCCGACAAGGCCGCGGCCGCGATGCGCCCGAGCGCGACGCTCAACGCGATCATCGACGCCCTCTGACCGATGACCCCGCACGAAGGGGGGACGGACCGGCACCCGCCGGACCGTCCCCCCTTCGTGACGGCCGCGGGGCGTCCTCCTCAGGGCAGCGCCATTCGTGACGGCCGCGGGGCGTCCTCCTCAGGGCAGCGCCATTCGTCGTGCTCGACGCAGCGCCCCATCCGTCCGGGCCGGCGGCTGCGAACCACCACCATGAGCTCTCGGACCGCACTCCCGGCCGTCTGCGGTGTCGTCGCGACCGCGCTCGGCACCGCCGCCGCGCACCTCGTGGCCGCCCTGACCGACCCGGCCGCCTCCCCCGCGCTCGCCGTCGGCAGCCAGGTCATCGACGCGACGCCGACACCGGTCAAGGAGTGGGCGGTCGGCACCTTCGGCACCGCGGACAAGCCGATCCTCATCGGGTCGGTCGCGGTCGCCACCCTGCTGCTGGCCGCCCTCGCCGGGGCGGTCCGGCCGCGGTCACGGCTCGTCTCGACGGGGCTGCTCCTGCTGCTCACCGCACTCGCTGGCGCCGCCGCCGTGCTGCGCCCCACGGCCGGCGACCTCGCCTGGCTGCCCGCCCTCGTCGCCGCCGTCGTCGGGGTACTCGCCCTCGACGCCCTCGTCGGCCGACTCGTCCCCACCGGCACCCGCGGCCGACCCGACCGGCCGACCCGACGACGGGTCCTCGCCCTCGGCGGCACGGGTGCCGTGGCCGCCGCGCTCGGCGGGACCGGCCAGACGCTCATCGCCCGGTCGCGACCACCGACCCTCGAGCTGCCCGCCGCGGCCAATCCGCTGCCGCCCCTGGCGAAGGGGGTGGACCTCGGGCGACCGGGGATCTCCCCCTTCGTCACACCCACCCGGGACTTCTACCGGATCGACACCGCGCTGATCGCCCCGCGCGTCGACCCCGGCGACTGGTCGCTGACGATCGACGGCGACGTGCCCGAGGAGCTGACGCTCGACATCGACGAGCTGCTCGCCCTGACCATGGTCGAGCGCGACATCACCCTCAACTGCGTCTCCAACGAGGTCGGCGGCCCCTACATCGGCCACGCACGCTGGCTCGGCGTGCCCACTCGCGAGCTGCTCGCCCGCGCCGGACTCGACACCGACCCACGCGACCCCGACCTGCAGGTGCTCTCGACCTCGACCGACGGCATGACGATCTCGACACCGCTCTCGGCCCTGCTCGACGGCCGTGACGCGCTCGTCGCCGTCGGGATGAACGGCGCTCCGCTCCCCCGCGAGCACGGGTTCCCCGCCCGCCTCGTCACGCCCGGGCTCTACGGATTCGTCGGCGCGACGAAGTGGCTGACCCGGATGACCGTCACCCGCTACGACGCGGCGAGTGCGTACTGGACAGACCGCGACTGGGCGACCGACGGGCGCGTGCGCACCCAGGCCCGGATCGACACCCCGCGCGCGCTGCGCCGCATCCCGCCCGGGCGCACCGTCATCGGGGGGCGTCGCCTGGGCGCAGCGCCGCGGCATCGAGCGGGTCGAGGTGCGCGTCGACGACGGCGAGTGGCGCCGGGCGACGCTCGGCACCGAGGCGGGCGTCGACTGCTGGCGGCAGTGGTTCCTCCCGTGGGACGCGACGCCGGGTCGTCACGACCTCACGGTCCGGGCGACCGACGGCGACGGCGAGCTGCAGACGCAGCAGGAGGCCACCCCCTTCCCCGCCGGCGCCACGGGCTGGCACTCGGTCGCGGTGACCGTCACCGACTGACCGACCCATCCGGATGCGCGCGCGCTCCGAACCCTTCCTGCACAGCCCCCCCACGACGCCCCTGGAGGCAGACATGTACCGCAGGACCACCCCCCGCACCGTCGCCGCGATCGCGGCCCTCACCCTCCCCCTCGCCCTCGCCGCGTGCGGCAGCGACACCGACAGCACCTCGAGCGGCTCGTCGAGCACGTCCGACGCGATGTCCTCCTCCTCGTCGAAGGCGACGGAGGCCGCGGCCCCCTTCGGGGACGGCTGTGCCGACGTCCCCACGGACGGCAAGGGCTCCTTCGACGGCATGTCGACCGACCCGGTCGCGACCGCCGCGAGCAACAACCCGCTCCTCAAGACCCTCGTCAAGGCGGTGACCGAGGCCGACCTGGCCAAGACACTCAACTCCTCCGAGGACATCACCGTCTTCGCCCCGACCGACGACGCCTTCGCCGCCATGGACCAGGCCACGCTCGACAAGGCGATGGGTGACCCCAAGGGCCTGCTGACGACCGTGCTCACCCACCACGTCGTCGAAGGCCGCCTCGCTCCCGAGGATCTCGCCGGCACCCACGAGACCCTCGCCGGCGACAAGATCACCGTCAAGGGTTCGGGCGAGGACTTCACCGTCGGTGACGCCACCGTCGTCTGCGGCGACGTGCAGACCGCCAACGCCACGGTCTACATCGTCGACTCGGTCCTCATGCCGACCGCCAAGAAGTGACCTGATCCGTCACCATGGACCTCGTGCCCCCTCCCCGTGAGCAGGACCCGCCGGATGCCCCCACGGGCTCCGAGCGGGAGCCTGCCCACGGGGGGCCACGACCGGCTCGCCCACCGCCTCAAGCAGGTGGCGAAGGGGGACGAGGTCGCCTTCGCCGCCGTCTACGACGAGACGGCTCCCCGACTGCACGGTCTCATCCTGCGGGTCCTGCGCAACCCGGCGCAGTCCGAGGAGGTGACCCAGGAGGTCTACCTCGAGGTGTGGCGCCGGGCCAGCCACTTCGACCCGCGGCGCGGGTCGGCGATCGGCTGGCTGCTCACGATGGCCCACCACCGCGCCATCGACCGGGTGCGCTCGAGCCAGGCCGCCGCGGTCCGAGACGACGGCTGGCACGCCCGCTCCCGGGAGGTCGACTTCGACACCACCGCGGAGACGGCCACGGCCCGGATCGAGGCCGCACGGGTGCGCTCGGCCCTCGACGGGCTGACCGCCAACCAGCGCGAGGCCGTGAGCCTGGCCTACCTGGGCGGCTACACCCACACGGAGGTCGCCAGCCTCCTCGACCTACCACTCGGCACCGCCAAGACACGCATCCGCGACGGACTCATCCGTCTGAGGGACCAGCTGGGAGTGACCCCATGAGCGACGACCTGCACAGCCTCTCCGGGGCCTATGCCCTCGACGCTCTCGACGACGACGAGCGCGCCGACTTCGAGGAGCACCTCGCGCGCTGTGCGACCTGCCGCGACGAGGTCGACTCCTTCGGCGCGGTCACCCCGCTGCTCGCCGAGACGGTCGCGGTCACCCCGCCGCCCTCGCTGCGGGACGACATCCTGGCCCGCGCCGCCCAGACCCGTCAGGACCCGCCGCCCGCCGCGCACCCCACGCCCACCCACGCCGAGGACGAGGCGGAGGTGCTCCCCCTTCGCCGGCGGGCGCGGCGCCGCTGGGTCGCCCTCGCCGCGGCCGCCGGTCTCGTCGTCGGTGGGGGTGTCACCTGGCAGGTCGTCGACCGCGCCACCACGAGCATCTCCGAGGAGGTCGTGGCGGCACCGGACGCCCGGACCCAGGAGGTCGCCACCGCCGACGGCGGCACGGTCCGGGTCGTGCGCTCCGAGCGCATGGGCAAGGCCGTGCTGCGCGTCGAGGGGCTCGCCGACCCCGGCGACGGGCACGCCTACCAGGCCTGGCTGCAGGCCCCATCCGGCGCCATGACCTCCGCCGGGATGGTGCCCGGCACCGACGGCGAGATGGTGCTCGAGGGTGATGTCACCGCAGCCGAGGGCGTCGGCCTGAGCGTCGAGCCCACTGGAGGGTCCCGGCAGCCGACGACCGACCCCGTGGCACTCGTTGCGCTGGGCTGACGGACGCCGGTGACACCGGCACCCCGCCTCGGAGTAGGGTCGAGACCGTATCTGCTCCCCAATCACCGCACGAAGGGGTACGACTTCTCGTGAGCACCACTCCCGTCAAGGTCGCTGTCACCGGCGCCGCCGGCCAGATCGGCTACAGCCTTCTCTTCCGCATCGCCAGCGGGTCGCTCTTCGGCCCCGACACCCCGGTCGAGCTGCGTCTGCTCGAGATCACCCCGGCTCTCAAGGCTCTCGAGGGCGTCGTCATGGAGCTCGACGACTGCGCCTTCCCGACCCTCGCCGGTGTCGAGATCGGCGACGACCCCGAAAAGGTCTTCGAAGGCGTCAACCACGCCCTCCTCGTCGGCGCCCGCCCCCGTGGCCCGGGCATGGAGCGCGGTGACCTCCTCGAGGCCAACGGCGGCATCTTCGCCCCGCAGGGTGCGGCCCTCAACAAGGTGGCCGCTGACGACGTCCGCGTGACGATCACCGGCAACCCGGCCAACACCAACGCGCTCATCGCGATGAACAACGCGCCCGACATCCCCAACGAGCGCTTCTCCGCGCTGACCCGTCTGGACCACAACCGCGCCATCAGCCAGCTGTCGGCCAAGCTCGGCGTGCCGGTCACCGAGATCAAGAAGATGACGATCTGGGGCAACCACTCGGCCACCCAGTACCCCGACCTCTTCCACGCCGAGGTCTCCGGCAAGAACGCCGCCGAGGCCGTCGGCGACCAGGAGTGGCTGGAGAGCACCTTCATCCCGACCGTCGCCAAGCGCGGCGCAGCGATCATCGAGGCCCGTGGCGCCTCCTCGGCCGCCTCCGCCGCTTCGGCCACGGTTGACCACGCGCGTGACTGGGCGCTCGGCACCCCCGATGGCGACTGGGTCTCGATGTCGGTCTGCTCCGACGGCTCCTACGGCGTCCCCGAGGGCCTCATCTCCTCCTTCCCCGTCACCGTCAAGGACGGCACGTGGGAGATCGTCCAGGGCCTCGAGATCGACGACTTCTCCCGCGCCAAGATCGACGCCTCGGTCGCCGAGCTCGCCGAGGAGCGCGAGGCCGTCACCAAGCTCGGGCTCATCAAGGCCTAACGCCCCCGCCCCGGCAGCGCGAAGGGGGCCGACCGCACGTCGTGCGGTCGGCCCCCTTCGTCGTGCTCAGCGGGCGGTGAGGTCGAGGGTGAAGCCGGCGACGAGCACCGCGACGCCGAGCCCGATGAGGATGACGAGGTCGACGAGCGGGCCACGCACGGCAATGCCGCCCGCCTTGGACCCGGGCAGGGTCACCCGCAGGACCGCAGCCAGCAGGAGCGACCCCCCGAAGCACAGGGTCGCCCGCAGGACGTGGTCGGTGAGGATGAAGAGCAGCGCGGTGACGATGCCCGCAAAGATCAGCCACCAAGCGGCGAGCGGACGGACGTCGAGGGCAGGGCGCCCGGTCGCCGACGTCTCGTCGGGCGGGCCACCCGCCGTGCTACACCCCGCCTCGCTCATGCCAGCCCGCGCTCCGCGGCCTCGACGACATTGGTCAGCAGCATCGCCCGGGTCATCGGGCCGACCCCGCCGGGGTTGGGGCTGACCCAGCCGGCGACCTCCGCGACGTCGGCCGCGACGTCACCGGCCACCTTGGAGGTGCCGTCCTCGGCGACGATCCGGCTCACGCCGACGTCGAGCACGGCCGCACCGGGCTTGACCATGTCAGCCGTGATGATGCCGGGCACTCCGGCCGCGGCGACGACGATGTCGGCCTGCCGCACCTCCGCCGCGAGGTCACGCGTGCCGGTGTGGCACGAGACCGTCGTCGCGTTTTCGCTCCGCCGGGTGAGGATGAGGCTGAGGGGCCGCCCGACGGTGATGCCGCGGCCGACGATCGCCACGTGGGCACCCTCGATCGGGACGTCGTGCCGGCGGAGCAGCTCGATGCAGCCCATCGGCGTGCACGGCAGCGGAGCCGGCTCGCCCAGGACGAGCCACCCGAGGTTGACCGGGTGCAGCCCGTCGACGTCCTTGGCCGGGTCGACGGCGGAGAGGATCGCGTTTTCGTCCAGCCCGGTCGGCTGCTGCACGAGAAAGCCGGTGCACGTCGGGTCCTCGTTGAGCTCGCGCACGACGGCGAGGACCTCGTCGAGCGTCGAGCTGCCCGGCAGGTCGCGCCGGATGCTCGTGATACCGATCTCCGCGCAGTCCTTGTGCTTGGCGCCGACGTACCAGCGGCTGCCGGGGTCGTCGCCGACGAGGACCGTGCCCAGGCCCGGGGTGATGCCCGCCTCCTTGAGCGCGGCCACCCGCACCCTGAGCTCGTCCTTGATCGACGCGAGCGCCGCCTTGCCGTCGAGGATCTGTGCCGTCACGTGGTCATCCTTCCGTATCGTCGTCGGCGATCAGTGGGCGAAGTGCCGCGTGCCGGTGAAGTACATGGTGATGCCGGCCGCCTCGGCGGCCGCGACGACCTCGTCGTCGCGGACGGAGCCGCCGGGGGCGACGACCGCGCTGACGCCGGCGTCGAGCAGCACCTGCAGCCCGTCGGCGAAGGGGAAGAAGGCGTCCGAGGCCGCGACGGCCCCCTTCGCCCGCTCCTTGCCGGCCCGGCTCACCGCGAGGTGGCAGGAGTCGACGCGGTTGACCTGGCCCATGCCGATGCCGACCGAGCCCTGGTCCTTGGCGAGGAGGATGGCGTTGGACTTCGTCGCGCGCACCGCGCGCCAGGCGAAGGCGAGGTCGGCGAGGGTCGCCGCGTCGGCCGCCTCACCCGTCACGAGCGCCCAGGCGCTCGGGTCGTCGCCGTGGCCCTGGGTGGGCTTGTCGTCCCCCGTCGGCTCGACGACGCCGTCGATCGCATCGCGCTGCTGGACGAGCAGGCCGCCGGAGACCGGCCGGGTCTCGACGCCGCCCGGGGCGGGCTTCGCGACCTTGAGCAGGCGGCGGTTCTTCTTCTCCTTGAGGATCTCCAGGGCGTCCGGCTCGAAGTCGGGCGCGACGACGACCTCGGAGAAGGTGTCGTTGAGGGCCGTGGCCATCGCCGCGGTCACCGGGCGGTTGGTCGCGACGATGCCGCCGTAGGCGGAGACGGGGTCGCACGCGTGCGCGCGCTCGTAGGCGACCTCGATGCTCTCCCCCACGGCGATGCCGCACGGGTTGGCGTGCTTGATGATCGCGACGGTCGGCAGGCCGGCGTGGTCGTGGGCGGCGCGCAGCGCGGCGTCACCGTCGATGTAGTTGTTGTACGACATCTCCTTGCCGTGCAGCTGCTCGGCACCGGCGATACCGCCCCCGCCGTCGGTGACGTAGAGCGCGGCGGCCTGGTGCGGGTTCTCGCCGTACCGCAGGCCGGACTTCTTGGCGTAGGTGCCACCGATCCAGCCGGGGAAGGGGGTCTCGTCGCTCGGGCTGACGACCGATCCCATCCACGAGGCGACGGCCACGTCGTAGGTCGCCGTGTGGACGAAGGCGTCGGTCGCCAGCCGCTGCCGCTGGGCAAGGGTGAAGCCGCCGCCGCGCACGGCCTCGAGGACGTCACCGTAGGTCGTGGGGTCGGTGACGATGGCGACGGAGGCGTGGTTCTTGGCCGCGGCGCGCACCATCGTCGGGCCGCCGATGTCGATCTTCTCGATGCAGTCCTGCACGCCCGCGCCGGAGGCGACGGTGTCGGCGAAGGGGTAGAGGTTGACGACGACGAGGTCGAAGGGGGCGACCTCCAGCTCGTCGAGCTGCCGCACGTGGTCCTCGAGCCGGGTGTCGGCGAGGATGCCCGCGTGGACCCGCGGGTGCAGGGTCTTGACCCGGCCGTCGAGGCACTCGGGGAAGCCGGTGAGGTCCTCGACCTTGGTCACCGGCAGGCCGAGCCCGGCGATCGTCGCGGCGGAGCCGCCGGTCGAGACCAGCTCGACCCCGGCGTCGGCGAGGCCGCGCACGAGGTCCTCGAGACCGGTCTTGTCGTAGACGGAGACGAGGGCACGGCGGACGGGACGACGGTCTGACACGAGTACTCCTGGAGGGTCGCTGCGGTGCGGTGGGTGCACCCAGGCGGGCGATGCACCTCGACTTGTCTCACTCCCCGGTGGTGATCCACCTTCGCCAGTCGTGTGGCCCCGAGTCTAGATGCTCAGCCGACGTGGACCCGACGTCCCTCGACCCGCCACCCACCGGTGGCCATCGCCGTGACGACGTCGACGAGCATCTCGCGCTCGACGACCTTGATCCGCTCGTGCAGGCTCGCCTCGGTGTCGTCGGGCGCGATCGGGACGGTGCGCTGCTCGATGATCGGCCCGGTGTCGACACCGGAGTCGACGAGGTGGACGGTGGAACCGGTGACGGTCACGCCGTACGCGAGGGCATCGCGCACCCCGTGGGCGCCGGGGAAGGCGGGCAGCAGCGCCGGGTGGGTGTTGACGAAGGTGGCGGCGGCCAGGGCCTGCGGTCCGAGGATCTTCATGAAGCCCGCGGTGACGACGAGGCCCGGCGCCTGCTCGGCGATGCGGGCAGCCAGTGCCGCGTCCCACGCGGCCCGGTCGGCGTGGTCACCGACCGCCTCGACGAAGGTCGCCACCCCCGCGGCCTCCGCGCGCTCCAGACCGGTGCAGGCCCGGTCCGCCCCGACGGCGACGACCTGTGCGGGCAGCGTGCCCGCTGCCTGTGCGTCGAGCAGCGCCTGCAGGAGGGAGCCGGAGCCGGAGACGAGGACGACGAGACGAAGGGGGGCGCTCACCCCGCGAGTCTAGGAGGCGGTCACCACGTGGTGTACGCCGTGTCGTTGATCGTGAAGCCGTGCTCCCCGACCCGGCAGGTCATGCCGGTGGTCCGGCTCTCGCAGCCGACGCCGTCGCCGACGTCGAGGGCACGGGAGTACGGCAGCACCGCCTCGCCGAGGCTGCCCTCGCCGAAGTCCTCGCGCCACCAGCCCGCGGCCCGGGCCTCGGTCGTCGACTGCCCCTGCACGGCGTCGCTGACGCACCCCGGCCGGGCTCCGTCACCGTCGACGACCATGCTCGTGCCGCTGTCGTGGATGCACTCGCCGCGGACCTCCGGGGGTACCGGCAGGCTGCCGGAGCGCAGGTCGCAGCGGGCGAAGGGGGTCTCCCCCGCCGACAGCGTGCAGGCGATCTTGCCGCTCGGCGAGACGAAGCCGGCGGTCGACGTCGACGCCCGCAGCCGCCCTGGGGCGGGGATGGTCGCCGGCCCGGAGCGGGCCGTCGTCGGGTCGGTCGTGGAGCTCGTCGCCGCCGTCTCGGTGCGGGTGGTCGTCGGGTCGGTCGTGGGACTCGCCGTCACCGTCTCGGTGCGGGCGGGGGGCTCGTGCCAGTCCGTGCGGGTGCAGCCGGCGATCACGACAGCCGTCAGGGCGAGGGCCAGCGCTGGACGGACCACGAGCCCACCTCCCCGACGACGTGCTGATCACGCTACCGCTCGGTGGGTGGTGCTCAGCGCCGCAGGAGCCACCAGTCGCGGGCGAGCACGACGAGCGCACCGGCAGCGAGCTCGAGGACGAGCACCAGGGCGAGGCTGACGGCCGGCGCGCCGAGGTGGGCCAGCCGCATCGCGCCGAGCGACCCTCCGGCGAGCCCGTCGAGCAGCGCGACACCCAGTGCCGCCACGACCACGGCCGCGAGGACTGCCGCCAGCTTGGACTGCGTGGGCGCCAGGCGCGGGACCCGCGAGAGGGTCTCGCGACCGATCCAGGCTCCGGCGACGAGCGGGAGCAGGACGAGCAGGTGGGCGACCCACGGCATGGGCCCGGGCTGCGGCTGGGCGGCGAGCACCGGCACCATGGGCAGCAGCCCGGCCTCCGCGCTCGACCACGTCGTCATGGCCCCGCCCGCCGTCGAGAAGCCCGGGCCGGCAGCGAGCGAGAGCGCCCAGATGCCGAGGTTGGGCAGCAGCATCACCTGGAGCAGCACGAGGGCGAGCCCGCCGAGGAGCCCGGTCTCGAGCTCGGCGTGGATGTGGGTGACCCGGCCGATGTGGACGAGGGTCGCGACGACGACGAGGAGCGAGCCCAGCCCGAGGAGGAGGGCCGCTCCCTTCGCGCCCGGCAGCAGGCCGCGCCGCACGGAGACCGGCGCGCGGTCCCACAGCTCCCCGACCCTCGAGGGGGCGCCTTGCGCCAGGAGGAGGCCGAGCGCGGGGACGGCGAGCACGGGCAGCACGAGGCTGACGAGGACGGGCCCGGCGGGCGAGAGCAGCCCGAGGAGTGCCGTGAGCACCCCGACCCCGGCGTAGCCGGCCAGCCAGCTGCCCTGCTCCACGCCGTCGGCGTCGTCGGCCAGGCCGCGTCGGGCGCCGGCGCGTGCGAGCAGGACGAGCAGCAACGGCCCGAGGAGAGGGGTGAGCGCGAGCGTGCCCCTCCCCCAGGTGGAGGCGGGCGCCACCGAGCACGAGCCAGAGCAGACTGCCCGAGCCGAGCGCGTCACCGATGCCGGCGGTGGCACGGGGCACGGCGAGGGCACCGAGCAGGACGACGATGACGACGACGAACCATCCGGCGAGGGCGGTGAGCGCACCAGCGGCTGCTGCCCGCAGGTCAGGTCGTCTGCGGGTAGCGTCGTCCCCGGTCGTGGCCGACCGGATGAGTTCCATCACCGTCACACCCCCATCGTCACCGACGGGGCCGGGTGTGTGGTGGAGGCCAGCCGTGGGTCACGAAAAGATTTCTTCCGGGGGGCAACCGAGGTGCCCCGACGTGCGTCTGGAGGGGTGATGAAGGGAGGCGATGCTTCGGCGGAGGCCGAGTTCGACGACTTCTACCGCTCCACGGCGCAACGCGTCGTCCATCTCGTGTACGCCTCCACGGGCGACCTCGAGCTGGCGCGGGACTCCACCCAGGAGGCCTTCGCCCGGGCATGGCAGCGGTGGGACCAGGTACGAGCCGCGGACGAGCCGGGCGCCTGGGTGCGGACCGTGGCCCGACGCATAGCGATCTCCGCATGGCGCAAGGACACCAACCGGACCACCGCGATGGAGCGGCACGGCGAGCCGAGCACCCCCCGCGAGCCCAGCGAGGACCGGGTCGCGATCGTCGCGGCCCTGCGCACCCTCGGCCCGGAGGTGCGCGAGACCCTCGCCCTGCACTACCTCGCCGACCTGTCCGTCGACGAGATCTCCCGACAGACCGGGTCACCACCCGGCACGATCAAGGCCCGTCTGCACCGCGGTAGGGCCCAGTTGACCACCGCACTCGGCGACAAGGAGGAGCCCGATGAGTGACGCGCACGACGACACCCCGTGGGGCCCCGAGGACGACGCGCGCGTGCGCGGCGCCCTCATGTCGCTCATGGACGACGTGGCGGCCGAGCCGCTGCCCGAGCCCGCCTTCGTCCGGGCTCGGTCGACGGCGGGCGGAGCACCCCGCGACCTGCGCCGGCGGCGTCGCCGGTCCTTCACCGTCATCGCGGGGCTCGCGGCCTCGGCCCTCGTCGCCACCGGCGCCACCCTCCTCGTCCGCGAGGGCGTCGGCAGCACCCCGCCGGCTGCGACCTCGACGGCGACCGGGGACCCGGCCCTGCAGATGCTCGACTCCGACGAGTGGTCCGCCGCCCTCGGCCTGCCGGTCGCGAGCACCCAGGGCAGCACCGAGCCCGACGGGCAGTGCTTCCAGACCCCGCAGTCGGACTCCTGGGACCGTCGCGTCTCGACGCTCGACGACGGCAGGGTCGTCTCCGGGCAGTGGATCGGGACGACGACCTCCGGCGCCTCGACGCCGCCCACCGAGGCGATCGATCAGGCCGTGGCCCTGTGCGAGGAGAGTTACTCGGTGACCCAGCGGGTCACCGAGGACCTGCCCGGAGGGGCGACCTTCCGCTCGTGGCACGCCCGTGGGGAGGACGGCGCGACCTACTGGTGGGTCGAGGCGACGCGGGGCAGCTCGACCTCGTACCTCACGGTGGCCGAGCTCGACGGCAAGAGCTACACGTCGGAGGAGATGCGCCAGGTCGCGCAGTCGGCGCTCGGCGACGTCGACCTGCTCGCGACGAGCAACGCCTCCTGACCGTCGGCAGGCGCGGACAGCGCCGACCCGGGAGCAGGGGGATCGACCGGGTCGGCGCTGCAGCGCAAGGCTAGCCCCGCGGTGTGTGCGCCGTCAGCACCTGCACCGACGTGGCGTGCGTCACGCCCGCAGGCGGCGCAGCGTCACCGCGGTCGCCAGCGCGGCCTCGGCCGCCTCACGCCCCTTGTCCTCCGTGGACCCCGGCAGACCGGCCCGGTCGAGTGCCTGCTGGTCGTCGTCGCAGGTGAGCAGCCCGAAGCCGACCGGGGTCCCGCTGTCGAGGGCCACCCGCGAGAGCCCGTCGGTCGCAGCCTGGCAGACGTAGTCGAAGTGCGGGGTCCCGCCCCGGATGATCACCCCGAGGGCCACGACCAGGTCGTGGGTGCGGGCGAGCTGGGCCGCGACGACGGGCAGCTCGAAGCTCCCCGCGACCCGGACGACCTCCGCCTCGAGGCCCGCCTCGGCGAGGGTGGTGACCGCCCCCCGCGAGCAGCCCGTCCATCACCTGGGTGTGCCAGCTCGACGCGACGACGGCTGCCCGCAGCCCGTCCGCGCCCTCGATCGCCATCGTCGGTGCTCCGTGCCCGCTCATCGCGTGCTCCCTTCGTCGTGGTGGTCCGGCAGACACGGCAGGTCGTGTCCCATCCGGTCGCGCTTGGTGCGCAGGTAGTGCAGGTTGTCGCTCGTGACGCTCGGCGGCAGCGGCACCCGCTCGACGACCTCGACCCCGAGCGCGGTGAGCGCCGCGACCTTCGCCGGGTTGTTGCTCAGCAGGCGCGCGCGCGTGATGCCCAGGTCGCGCAGGACCTGCGCGGCGTGCGTGTAGTCGCGGGCGTCGACCGGCAGACCCAGGTCGGCATTGGCGTCGACGGTGTCGGCCCCCTCGTCCTGGGCGGCGTAGGCCCGTAGCTTGTCGACGAGGCCGATGCCGCGCCCTTCGTGCCCGCGGACGTAGACGACGACCCCCGCGCCGGCCTGCCGACGACGGCCGCCTGGGCCGCCTCGAGCTGCGGCCCGCAGTCGCACCGCAGCGACCCGAAGACGTCCCCCGTCAGGCACTCGCTGTGCACCCGCACGAGCGGGACGTCCGCGGAGACGTGGCCGCGGACGAGGGCGACGTGCTCGCTGCCGTCGACCTGGCTGCGGTAGCCGTGGGCGGTGAACTCGCCTGCGGCCGTGGGCAGTCGGGTCGAGACGACCCTGTCGACGAGGGCCTCGGAGCGGCGCCGCAGGTCGACGAGGTCGGCGATGCTCACGAGGGGCCAGCACCGCTCGTCGGCGAGGCGGCGCAGCTGCGGCAGGCGCGACATCGAGCCGTCCTCCTCGACGACTTCGCAGATGACGCCGGCCGGGGTCCGACCGGCCAGCCGGCACAGGTCGACTGCCGCCTCGGTGTGGCCGCGCCGCACGAGCACGCCGCCGTCCCGGGCACGCAGGGGGGAAGACGTGCCCCGGACGGGCGAGGTCCTCCCGCCCCGTCGCCGGGTCGGCGAGCAGGCGGGCGGTCCGCGCGCGGTCGGCGGCGCTGATGCCCGTCGTCACTCCCTCGCGGGCGTCGACCGAGACGGAGTAGGCGGTGCCCTTGGCGTCCTCGTTGATGGCCGTCATCGGGGGCAGCGCGAGCCGGTCGAGGTCACCGCCGGTCATCGCCACGCAGATGACCCCGCTGCCCAGGCGCACCGTCAGGCCCATGAGCTCGTCGGTGGCCGCGTCGGCGGCGAAGATGATGTCGCCCTCGTTTTCCCGGTCGGCGTCGTCGACGACGAGCACGGGCCGACCGTCGGCGATCGCCTCGATCGCGCTCTCGATCGGGTCGAGCAGGGTCTCGTCGTGGGTCATCGCGGGTCCTTGGTGTCGAGGGTGAACAGACGCTGCACGTACTTGCCGAGGACGTCGACCTCGACGTTGACCCGGTCACCGACGCCCTTGCGCCCCAGGGTGGTCAGCTGCAGCGTCGTGGGGATGAGGGCGACCTCGACGTGGTCGTCGCCGACCCGGGTCAGGGTCAGGCTCACCCCGTCGAGGCAGATCGAGCCCTTGTCCACGACGAAGGGAGCCAGCTCCGGCGCGAGGGAGAGGCGCACCTCCTCCCAGGCATCGCCCGGCCGCCGCTCGAGGATCGTCGCCGTGCCGTCGACGTGCCCCTGCACGAGGTGCCCGTCCAGACGGGCACCGAGGACCATGGCGCGCTCGAGGTTGACCGCGTCGCCGACGACCAGATCGCCCAGGGCGGAGCGCCGCAGGCTCTCCGCCATGACGTCGAAGGTGACCTCGCCCCCCTGCGGCTCGTGGTCGGTGACGGTGAGGCACGCGCCGTTGACGGCGATCGACGCCCCGTGGGCGGCCTCGTTGGTGGTGACGGCGCCGCGCACCGTGATCCGGCTGGACTCCTCCCCCGGCACGATGGCGACCACCTCCCCGAGCTCCTCGACGATCCCGGTGAACATCAGTGCTCCCTCCTCACGGCGGCCGTGACGGCGATGTCGTCGCCGAGCCGCGTGACGTCGGTGGTGGTGAGGCGCAGCGCCTCGGTCATGGTGGTGATGCCGGCGTCCCCGAGGACCGGCGCGCCGGCCCCGAGCAGTGCCGGCGCGAAGTGGGCGACGACCTCGTCGACGAGGTCGGCCGCGACGAAGGAGGCGGCGAGACGGGCGCCGCCCTCGAGCAGCACGGAGCGCACGCCCCGCGCGTGGAGCCCGGCGAGGAGCGCCGCGGGGTCGATGCCGCGCTCCCCCACGGGTAGAGCGAGCACGTCGACCCCCGCGTCGGTCAGTCGCGCCGTGTCGGCTCCCTCGGCGACCGCGACGAGGGTCGGGGCCGCGTCGTCGAGGACACGGGCGGTCGGCTCGATCTCGGCGCGGGTGTCGACGACGACCCGCAGCGGCTGGGTCGCGCCCTCGACCCCGCGCACGGCCAGGTGCGGGTCGTCGGCACGCAGGGTGCCGGCCCCCACGAGGACCGCGTCACGCTCCGCGCGCAGCCGGTGCACCGCCTCGCGGGCCGTGGGCCCGGTGATCCAGCGACTCGTCCCGTCGGCGGCGGCGGTGCGCCCGTCGAGGGTGCTCGCGAGCTTCCACGTGACGTACGGACGTCCGGTCCTCACGGCGTGCAGCCAGGCCCGGTTGACGTGGGTGGCGGCCTCTCGCCCGACACCTTCGACGACCTCGATCCCGTGGTCCCGCAGCACGTCCGCTCCCCCACCAGCAGCGGCGGTGGGGTCCGGCACCGCGACGACCACCCGGGCGATGCCGGCGTCGAGCAGGGCTGTGGTGCACGGGCCGGTCCGGCCGGCGTGGCGGCAGGGCTCGAGGGTGACGACCGCCGTGCCCCCGCGCGCGGCCTCTCCCGCGGCGGCCAGCGCGACGACCTCGGCGTGGGGGCCGCCGGCCCGGGCGTGCCACCCTTCGCCGACCGGTGCGCCGTCGGCGTCGAGCACGACGCACCCGACGACGGGGTTGGGGGCCGTGTGGCCCAGACCGCGGGCCGCCAGGTCGACGGCACGCGCCATCGCCTGCTCGGTGGTCATCGGTCCCTGCATCTGCCTCTCCGTGGTCCGACGCGGACCACGGGTGCAGGGAGGCACGCCAAGGGCGTGACGGCGTGCGCGAAGCACCGGGAGACCCGGTGACGTCGGCCGCGATGGGTCACCACGCACGGCACGACCGCGCCGCCGCGTGCTGCCTCCCATCCGGACTTTCACCGTCGGTGCTGGAGTCCCACCAGCTCAACCCGACCTCGAGAGGACGGGCTCGCGGACTGTCACCGCCGGCTCGGAATTACACCGACCCCGGAGCACGCGTACGACTGACTCGTACGCCCCCGAGCGTACTCGCACGCGAGCGGGGCGGCACCGTGCGTCTCGCCACACGGCACCGCCCCGCCCGTCGGTGATCAGTTCGCGGCGAAGTACCGCAGGCGCTCGAGGGTGCCGTTCCACACGTTCTGGTCGATCGGGGTGTCGCTGTACTGCCAGAAGGTGTGCGTGGGCCAACCGGTCGGCAACGTGCCCCGCGTCGACGAGTAGCGAGCGATCCACAGCGGTGACTTCGTCGGGATCGTCGTGTCGCTGCCGACGCACTGCGTCCACCAGCTCGTCGCCGTGTAGATGACCGGGTAGCGGCCCGTGCGCGACCTGTACTGGGTGAGGAAGTCGTTGATCCAGGTGCGCAACTGCGTCTGCGTCTTGCCGTAGCAGGTGGCGCCGTAGGGGTTCCACTCCATGTCGAGGGCGCCGGGCAGGGTCTTGCCGTCGGCGCTCCAGCCGCCACCGTGGTCGACGAAGTGGTTGGCCTGGGTGGTCCCGCTCGAGCTGTCGGGCAGCGCGAAGTGGTAGGCGCCGCGGATGAAGCCCTGGGCGTAGGAGCCGGTGTACTGGTGGCCGAAGGAGGGGCTCGTGTACGTCGTGCCCTCCGTCGCCTTGACGTAGGCGAAGCGCTTGCCGGCACCCCACTGACCGGCCCAGTCGACCTGGCCCTGCCAGTTGGAGACGTCGATGCCCGGGACCCCGGCGGGCACGGCGGCCGCGACCTGGGAGCGGGTCCGGACGTCGCGCTGCCGCCAGCCCATCGCCGCCTCGCCCGGCTCGGTGATGCCGGCCGCCTCGGCCTGCGGGGTGGGCTCGGGCGTGGCGGGCGCCGCCTGGGCACCCGTCGACAGGAGCAGGCCGGCGGCGGCGAGCGCACCGGCGGCCAGCATCGTGGTCCGGGACATGCGAGATCTCCTCGTGCAGGGGTGGTGGCCCCGGGGCAGGGCCTTTGGCACGCTAGGAGGTCAAGATGACGAGGACCCCACGGGCATCTCCCGACTTCGTCAGGTCTTCGTCAGGACATGGCGAAGGGGGACGACGACCCGTGGTCGTCGTCCCCCTTCACGCGTGGGATGTCCGGGACTACTTGGACAGGCCCTGCATGATCTCGCGCATGAGGTCGGCCGTCTCGGACGGCGTCTTGCCGACCTTGACGCCAGCGGCCTCGAGGGCCTCCTTCTTGGCCGCGGCCGTACCGGAGGAGCCGGAGACGATGGCGCCGGCGTGGCCCATGGTCTTGCCCTCCGGGGCGGTGAAGCCCGCGACGTAGCCGACGACCGGCTTGGTGACGTGCTCCTTGATGTAGGCCGCCGCACGCTCCTCTGCGTCGCCACCGATCTCGCCGATCATGACGATCGCGTCGGTCTCGGGGTCGGCCTCGAAGGCCTCGAGGCAGTCGATGTGCGTCGTCCCGATGATCGGGTCGCCGCCGATGCCGACACCGGTGGAGAAGCCGAACTCACGCAGCTCGTACATCATCTGGTAGGTCAGCGTGCCCGACTTGGACACGAGGCCGATCCGGCCGGAGCCGGCGATGTCGGCCGGGATGATGCCGGCATTGGACTTGCCGGGGCTGATGAGGCCGGGGCAGTTGGGGCCGATGATCCGCGTGGCCTTGCCGACGGAGTAGTTGTAGAACTCCGCGGTGTCCTTGACGGGGATGCCCTCGGTGATGACGACGGCGAGACCGATCTCGGCGTCGATGGCCTCGATGACGGCGGACTTGGCGAAGGCCGGCGGCACGAAGACGACGGACACGTCGGCGCCCGTCTTCTTGATCGCGTCGGCGACGGAGCCGAAGACGGGGACGGACTGGCCGTCGGGGAAGTCGACGCTCTGGCCGGCCTTCTTGGGGTTGACGCCGCCCACGACGTTGGTGCCCGAGGCGAGCATGCGCGTCGTGTGCTTCATGCCCTCCGAGCCGGTCATGCCCTGGACGATGACCTTGGAGTCAGCGGTGAGGAAGATTGCCATGTCTGTTTCAGTCGTCCTTTACTTCGCGGCCAGCTCGGCGGCCTTGCGGGCGGCGCCGTCCATGGTGGCCTCGACGGTCACGAGCGGGTGGTTGAACTCGGCGAGGATGCGACGGCCCTCGTCGACGTTGTTGCCGTCCAGTCGCACGACCAGCGGCTTGCTCGCCGAGTCGCCGAGGGTCTTCAGGGCGCCGACGATGCCGTCCGCGACCGCGTCGCACGCGGTGATGCCACCGAAGACGTTGACGAAGACGGACTTGACCTGCTCGTCGCCGAGGATGACGTCGAGGCCGTTGGCCATGACCTCGGCCGAGGCGCCACCACCGATGTCGAGGAAGTTGGCCGGCTTGGCCGCGCCACCGGTGAAGTCCTCACCGGCGTAGGCGACGACGTCGAGGGTACTCATGACGAGTCCGGCGCCGTTGCCGATGATGCCGACGTTGCCGTCGAGCTTGACGTAGTTGAGGCCCAGGCCCTTGGCCTTGGCCTCGAGCGGGTCGGCCGCGGCCTTGTCCTCGAGCGCGGCGTGACCGGGCTGGCGGAAATCCGCGTTGCCGTCGAGGGTCACCTTGCCGTCGAGGGCGACGATGTCGCCCTGCTCGGTCTTGACGAGCGGGTTGACCTCGACGAGCGTGGCGTCCTCGTCGCGGTAGACGACCCAGAGGGTCTTGAGGACGTCGGCGATCTTGGCCTGGTCGGCCTCGTCGAAGCCAGCAGCCTGGACGATCTCGGTGGCCTTGGCGTCGTCGATGCCGACGTTGGGGTCGACCGCGATGCGGGCGAGGGCCTCGGGGCGCTCGACGGCGAGCTGCTCGATGTCCATGCCGCCCTCCTTGGAGCACATGGCGAGGTAGGTCCGGTTGGCCCGGTCGAGCAGGATGGAGAAGTAGTACTCCTCGGCGATCTGGGCGCCCTGGGCGATCATGACCTGGTGGACCGTGTGGCCCTTGATGTCCATGCCCAAGATGGCCTCGGCGTGCGCCTCGGCCTCCTCCGGGGCCTTGGCGACCTTGACGCCGCCGGCCTTGCCGCGGCCACCCGTCTTGACCTGGGCCTTGACGACGGTGACACCGCCGCTCTTCTGGCCGATGGTCTCGGCGGCTGCTCGAGCCTCCTGCGGGGTGGTGGCGACGGCGCCGGCAAGAACCGGGACACCGTGCTTCTCGAACACGTCGCGTGCTTGGTACTCGAAGAGATCCACGAGGTTGATTCCGTCCTCTGCTGTGGTAACGGGGTGCGGGTCGAGACTATCCCCCGCGCCGGCACCGAGCACGTCCGGTCCACCGGGGGGGCTCGCCGGCCGGCGTCATCACAGTGTCGTCACGGCCCTTCCCCCACGCTCCCCCTTCGGAGTTACTCTCGGGTCACCATGTCTCCTCAGACCAGCTCCGCGGCGACGAGCGCCCCGGCCGAGGCTCCGGCCACGGTGGCGCCGAGCCTGCGTGCCGGAGTCTGCGACCACGTGCGCAGCATGGCCTCCGTCCAGGCGGCGGTCTTCGCCGCGGTCGAGGTCGTCTGGGCGACGACACACATCTCGCTCTACCCCTTCGGTGCCCGGGCCCCGCGGCGTGGCAGCCCCCGGCACGGCTATCGCGTCGAGCACCTCAACCCCGTGCAGCGGGGCATGCTCGTCAACGCCGTCACGGAGGTCGGGACGCCGATCCTGCTGCTGCACGGCCTGGCCGACAACCACTCGATCTTCACGCTCATGCGACGCGGACTGCTGCGGCGCGGCTTCAGCCGCGTCTTCGCCATGAACTACTCGGTGCGCACCCGCGACGTGCGGACCGCCGCGGCGCAGCTCGCCGAGGAGGTCGAGGCGATCGTCGAGGAGACGGGCTACGAGCGGATCCACATCGTCGCCCACAGCCTCGGTGGCGTCGTCGCCCGCTACTACGTCACCCGCCTCGGTGGTGACGAGCGGGTCCACACGCTCGCGACGCTCGGCTCGCCGCACACCGGCACCCTCGCCGCCTACCTGCTGCCGACGTCGCTCACCCGACAGCTGCGGCCCGGCAGCGGGCTCATGCAGGAGCTCAACCAACCCGCGCCCGGCTGCCGCACCCGGGTCATCGCCATCTGGTCGGACACCGACGAGGCGGTCGTGCCCGCGGTCAACGCCTCGCTCCACCAGGACGGGGTGACGACGACCAACATCCGCATGCACGGCGTGGGCCACCTGTCCCTGCCGATCCTGCCGAGCGTCGTGCACGAGATCGCGACCCGCCTGACGCAGATCGACAGCGAGGGCGCACCGACCGCCTCGGTGACCGACATCACCTCGCGTCAGGCCTGACCTCCCCACGGCCCGGCGGTCGTGCGGCCGCCGGACGCCACCTCGGTTTTGCATAACGAAACGGTCACGCTAGGGTTTCGGGGATTTGTCCGCGATCCCCTGCGAGGACGTCCCCTTCATGAGTGACTACACCGGGCGGCACCGGCCGCCCACGCGCGCCGAGCGACGCGCTCTCGAGCGCCGTTCCCGCCTCCCCAAGAGCTTCAGCCCGGCCTACGCGCTGCCCACCGCAGCCGCGGCGACGCTGGTGCTGACGGCTGCCGGGGCGACGGCTGCGCAGTCGTCCCCCTTCACCGAAGAGGCCGTCTCCCAGGCCAACGCCGCCTTCATCACCCCCCGCGGCGGACCGCGAGGCCGGCGACCTGCTCGCCGACCCGCAGCTCGGCGAGAGCGCCCGCACCGAGGTCGCCGCCTCCGCCCAGGAGACGAGCGGGCTCGCCACCCGCCGCCAGGCCGCGTCGACCTCCGTCGCCGAGGACCAGGGCCGCACCCAGGAGCGCAAGCGCGCCGCCCGCGCCGAGGCCCGCAAGGACCTCGCCGCCAAGAAGCGCGAGCAGGCCCGTGCCGCCCGCAGCAGCGCCGGCACCACCGGCACCGACGCTGCGGGGACGAGCGAGACCAGCGACAGCACGTCCGGCGCGACGGCGCCCGCCGGTGCGCAGAGCTGGGTCAAGCCGCTCGACAACGCCGTCTTCACCTCCCCCTTCGGCCACCGCTGGGGTCGCCTCCACGCGGGCCAGGACTACGCCGCCGCGGTCGGCACCCCGCTCAAGGCGATGAGCAGCGGCACCGTCGTCGGAGCCGGCCCGATGAGCGGCTACGGCAACTACATCGACATCAAGTACTGGGACGGCACCGTCTCCCGTTACGGCCACCTGAGCTCGATCAGCGCCACCGTCGGCCAGCAGGTCGCCCCCCGGTGACGTCGTCGCCCTCTCCGGCAACACGGGCCGCTCGACCGGCCCGCACCTGCACATGGAGATCCACCCCGGTGGCGGATCGCCGATCGACCCGGCCGGATGGCTCGCGGAGCGCGGCATCAACTGACGCCGCCCAGCCAGCCCGAAGGGGGCCGACGACCAGTGGTCGTCGGCCCCCTTCGGTCGTCCTCAGAGCTTTTCGAGCGGGGCGTAGCGCAGCAGGAGCCGCTTGACGCCGTCCTCTCCCCCGAAGTCGACGTGCGCCATCGCCTTGTCCCCCTCGCCCTCGACCCGGATCACCGTGCCGAGACCGAAGCTGTCGTGCGTGACCTTGTCACCATCGGAGAGCAAGATGACCGGCCGGTTGCCCGGTGAGCGCACGCCCGGTCGGGCGGCGAGCCGGGCGACCGCGGGCTCCCGCCCGGAGCCGCGGCCCAGCCCGACGGGCGGGCCGGTCCGCTCCCAGCGCACGAGGTGCTCGGGGATCTCGTCGAGGAACCGGGAGGCGGGGTTGTACTGCGGCGCCCCGAAGGCACTGCGCACCGCCGCGCGCGAGAGGTGCAGCCGCTCACGGGCCCGCGTGATGCCGACATAGGCCAGCCGCCGCTCCTCCTCGAGCTCGGTGGCATTGCCCAGGCTGCGCTGGTGGGGGAAGGTCCCGTCCTCCATGCCCGTGAGGAAGACGACCGGGAACTCCAGGCCCTTGGCCGTGTGCAGCGTCATGAGGGTGACGACCCCCTGGTCGGCTGCCTCACCGCCCTCGCCCGGGTCGTCGGGGATCTCGTCGGCGTCGGCGACGAGACTCACCTGCTCGAGGAAGTCGTCGAGGCTGATGACCTCGCCCGTCGCCTCACGGGTGGCGTCGAACTCGCGCGCGACGCCGACGAGCTCGGCGAGGTTTTCGAGCCGGGTCTCGTCCTGCGGGTCACGGCTGGCCTGGAGCTCGGCGGTGTACCCGGTGCGCTCGAGGACCGCCTCGAGCAGCTCGCCGACCCCGGCACCGCTGTCGCGCTGCTCGCGCAACGACTCCAGCAGCGCGGTGAAGCCCTGCACCGCCATGAGCGAGCGGGTGGCGATGCCCGGCGCGTCCTCGGCCCGGCCCAGTGCCGCGACGAAGGGGATCCGCTCCCGCTCCGCGAGCTGCGCCACGGCCAGCTGGGCCCGGTCGCCGATGCCCCGCTTGGGCACGTTGATGATCCGCCGCAGGTTGACCGTGTCGGCGGGGTTGGCGACGACCCGCAGGTAGGCCAGGGCGTCCTTGACCTCGCGCCGCTCGTAGAAGCGGGTACCACCGACGACCTTGTAGGGCAGGCCGACGCGGACGAAGACCTCTTCGATCGCGCGGGACTGGGCATTGGTCCGGTAGAAGACGGCCACGTCGCCGGGCCGGACCCCGTGCTCGTCGTGCAGCTCGTCGATGGTCTTGGCGATGAAGGAGGCCTCGTCGTGCTCGTTGTCGCCGACGTAGCCGACGATCTGCTCGCCGGCACCGGCCTGCGTCCACAGGTTCTTCTTGCGCCGGGACTCGTTGCGCTCGATGACCGCGTTGGCCGCGGTGAGGATCGTCTGCGTGGAGCGGTAGTTCTGCTCGAGGAGGATGGAGCGCGCGTCCGGGTAGTCCTCCTCGAACTCGACGATGTTGCGGATCGAGGCGCCGCGGAAGGCGTAGATCGACTGGTCGGCGTCACCGACGACGACCAGCTCGCTCGGCTCGACGGCGTGCTCGCCCTGCGTCGCGTCCTTGTCACCACCCACGAGCTCCTTGACGAGCATGTACTGCGCGTGGTTGGTGTCCTGGTACTCGTCGACGAGCACGTGACGGAAGCGGCGACGGTAGTGCTCGGCCACGTCGGGGAAGGCCTGGAGGATGTGCACCGTCGTCATGATGATGTCGTCGAAGTCGAGCGCATTGGCCTGGCGCAGCCGCCGCTGGTACTCGGTGTAGACCTGCGCCAGCGTCTGCTCCTGGTGCGTGCCCCCCGGCCGCTCGGCGTCCTCGTCAGCCGAGACCCGCCGGGCGAACTCCTCCTCGTCGACGAGCTCGTTCTTGAGGTTGCTGATCCGGTGCCCCATGCCGCGCGGGGGGAATCGCTTGGGGTCGAGGTCGAGGTCGCGCATGACGAGCGCGATGAGCCGCTGGCTGTCGGCCGCGTCGTAGATCGAGAAGCTGCTCTTCATCCCGACCTTGGTCGCCTCGCGGCGCAGCATGCGCACGCACGCGGAGTGGAAGGTCATGACCCACATCGCCCGGGCCCGCGGCCCGACGAGCTCCTCGACCCGCTCGCGCATCTCGGCGGCGGCCTTGTTGGTGAAGGTGATGGCCAGGATCTGCCCCGGCTGGGCCCCCCGGGCGGCGAGCAGGTGCGCGATGCGGTGGGTGAGCACCCTCGTCTTGCCCGACCCGGCGCCGGCGATGATGAGCAGGGGGCCACCGTGGTGCAGTACGGCCTCGCGCTGGGCGGGGTTGAGGCCGGCGACGAGCTCCTCGGGGTCCTGCTGCTGCCGGGCCGGGTGCGCGCTGTGGGCGGCCCGGGTGGGCCCCTCCTCGGACATCGCCCACGCCGGTACCCCGGCATCGGTCACGTCCGCGGTCCAGTCACCGGGCAGGGCATCAGGGAGGTCGTCGAAGAGGCTGCTCATCTCGCTCTCCAGCCTACGTCGCCGAGGTGACAGGCCCCGCGGACGGGCAGGTCGGGTGACGCGGAGTATCTTGCGCCGGTGAGCGGGATGCGCGAGGACCTGGGGTGCTGCGGCTGCCGGGCGCGGACGCCGGGACCCTCTCGCTCGTCGTCGCGGCCGAGGCGATCCCCCACGTCCTGGGTCTGCTGCTCGGCGGTGTCGTCGCCGACCGCTACCCGCGCCGGTTCGTGATGTTCACCGGCGAGTGCCTCTCGCTCGTGGCCTGGCTCGGCATCGGGACGATGCTGCTGCTCGGGTGGGCACCGATCCCGCTCGTGTGCGCCTTCGCCGTCCTCACCGGTATCGCGGGCGCCGTCGTCTGGCCGGTCCTGTCGGGGATCATCCCCGAGGTCGCGCCCCCGGACCGGCTGCAGCCGGCCAATGCGCTGCTCGCGGTGGGGGCCAACGTCGCCCGCATCGGCGGGCTCGTCGCCGCCGGTGCGGTCGTCGTCCTCATCGGGCCGGGGTGGGCCCTCGTCACCGCCGCGGGCGTGTACGCCGCTGCCGCCACCTTCGCCTGGCGCATCGGCTCGACCCCACGCCCCGGCGGCGAAGGGGGGACCTCCGTCCTCGCCGAGCTGCGGGAGGGCTGGGTCGAGTTCGCCTCACGGCAGTGGCTCTGGGTCGTCGTCGCGCAGTTCGCCCTGCTGATCCTCGCCTGGCAGGGCGCGCACACGGTGCTGGGCCCGGTGGTCGCCGAGGCCGAGCTCGGCGGGGCGGGAGCGTGGTCGGCGATCCTCACGGGCGAGGCGGTCGGGATGCTCGTGGGTGTCGTGATCGCGCTGCGCATCCGCCCCCGGCGCCCGATCCTCCTCGGCGTGCTGCTCACCCCGCTCACCGCCCTGCCGTACCTGCTGCTCGGGCTCGGGGCGCCGCTGGCGCTCATCGTCCTCGGGGGTTTCGTCATGGGTCTGGGCATGGACACCTTCACCGTCCTGTGGCAGACGACGATGCAGCGCGAGGTGCCGCCGCACGCCCTGTCGCGGGTCGCGTCGTACGACGCCTTCGGGTCGATGCTCTTCGGCCCCGTCGGGGTGCTGCTCGCCGGTCCGGCAGCGGTCCACCTCGGCGCGCACACCGCGCTGCTCGTCTGCGCCGCCATCATCGTCAGCTCCGCCGTGCTCGCCCTGCTCTCCCCGGAGGTGCGCACCCTGCGGGCACCGGAGGTGGCCGCCCCGGTGCCCGAGGGCTCGTACCCGACGCCGGTCGACCCGGCGGCGCCCTGACCGTCGTCAGGCCGCGCGGAGGCGGGCGACCGGCAGGCCGAGCTCACGCCACGCGGCGAAGCCGCCGACGACGTCGGTCGCCCGCTCGATGCCGATGGAGCGCAGGGAGTCCGCCGCGAGCGACGAGGTGTAGCCCTCCTGGCAGAGGACGATGACGCGGTCGCCGAGTGCGACGCCGGGCAGTGCGGCTCCCTGCCGCGGGTCGAGCCGCCACTCGAGGACATTGCGCTCGATGACCCAGGGGTCGAGGACACCGGCGACCTCCCCTTCGGCGGCCCGCTGCGCTGCCGGGCGGATGTCGACGAGGCGGGCCGTGCCGTCGCGCACCTCCCGCCAGGCCTGCACCGGCGTGACGCGGCTCAGCCGGGAGCGGGCGTCGGCGAGGAGTGCGTCGACGCCGTCGTGGTGGCCGGTCACGCGGCTCACCACGCCTGCCGCTGCTCGACGCCCGAGGGGCGCAGCACGCCGTCGGCGAGGTCGTAGTGCGTCATCTGCGCGAGCGTCGGGCTGTAGGCGTGGACCGACACGGCGGCCTCGCGACCGAGGTTGACGACGTCGTGGAGGTGGCTGCCCCCGAAGGCACGGCCCTCCCCTTCGTCGAGCTCGGTCGCGACGACGGACCGCTCGCGGGTGCGCTCGGTCAGGGTGCCGCGCACGACGGTGAAGCCGCCGCGCGCACCGCCGTGGTCGTGCCAGCCGGTGCTCGTGCCGACGGGCCAGCGGATGAGCCAGACCTGCAGCCGGGGGCTGTCGGCGAGCAGCCGCCAGCTGCGCTCCCCCGGTCGGTCGGGGTCGGGTCCGAGGGTGTCGGCCAGTGCCGGGTCGCTCGCGAAGAGCTGCGTCAGGCGCAGCAGCTGGACGGGGGTGAAGGCCTCGACGCCGGGTGTCGGTCGGGCGAGGGCAGGTGTGGACGAAGTCGTGTACATGGGTGGGCTCCTGTGCGGTGGGGTCTGCGGGCTGCGGTCAGGCGCAGCGACGACAGAGGGCACCGAGGTGGAGCGCGAGGTCCAGGTGCAGACGACGCACCCCGGCGAAGGGGGTCCCGGCGCGCGTCGTGTGGTCCATGCGAGCAGCCCACCACAGGTGACACCACCCGAGCAAATTCCTATTCACATGGTGGGATATGAGCGACATAGGGTGCCGGCATGGCCCAGATCGTGCGACCCGACGCCCGCTACCAGCGCTCCTACCTCGAGGCTCTCGACGAGTTCGACGGGGCGCACCGTGACGGGGACGGCGACCTGCAGCTGGCGACCGACCCGACGACGGGCTTCGCCGGGCTGGACTTCACCCGCGAGGGGCTCGAGGACCCCGACACCTTCCGGCGCCTGGTGCAGGCTCGCCGCGCCGACGAGCTGCCCGAGACGCCGCGGCCGGCGCACTTCGTTCCGTGCACCTATCTGTGGATCGCCGAGGGCGACACCTATCTCGGGTCGATCTCCTTCCGCCACGAGCTGACCGACTTCCTCCTCGAGCAGGGCGGGCACATCGGCTACTCGGTCCGCCCCTCGGCGCGGCGGCAGGGGCACGCGAGCACCGCCCTTCGTCAGGTCCTGGAGCTCGCCGCCGAGATGGGCCACGAGCGGGTGCTCATCACCTGCGACGAGGACAACGCCGCCTCGCGGGCCACGATCGAGGGCGCCGGCGGGGTCTACGAGGACTCGCGGGTCGGCAAGCGGCGCTACTGGGTGCCGACGGTCACCACGGATCGGCCGGCGGGCGCGCTCATCGGGTAGGCGGGTCCCTTCGAGACGGTCGCTGCGCGACCTCCTCAGGGACCGTCGTGAGTACTGTCGGGGCATGGCCCGCGGCGAGCACGGCGACGACGTCCACCTCGACGTCGGGGGGCGCGACGTGCGCATCTCCTCCCCCGACCGGGTCTACTTCCCCGAGCGCGGTGAGACCAAGCTCGACCTCGCGCACTACTACCTCGCCGTCGGCGACGGGATCCTGCGGGCGCTGCGCGAGCGGCCGACGATGCTGCACCGGTTCCCCAAGGGCGTGAGCGGCGCCAAGGTCCACCAGAAGCGGCTGCCGAAGGGCGCACCCGACTGGGTCGAGACGGTGCGGCTGCACTTCCCGCGGTACGACCTGCACGCCGACGAGCTGTGCCCGACGGAGCTCGGCGCCATCATCTGGGCCGTGCAGATGAGCACCGTCGAGCTGCACCCGTGGAATGTCCGCCGCGCCGACGTCAACCGGCCCGACGAGTGGCGGATCGACCTCGACCCCATGCCGGATGCTCCCTTCGACCGGGTGCGGCGGGTGGCCGGCGTCGTCCACGAGGTCCTCGACGAGCTCGGGGTCGTCGGCTACCCCAAGACGAGCGGTGGGTCCGGGCTGCACGTCTACGTACGGGTCGAGCCGCGGTGGGAGTTCGCCGACGTGCGAAGGGCGGCGCTCGCCTTCGCCCGTGAGGTCGAGCGGCGTGCGCCGCAGGACGTGACGACGACGTGGTGGCGCAAGGACCGCGACCCGGCGACGGTCTTCGTCGACTACAACCAAAATGCCCGCGACCACACGATCGCGGCCGCCTACTCCGTGCGGGGCAATGCACGCGGGACGGTGTCGACGCCGATCACCTGGGACGAGATCGCCGACGTCGAGCCGCAGGACTGCACGATCGCGACGGTGCCAGCGCGCTTCGCGCGGGTCGGCGACCTGCACGCGAGCATCGACGACGTCGCGCACGACCTGACGCCGCTGCTCGAGTGGGCCGAGCGTGACGAGGCTGCCGGGCACGAGGGCCCGGCGGACCCCGGCGACTGATCGCTCACGCTGACGACGCAGATTTCCAGGAGGTTGAGCATGGTGCACATGGAGGAACTGCGCCCCCACTTCGGCGAACCCGTCTACCACCCCACCGAGCTGGAACGCCGGCAGCTGGTCGAGGGGCTCGATGCCACCGACCCCGACTCCACGCTCGACTGGGGCGACGTGCGCCAGCAACTCCGCTCGCGCACGTGACCGTCGGTCTCACCGCTTGGCGGCCGACGACCTGACGATCACGCAAGCCCGCGCCCGGCTCAACGGCGTAGGGCTGCGTCGACCCAATGGGTCAGTCCCGCCTCGTCGGCGACCGCGTCCGGGTGGACGTCGAGCCAGCTCGGACCCATGTCCTTGCCACCCATGTCGGCGACCTGCGCGTAGAGCGGGCCGGCATCGGCGAGCAGGTCCGTGCTCTCGGCCGGGTCGACCCGCGCGAGCAGCCCTCCCCCGCCGCGCACCCCGACGAGGATCGACCCGCCGACCATGAAGATCAGGGAGCCGAACATCCTCCTCTCCTCCCACTCGATGCCGCGCTCGGCAAGGTCGGCGCGGACGCGGGCGGCGAGAGTCTCGTCGATGGCCACGGCTCGAGTCTGCCCCACACGGTGGCCCTATGTTGGGTGCATGAGCGAGCTGCTGCCGCACCCGGTGACAGGGGCTCCCTTCGCCTCGCCGGTGGAGCCCGGGACCGGCTGGCCGGATGACCTCGCGAGCGCGGAGACGCCCGTGGCCCGCACGGCTGCTCAGGTGCGACGACTGGCGAAGGGAGCGGCCGACCAGGAGCTCGACGCGCGGATCTCGGTCTGCCGCGCCTGCCCCCGTCTCGTCGCGTGGCGCGAGGAGGTGGCGACGAGCAAGCGCGCGGCCTTCGCCGACCAGCCCTACTGGGGGCGACCGGTGCCGGCGCTCGGCCCGCCTGATGCCCCGGTCGTGATCGTGGGACTCGCGCCTGCGGCGCACGGAGCCAACCGGACGGGCCGCAACTTCACCGGTGACCGGTCGGGCGACTGGCTCTTCGCCGCGCTGCACCGGGCCGGCTACGCCAGCCAGCCCGAGTCGTGGGCGGCCGGGGACGGCCTGACCCTCGACGGCGTGCGGATCATCGCGCCGGTCCGGTGCGCTCCCCCGCAGAACAAGCCAACGACCGCTGAGAAGCAGACGTGCGCACCGTGGCTCGACGCCGATCTGGCGAGGAGCGCTCCCTTCGTCCGCTCGATCATGTGCCTGGGTGCGATCGGGTGGGACGCGACCATCGCCGGGGTGCGGCATGCCGGGTGGGAGGTGCCGCGGCCGAAGCCGCAGTTCGGCCACGGCTCCCGCGCGGTGCTGCGCACGCCCGAGGGACGCGAGGTGGAGCTCGTCGGCTGCTACCACGTGAGCCAGCACAACACCCAGACCGGCCGGCTCACCGAGGCGATGCTCGACGAGGTCATCGGGTCGCTGTGACCCGTCGAGACGGTCACAGAGCGACCCGGGTCCTGAGGAGCGAGTCCGCGCAGCGGGCGAGCGTCTCGAAGGGCAGGGACCGGGGCGGTCCTACGCTGGGGTCATGGCCACCATGCGCGCACTCGTCGTCACCCGCCACGGAGGACCCGAGGTCCTCGCCCTCGAGGAGCGGGAGGTGCCCGAGCCGGGGCCGGGTGAAGCGCTCGTCGAGGTGGCCGCCGGCGGCGTCAACTTCATCGACGTCTACCAGCGCGAGGGGATCTACCCGACCGAGCCGCCGTACGTCGCGGGCTTCGAGGCTGCGGGCACGGTGCGGGCGATCGGCGAGGGCGCATCGGTGGCCGTCGGCGACCGGGTCGCCTGGTCGATGACCTCGGGCCTGCACGCCGAGCTCGTCCTCGCCGACTCCACACGACTGCTCCCCGTGCCCGACGACGTCGACCTCGAGACCGCTTGTGCCGCAACGCTGCAGGGCATGACCGCGCACGCGCTCGTCACCGACTGCGTGCGCGTCGTGGAGGGCGCCGTCGCCGTCGTGCACGCTGCCGCCGGTGGCGTCGGCCAGCTGCTGACGCAGATGATCACCAACCGCGGCGGCACCGTCATCGCGACCGCAGGGTCGGACGCCAAGCTCGAGATCGCTCGCTCCCGGGGCGCCTCCGAGGTCATCAACTACGCCCGGAGCGAGGACCTCTCCGCCGACATCGCCGCCGCCGCACGCCGGCTCGGGGCCGACGCCGGTGTCGACGTCGTCTACGACGGGGTGGGCCAGGCGACCTTCGACGCGTCGCTGGCCTCCTTGCGCCTCCGGGGCACGCTCGTGCTCTTCGGCGCGGCGTCGGGGCAGGTACCCCCTGTCGACCTGCAGCGGCTCAACTCGGGCGGCTCGCTCTTCGTCACCCGACCGACGCTGGCCCACTACATCGTCGAGCGCGACGAGCTGATGATGCGCGGGCGTGAGGTCTTCGCCGACATCGCCGCCGGGCGACTCGACATCGCGATCCACCACGCCTACCCCTTCGCCGAGGCCGCCGAGGCCTACCGCGCGCTCGAGGGACGACAGACGACGGGCAAGGTCATCCTCGTCCCCTGACGCGGCTCGGCCGCGCGGCGCTCCGCCTCCTCGTGGCAGGCCGGGAGCCGGAAGCGCCGCGGCTCCCCGAGATCGACCAGCACGACGTCTGCGCGACGCCCCACCACGTCGTGGTCCGCGATGAAGAGTCGCTTGGCACACGAGGGCGCCGCCAACGTGTCGCGCTCTGGCTGGAGCAGGACGAATCGCCCTGTGGCGTCGTGCGTCTGGCTGAGCATCCGCACGGAATGGCTGTCGACGAGAGTCGGCCCGAGGTACTGATCAGCGACGATCACTGTGCCGGAGGGCACCTCGCGGGCCAGCTGCTCAGCGGCGACCTGGTGGGGACTCATCCCCCCTCGCCATGTCCACGGCGTCTGTGACGACACCACGCGGGAGGCACCCCACAGGACGGACAGGGCCATGGCGGCGATGAGGATCCGTCGTCCAACCCGCTGACTCCTGGACGGCCCGATCGCGCAGATGAGCACGGTCAGAGCCACCGGAGCGGTGATGACGTCGTAGTGCAGGTGCACGGACCAGTAGAGCTCGTTGGACGAGACGGCACGCCACGCGAGGCCGGGCAGGGCCATCAGGTGCAGCGGAGACCAGCGCAACCCCGCCAGCAGCGCGTAGAGCACGAAGGGGACGAGGCGTGGTCCGATCTCCTCCAGAGTCCAGACCCCCCCCGCTCGTGTCCCCGCTGGTGAAGTAGCGGAGATAGGGGTTCTGATGACCCGGGTTGACCCACAGGATCACGGCGTTGCTCACGATGAACCCCACCGCACCCAGACCTGCGAGTCCTGCTGCCATCCTGCGCTCGCGATGGATGAGGAACCACGCCGCGCCGGCACCGGCGACCATGAGGCCGGCGTCCTCCTTGATGGTCAGGACGGCCAGGGTCAGGACGAGTGCTGGCCGGCGTGCACCGGTGACCACCGACATGGCAAGGAGCAGGACGAAGGGAGCCCCCAGCGCCGTCTCGTGGACCTGGAACCCGGCCGCACTCACCTGCGGGAGCGCGAGCAGAGCCACCAGGGCCACGCCACCGACCTTCACGGACCGGGCACCCGCCCTCGCGACGCTCCACGTGCTGATCGCCACCACCAGGGCCAGTGCCAACGACTGGGCGACGATCAGGGCACGAGGATCGGCCCACATCTGGTATGCGAGCGCGAAGAGCACCGTGATGGGGCTGAAGTGGTCACCCAGGAGATTGATGCCCTTGATGTCCGAGTAGGGCCGGCCCAACGTCAGCCACGAGTGCGCCGCCTGCACGAAGATGCCGAGGTCGTAGTTGCCGTACTCGCCCCGCGAGTACCGGGCGACGCCGATCCACGTGTAGAAGGCCCATGCCACGGCACCCGCGCCGCCGGCGCTCCAGAGCCTCTGCCTCGTGGTCGTCATGACAGCATCATGACGAGCATGGACAGGGGGCACGAGCTGCGACATGCTCTGTGGACCACGTCACATTCTGGGGAGGAATCTGTGAATACCGTCAAGTCAATCGCCTGTGCATCCCTGCTTGGCTTGTGCATCGTCGCGACGCCCGCAGCGTCCGCCGTTGGACAAACCAAGACCAGCGCATCCGCTCCGGATGCCGCCACCAAGGACGCAACAGCATCCGCCACCGAGTACATCTGGAAGAATCGAAACACCCTCAAGTACCTGTACGGCCAAACTGATGGGGACGTTGTCGCCATCAGGCAAATCGTCAGAGTCTCAGGTGACGTCCTACGGACGTTGGTTCGCCACCTACAACGGCAGCTACAGGCTCTATAGGAACAAGGCGACAAACCGGTGTCTGGACTCCAATTCGAACGGGAACGTCTACATGAACGCCTGCTCGACGGGCAACAACTTCCAGAACTGGCTCCTCGTGAACGAAGGAGGCGGGTACTACCGGCTCAAGAACCGTGCGACCGGCCTGTGCTTGGACTCGTCAGCGGGTGGCAGCGTCTACACCAATCCGTGTAGTTCGAGCAACGCCTACCAACACTGGTCATAGTCGAGATCGCGTCGACGGGGTCCGTCCGAGTCTCGGGCGGACCCCGTCGCGCTGTGGCGACGTGCGACCTGGACTACCAGAGGAAGGCGATGGCGGCGTTGACGACCGCAAGACCGGCGGCGGCCCAGGCGAGCTTGCTCGCTGCAGCCTCGCCACGCTTGGCCTTGGCATTGCCGATCTCGGCGCAGGCGAGGACGGCGATCATGATGACGAGCTTGGTGCCGATCTTCGCGTGGTTGACCGGGTCGTCGCCCGCCTCGGCGAGGCCGGTGAGGCCCAGCCCGATGAGCAGCTGGAGGCGCGCACCCCACACCTGGACGAGGTGACCGCGCCCGGGGACGGCAGGGCCGACGACGATCGCCAGCATCGCGAGCATGTGGAGGATGTAGAGGATGAGGTGCAGGGCGTCCATGGCCGACAGCGTAGGCGACCGACCGGCCATCTCCTACAGCGGGTAGGAGTCGCCACCCGGCACGTGTGGCCAGGCCAACCGGACCATCTCGGCCAGCGGCAGTCGCCCCACCTCGCCCAGCGGGACCCATGCCGCAGCACCCGTCGAGCCGTCGACCTCGACGACGTGCGCGGGCGTCGGTCGCGGACACGTCGCCCGGTGGATCAGTCGCACGGCGTGGAAGTCCTCGTGCCGCTCCCCCGCCGTCACGTCGCCCACCCAGTGACGCGACTGCACCTGCACGAGCTCGTCGACGACGACGTGCTGCCCGGCCTCCTCGTGCACCTCGCGCACGACGCCGTCGACCGGGGACTCACCCGGGTCGACGCCACCGCCTGGCAGCGTCCACAGCCCGCCGGCGCCGCCCACCCAGTCGGCGAGCTGCGACATGAGCAGCCGCCCCCCGTCGACGACAAGGGCATAAGCGGCGAGCCGCTGCAGGACTGTGGCGCCGGGGCGGCCCGTCACGACGGCTGGTGACGGTACGCGCCTGTCCAGCGCGGCCACCCTCCAGTGCACCTCGACGTCGTCACCCACGAGCCCGCTGCCCGTCGGCTCCCCCGCCCAGCCGTGCGCGGCGAGCAGGTCGGCGGGGTCCTGCCCGTGCCCGAGCGGCCAGCGCCCGACCTCGCCGTGCGGGCCGTCTGCCACGACCACGACGCTCATGCGCCGGCCCGTCGGTACTCGTCGACCGCGAGCGCGACGACGCGGTCCCAGGTCTGGGCTGGCGGCACGCGCCGGTTGTGCGCGGCGATCCGGGTGCGCAGGGTGTCGTCGGCGACGATCCGCACGAGCGCGTCGGCGAGCCCGGCGTCGTCGGGGGCGAGCAGCCCCGAGACCCCGTCGGTGACGACCTCACGGACCCCGGAGTCGGCGCGCGCGATGACCGGCAGTCCCGCCGTGCGGGCTTCGAGCGCGGCGATCCCGAAGGCCTCGAGGCGGGTCGGGGACAGGTAGCCGTCGGCGCGAGCCCAGGCGGCCGCGAGCTCCGTGCGGGTGACGCGGCCACGCAGGCGCACGACGTCGTCGAGCCCGAGCGCGCTCACCCGAGCCTCCAGCCACGGCCGCAGCGGTCCTTCGCCGTAGACGTCGAGGGTCATGGCTCCCGGACCGAGTCGACCACGGGCGGCGGCGACGACGACGAGGAGTGCGCCGACCCGCTTGCGGGGGGCGAGGCGGGTGGCGGTGACGAGGCGGACGGGGCGGGTGGGGGTGGTGGCTTCGAGACGGCGCTGGCGCGCCTCCTCAGCCATCGGTGGTGTGGAAGCGCGCCACAGGCTCGGGTCGATGCCGTTGGGGAGCACGGCGACGGGTTCCCCCCTTCGCCGCCCGTCGCACACCCTCCGCAGCGAAGCCGGACACCGCCGAGAGCACCGCTCCGCGGTCTACCCAGCGCCGGATCATCGGGCCGAGCGGCCGCGCGGCCCGGTCGAGGACGCAGTGCCAGGTCAGGGCCGTCGGCAGCCCGAGGTCGGTGGTCAGGTCGGCCATGTCCCAGGCGAAGGGAGAGACCACCCCCATGTGCACGTGCGCCACGTCGAAGCCCCCTGCGGCGAGCACCCGGCGAGCCTCCGGTGGCGCGAGCGGGTTGACCGGCAGGCCCAGCGCGAGCGGGGTGTCCAGCCGGTGCACCCGCGCCCCACCAGCGCCCGGCCCACCCGCCGTCGCGGTGAAGACCTCGACCTCGTGCCCGGCCGCCACCAGCTGCGTCGCGAGGTCCCCGACCTGGGACTCGATGCCGCCGGTGCGCGGCGGGTAGCAGTCGGAGAGCAGGGCCACCTTCACGCGTCCAAGGGTGCCACGGCGGAGTGTGGGAGGGTTTCACCGATGGACTCCGCAGCCCGCACTCTCGTCGTCTTCCACGCGCACCCTGACGACGAGGCTCTGCTCACGGCGGGGACGATGGCCCGCGCCGCGGCCGAGGGGCACCGCGTGGTCCTCGTCGTCGCGACCGACGGGGCGCTCGGCGAGACCGACGAGACCGCCTACGGCGCGAAGGGAGATGCCCTCGCCTCCACCCGCAGCCGCGAGCTCGCCGCGAGTGCGCGAGCGCTCGGTGTCGCCCGCACCGTGGAGCTCGGGCACGCCGACAGCGGCAGCGGACCCGAGGTGTGGCCGGACCCGCCCGGAGGACGCCGCTTCGTCCGGGTGCCGATCGACGACGCGGCCAGCGCGCTGGCCGACGTGCTCGTCGAGGAGCGGGCCGACGTCCTGACGACCTACGACCCCCACGGCGGCTACGGCCACCGCGACCACGTGCGCGTGCACGAGGTCGGGGCGCGCGCCGCCGAGCTGGCGCGCGAGCGCGGGCTCGACGTGCGGGTCCTGTGGGCGACCGTCCCCCGCGACCTCATCTGCCGGGCGATCGACCTGGTGGCCAAGGTCTACCGCTTCCCGCCCGAGTTCGACCGGGCCAGCTTCGACCGGGCCTTCGCCGCGAAGGCCGAGATCACCCACCGCATCCCGGTGCGGCGCTTCGCGGCCGCCAAGCGCGCCTCGATGCGCGCCCACGCGAGCCAGGCCGCCGCCGACGGCGGGGGCGACCGCACGCTCGGGATGCTCGTGCGCATCCCCCGGCCGCTCTACGACCTCGTCTTCGGGCGCGAGTGGTTCGTCGACCCGGAGGCCCCGGGCACGGCGGCCACCGACGTCTTCGAGGGGCGGGCATGACGGGCGCGAGCTCGCCGGTCGGCGACGCGGACCCGCAGCAGAGGCGGGGCGCCCCCCTTCGTCCGGGTGCTGCAGGTGACGGTCGGTCTCGGGCTGGCCGTCGGGATGCTGTGGTGGGGCCTGCCGCACTTCGCCAAGACGTCGTGGAGCGAGGTCTGGCACGTGCTCGGCACCGTGCCGCTCTGGAAGGCCGCGCTCTTCGCGGGCCTCGTCGTCGGGGGGCTGTACTGCTACACCTTCGTCATGACGGGCGCCATGCAGGGGCTCGGGCACGTGCGGGCGCTGATCCTCAACGTCTGCGGGTCCTCCGTCTCCAACCTGCTGCCGGGCGGTGGCGCCATCGGCTTGGCAGCGACGTACTCGATCGCAAAGTCCTGGGGATTTTCGGCAGCGAGCGTGACGACGATGGCGGTCGTCACCGGGGTGTGGAATGTCCTGGCCCGCGCCGCCCTCCCGATCATCGCCGTGGTCGGCCTGGCCTGGGGTGCCACCGACCTGCCCCCCGCCATGCGCGAGGCCGCCTGGGCGGCGGTCCTGTCGGGCGCGGCGATCGTCGTCCTCTTCGCGCTGGCCATAGGTACCGACCGTGGTGCCCGGCAGCTGGGGCGCGGCCTCGACCGGCTCGTGCGGCTCGTGCGCCGCGGGCACGGCGGCACCATCGAGCGCGGCCTGACGGACCTGCGGGGGCGGATCGCCGAGACCGTCCGCACCGGGTGGCTGCAGATGTCGCTCGGCATGCTCGGCTTCTTCGGCCTCTACTACGTCCTCTTCCTGCTGTGCACGCAGACGACGGGCATCGAGCTGCCCTTCGGCCAGCTCTTCGCGGCCTATGCGATCGGGCGGCTGCTCACGGCGGTCGGCGTGACGCCGGGCGGCCTCGGCGTCACCGAGACCGGCACGGCAGCCGCGCTCGTCGCCTGGGGCGCCGACCCTGCGTCGGCGATGGCCGGGGTCGTGCTCTTCTCGATCTTCACGCACTTCCTCGAGATCCCCCTGGGGGCGCTCGGGTGGGTCGCGTGGAGCCTCATGCCGCGCGCCACCAACGACGAGCTGGCCGAAGCGGACAGCTGAGAGGCGCCGCCCGGTCCGTCAGCCGACGAGGCGACGCACCTGACGGGTGTGCGCCTGGCGCGCGACCTCGTCGTCGAGCTGCTCCGGCTCGAAGGCCCGCCCGGTCGCCCGCTCCGCCGCCCACCCGATGAGGGTGTCGGCGAGCCGCGGGTTGGCCGGCAGGATCGGGCCGTGCAGGTAGGAGCCGATGACGTGCCCGGTGACCGCGCCCTCGGTGCCGTCGGTGCCGTTGTTGCCCATGCCGTGCCGCACCCGGCCGAAGGGGGCCTGCCCCGCCCCGAGCGTGGTGGAGCCCGAGTGGTTTTCGTAGCCGACGACGTCGCCGTGGTCGGTGCTCAGCACGATCGGGCCGATCATCCGCTTTTCGTTGCCCTGGGTGGTCACGTCGAGGATGCCCAGGCCCGGCAGCCGCTCCCCCTGCACGGTGACGAAGGCCTTGCCGAAGAGCTGGTACATGCCGCAGATCATGAGCATCGGGGTGCCGTCGGCCGCGAGGTCGCGCAGCCGGTCCGCCTGGCGCTCGAGGTCGTCCTCGACCTTGGACTGCCCCGAGTCCCTGCCCCCCGCCGCCGACGACGAGGTGGACCTGCTCGGGCAGCTCCTGTCCGGGGTGGTGCTGGTGGACGACCGGCACGTAGCCGTGACGGCGGATGCGCGCGGCGAGGCAGCGGGTGTTGCCGAGGTCGCCGTAGATGCTCATCTCGCGGGGGTAGAGGTGGACGAGGTGGATCTCGCCCTTGCCCTCGTGGCCGGGGTCCGCGGGCAGTGCCGAGCCGGTGGGCTCACCGAGGATGGGGATGTCGCGGGTCATGTCAGGCTCCCTGGGTCTCGGGGGCGTCCACGCCCATCTCGGGCAGGTCGTACCGCTCGCCGAGCATGCGGCGCAGCGCGAGCATCGCGGTGTAGGTGCAGAAGATCCGCTTGGGCTCCCCGGCGTGGTCGGCGAGGAAGGCGTCGAGGGCCCGGCCGAGGTCGACCTCCGTCGAGGCCACCGGCACGTCGTCGTACTGGAGGCGCAGCGCCATGTCCCAGCCCCGCACACCGCTGGTGATCGCGACCCCCTTGTCCCGCAGCGACTCGAAGCTCACGTCGTAGAGCCAGGAGACGTCGCGGCCGTCGGCGTAGTCGTCGTTGATCGCGACCATCGTGGCGACGGGGGTCGAGCCGTAGGTGCCGAGGGCGACGGTGAAGCCAGCCGGGTTCTTGACGAGGACGAGCTCGAGCGGGGTCCCGTCGACGTCGACGACCTCGCCACGGCCGAAGGGAGGGGCCACCGTCCGCAGCGCCTGCTCCGCGGCCGCGGGGTCGAAGGCCTCGCCGAGCAGGGTCCGCGCCGTGGCCGTGGCTGCGGTCGCGTTGATCATCGCGGCGAGCCCGCGCTGACGCAGCTCGACGGGGCCGAGCCGCCCCCCCTTCGCCGGCCTCGCCGAAGAGCACGCTGAGCCGCTGCTCGTCCTGGGGCTGGAGCAGGCAGTCGCGGGCGCGGGCGGCGGGCGGCGACCAGGCGTCGTGGCCGCGGGCGTCGTGCTCCTGCAGCTCGCCGAGACGGTCGGCGATCGAGGCGTCGAGGCCGAACCACGTGACGTCGACGTCGGCGCCGACCGTCGTCGCGATGCGGTTGACGAAGGGGTCGTCGCGGTTGAGCACGACCCCGGTCGTCGTCATGCCGGCGAGCTGGGTCAGCAGGCCCGCGGTGTGGTCGATCTCGGCGAAGCGGTCGAGCTGGTCGCGGGCGACGTTGAGCAGCAGCGCGTACGTCGGGGCGACGGCGCGGGCGAAGTGCAGGGCGTGCGCCTCGTCGAGCTCGAGGACGGCGATGTCGGCCTGCAGCCGCCCCCGGTGGAGTCGCTCGCTGAGCATGGCGGAGATGACGCCGCGGGTGAAGTTGCTGCCCGTGGGGTTGGTGAAGACCGTCCGGCCGTGGGCCCGCAGGAGCGCGACGAGCATCTTGGTCGTCGTCGTCTTGCCGTTGGTGCCGGAGACGACGACGATCCCTCCGGGGACGTCGGCGAGCGCGTGGGCGAGGAAGCCCGGGTCGATCTTCTCCGCGACGAGGCCGGGGAGTGCAGAGCCTCCGGTGCCACCGCCCCGGAGACGGGCGGCGCGGCGGGCGGCCTTGCCGGCGAGGGCGGCGATCGTCGTCTTCAGCACCGCGCCATCGTACTGAGCCGGCCGCGCCGGTCGGCGGGGGCGCGCGCGGTCAGGCGACGTCGGGTCGGTCGGCGTAGCCGTCGGAGCGCTGCTGCGGCGACCGCTGCGCGATGGCGTCCATGACCTCGTCGGTGACGGCGCGCAGGAGCGCGCCCTTGACGTGCCGCTGCTCGAGGGCGGCGACGTCGACGGGCGGGGCGAAGCGCACGGTGACCCTGTGCGGCCGGATGCCGCGGGCATCGACGGGCTGCGCCTTGTCGGTGCCGATGAGGGCGCAGGGCACCACGGGTGCGCCGGAGGCGATGGCGAGCCGGCCGACGCCGGTGCGCCCCTTGTGCAGGCGGCCGTCCCGGCTGCGGGTGCCCTCGGGGTAGATGCCGAAGGCTCCTCCACCGGCCAGGTGCTCCTGCGCGAGCTCGAGGGAGCGGGCAGCAGCGCGGGCATCGGACCGGTCGACGGGGATCATCCCGCCGAACTCGCCGAACCACAGTCGCCCGAGCCACCCGGAGACGCCGGTGCCGGTGACGTACTCGGCCTTGCCGAGGAAGCCCACCTTGCGCCCTGCGGCGAGCGGGATGACCATCGAGTCGAGGAAGCTCAGGTGGTTGCTCGCGATGATCACCGGGCCGGTGGCGGGCACGTGCTCGGCCCCTTCCACCTCGAGCCGGAGGTAGGCGCGAAGGGGAGGCCCCACGAGCACTCGCCGCAGGAGCCACTCCATGACGCGCATCGTCGGGTGGGTGCTCACGCGGCCAGAGTAGTCAGTAGCGTCGGGGCCATGATCAGCACGGGTCGGGTCCGGGTCGTCGTCGCCGGGAGGGCGTCGATGGTCCGCCTCCGCGTCGACGGTCAGCCGTACCCGGTGGCCGGCGAGACCACGCTCGTCGACCTGTCGCCGGGTCGCCACCGCGTGGACGTCGAGTCGAGCGACGGGACGACCACCTACGGGGAGGCCACGAGCGAGGTCGACGTCCACCCCGGGCAGCAGGTCGACCTGCACTACGCGCAGCCGCGGTGGCTGTGGGGCCGTGGGCACCTCGGCCCGGCCCCGACGACACGCAGCTGGGCACCCGACTGGCGGCACATCGCCATCGGCTGCGGTGGCGCGGTCGCCCTCATCTGCTGCTGCGGCTCCGCCGGGGTGCTCTGGGAGCGGCTCGCCGGCTGATGCGGCTCAGCTCACTCCCACTCGATGGTGCCCGGCGGCTTGCTCGTCACGTCGAGCACGACCCGGTTGACCTCTTCGACCTCGTTGGTGATGCGGGTGGAGATCTGCGCGAGGACGTCGCCGGGCACGCGCGTCCAGTCGGCGGTCATCGCGTCCTCGGAGGAGACGGGGCGCAGGACGATCGGGTGGCCGTAGGTGCGGCCGTCGCCCTGGACCCCGACGGAGCGCACGTCGGCGAGCAGGACGACCGGGCACTGCCAGATCTCCTTGTCGAGGCCGGCGGCGGTCAGCTCCTCGCGGGCGATGGCGTCGGCCCGGCGGAGGATGTCGAGGTTGGTCTCGGTGACCTCGCCGATGATCCGGATGCCCAGGCCCGGGCCGGGGAAGGGCTGGCGGTCGACGATCGGGTCGGGGACGCCGAGCTCACGGCCGACCTGACGCACCTCGTCCTTGAAGAGGGCGCGCAGCGGCTCGATGAGCTTGAACTGCAGGTCGTCGGGCAGGCCGCCGACGTTGTGGTGGCTCTTGATGTTGGCCGCGCCGGTGCCGCCGCCGGACTCGACGACGTCCGGGTAGAGCGTGCCCTGGACGAGCCACTTGACGGGGTGACCGGACTCGTCGCCCTCGCCGACGACGTCGCGCGCCGCCTGCTCGAAGACGCGGATGAACTCGCGGCCGATGATCTTGCGCTTCTCCTCGGGGTCGGTGACCCCGGCCAGCGCGCCGAGGAAGCGCTCCTTGGCGTCGACGACGACGAGCTTGACGCCCGTGGCCGCGACGAACTCCTGCTCGACCTGCTCGGCCTCGCCCTGCCGCAGCAGGCCGTGGTCGACGAAGACGCAGGTCAGCTGCTCGCCGACGGCGCGCTGCACGAGCGCCGCCGCGACGGAGGAGTCGACGCCCCCCGGAGAGGGCGCACAGGACCCGGTCCTCGCCGACGGTCTCGCGGATGAGGTCGACCTGCTCGTCGATGACGTTGTCCGCGGTCCAGTCGGGGCTGAGCCCGGCGCCGCGCAGCAGGAAGTTTTCCAGCACTGGCTGGCCGAAGGTCGAGTGCAGCACCTCGGGGTGCCACTGGACGCCGTACAGGCGACGCTCGTCGTCCTCGAAGGCCGCGACGGGTGCGCCGGAGGTGCTCGCGGTGACCCGCATGCCCTCGGGGGCCTCGGTCACCGAGTCGCCGTGGCTCATCCACACCGACTGCTCCGCGGGCTGGCCGTTGAAGAGGGTGGACTCGCGGTCGCTCACCTGCGCGCGGGTCGATCCGTACTCCCGCAGGCCGGTGCGCTCGACGGTGCCGCCGAGCGCCTGGACCATCGCCTGGAAGCCGTAGCACATACCGAAGACGGGGACCCCGGCCTCGAGCAGCGTCACGTCGAGCGAGGGGGCGTCCTCGGCGTAGACCGACGAGGGTCCTCCGGAGAGGATCACCGCGGCCGGCTCCTTCGCGAGGATCTCGGCGACCGGCATCGTGTGCGGCACGACCTCGCTGTAGATCTTCGCCTCACGCACGCGACGCGCGATGAGCTGGGCGTACTGGGCGCCGTAGTCGACGACGAGGACCGGGCGGGTCTTGAGCGATTCCGTCACTTGCACAGGCTACCGGGCGGCGGGGGCTCCCCCTTCGCCACGTCAGGAGATGAGCGGACTGACCTCGCGGACGACCCGACGCTCCTCGACGAAGGCGACGAAGGGGATGCAGGCGAGCAGCAGCGTGAGGAGCATGCGGCCCACGGACCAGCCGACCTTGAAGCCCAGGTTGGCGGTCGCGACGGCGAAGACCATGAAGATCAGGCCGTGCACGGGCGACCACCAGGCGAGCACGTCATTGTCCATCCCGTACTTGAGGACCATCTCGACGATGAGGACAAACATGGCCAGACCGGCGATGACCGCGGTGATGCGGAAGAAGGTCAGCGCACTGGCGATGGCCCTCGGGTCGGCGGCCTGGCCGCCCTGCGTCTCGTTGCTCACGTCGACTCCTCCACCTCTCGAGCGGGCTCCCCCGCCTCGTCCTGGCGCGCCGCCTGGCGCACGACCTTCAACCACATCCACACCGCAAAGGCGGCGAACATCCACCACTGGACGGCGTACATGACGTTGCGAAACTGCAGCGAGGTGTCCGGCAGCGGCGGCGGGACCCGCTGCGGCGCCGCCGTCACACCGTCCTCGCTGACGGCGAAGACGAAGCCGTTGTAGATGTCACCCTCCCAGAGGTTGACCAGCTGGGCGATGTCCACCGACGTCAGCTCGCCGTCGTCGATGCCCCCGGTCTCGTCGGGGGCCTCCGGAGGGGCCAACGAGCCGACGATCTCGAGGGTTCCCCCAGGCGGCGAAGGGGGGTCCTCCCCCGCGGGCACGTAGCCGCGGACGACGGCCAGGTTGGCGCCCGTCTCCTCGACGACGAAGCGGTCGAGGACCCAGCTGACGGGCTGCCCCTCGAAGCGCCGGTCGACGACGAGGAGCGGCTCACCCGCGTACCTGCCGCGCATGCTGATCCGCTGCCCCGACCCGTCGTCGGGGAAGCCCTCGTGCGGGGCGATGACGTCGGCGACGGGCCGCACCGGGCGCTCCTGGACCTCGCGGACGGCCTCGGCACGGGCGACGTCGTGGGCGACTGACCACTGCCAGCGACCGGCGATGATGCCGAGCGCGACGAGCGCGAGCGCCACGACGAGCAACCCGAGGTATCGGGGTCGACAGGCGGTCCGCAGCACCGCCTCAGGCTACGTGAGCGCTCTGGGTGCTCCGCTCACGCACCCCGCACGGCCGGCATCGGCAGCGACACCTTCGAGCTGGTGTGGGTGAACTCGCGGACCGCCGGCGTCCTCGGCGCGATCGGGTCGAGCCGGCGGTAGGCATCACCCTGGGCGGGCCGCACGTCGGCGTCACCGACGTTGGGCCACAGCGAGAAGGCCCGCTCGGCCTGCGCGGTGATCGTCAGCGAAGGATTGACGCCGAGGTTGGCCGAGACGGCCGAGCCGTCGACGACGCTGATACCCGGGTGGCCCCACAGGCGGTGGTACGGGTCGATGACGCCGGTGGCCGGCGAGTCGCTGATGGGGGCCCCACCGAGGAAGTGCGCGGTGAGCGGGATGTCGAAGGCCTCGCTCCACGTGCCGCCGGGGTAGACGGGTTGACCGAGCCGTGCCGAGAGCTTGTCCGCGAGGACCCGGATGCCCTCGTGCCCGGCCTCGATGTAGGTCGGGTTCTCCTCGCCGTGGCCCTGCTTCGAGGTCAGCCGCCGGCGCCCACCCGGCCCGGTCGTCAGGTAGGTCGTCAGCGAGTTGTCGAGCGACTGCATGACCAGGCCGATGACCGTGCTGTCGGCGAAGTGCGTGCCCGGGGGGAACCACGCGATGAGCGCCGGGATGTTCTTCGGCAGGTCCGCGATGAGCTTGAGGAAGCGCGGGGTGCGCCCTGTCCGCGGCGGCGCGAGCAGCGTGGTGAGCATGCCCATCGCGTCCGACCCGCGCCCGTACCGGACGTTTTCGATGTGGGTCGACTCGTCCGGGTGGAAGGAGGAGGTGATGGCCACCCCCTTCGTCAGGTCGTGCTCGCCCTCCGGCGGCGACGATGCGAGGGCACCGACGAGGGCCTCCGAGTTGGTCCGCGTCAGCTCGCCGAGGCGGTCGCTGATCGCCGGCAGCTCCCCGTCCGCCTTCATCTCGTGGAGCAGGTGCTGGCTCCCCCACGTGCCCGCGGCGACGACGACCTTGCGCGCCGTCGTGACACGAGCGGTCTTGTCCCCCAAGGCATCCGTCGCCTCGTGACGCACCCGGTAGACCTCGTCGGGGCCGTCGGTGCCGGGGACGACCCCGACCCGGGTGACCGTGCGCATCGGCACGATCTGCACGCCCAGGCCCTCGGCAAGCGCGAGGTAGTTCTTCACGAGCGTGTTCTTGGCGCCCACCCGGCAGCCGACCATGCAGTTGCCGCACTCGGTGCACGTCGTGCGCGTGGGACCCGCCCCACCGAAGTAGGGGTCGGCGACCGTGCGGCCCTGCTGCTCCGGGGAGTCGTCGTCGCCGAAGAGCACGCCGACGGGGGTCTTGCGGAAGGTGTCGGCCACACCCATCTCGTCGGCGGCCTCGCGCATGGCCTGCTCGACGACGGACTCGCACCGGTTGGTGACGACACCGAGCATCGTGCTCGCCATGTCGTAGTGCGGCAGCAGCTCGGCCTGCCAGTCGGTGATGTGGCCCCACTGGCGGTCCCGGAAGAAGACCTCCGGCGGCACGTAGAGCGTGTTGGCGTAGTTGAGCGAGCCACCGCCGACACCTGCGCCGGCGAGGATCATCACGTCCTTGAGCATGTGGATGCGCTGGATGCCGTACATCCCCACCTTGGGCGCCCACAGGAAGTTCTTCAGGTCCCAGCTGGTCTCGGCGAAGTCCTCGTCGGCGAAGCGCCGACCGGCCTCGAGGACCGTCACGCGATAGCCCTTCTCCGCCAGGCGAAGGGCGGCGACCGAGCCCCCGAAGCCGGAGCCGATGACGAGGACGTCGGTGTCGACCGCGGTGTCGACGTCAGCCGGGGTCACCGCATGCCCGCCGTCTTCATCGCGCGCAGCCCGAGGGTGAGCACCTTGGCGTGGAGCGCGTCGCTCATGCCGAAGGCGGGGGCGATCGGGACCAGGTGCTGCACGGCGACCGTCTGGGCCTCCGTGTACTTGAGGATGCCCTCCGCGCCGTGGCGGCGACCCATGCCGGAGTCCTTCATCCCACCCATCGGGGCACCCATCGAGGCCCACGCCGCGGCGTAGGCCTCGTTGATGTTGACCGTCCCCGTCTCGAACCGGGCGGCCAGACGCCGGCCGCGAGCGATGTCGCGGGTCCACACCGAGGAGTTGAGCCCGTACTCGGTGTCGTTGACGAGCGCGATCGCGGCAGCGTCGTCGGCGACCCGGTAGATCGACACGAGCGGACCGAATGTCTCCTCGTCGCGACAGGTCATCGCCGAGGTGACGCCCTCGAGCACCGTCGGCTCGAAGACGTAGGGCCCGAGGTCGGGGCGGTGCCTGCCACCGGTGAGGACCTTCGCCCCCTTCGCCGTGGCGTCCTCGATGTGGGCGGTGACCGTGTCGAGCTGCGCTTGGCTGACCAGCGAGCCCATGTCGTAGCCGTACTCGAGGGCGGTGCCGATCGTCATGGCGTCGACGGCGGCGACGAAGCGGGCGATGAAGTCATCGGCGATCGCCTCGTGCACGACGACCCGCTCGGTCGAGATGCACAGCTGGCCGGCGCTGGAGAAGCACGCACGGACCGCACCCTCGACGGCGCGGTCGAGGTCGGCGTCGTCGGCGATGTACACCGAGTTCTTGCCACCGAGCTCCATGCTGAAGGAGACCAGTCGCGATGCCGCGGACTGGGCGACGCGACGGCCGGTCGCGGTCGAGCCGGTGTAGCAGACGTAGTCCGTCGAGTCGACGACCGCCTGCCCCGTCTCGGAGCCGGGGCCCAGCACCACCTGGAGGACGCCCTCGGGCAGACCGGCCTCGTGGAGCAGCTCGACGCCCGCGAGGGCCGTGACCGAGCCCTGCTGGTCGGGGCGCAGGACGACGGCGTTGCCGGCCATGAGCGCGGGCAGCGCGTCGGTGATGGCCAGGCTCAGCGGGTAGTTCCACGGCGAGACGATGCCGACGACGCCCTTGGGCCGGTGGTGGACGCGGGTCTGGGTGAGGAGCGGGTAGGCGCCGGCCACCTTGCGCGGCCGCAGGTGCGACTCGGCCGTGCGGCCGTAGTAGCGCGCCGCGAGGGCGGTGTCGAGCACCTCCTCGAAGGCCTGCTTGCGCACCTTGCCCGACTCGATCTGGACCAGGTCGAGCAGCTCGACCTGGTGGGAGAGGACGAGGTCGTGGAAGCGCAGGAGCACCCGACGGCGCTCGTCGAAGGAGGTCGCGGCCCAGCGCGCCTGGGCGGCGCGGGCTCCGGCCACGGCACGACGCACGTCGCCCTCCCCGGAGAGCGGCAGGGCGGCGATCGGGCCGCCCGTGAGCGGCGAGGTGCGCGTGAAGGTCTGCGCCGTCGGCGAGGCGACGACGCGGCCGGCGTAGCGCCGGGCACGAGCGGGGTCGACCGCGTAGGTCGCCGTGGGGTCCAGCTCTGGGTCAGCGATGATCTCCGAGGTCATTACCTCACGGTAACCGGGGGTCCCCGGACGCGCCAGAGGACGTCCGTGAATCGGCCCATGAAGGCGGCCCCTCCCCCTTCGCCCCGGGCCCTCCACCCGCATTTCCCTAGGGAAATACCACCCCCAGTGCGCATCTGCCTAGGGAAATGCGCCACCCCTTCCGCATCTGCCTAGGGAAATGCGCACCCCCTCCCGCACGTGCCGAGGCAGATGCGGAAGGGGGGTGGCGAGGTGGGGGTGGGTCAGCTCGGCTGGTGTGGCGCGACGACGACCTCGATGCGCTGCAGCTCCTTGACCTCGGTGTAGCCGGTCGTGGCCATGGCCCGGCGCAGCGCACCGATGAGGTTGGTCGTGCCGTCGGCCACCTTGCTCGGGCCGAAGAGCACCTCCTGCAGCGGCGCGACAGAGCCGACTTCGACGCGCGCCCCACGAGGCAGCTCGGGGTGGTGCGCCTCGGCGCCCCAGTGGAAGCCGCGACCGGGGGCATCGGCCGCGCGGGCCAGCGCCGCACCCAGCATCACGGCGTCGGCGCCGCAGGCGACCGCCTTGACGATGTCGCCACTCGTCCCGAGGCCACCGTCGGCGATGACGTGGACGTAGCGGCCACCGGACTCGTCGAGGTAGTCGCGGCGGGCGGCAGCGACGTCGGCCACGGCGCTGGCCATCGGCGCGTGGATCCCCAGCGCTTGGCGGGTCGTGTGGGCCGCTCCCCCGCCGAAACCGACGAGGACACCCGCCGCACCGGTCCGCATGAGGTGCAGGGCGGCGGTGTAGCTCGCCGCGCCACCGACGATGACCGGCACGTCGAGCTCGTAGATGAATCGCTTGAGGTTGAGCGGCTCGGACCGGCTGCTCACGTGCTCGGCGGAGACCGTCGTGCCGCGGATGACGAAGAGGTCCACCCCCGCGTCGACGACGGTCTTCCAGTGCTGCTGCGTGTTTTGCGGGCTGAGCGCACCGGCGACCGTGACGCCGGCCGACCGCAGCTCGCGCAGCCGCTCGCTGATCAGGTCGGGCTGGATCGGGGCCGCGTAGATCTCCTGCATCCGCGCCGTCGCGAGGGCCGGGTCGAGCGAGGCGATCTCCGCGAGCAGCGGCTCGGGGTCGGAGTAGCGCGTCCACAGGCCCTCGAGGTCGAGGACCGGCAGACCGCCGGCCTCGCCGAAGGCGACGGCCGTCGCCGGCGACATCACCGAGTCCATCGGGGCCGCGATGACCGGCATCTCGAAGTGGTAGGCGTCGATCTGCCAGTCGAGCGACACCTCCTCGGGGTCGCGCGTGCGTCGACTCGGCAGCACCGCGATGTCGTCGAAGGAGTAGGCCCTGCGGCCACGCTTGCCCCGGCCGATCTCGATCTCGTTCACCCGCCCAGCCTAAAGGGCTTGGCCCCTCGTGGGTGACGGCGCATACTTGCATGGCCGACGCATGTATCTCTCCCGCCGGCCAGGGTGGCGACGAGGCCGCCGCCTCCCCCCTTCGCACCCCTGACAGGAGACCCCTGTGTCTGCACCTGCGCACGATCCCACGCTGCCCACGGAGTATCCGGACAAGATCGACGCGGCCGTCCTCAAGATCGCCGGCGTCGTCGTCCTCGGCTCGATCATGTCGATCCTCGACATCACGGTCGTCAACGTCGCGCTCCCGCACTTCCAGACCGACCTGGCCACGGGCCCCGAGCCGCTGCACTACTCGACCGTCGCCTGGACCGTCACCGCCTACACGCTGGCCTTGGCCACCGTCATCCCGCTGACCGGCTGGGCCGCTGACCGCTTCGGCACCAAGCGGCTCTACCTCGCCGCGATCGCCTTCTTCGTCGCCGGCTCCGTCCTGTGCGCCTTCGCGCCCTCCATCGAGATGCTCATCGGCGCCCGCGTCGTCCAGGGCCTCGGCGGCGGCATGCTCATGCCGCTCGGCATGACGATCATGACGCGCGCGGCCGGCCCGGACCGCATCGGTCGCCTCATGGCGATCCTCGGCATCCCGATGCTCCTCGGCCCGATCGGTGGCCCGATCCTCGGTGGCTGGCTCATCGACAACGCCCACTGGCTGGGCCGCCCGAGCTGGACCTGGATCTTCCTCATCAACCTGCCCCTCGGCATCGTCGCCCTCGTCTACGCCGCGCTCGTCCTGCCCAAGGACCACACCGAGCCCACCGAGTCGCTCGACATCATCGGCCTGCTCCTCATGTCGCCCGGCCTGGCGCTCTTCCTCTACGGCGTCTCGTCGATCCCCGAGGAGGGCACGGTCAACTCGCCCAAGGTCTACGGCACCGCCCTGGCCGGGCTCGTCCTCATCCTCGCCTTCGGCTGGTGGTCGATGCGCCCGAAGCACCCGCTGCTCGACCTGCGTCTGCTCGGCAACCGGCAGTTCTCGATCGCCGCGCTGACGATGTTCCTCTTCGCCGCGGCCTTCTTCGGCGGCCTGCTCCTCATGCCGACCTACTTCCAGCAGGTGCGGGGCGAGACGACGACCATGGCGGGCGTCCTGATGATCCCGCAGGGCCTCGGCGCCCTGGTCACCATGCCGATCGCCGGCATGCTGGTCGACAAGTACCCCGTCGGCCGGATCGTGCCCGTCGGCATCGCCCTGATCACCGGCGGCATGTTCGCCTTCACCCAGCTCTCCGCGGACTCGAGCTACTGGGGCTTCGTCATCCCGGCGCTCTTCGTCATGGGTCTGGGCATGGGCGCAACGATGATGCCGCTCATGACGAGCTCGCTCAAGGCGCTCACCGCCCACCAGGTGGCCCGCGGCTCGACGCTGCTCAACATCACCCAGCAGGTCGCGAGCTCCTTCGGCGTGGCCATCGCATCGGTCGTCCTGACCCGTGGCTTCGAGGACCGTCCCCTCATCGGTCAGGCGCAGGCCTTCGGCGAGGAGAGCGCCGAGGTCACCGACCCGGGCGCGATGCAGCAGCTCCTCGCGAAGTTCCCCGAGGTCGCCCAGGTCATGGCGCAGTACGCGAGCGACCCGCAGGCCGGTGCCGCCGCGCTCGTGCACGCAGTGCGCGTCGACATGGCCGAGGCCTTCGCCGCGACCTACTGGGTCTCGGCCTTCATGTGCCTCGCGACCCTCGTCGTCGCGGCCTTCCTCCCGCGCAAGCACGAGGAGAGCCACATGCTCGACGAGGAGCCCGGCGAGGCCGCTCCGGTGCTCATGCACTGACTCCACCCGACCAAGGAGGGGGGCCACGCGCGGAATCCTGCGTGGTCCCCCTTCGTTGTCCGTGGCGAGTACATCCCCGACCGAAGGACCGCCCCATGGCCAAGTTCAAGAACGCCGCTGTCGTCCTGACCGCCACCGAGACCGCGCGCCAGTGGGCGCGCAACAACCCCGACAAGGCGGGCGACTACATCGACAAGGCGACCGGCTTCGTCGACCGGCGCACCAAGGGCAAGTACCACAAGCAGCTGAGCGGGCTCTCCCGGACGGTGAAGAAGAACGTCACCGGCGTGGACACCGTGCGCGGGTCGGCGGTGCACGACGCCCCGCCGGCGCCGAAGGGTGACACGCCCTTCCCCGACCTGCGGATGTGAGCCGGCGCCCGCCCCGCTAGACCTCCGTGGCCTCGAGGACCCGCAGCACGTTGCCGTGCGCGAGGGCCTCGAGGTCGCTGCGGCTCCAGCCCCGCTCCCCCAGCGCGCCAAGCAGCCGCGGGTAGCTCGCGACGTCCTCGAGCCCGACCGGCGTCTCGTCGACGCCGTCGTAGTCCGCGCCGATGCCGACGTGCTCGATGCCGACGACCTCACGCAGGTGCTCGAAGTGCGCGACGACGTGGTCGAGCGTCGCCACCGGGTCGGGCACGACGCAGGTGCGTCCGAGGACCTCGTCGGCCCGGGCCGGGTTGACGAACTTCGGCACGACGTTGGCCATGACGATCCCGCCGTTGCCCGGGATGCGCTCGAGGACGTCATCCGGGACATTGCGCGGGTGGTCGCACACCGCTCGCGCGCCGGAGTGGCTGAACATCACGGGTAGACGCGTCGCGTCGAGGGCGTCGTGCATCGTCTCCGCGCTCACGTGCGACAGGTCGACGACGACCCCGAGGTCGTTCATCCGGGCGACGACCTCACGACCGAAGTCGGTCAGTCCGCCGTGCACGCGCTCGTCGGTCGCCGAGTCGGCCCAGGGCGTGTTGTCGTTGTGCGTGAGCGTCATGTAGCGGGCACCCCGGTCGGCGAAGCCCTCGAGGGTCTCGAGCGACTCGTTGATGCTGTGGCCGCCCTCCATCCCGACGAGCGCGGCGTGCCGGCCCTGCGCCCACGCCGCGTGCACGTCGGCCGCGGTCCGCGCCGAGACCATCTCCTCGTAGCGGGCGCACATGGCCGCGACGAAGTCGATCTGCTCGTGCGTCGCGGCGACGGCCGCCTCGCCCTGGAGCTCGCAGGGCACCCACACCGACCACAGCTGGGCGGCCAGGCCCCCTGCGCGCATCCGCGGCAGGTCCGTGTGCAGGTGCGGCTGCGGCTGGGCGATGTCGCAGGCGTCGAGGTCGTAGCCGGCCACCTCGCGGTGGTGCCACGGCAGGTCGTTGTGGCCGTCGAGGACGCGGATCGGGTCGCTGCTCGTCGTCATCGCTCCAGTCAACCACCGACGCAGAGGGCTATCCCCACCCCTCCCGGGCGGCCGGCTCCGCGGGCATGCTGGTGCCATGCACCCCGGAGCGCACAACGCCATCACCGACGTCCCGGGCATCCGGGTCGGCCATGCCACCCGTGACGAGCCCGGCTGGCTCACCGGGACGAGCGTCGTCGTGCCGCCCGTCGGCACGACCGGTGGGGTGGACGTGCGCGGCGGCGGCCCCGGCACCCGCGAGACCGACCTGCTCGACCCCCTCAACCTCGTCGACGCCGTCGACGCCGTCGTCCTGTCGGGCGGCAGCGCCTACGGCCTGTCCGCCGCGGACGGCGTCGTCGCGGCGCTCGCCGACGAGGGGCGTGGCTGGCCGGCCGGCCCAGGAGCCGGTGAGGTCGTGCCGATCGTCCCGGCCGCGATCCTCTTCGACCTCGGGCGGGCCGGGTCGTGGCGTCACCACCCCGGCCCGGACGAGGGCCGGGCCGCCTACCTCGCGGCGAGCGACGGCCCGGTGGACGAAGGGGGTGTCGGCGCCGGGACCGGAGCCCGCGCCGGCGGGCTGCGCGGCGGCATCGGGTCGGCGAGCGCCGTGCTCCCTTCGGGGGTGACGGTGGGCGCCCTCGTCGCGGTCAACGCGGTCGGCTCGCCGCTCTCCCCCGACGGTCGGCTGCTCGCCGAGCGCCTGCTGGTACCGGGTGAGGTCGACGTGCCCGAGCCCGATCCCGTTGCGGTGCAGGCCCACTGGGAGCGTCAGGCCGCCGAGGCGCAGGCGCTGCGGGCCGGGACGGCGACGACCCTGGCCGTGGTGGCCACGGATGCCGCGCTCGACAAGGCGGGCTGCGCGAAGCTCGCGGGTGTCGCGCACGACGGCTTCGCCCGGGCGCTCTCGCCGGTGCACACCGGGTTCGACGGCGACACGGTCTTCGCCCTGTCGACACCCGGCGGGCCGGCCGTGGACCCCTTCGCCTTCGTGGAGCTGCAGACCGCTGCCGCCGACTGCGTCAGCCGCGCCATCGTCCGGGCGGTCCTCGCGGCCGAGTCGGTCGACCGTAGGGCCACCGGTGGGGCCGAGATGCGCTCGTACCGTGCGGCGGTCAGTCGAAGGGAGTGATGTCGACGGGGGTGTCGGAGCCGTCGCTGCTGCTCGTGCGCTCGGGGACGTGGTGCCGCATCTCGCGCTTGGCCACCCAGCCGCACAGGACGGCGAGCGGGAAGCTGATGAGCGCGACACCGAGGAACTCGTCACGCATGATCAGGCCGGTCAGGGCGACGAGCACGAGCACGACGGCGAGGACGAAGGCCGTCATCCCGTGCAGGCCGGCCAGGTCGCTGCGGGTCTCGCGGGTGCGCAGCCACCGGTGCCGCAGCAGGTGGTGCACCCACAGCAGCACCCAGCCGATCGGCAGCAGCGCCATCGGCAGCAGCCCCCACTCCGAGGCGACGGAGTCCTGCAGCTCGGCGAAGACGATCACCGCGACGAGCAGCAGCGGCAGCCAGCCGACGAGGCAGACCATGCCGGCCAGCTCGAGCCAGCGAAGGGGGGGCCGACCACCGGCCGTCGGGTCCCACCGACGGCCCCGCCGGCTCGACCGCGGCTGCGGTCTCCCGCGCGGCCTGCCGCTGCGGTCGCTCACGTGCCCGCTCTTGCGCGACGACCGGCTCGTCGGCCGCGGCCCGGTCGTCGGCATCGCGGTCGTCGGCATCTGTCTGCGGGGCGGCGACTCCCCGGTCGACGGCACCGACCAGCGCCGCGAAGCGCTCGCGCTCCTCGGCCGGCGACCACCGGTCGATGCGCAGCTCGTTGCCGGCCGCGTCGACGTGGACCTGCTCGGAGGCCAGCTCCTGCCAGGTCTGACGCAGCATCGGCACGAGGAGCGCTCCGGTGCACAGGAGCCACCAGACGCCGACCGTCGGCGGGTGGAGCGGCGGGTCGGTGCGGCCCTCGACGACCATCCGGGTGAGCATCGACAGCGCGGCGGCCAGCACGAGCATGAGCACGAGGCTCACGACGAGACCGGCCACCTGGGAGATCCACCACAGGAGACTGCCCGGCGGCCCACCGATGCCCTTCGCGCGCTTCGACTCCGGCCCGGCCACGGTCAGCGGACGCTGTAGTTGGGTGCCTCGACGATCGCCTCGATGTCGTGCGGGTGGCTCTCCTTGAGGGAGGCGGAGGTGATCCGGACGAACTTCCCCTTCGCCTGCAGCTCGGGGATCGTGCCCGCGCCGACGTAGAACATCGACTGCCGCAGCCCGCCGACCATCTGGTGGGCGACCTGGGCGAGGGTGCCGCGGTAGGCGACGCGCCCCTCGATGCCCTCGGGGACGAGCTGGTCGTCGCTCGTCACCTCGGCCTGGAAGTAGCGGTCCTTGCTGAAGGACTTCTTGCCGCGGCTGCTCATGGCGCCGAGGCTGCCCATGCCGCGGTAGGCCTTGAACTGCTTGCCGCCGACGAAGATCAGCTCGCCCGGGCTCTCCTCGCAGCCGGCGAGGAGCGAGCCGACCATGACGCTGTCGGCACCGGCGACGAGCGCCTTGGCGATGTCACCCGAGTGCTGCAGGCCGCCGTCGGCGATGACCGGGACGCCGGCCGGGCGCGCGGCGAGGGAGGCGTCGTGGACCGCGGTGATCTGCGGGGCACCGACACCGGTGACGATGCGGGTCGTGCAGATCGAGCCCGGCCCGACGCCCACCTTGATCGCGTCGACGCCGGTGTCGATGAAGGCCTGCGCCCCCTCGCGGGTGGCGACGTTGCCGCCGATGATCTGGACGTGGCGGGTCGCCGGGTCCTTCTTGAGCCGCTCACACATCTCGAGCAGCAGGCGGACGTGCCCGTGCGCCGTGTCGGCGACGAGGACGTCGACGCCGGCGTCGATGAGGGTCGTCGCCCGCTCCCAGGCGTCGCCGAAGTAGCCGATGGCCGCGCCGACGAGCAGGCGGCCCTGCGCGTCCTTGCTCGCATTGGGGAACTGCTCGCTCTTGACGAAGTCCTTGACCGTGATGAGCCCGGCCAGCTTGCCCGCGTCGTCGACGATCGGCAGCCGCTCGCGCTTGTGCTGGCGCAGCAGCAGGGTCGCGTCCTCGTGGGAGATGCCGACCGGGGCGGTGATGAGGGGCATCGGGGTCATGACGTCGCGCACGAGTGTCGTGGACCACTCGGCCACGGGCGTGAAGCGCAGGTCGCGGTTGGTGATGATGCCGATGAGCACGTTGTCACCGTCGACGACGGGCAGACCCGAGACGCGGTACTCGCCGCACCGCTGGTCGAGGTCGTCGAGGGTGGCCTCGGGGCCAATGACGACGGGGTTGGTGATCATGCCGGTCTGGGTCCGCTTGACGAGGTCGACCTGGTAGGCCTGGTCCTCGATGGAGAGGTTGCGGTGGAGCACCCCGATGCCACCCTGGCGCGCCATGGCGATGGCCATCCGCGACTCGGTCACGGTGTCCATGGCCGCCGAGATGAGGGGCGTGCGGATGGAGATCTCGCGCGTCAGGCGCGTCGTCGTGTCCAGGTCCCCGGGCGCCAACTCGCTGTAGCCGGGCAGCAGGAGGACGTCGTCGTAGGTCAGCCCCAGCTTGGCGAAGGGGTCCGGGACACCGGCCCCGGAGTCGTCACGGGTGGTCGGGTCACCGAAATCCATCTCCATATCCTAAGCCACCTCGAGGGCGTCGCTGACCTGACCATTTCCTGACCAAAGGCCGCATTTCCGGGGGGAATCCATACCCTGCAGACGACCTGCGTTGGCCTCGATCTCCTTAGGTTGTCCCTCAGGAACGCGGAGGCGACGGGGTCCCTCCACACGGCTTCTCTGGAGGGACAGACATGGGACACGACGGCACCGCACCCGGACCGGTGGCAGACCTGTGGGAGTGGCAGTTCGAGGGAGCCTGCCGCGAGACCGGCAGCGAGTCCTTCTACCACCCCGACGGCGAGCGTGGCGCCGCCCGCCGTCTGCGTGACGCCGCCGCCAAGGAGATCTGCTCCTCCTGCCCCGTCATCGCCGCCTGCCGCGCGCACGCGCTGGCCATCCGCGAGCCCTTCGGGGTCTGGGGCGGCATGACCGAGGACGAGCGTCAGGTCGTCCTCGCCGGGCGGGACATCTCCCGGGCCGGCCTCGCGGGCTGAGCGCTCCCCCTTCGCCACCTAGTCTGGTGGCGTGAGCTCTCCCGCACCGGTCCACATCCGCGACGAGTCGATCCGCCTCGGCCAGCTGCTCAAGCTGGCCGGCCTGGTGGAGGACGGCGTCATGGCCCGTGAGGTCATCGCCGCCGGTCAGGTGAGCGTCGACGGCGCCCCCGAGACCCGCCGCGGCGCCCAGATCCGCGCCGGCAGCGTCGTCGAGATGGGCGGTCAGCAGATCGAGGTCGTCACCGGCGAGGCGGAGATCGACGTCCCCTGGTGACCACGGTCCCTGCCCTTCGAGAAGCTCGCCCGCTGCGCGGACTCGCTCCTGAGGGCGCGGAGGTCGCGCAGCGACCGTCTCCACCACCCACGGCCCCTGAGGAGGTCGCGCAGCGACCGTCTCCACCACCCACGGCCCCTGCCCTTCGAGACACTCGCCCGCTGCGCGGACTCGCTCCTCAGGACCCGGAGGTCGCGCAGCGACCGTCTCGAAGGGTCAGCCCTCCGCGAGCATCCAGGTGAGCGCCTCGTCGACGTGCACGGCCGTGGTGTCGTGCAGCGGCACCGGGCAGTCGTCCTCCTCGAGCAGCAGCCCGAGCTCGGTGCCCGCGAGCACGACGCCCTCGGCGCCCCGATCGGCCATGCCCTGCATGATCCGCCGCAGTTCCTTGCGCGAGCTGTCCTTGATGATCCCGGGGACGAGCTCCTCGTAGATCATCCGGTCGACCTCCGGCCGGTCGGCCGGGTCCGGCAGGACGACGTCGATCCCGCGCCGCTCGAAGGGGGTCGTGTAGAAGTCGCCCCCCATCGTCGTCGCCGTCGCGAGCAGACCGACCCGGCGCTGGTGGGCGCCGGCCACCCGCTCGGCCGTGGCCTCGGCGATGTGGAAGAAGGGGATGTCCAGGTCCGCCGAGATGCGGTCGGCGACCGCGTGCATCGTGTTGGCGGCCAGGAGGATGCCCTCGGCGCCACCGGCGCGCAGGCTCCGGGCGGCCTCGACGAGGATGTCGGCCATCGCGTCCCAGTCGCCGGACTCGTCTGCGTCGTCGACGGCCTGGAAGTCGACGCTGTGGATGAGCACCCGGGCGCTGTGCAGGCCCCCGAGCCGGGCCTCGACCCCTTCGTTGAGACGGCGGTAGTACTCCGCCGTCGCCGACCAGCCCATTCCACCGAGGACACCCAGGAGACGCATGCCCACACCCTAGCCAGCGGCCCTGCGCCCGTGGGGCCTTGGTTCCGCATGGCGGGCGCGTGCGAGGTCGCATCGGGGGCGGGCATACCCTGCCGACGTGAAGGTTCTGCTGCTGGAAAACATCCACGAGGCCGCCCGTGAGGCGCTCACCGACGCCGGCTTCGAGGTCGAGACCCGCTCCGGTGCGCTCGACGAGACCGAGCTGATCGCCGCGCTCGAGGGTGTCGACATGGTCGGTATCCGCTCCAAGACCAAGGTCACCCGGGCGGTCATCGAGGCCCGGCCCGAGCTCAAGGCCATCGGCGCCTTCTGCATCGGCACCAACCAGATCGACCTCGACGCCGCCGCCCAGGCCGGCACGGTCGTCTTCAACGCCCCCTTTTCCAACACCCGCAGCGTCGTGGAGCTCGCGCTCGGCGAGATCATCTCGCTGGCCCGCCGCCTGACGGACAAGAACGCCGCGCTCCACGCAGGCGTCTGGGACAAGTCGGCGAAGGGCGCGCACGAGGTCCGCGGACGCACCCTCGGCATCATCGGCTACGGCAACATCGGCGCCCAGCTGTCGGTCGTCGCCGAGGCCTTCGGCATGCACGTGTCCTTCTACGACCTCGAGGACAAGCTCCCGCTCGGCAATGCCAAGAAGTGCGAGACCCTCGACGAGTTGCTCGAGACCTGCGAGACGATCACCCTCCACGTCGACGGCCGCGCGGGCAATGCGGGCAACTTCGGCGCCGAGCAGTTTGCCAAGATGCGCCCGCGCAGCCTCTTCCTCAACCTCTCGCGCGGCTTCGTCGTCGACCTCGAGGCGCTGCGCGACAACCTCCTGTCGGGGCACATCGCCGGCGCGGCCGTCGACGTCTTCCCGAGCGAGCCCAAGAAGGCGGGCGACCCCTTCCACAACTGCCTGCAGGGCATCCCCAACGTCATCCTCACCCCCCACGTCGGCGGGTCCACCGAGGAGGCCCAGCTCGACATCGGGCGCTACGTCTCCGGCAAGCTGCGCGACTGGGCGAGCACCGGTGCGACAACCATGTCGGTCAACGTCCCGGCGGTCGCGGCACCGGTCGCCGACGGCGGCACCCGCATCCTCCACCTGCACAAGAACGTCCCCGGTGTCCTCGCCCGGGTCAACACGATCCTCTCCGAGGGCGACGTCAACATCGACAGCCAGCAGCTGAGCACCAAGGGCGAGTACGGCTACGCCGTCACCGACCTGGCGAGCGGCCTGCCCGCCGACACCGAGCAGCGCCTGCGCGACCTGCCCGAGACCGTCGAGGTCCGCGTCATCGTCACGGCCTGACACTCCCTTCGCGCGAACGGGGTCACTCCCGGTCGCGGATCCGTCGAGCACCGGTGGCGCTCGGCAGCGCACGGCCCCCGACCCACGCCGCGAGGCCGACCGCGGCCAGCAGAGCCACCCAGATCCCGGCGAGCCGAGCCCACTCGACCCGGCCCAGGAGTGAGGCATTGCCGGTGAGCGTCACCGAGAGCACCGGGACAGCCGCGCCGAGGAGCAGCGCCACCGTCGTCACAACGGCGGCTGGGGTGGCCGTCTCGACGACCAGTGCCGTGCGGATGACGCGACGTGGGACCCCCAGGGCCACCTGCCTGGCCAGGTCGGCGCCTCGCAGCGAGACCTGCTCGGCGACGGCGACGAGCAGACCGATCGCGGCGAGCCCGCCGGCCACCACGGCCAGCACCTGCGCGGCGACGACCGGCAGCGAGTAGTAGAGCAGGTCGAGCGTAGGCACGCTGTAGACGATGGACCCGCCATCGGTCCGCTGCGCCATGTACTCGGACTCGATGACACCCTGCAGCGGGACGGCCAGACCGGCGACGAAGCCGACGAGGACGAGGGAGACCGCTGACCGGGAGGCCAGACCCGGCTGCGCCTGCATCCGGCGCCCCGCGAGGAGACCCACGGCCCCACCCCGACGGACCAGGACCCGGCCCACCCGGGCCGCCGTACCGGAGGCGAGCACGACGAGGGTGCACAGCCCCAGGACGAAGGTCGCGAGCACGAAGGGGACGAAGAGCCACCCCATCACCTCGCCCTGCCAGCTGTCGCCGGCCACGGGGACGAAGATCATCGCCAGCACGCAGGCCCCGGCCACCACGGCGCTGCCGAGGTAGATCGCGGCGAGCCGCGGACTCATCGGGCGCCCGTCCGGGGGCGGGGCCGACGCGAGCACCGGCGCCCGTCGGACCACACGCGGCACGAGCAGCGAGGCGAGGCACGGGATGGCGGCTGCTGCCGCCACGAGCACGAGCGGGTGCGGCCAGACGTCGAGCCCGAGCACGGGCACGGTGCCGGCCAGCTCGCCGCTCCCTCGCACCTCGTCCTCGCGATCTGCGTACTGGACCTGCAGCACGTGCGGCGCGACGCGCAGGGCTGCGACGTAGGTGACGAGACCCGGCGCGGCACCGAGGGAGCACCAGACCAGCGCCTCCGTGCGCACGACCCGCCGCACGTCGGCGAGGGTCGCGCCAGCAGCCCTCAGGGCCATGAGCCGCCGGTCGCGCGCGGGCGCCCCGACCTGCACGGCCTGGACCGCCAGGTGGGCCACGGGCAGCGCCATGACGAGGAGGGCGACCAGCACCCCAACCGAGACGTCGCGGTCCACGAGCAGCAGGCCGAGCACCGAGGAGTTGCCGACGCCCTCACCCCACTGCGACGGCACGGTGGCGGCCGCGGCCGCGAGCACCGCCCCCAGTGCGGAGCAGACGAGCATCAGGCCACGGCGCAACCGGTCTGCGGGGCCTCCCTTCGCCCCGAGCCGGGCCGCCTCCGACCACGCGAGGCTCATCGGACCGGCGCCGTGTCGTCGACGTCGAGCCGGCCGTCGCGCAGGATGACCTCGCGGTCGGCGTAGGCCGCGATGCGGGCGTCGTGGGTGACGAGGACGACCGTCAGCCCCTCCTCGGCGGCGACGTCGGTGATGAGCTCCATGACAGACTCGCCGGCGCGCGAGTCGAGCGCCCCGGTGGGCTCGTCGGCGAAGAGCACCCCCGGGTTGGTCACGAGCGCTCGCGCGAGGGCGGCCCTCTGGGCCTGCCCGCCACTCACCTGCGTCGGCAGGTCATCGGCCAGGTCCCCGATGCCGACCCGGGCCAGCCAGGCCCCGGCCGTCTCGAGCGCCTCGCCCCGCCGGCGCCCCTCCAGCAGCAGCGGCAGGGCGACGTTGTCGGCCAGGGTCAGCTCGTCGAGCAGCTGCCCGAACTGGAAGAGCACGCCGACCTGCGTGCGGCGCAGTCGCGAGCGCTCGTCCTCCGACATCGAGGTGACCGCACGGTCACCGACCCTCACCTCCCCTTCGTCCGGCCGGATGACCCCGGAGAGGGCGTGCAGGAGCGTCGACTTGCCGGAGCCGCTCGGCCCGGTGACCGCGACGAGCTCTCCCTCCGCGACCGACAGGTCGACGCCGCGCAGCGCCGGCCGACGCCCGTAGTCGTGCACGACGCCTGTCGCGTCGACGGGTAGCGCGTGGCCCTCGTGCGGTGTCGTCATCCCTGCTCCCCTTCGAGGTCGTGGACGCGCTCGAGCGCGTCCTCCATCCACCGGACGTCGGCGTCGAGGTGGCTCAGTGCGTAGTCGGCGGCGAGGACCCGGTGCAGGTCCCCCTTCGCCTCCCGCTTGTCGCGGGTCAGCGAGCGCATGCGCTCGAGGTGGGCCGCGCGCTGGCGGCGCAGGTAGGTCGCGGCGGCGTCGGGTCCACCCACGAGCAGGGCGACCGCGACCTTGGTGGCGAGCGGGTTGGCGACGTGCTCGCCGGGACCGTCCGGGGCTCCTGCCCAGGCGTCCACCTCCGCGCGGCCGGCGTCGGTGAGCTCGTAGACGAGCCGCTCCGGGCCGCTCCCCTGCTCCGTCGTCGCCTCGGCCACGAGCCCCTTGCCGGCGAGCCGCCCCAGCGCCGCGTACACCTGCCCGAAGGCCATCGGTCGCGCCGCCGGGAGCAGCTCGTCGTGGTGACGCTTCAGGTCGTACCCGTGCTGCGGCCCCCCTGCTCAGCAGCCCCATGAGCACGTGTCCGGTCGTCACGAGGGCCACTATTCACTATGTGAATAGTGGCGTCAAGGTCCCTTCGAGCAGTCAGGCCACGCCCGGTCCGACACATCAGGTGGGCGTGTCGTGCGGCATACCGACGCGTACCGAGCACGACACGCCCACCGGACTCCCCCCTCCGAGACGGGCGACCTCTCAGAGCACCGGCGGACGACGAAGGGGGCGGCGCACCGGATCGGTGCGCCGCCCCCCTTCGTGGGGTCGGACGTCAGTGCGAGTGGCCGTGGCCCTCGTCCTCGTCTTCCTTCTTGTCCACGACGAGCGTGTCGGTGGTCAGGACCATCGACGCGATCGAGGCGGCGTTGACGAGCGCGGAGCGGGTGACCTTGACCGGGTCGATGACGCCCTGGCCGATGAGGTCGCCGTACTCGCCGGTCGCGGCGTTGAGGCCCTGACCGGGGGTCAGCTCCTGCACCTTGGCGACGGCGACGTAGCCCTCGAGACCGGCGTTCTCGGCGATCCAGCGCAGCGGCTCGACGCCGGCGGTCCGCACGATGTTGGCGCCGACCTGCTCGTCACCCTCGAGGCCGAGGCTCTCGACGACGGAGACCGCGTGGGCGAGCGAGGAGCCACCGCCGGCGACGATGCCCTCCTCGATGGCCGCGCGGGTCGCGGAGATCGCGTCCTCGATGCGGTGCTTCTTCTCCTTGAGCTCGACCTCGGTGTGGGCACCGACCTGGATGACGCAGACGCCACCGGCGAGCTTCGCGAGGCGCTCCTGGAGCTTCTCGCGGTCCCAGTCGGAGTCGGTCCGCTCGATCTCGGACTTGATCTGGTTGACCCGACCGGTGACGTCGTCGGCGGCACCCTGGCCGTCGATGATCGTCGTCGCGTCCTTGGTGACGACGACACGACGGGCCTGACCGAGGTCCTCGAGACCGACCTGGTCGAGCTTGAGGCCGACCTCCTCGGCGATGACCTGACCGCCGGTGAGGATGGCGATGTCCTGGAGCATCGCCTTGCGGCGGTCGCCGAAGCCCGGGGCCTTGACGGCCGCGACGTTGAAGACGCCCTTGAGCTTGTTCACCACGAGGGTGGAGAGGGCCTCGCCCTCGATGTCCTCGGCGATGATGAGCAGCGGCTTGCCGCTCTGGACGACCTTCTCCAGCACCGGGAGGATGTCCTGGATCGTGGAGATCTTGCCCTGGTTGATCAGGACGTAGGCGTCCTCGAGGACACCCTCCATGCGCTCCGGGTCGGTGACGAAGTAGGGGCTGATGTAGCCCTTGTCGAACTGCATGCCCTCGGTGAAGTCGAGCGCGGTCTCGGCGGTCGAGGACTCCTCGACGGTGATGACGCCGTCCTTGCCGACCTTGTCGAAGGCGTCGGCGATGATCCCGCCGATGCCCTGGTCCTGGGCGGAGAGGGAGGCGACCTGGGCGATCTCCTCCTTGCCCTCGACCTCGCGGGCGATCTCGAGGAGGCGCGCGGAGACGGCCTCGACGGCCTTGTCGATGCCCCGCTTGAGGCCGGACGGAGCGGCACCGGCGGCGACATTGCGCAGGCCCTCCTTGACCATGGCCTGGGCGAGGACGGTCGCGGTCGTCGTGCCGTCACCGGCGACGTCGTTGGTCTTGGTCGCGACCTCCTTGGCGAGCTGCGCGCCGAGGTTTTCGTACGGGTCCTCGAGCTCGATCTCGCGGGCGATGGTCACGCCGTCGTTGGTGATCGTCGGGGCGCCCCACTGCTTGTCGATGACGACGTTGCGACCCTTGGGGCCGAGCGTCACCTTGACGGCATTGGCGAGCTGGTCGACGCCGCGCTGGAGGGCGTCACGGGCGGAGTCGTTGAACTCCAGTTCCTTGGCCATGTCTGTCCTTAGGTTCTTGACGAAGGGAGATGAAGCGCGACGCCCCGGCGGGCCCGGGAGAGGGCCGCACCCGGGGCGTCAGCTGTGTGTCGTGCGCAGTGCTCAGGCGAGGATCGCGAGCACGTCGCGGGCGGAGAGGATGAGGTACTCCTCGCCACCGTGCTTGATCTCGGTGCCGCCGTACTTGGAGTAGATGACGCGGTCGCCGACGGAGATGTCCATCGGGACGCGCTCGTCACCGTCGTCGTTGAAACGGCCGGGGCCGACGGCGACGACCTCGCCCTCCTGCGGCTTCTCCTTGGCGGTGTCCGGGATGACGAGGCCGGAGGCGGTGGTCTGCTGCGCCTCGATGCCCTTGACGACGATCCTGTCCTCGAGCGGCTTGATGGAAACCGACACGGTGACTCCTTCTGTGGGACGAATGTGAGTTCTGGGGCGAAGCCTGGCCGGGCGCCGTCGCGGGGGTCGTCCAACCGTGGCATCTGGCACTCGCCAGTGGTGAGTGCCAAGATCAATCTAGGACGCCATTTGGCACTCGGTCAACCCGAGTGCCAGCGAGGGTGGCGGCTGCGGATCGGGCACCCACCATGGACAATGCGCCTGTGGACATCCAGACCGTGCGTTGGCTCGCCTCCCCCGAGGGGCATGCCCACCTGCACGATCTCCCCGAGTACACGGAGGCGGAGGCCGTCACGGTCACCGACCGCCTGCGCAGGGATGGACTCACCGCCGAGCAGGCCGCCGGCCTGATGACGCAGAAGCGCCTCCAGGGCCGGGCCCGCGACAAGTTCGGCGAGTTCGCCGATGGCATGCTCTTCACCCCCGACGGCCTCGAGCAGGCCAGCCGGCTCGAGGTCGCCGCCACCCACGCCGGCCGCTACGCCGCGGCGAGCCTCGCGACGGTCCACGACCTCGGCTGCGGCATCGGCTCGGACGCAATGGCGATGAGCGCTCTCGGCGTCACCGTCCACGGCGTCGACGCCGACCCGCTCACTGCCGCCATTGCCGACGTCAACCTGCGGCCGTGGCCCGACAGCCGGGCGCGCACGGGCGTGGCCGAGGACTTCGAGGCGCCGCTGGACCCCCCTTCGCTCCCGCGCCGGCGTGTGGCTCGACCCCGCCCGCCGCACCCCGGGCGTGGCCGACCGCTCCGGGCGCACCCGACGGGTCTTCCGGCTCGACGAGATCTCACCGTCGTGGGACTTCGTGCTCTCCGTCGCCCGCGACGTGCCCGCGACCGGGGCCAAGCTCTCCCCGTCGCTCCCCCACGACATCCCACCGCTCGGCACCGAGGCCCAGTGGACCTCGTGGCAGGGCACCGTCCTCGAGTGCACCGTCTGGTGGGGGCCGCTCGTCAAGGAGGCCGGCCGGTCCGCCCGCGTCCTGCGCAAGGGGGCCCCGCCCGTCGAGGTCGACCAGCGCACCTGCGAGGAGGACCCCGGCGTCGCGCACTCCCTCGACGACACGGGCACCTGGCTCTACGAGGCCGACCGTGCGGTCACGCGGGCCGGGCTCATCGGCACCGTCACCGGCGCGGTCTCGGGCATCGAGCTCGAGACCGGCCTGGGTTACGTCACGAGCGATCAGGCGCTCGACCTCGGCCACGCCCGCCGCTACGAGGTCCTCGAGGCGATGCCCTTCACCGTCAAGGGCCTGCGCGCCTGGCTGCGCGAGCGCGGCATCACCGGGCTGACGGTCAAGAAGCGCGGGATCCGGCTCGACGAGGACCAGCTGCGCAAGCAGCTGAAGATCGGCCGCGGCGCAGGGTCCGGCGAGAGCGCGACCATCGTGCTCACGCGCGTCGGCGGCGACCAAGTTGTCCTCGTCGTGCGCCCGGCTGCTCTCGCCGACGGCTAAGTCTGCCGCCCCGCGTCAGTGGCGTCGGCTCGGCCGCATCACGCTCCACCGCAGGGCGAGCAGCAGACCCAGACCGGCCGCACCGGCGAGGACCACGAGTGCGCCGCCTGACGCGGAGTCCATCGGCCCACCGTCGGTCTGGACGACGTCAGGTGTCTCCGGGCCACCGGAGACGGTCGCCGTCGGCCCCCCGGTCGTCGTCGAGGTCGGCTGGCTCGTGGTCGCCGTCGGGTCGCTCGTCGTCGTCGACGTCGGGGTGGAGCTGGTCGAGGTGGAGGTGGTGCTCGTCGACGTGCTGCTCGACGATGTCGTCGAGGTGGAGGTCGAGGTCGTCGAGGTGGCGGTCGTCGGGCTCGCTGCCGTGACGGTGACCGGGGCGGTGTCCTCGGCGGCGACGACGGTCACGCCCTCGCCCGTCGCACTGGCCGTGTTGGTGTACGTCCCTGCGACGTCGGAGACGGTGGCCCGGAAGCTCAACGACACCGAGCCCGGGGTGTCGCCCGTCGCCGCAGGTACCTCGATGTCATCCGTCCACGTCAGGTCGGTGGTGCCCGTCGGGTCGTTCGTCGTCGCGCCGGTCGTCGAGCCCGGCACGTAGGTGAACCCGGCGGGCAGCGAGTCAGTCACCGAGCTCACGACCTGGCTCGTCGCCCCGGGATTGGAGACCCGGATCGTGTAGGTGACCTCGGAGCCGGCCGACACCTCGGACTGGTCAACCGTCTTGCTCACGGTGAGCGGAGTCGTGCCGACGGGTGAGAAGAAGGTCAGGCTCGACAGCGTCACGGTGGCGCCCTGGCTGATCTCCCGAGTCCACGAGATCGCGATGCCGTTGTCGATCCGCTCGTCGCAGCGACAGGTGTTGGGCAGCATCTCGCCTCTGCCGATCGCCTCCCACACCTGGTTGTACCCGGCCTCGATGTAGGCGGCACCGCTGCTCAGTGGCCGCATGCCCTCGACCCGCTCGGGGTTGACGGAGTCAGGCTGCGCCTTGCAGACCGGGGAGTTGCCGTCGAGGACCTGCCCGAGCCCGAAGTCGCTGTCCTGGAGGTAGCAGTCGCCACCGCGGAAGACCACGGCATCACCGGTGGTCGCACCGCCGGTGATGCGGATGTCCGTCCGGTAGGCGGTCGCCCCGGCGACGTAGGTGTCGACCTGCGTTAGCGTCGCCCCGGTGTCACCCAGACCGACCGTCGTGGTGACGGTGTAGGGACTGGCACTCGTTCCGGCCCCGGTCGGCCCGCTCTGCGAGACCGCGGTGAAGGGCTCGTAGTTGTCGACCAGGGTGGCATCGCCACCCGCCGGGACCCTCTCGGGGCCGAAGAGCCGGTCGTCGAAGGCGACGAAGGTGCCGCAGGCGATGTCGTCGTACCACTCACCCATCACGTCGCCCTCGTAGCGCACGTCGCAGTTGAGCACCGGCGAGATGTCGATCGAGGTGAGCGGTCCCCCCGACTCGATCTCTGCGGCGGACGACGACGGCGCACCGGCCACGGCACCGAACATGGTCAGGACGGCGGCAAAGAACCACCGGGACATCGACGTACGTACACGCATCGCGCCTCCACAGACGTGTGTCGTGGGACACGGTAGCGGCAACGGCGCGCCGCGTACAGGGGTCTGCGCGCCCGAGCCCGGGGCCCCCCTTCGCCCTCGCAGGTAGCGTGCATGCCATGTCGACCCGAGCCCGTCACCTGACCCGCGCCGCCGCAGGCCTCGCCGTCCTCGCCCTCGTCGGGTGCGGCGGCGGGACCGGAGAGGACCCGACCGGCTCGACGTCGTCTCCGGCGAGCTCCGGGTCGAGCACGTCGACCTCGACCTCCGCGTCGTCGTCGCCGACCTCCTCGAGCACCTCCTCACGGTCCTCGAGCTCGGCCTCCGCGACCGCGGACGGCCCGAAGGCCAGCGCCTGCGTCTCGCGGGTACGCGACGCCATGACGCCCACCCAGCAGGCCGGCCAGCTGATCATGGCCGCCATGCAGCCGGGCCCGGCGACCAGCCTCGACCAGGTCATCGGGGCGCAGGGCCTGGGCTCGATGCTCTACCTCGGCGGCTGGCAGGACCGCTCCACCGCGGCTGCCGCCAGTCAGCACCTGCAGGAGGTCGCCCCGACCGTCGACGGCACCAAGGTCGGCATGCTCGTCGCGGCCGACCAAGAGGGTGGCGAGGTCCAGCAGCTCACCGGCACGGGCTTCACCCCGATGCCCTCCGGCCTCGAGCAGGCCCAGGACGCCGACCTGCGGGCCTCGGCCCAGGCGTGGGGCAGCGAGCTCAAGCAGGCGGGTGTCAACGTCAACCTCGCCCCCGTCGCCGACACCGTCCCGGCGGACATCGGACGGGCCAACGAGCCGATCGGCAAGTGGGACCGGCAGTACGGCTCGACCCCGGTGGCCGCCGGCAAGGGCTCGCTCGCCTTCGCCCGCGGCATGCAGGACGCCGGCGTGGAGCCGACGGTCAAGCACTTCCCGGGCATCGGTCGGATCACCGGCAACACCGACCTGCAGGCCACCGGCATCACCGACTCCACGGCGACGACGAAGGACCCCTACCTCGCCCCCTTCGCCGAAACCATCGAGGGCGGGACCAAGATCGTCATGGTCGGCTCCGCCAGGTACTCGAAGATCGACGGCGAGACGCCCGCCCTGTTTTCGCAGAAGATCGTCACCGGCATGCTCCGCGAGGACATGGACTTCGACGGCGTCGTCATCACCGACGACGTCGGTGCGGCCAAGGCGGTCGCCGCGACCCCGGTGCCGGAGCGGGCGACGAAGTTCGTCGCTGCCGGTGGCGACATCGTGCTGACCGCCGACCCGAGCCAGGTCCCGACGATGGTCTCCGCGATCGAGACCAAGGCGAAGGGCGACACGGCCTTCGGCAAGCAGGTCACGGCCTCGGTGACCCGGGTGCTGACTCTCAAGGAGGACATGGGCCTGCTGCGCTGCGGCTGAGCCCACCTGCGCATTTTCCTAGGGAAATACGGCCCCACCTACGCATTTCCCTAGGGAAATACGGCCCCACCTACGCATCTCCCTAGGGAAATACACAGGCGAAGGGGGTCAGTGGGCGTGGTCGTGGTCGACGTGCACCGGCAGGCCGGTGCGCACGTCGGTCACCGGCAGCGAGCTGTCGGCCGGCAGCGAGACATCGCTCGCCGGGCGCCCCTTGAGCATCATCTGCGCGCCGAGGCTCGCCACCATGGCGCCGTTGTCGGTGCACAGGCCGGGCCGCGGGACGCGCAGCTGGATGCCTGCGTCGTCGCAGCGCTGCTGTGCCATGGCCCGCAACCGCGAGTTGGCCGCCACCCCACCACCGACCTGCAGGGCAGCGACGTCGTGCTCGGTGCACGCGAGCACCGCCTTGCGGGTGAGCACGTCGACGACCGCCTCCTGGAAGGACGCGGCGACGTCGGCCACCGGCACCTCCCGACCAGCGGCGCGCTCGGCCTCGATCCACCGGGTGACGGCGGTCTTGAGCCCGGAGAAGGAGAAGTCGAAGCGGTGGCGCTCCATGTCCTTGCGATTGGACAGCCCCCGGGGGAAGTCGATGGCGATCTGCCCGTCGCTCGCCGCCCGGTCGATGTGCGGGCCCCCGGGGAAGGGCAGCCCGAGCACCCGGGCCACCTTGTCGAAGGCTTCCCCCGCCGCGTCGTCGATCGTCGACCCGAGGCTGCGGATGTCGTGCGTGACGTCGGGGACGAGCAGCAGCGACGAGTGCCCACCGCTGACGAGCATCGCCATCGTCGGCTCGGGCAGCGGGCCGTGCTCGACGATGTCGACGGCGACGTGGCTCGCGAGGTGGTTGACCCCGTAGATCGGCAGGCCGAGAGCGACGGCCAAGGCCTTGGCCGAGGCGACGCCGACCATGAGCGGACCGGCGAGCCCCGGGCCAGCGGTCACGGCGATGCCGTCGAGGTCGGTCAGGGCCACGCCGGCCTCACGGCAGGCCCGCTCGATGGTCGGGACCATCGCCTCGAGGTGCGCCCGGGAGGCGACCTCGGGCACGACGCCTCCGAAGCGGGCATGCTCCTCGACGCTCGAGGCGACGGCGTCGACGAGCAGCTCGGTGCCGTGGACGATGCCGACGCCGGTCTCGTCGCACGAGGTCTCGATGCCGAGGACGAGTGGTGCATCCGTCATGCCTGCGTCTCCTGCGTCAGGTCGAGGGCGAGGACGAGCGCGTCGACCCCACCCGGGTAGTAGCCGCGTCGGGACTGCAGCAGCCCGAACCCGGCGGAGTCGTAGAGCCCGCGCGCCGCGACGTTGTCGGCCCGGACCTCGAGCACGAGCCGCTCGGCCCCGGCGGCCCGGGCCCGGTCGACGAGCTCGGCGAGCAGCCGGCGGCCCAGGCCGGTGCCGCGCGCCCGGGGCAGCGTCGCGATGGTCATGACGTCGCTGGTGTCACCCGCGTGGTCGAGCCCGCCGTAGCCGGCGATGCCGTCGGCGTCCTCCGCAACGACGTACTCGCGCCGCGGCCGTCCGGCGAGCTCGCCCCACCACGAGGCGAGGCTCCAGGCCTCGGCCCCGAAGAGCTCCCGCTCGTGGTCGGCGAGCACCGCGAGGTCCTGCCACCGCGCCTCCCGCAGGCGAAGGGGGGTCACCGTCGCCGTCGTCACCGGGTCCCCCCCGGCCGCGCCGGCTCCGCCGGCAGCAGCGGGCGCCACGGCATCGGGTCGGCGCAGGTAGAGCGGCTCGACGGGCATGTCCGCGCCGGCGGCGATGCGAGTGGCGGCGAGGGCCGCGAGCGCACCGGCGTCGACGTCGAGCAGGTCGACCCCCGGCAGGGTCAGGGCCGCGGGGAGCAGCTCGGGGTAGACCACGGGCCCACGGCCGATGGTCGGCAGGGCGCGCACGGGCTCGGGCAGGTCGGCCGGCTTGGTGACGGCGGGCCCCTCCTGGAGGACGACCTCCCCTGCGGTGCAGTCGTAGCGGGCCCAGTACACCTCCTTGCGACGGGCATCGGTGGCGACGAGCAGCTCGCCCTCGTGCCCGTGGGCGGCGGCGGCTGCCGCGAGCGCGTCGAGGGAGCAGACGCCGTGGACGGTGATGCCACGGGCGTGGGCGAAGGTCTGCGCGGTGACGAGACCGACGCGCAGCCCGGTGAAGGGCCCCGGCCCGGTGCCGACGGCGACGTGCGTGACCTCGGTGACGTCGGTGCCGGCCGCGGCGAGGGCGTCGACGATCATCGGCGCGAACAGCTCGGTGTGGCGTCGCGCGTCGACGGTGGTGCGGGTGGCGAGCACCTGCTCGCCGTCGTGGACGGCGACGGTGATCGCGGAGGTGGCGGTGTCCAGTGCGAGCAGCCTCATCGGTCGCTCCCTTCGTCACGCAGGTGGGCCTCGACGTCGACACCGGCCCAGCGGTCCCCGACGCCGACGACCTCGAGGGTGCGGGCCTCGGTGGCGGGGTCGGCGGTCAGGGTGATCTCGAGTCGGTCGTCGGCCAGGCCCTCGACGAGCCCTGCCCCCCACTCGACGACGGTCACCGCCTCGTCGAGCTCGGAGTCGAGGTCGAGGTCGTCGAGCTCGGCGGCCCCGCCGAGCCGGTAGGCGTCGACGTGCACGAGCTCGGGCCCCCCGACGAGCGAGGGGTGGACCCGGGCGATGACGAAGGTCGGTGAGGTCACCGCTCCCCGGACCCCGAGGCCCGCGCCGAGACCACGGGTGAGCGTGGTCTTGCCCGCGCCGAGGCCTCCGGTGAGCAAGACGAGGTCACCGGCGCGCAGCAGCGTCGCCAGGCGCCGCCCGAGGGCCGTCGTAGCGTCGGTGTCCGGCAGGAGCAGGCTCATGCGGTCTGCCCCGTGACCGCCTCGCCGGCCCGCTCCGCGTCCTCCTGGGGGTCGATGCCGCGCGGCCGCTCGAGCAGCCCGAGGATCGCGTCGGTGACCGCCGCGGGACGCTCGAGCTGGAGCAGGTGACCGACACCGGGGATGACGACGTGCTCGGCGGCGGGCAGGGCCTCGGCGAGCCGCTCGCTGTGCGCGGGCGGGGTGAGCACGTCCTTGGAGCCGGCGACGATGAGCACGGGGGTCTCGACGAGCCCCGCCAGGGCCTCGCGCACGTCGAGCTCGTCGAGCTCCGGCAGGAAGGCCCCGATCGTGTCCAGGCGCGTCCCGAAGACCATGGTGGCGACATTGCGCAGCATCTCGCGCGGCATCGCCCCGCCGAAGGCATAGCGCTGCACGGTGCGGTCCTCGACCGCGCGGCCGGCGGCCCGCAGGACCCCCCAGACGCCCTCGCGCGCACCGAGCCCGCCGAGGAAGCCGGGCCCGAGGCGGGCGATGATCCGGTCGAAGGTCCGCCCCAGCCCGAGCTGGACCAGACTGCCCCCGCCGGCACTCGTCGCGATGAGCGCCGCTCCGCTCACCCGGGCTCGGGTGAAGTCGGGGTAACGACCGGCGAAGCTCATGATCGTCATGCCGCCCATCGAGTGCCCGACGAGGACGAGCTCGCCCTCGTTCGTCGTCGCGTCGATGACTGCGCGCAGGTCCCTGCCGAGCTGGTCGATGGTGCAGTGCTCGAGGTCGCCGACCTCGGAGACACCGTGGTTGCGCTGGTCGTAGCTGACGACGCGATAGCCCTCGGCGACGAGCGCGCGCCGCTGGTGGACCCACGAGCTGAGGTTGAGCACGAACCCGTGGATGAGCACGACGGTGGGTCCCGCGGCGGGCGTCCACCCCTCCGGCTCGTCGATCTCGACGTGCAGCACCAGTCCGTCGCTCGCCGGCACCGCGAGCACCTTGTCCGCGACGAAGGGGAAGACGTGCACCCGGTCGTGGGCGGTCACGGCGTGGGCGCGCGAGCGCCGCACCGCCGATCGGCCGGCCCACCCGGCGCCGGCGATGACGACGCCCCCCGGCCGCGGCGGCGGCCAGCCCCGAGGCCGGTGGCGGCTGCTGCGCCGAGGCCCTTGTCGCCGGTCGTGCCGCCGTCAGTGTGCTGCGGGTCCATCACGCGCCCTCCAGGTAGCGGCGCGGGACACGGGGTCCGAGCCGGGTGACGATCTCGTAGTTGATGGTGTCGATGGCCGCCGCCCAGTCCTGCGCGGTCGGCTCGCCGTCGGCCTCGCGGCCGATGAGCACGACCTCGTCGCCGGCCTGCGCCGTGCTCTCGGGTCCGAGATCGAGGACGACCTGATCCATGCACACCCGACCGGCGACCGTGTACCGCTGCCCACCGACCTGCATCGGCCCGACGCCGGAGGCGTGCCGCGGTATGCCGTCGGCGTACCCCAGGGGGACGAGGCCGAGGCGGGTGTCCCCCGTCGTCGTGTAGAGGTGGGCATAGGAGACGCCCTGGTCGGCGGGGCAGTCCTTGACGTTGATGAGCCGGGCCACGACGCGCATGGCCTCGCGCAGGCCGAAGTGGGTCGGGCCGCCGATGTGCGGCACCGGGCTCAGCCCGTAGAGCGCGACGCCCGGGCGCACCATGTCGAAGTGCGACGACGGGTTGGTCAGCGTCGCCGCGGAGTTGGCCAGGTGGCGGATGCGTGGTCGCAGCCCCGCCCGCTCGGCGTCGGCGAGGATCGCGACGAAGGTCTCCTGCTGCGCCCGCACCGTCGGGTGGTCCGGCGCGTCGGCGTAGGCGAAGTGGCTGAAGATGCCCTCGACGTCGAGCACGCCCTCGGCCTCGAGCCGGGCGGACTCGACGAGCATGCCGGCGAGGTCGTCGCGCCAGGCACCGCCACGACCCAGGCCGGTGTCGACCTTGAGGTGCACGCGGGCGGTGCGGTCCGTCGCGCGGGCTGCGGCCGCGATCTCGGCGAGCGCCCACGGGGCGCCGGCCGAGAGGGTGAGGTCGGCGCGTACGGCGGCGGCGAGGTCGGCGCCGGGCGGGAAGAGCCAGGTGAGGATCGGCGCCGTGACCCCCCGCGGCCCGGGCGGCGAGCGCCTCGCCGAGCTGGGCGATCGCAAGGTGCGTGGCGCCGCCGGCGAGCGCGGCCTCGGCGACCGGGACGAGGCCGTGGCCGTAGGCGTCACCCTTGACGACCGCCATGACGGCGGCATCGCCCGCGAGCTCGTCGAGGCGGGCCACGTTGTCGCGGATCGCACCGAGGTCGATGTCCGCCCACGCCGAGAGGCCGACCGTGGACGCATCGCTCGGCAGGACCGAGGGGGTCGCGACGGACGGGAGGGCGGTGTGCGGGGTCGAGGTGTCCATGGGCACCCAAGGAGTCTAGGACGGCGAAGGGAGGCAGACTGGCAGGCATGACCTACCGCACCGACGACTACCAGGCCGACCGCACCCGCTACGACGCCACGGACTACCGCCGGTGCGGGCGCTCGGGGCTGCTGCTGCCCCCGATCTCGCTCGGGATGTGGCACAACTTCGGGGACGCGGAGCCGCTCGCGACCCAGCGCGCCGTGCTGCGGCGCGCCTTCGACCGGGGCGTCACCCACATCGACCTGGCCAACAACTACGGCCCGCCCTACGGCGCCGCGGAGCGCAACTTCGGCACGATCTTCGCGCAGGACTTCCGCCCCTACCGCGACGAGCTGATCCTCTCGACCAAGGCGGGGTGGGACATGTGGCCCGGCCCCTACGGTCGGGGTGGCGGCTCGCGCAAGTACCTCCTCGCCTCGCTCGACCAGTCGCTGGAGCGGATGGGCGTCGACTACGTCGACATCTTCTACAGCCACCGCTTCGACCCCGACACCCCGCTCGAGGAGACGATGGGTGCGCTCGATGCCGCGGTCCGCGCCGGCAAGGCGCTCTACGTCGGCATCTCCTCCTACGGCCCCGAGCGCACCCGCGAGGCGCACGCGATCCTGCGCGAGATGGGGACTCCGCTGCTCATCCACCAGCCGTCGTACTCGATGATCAACCGCTGGATCGAAGACGAGCTGCTCGACACCCTCGACGAGCTGGGTGTCGGGACCATCGCCTTCACCCCACTCGCCCAAGGCCTGCTGACCGACAAGTACCTCCGCGGCATCCCCGAGGACTCGCGCGCCGCGCGCGAGGGCACCGGTATCGCCGACCAGCTGACCGACGACAACCTCACGCGCATCCGCGCGCTCGACGCCATCGCCCGGGAGCGGGGCCAGACCCTCGCCCAGATGTCGCTGGCCTGGGCGCTGCGCGACGAGCGGGTCACCTCGCTGCTCGTCGGCGCCCGCACCGTGGAGCAGCTCGACAACAGCCTGGACGCGCTGGAGCGGCGCGACTTCACCGACGCCGAGCTCGACCGCATCGACGACCACGCCGTCGACGGCGGGGTCAACTGGTGGGCGGAGTCGGCCGAGGGCTGACGGCTCAGGCCGTGAGCAGCCGCGCGACGGTCGCGCCGAGGGCGTGCGCGACGTCGAGCGCGCGCACGGGGGCCCCCGGGGTTGGCGTCGTGCGCCGCCCGACCGTGGACGAGCGCGGCGAGCGACGCGGCCTCGGCGGGGGTCGAGCCCGCCGGCGAGCAGCACCCCGGCGAGTCCGGCGAGGACGTCGCCCGACCCGGCCGTCGCCAGCCACGCCGGGGCGTCGTCCTGCACGTGTACCGGGCCGTCCGGGGCGACGACGAGCGTCGTCGCCCCCTTGAGCAGCACGGTCGCGCCGGTCAGGCCGGCGAGCATCCGCGCGTGCTCGAGCGGCGAGCCCTCGACCTCCTCGCGGGTGAGCTCGGTCGAGCGCCCGCGCAGCCGGGTGATCAGCCGCGCGCACTCCCCCGCGTGCGGCGTGAGGAGGGTGGGCGCCGCGCGCGGCCCGGTCACGAGGTCGAGGCCGCCGGCGTCGACGAGCACCGGCAGGTCGGAGGCCAGCGCCGCCCGGG
>NZ_ALWX01000004.1 GCF_000297495.1 Janibacter hoylei PVAS-1 | reverse complement strand
CACCGACCGGTGAGATCACCGGTCGGGTGAGCGGGCCACCGGCGAGCCGGACGCTGCCGAGCGGCGACGAGCTCGTGACGCTGCGGGTGGTCGTCGCGAGAGATGACGGGCAGCCGGTGGACACGATCGACTGCGCCTGCTGGTCGGCGTCGGCCAGGCGTGCGGCGGCACGCCTGGAGGACGGCACCCGCGTGCGGGTCGAAGGGAGTCTGCGGCGCCGCTTCTTCCGCACCCCGGCCGGAGCGGCCAGCCGCTACGAGGTCGAGGTCCGACGTCTCGTCAGGGACCGACGGTGAGTCAGGCCGGATGGCCCGTCGCCCACCGCGACTCGGACTTCGAGCACATCGCAGTGGCCACGGGGCTCACCGTCGTCCACCTGCGCGACTGACCGGGCCCGCCGCACGCCAGGCGGCACGGGAGTGGCGCCGGGTGAGCCAGCCCTCGACGAGCGGAAGCCGGACCGCCGCCGACGAGATCACGCCTGCGACGACCAGGGCGGCCTTGGCCGTGCTGCACCCGGCCCGGGCGGCATGAGGCCGACGGCCAGCGGCAGCACGCGCGGTCCTCTCGCTCTGGGCCGATCCGGATGATGGAGTGGGGCCATGACGACTGCACCCGGGCTGCGGGGCCTGAGCGCCTTCCCCCTCACACCCATCGCCCAGGACGCCGTCGACGAGGCGGCCTTCGTCGGCATCGTCGAGCGAGTCGTGACGGCGGGAGTCGACAGCATCACCGCCCTGGGCTCGACGGGCAGCTACGCCTACCTCGACCGCGCGGAGCGGCGGCGGGTCGTCGAGCTCGCGGCTTCCGCCGCCGGCGGGGTCCCGGTCATCGCCGGCATCGGCCACGTCCGGACGCGCGAGGTGCTGCGGCACCTCGACGATGCCCAGACGGCCGGCGCCACAGGGGTGCTGCTCGCGCCGATGACCTACCAGGCCCTGACGGACGACGAGGTCTACGAGCTCTTCGCCGACGTCGATGCGGCGAGCTCCGTGCCCGTCGTCGTCTACGACAACCCCGGCACGACCCACGTGAACTTCGGCGACGAGCTGCACGGTCGGATCAGCGAGTTGACGCACGTCGCCGCGATCAAGATCCCGCCCGTGACCGGGGGAGTGGAGGCGACCAGGGCGCGGGTGGACTCCCTTCGCTCCCACCTCGCGCCCGAGGTGGCGATCGGCACCAGTGGCGACCAAGCGGCGGCCGATGCCCTCGTCGCCGGGTGCGATGCCTGGTACAGCGTCCTCGCGGGGACACTGCCGGGGCCCTGCCGCGCGATCGTCGACGCCGTGACCGCCGACGACGCCGCACAGGCACAGCACCTGTCCCGCCAGCTCGACCCGCTGTGGCGCCTCCTCAGCGCCCACGGGAGCTACCGAGTGGTCTCGGCCCTCGCCGAGCAGCTGGGCCTCGTCCGCGGCCCCAACCTGCCGCGACCGGTTCTGCCGCTGGACGAAGGGGGGTCGCGCCGACGTGCGGGCGGCGCTGACCTCCCTTCGCGAGGAGGGCCTGGTCGAGCCGTGATCCTGCCCCCGGTCCGCGACCCCCGCATGATCACCGTGCGGCGTGGCGGGACGCTCACCGACGAGCACCACCGGATGCTCGCCCTGTGGGCTGCGGACTGCGCCGCGCACGTGCTCCCGCACTTCGAGGCAGCGGCCCCTGCGGACCGACGACCCCGCGAGGCGATCGCCGCAGCACGAGCCTGGGCGGCAGGGGAGATGCCGATGATGGCCGCACGGGCGCTCGGTGGTCACGCCATGGGCGCTGCGCGACCGCTGACCGGAGCCGCACGATTCGCCGCATACGCCGCCGGCCAGGCCGCGTGCGTGGGCCACGTCGCCGAGCACGACCTCGGGGCGGGCGCCTACGCGATCAAGTCTGCTCAGGCCGGGGCGCCACGGGGTGGGGGAGCGGCCGAAGGGCGTGCGGAGGCCGCCTGGCAGCGGGACCGGATCCCCGACGAGATCCGAGCGCTCGTCCTGGAGGACATGGCCCGGCGCAACGACCTCTGCTGGTCGGTCTTCGACACGCAGGCCTGAGACACGACCACCGCTGAGCAGCGTTGCTCACGTGACGTGGACCCGGCACCGCGGTACCTTGATCGAGGAAGGGATGTGATCCAGATGACACCCGAGATCCACGACTTCGGCTCCGACGTCGAGACCCGGCTGAGCGAGGTGGCGCGCAGTCACGGACGCACGATGGAGGCCGAGGCTGCTGTCGTCCTCACCGCCGTCATGCAGGGCTGTGCCCACGACCCCGACGCCGTCATGAAGCTCTACACCTCGGCCCGGCGCGTGGTCTCCAAGGAGGCCCTGGCCCCGCCGACGCAGGTCGACTTCACGCCCGACGGGTACTGATCAACCACGCGCCCTCCTTCGGCGACCTCGTCGCCGAAGCGGTCGCCGCCGACGTCACGGGCTGGGGCTTCGACTGGCTCGACGGGCGGGCAACCGAGCAACGCCCTCCATGGAGTTATGTCAGATTGCTCGGGTCCGAGCTCACCGGCGCCGACTCGGCGCTGGACATCGACACCGGCGGGGGGAGGTGGTCGACGTCGTCGAGGACCTGCGCACGGCCCGTCTGCGCGTGTAGTTCTCCGACACCAGCGCCAGCGCGTGGACCCTTCGCACGTGCATGTGGTGGTCCCGGACCTCACGGTCGAGCGCCACGAGGCCACGCTGCGCCGGCTCGAAGAGCACGACGCCGAGGATCCGGTAGAAGTAGACGACGCGGCAGCCGATGACTGCCGCGGCCCCGACGCTCGTACCGGGCAGTCGCCGGTGATGCCGACGTCGCTGCTGCGGATCGTGCTGGCGAGTGCGTCAGCGACCGGAGAGCTCTCGAGGCCCTCGGTGGAGACGGGCCTGACGTCGACGACCTGGCTCATGTAGCTCCTGCGTGCTGATCGATGGGGTGAGCCGGAATCTACGGCTGGCCCCGTCGTCGGCAACGCCGATAATCCACATTATGTCATTTCGCAGTGCGAGGAGCGGCCGCCTCGCGCCGTGTGTCGTCGCCACCCACTTCCCCGCGAAGGAAGCTGATGTCCCCTGGTAGTGGCGCACCGTCACCGCGCTCCCGAAGTGCGCGCGCGGCATCGACTTCACCTGGTCGCGGACGGAGACCCACTCCCCGGTCTCCCTCCACGCGCTGCCCGGGACAGGCGAGGTCGTCGCGACAGCAGACGCCACAGCACCGGCGACCTGTCTCCCCTGGTCACCCGCTCTGGGCGCCCAGCTCGTGCCGGATCCGTCGGAGGTCCTCCATGAGCGAACCGATGAGGATCCACCTCATGCCCTGCGGCGCACTGGTGTCGAGCGGCTCGGTGAGCGCCGGAGCCGTGTCGTCGAGCCCACCGGCCGCGGTGGGTACCGCCAGGTGGAGCTTCATCCGGGTGTCGTGGGCCGCTCGCAGCAACTCCTCGGCGATGCCGGGGACGAGCGGTTCCTCGCGCACCCCTTCGTCGTAGTGGTCGACGTAGGCCCGCGTCATCCCCCGCACCTGGGTGCCGATCCGCGACAGCAGGTCGAGCGTCTCTCGCATCGCCTCGAGCTCACCGCGGTAGCGCGCCGCGCGCGGGTTGAGCGTGAGCGAGTCGGCGGCCGCCTCGATGGTCTCCAGGGCCTCGTCGCGAAGGGGGCTCAGCCTCCGGGCATCGACGATGAGCAGGATGCGCCCCGGCCGGGTCTTCTTCGACACGAGCGCATCGGCGAGGCGCTCCATCGCCTCGGCCGTCTCCACCCCGAGGAGGTCCAGGGCCGTCCGCGCCGGGGCCAGCGCGACCGGCGGGACGAGGAGCAGGTGGATGACGATGCCGATGACCGCACCGATCATCGTCTCGACGATGCGGAAGAAGGCGTAGTCGGGGGTCGATGCCCCGAGGGTGAGCACGAGCAAGGCGCTGATCGCGATCTGGATGCCCGAGCCCGTGGTCAGTCGCAGCGCCCACGACAGGCCGAAGGCGGCGGTCACCGCGAGCAGCACCACCCACGCCGACGTCCCCAGCACGACACCCATCCCGGTGGCCAGGAGGACCCCGGCCACGACGCCGACGCTGCGCTCCACCCCCTTCGCCATGGACTGGTTGAGGCTGGGCTGGACGACGAGCATTGCCGCGATGGCTCCGAAGACCGGGGGCGGCCCGTCCGGGATGAGCAGGTCGCAGACGACCCACGCCACGATCGTGGCGAGCACGGTCTTGACGACCTGCAGCAGGGGGTCCCGTGCGGAGGCGCGCACGGCGGCGGTCAGACGCATGACCTCACGTTAGGCGGTCAGCGCCAGCCGTCTGCGGGCAGGCTGTCCACCGAGAACTCGTTGCCCTCCGGGTGGGCGGGCACGACGTGCCCCTCCTCGGGGCGCTGCCGACACCGTTGTGCGCCGCGCCGAGCTTCCAGGGCCAGCGCAACCCTCGAGTCCTGCTCTGTCGCAGTGGCGCTGGTCAGGTCGAAGTGAGCACGGCCGAGCACTCGACGCACGTCGTCACGCCGGCGGAAGCAGATCGCGACGTCGCTCAGGCCCGCTGGGAAGAGAGCGGTGCCGGACTCCCCCACTCCCCTGCCGACAACTTCGACACCGCTGCTGCGTCCGGGTGAGACCCTGAGGTCATGAGCGAGCTGCGCGTGCCTCCAGGGCCCGGGGTCCCCGACGGGCTCGTCGTGCCCGCCGGCGAGCTCACCGAGCAGTTCAGCCGGGCCGGTGGACCCGGCGGTCAGGGGGTCAACACGACCGACTCCCGCGTCCAGCTCTCCCTCGACCTCGCCACGACGACATCGCTCACCGAGTGTCAGCGGGAGCGCGCTCTGGCCCGCCTGTCACCCCGGCTCGTGGGCACGACCCTCACGGTCGACGCCTCGGAGCACCGTGCGCAGCGACGCAACCGCAGCGCCGCACGTGAGCGGATGGCCGCGCTGCTGCGCGAGGCCCTGGCACCGCCTCCCCCTTCGCGTCGGGCCACGAAACCCACCCGCGGATCGCAGCGCCGCCGGCTCGCCGCCAAGTCGCGACGGGGCGAGATCAAGCGGGCTCGCTCGCGCCCGTCCGGCGACGACTGACGACACGCTGCGTCCACCCTCCGGTTGACACGACGCCTTATGCGGTGTGATCTGGATCACGGGACACACGCGCCGCACCGGCGGCGCGCCCGGGCCGGAAGGACCCCGATGTCCGTCGACACAGCCAACCCCGAAGGGTCGTCCGAGCTCAACGCCGACTCCGAGCTCAAGCAGGGAGTGAGCGGGCGCCTCCTCTACTTCTACGTCCTGGGTGACGTGCTCGGCTCTGGCATCTACGTGCTCATCGGGCTCGTCGCCGGCGCCGTCGGCGGAGCCTTCTGGGCCGCCTTCGCCGTCGGCGTCACGGTCGCGACGATCACGGGCCTCGCGTACGCCGAGCTGGTGACGAAGTACCCCCAGGCCGCGGGCGCTGCCCTCTACGTCAACAAGGCCTTCAAGAACAAGACCCTGACCTTCTTCATCACCTTCTGCATGTTGTCCGCGAGCTATGCGGCGGCGGGCTCCCTCGCGACCGGATTCGCCCAGTACTTCGGCGAGGTGTGGGAGGCGGCGCCCGCGCTGGTCGTCGCCCTGGGCTTCATCGTCGCCCTGGCGATCATCAACTTCATCGGGATCACCGAGTCGGTCGTCGCCAACATGATCATGACCTTCGTCGAGGTCACCGGCCTGGTCATCGTGCTCGTCATCGGCGTCGTCGCGACGGCCCAGGGTAAGGTGGACTTCGGACGGATCACCGAGTTCTCGACCGACAGCAACCCTGCGCTCGGCCTGCTCGCCGGCGTCGCCCTCGCCTTCTTCGCGATGACCGGCTTCGAAAACGCGGCCAACCTCGCCGAGGAGACGCGCAACCCTCGCCGCGACTTCCCCCGAGCGCTCATCGGTGGCATGGCCACGGCCGGCGTCCTCTACGTCCTCATCGCCGTGACGGCCGCGATCACCGTCCCCATCCAGCAGCTCGCCGAGTCCGATGCCGCCCTGCTCGAGGTGGTCAAGACGGGGATCCTGCCGCTCTCCGTCGCCGTGCTGACGATCATCTTCGCGATCATCGCGATGGTGGCCATCACCAACACCTGCCTCGTCTGCCTCGTGACCGAGTCGCGCATCCTCTACGGCATGGCCCGCGAGGACGTGGTCCCGGCCCCCTTCGCCAAGGTGAGCAGCCGGCAGGTGCCCTGGCTGGCGATCCTCTTCTCCGTCATCGTCATCGCCGCTCTGCTCGTCTCGGGGGCCGACCTCGCCCAGCTGGCGAATGTCACCGTCGTCTTCACCCTGCTGATCTACGCCCTCGTCATCGTCTCGGCCGTCAAGCTGGATCGCCACGACCGCACCGACGAGACCTTCAGGGCGCCACGGGTCCTGCTCGGGATCGGTGTCGTCGCCAACTTCCTCATCCTCGGCTACGTCATCTACGACGACCCGGGATCGCTCCTGTACTGCGCGGCACTGCTCGGTGTCGGCGTCGTCCTCTTCATCGCTGAGCGAGTGCTCGGCGGCGGCACCCCCACGACCGATCTGGAGAGCTGACATGCACGTGCTCATCGCGACCGACGGTTCCCGCCAGTCCCTGCGGGCCGCCCGGCACTTCAAGTCCTTCGCCGACCCGAGCAAGGTCGAGCAGATCCTCGTCCTCGCCGTCACCCGGCCCCTGGCGAGCGTCTCCTTCGTCGACGAGATCTCCCCCCGACGCCAAGGCGCCACGGGCCCTGACGGGCAGCTCCTTCAAGGCCGAGGCCGAGGCCGCCGTGGCCGTCATCGCCGCGGAGTTCGACGACTGGTCGGAGACCACGCAGGTGCGGACCCGGGTCCGTAGCGGGACACCGTCCACGGAGATCAACCGGGCGGCCAAGGTGTCCGGGATGGAGCTCATCGTCCTGGCGAGCGGCAGCCGCGGTCTGAGCGACACCATCCTCATCGGCAGCACCGCGCAGCGGGTCCAGGCGACCGCTCCGTGCCCGGTCCTCGTCGTGCGACCGGTCCCGCGCCCGCGGCGCAGCAGGAAGCGGTCCTGATCTGCGGACCGCGGTGGCCGTCGGGACCGGCAGGTCGCCTCGCACCCCCGCGGTCCTCCCCTTTCGGCCGAGGGGCCACGCGATAGGTTGCGGTCATGGACGACCCCCGCCACCACGACCCGCATCGCCGTCCTCATCGACTGCGACAACGTCTCGGCCAAGCACATCGGCGCGGTGCTCGAGGAGCTCGCCACCTACGGCACGCCCACCGTCAAGCGCGCCTACGGCGACTGGACGACGACCCAGCTCGGCGGGTGGAAGCCCGAGCTGCACCGCAATGCGATCCAGCCGGTCCAGCAGTTCGCCTACACGACGGGCAAGAACTCGACCGACTCCGCGCTGATCATCGATGCCATGGACCTGCTGTGGCAGGGCAACGTCGAGGCCTTCGCCCTCGTCTCGTCCGACTCCGACTTCACCCGCCTGGCCACCCGGCTGCGCGAGTCGGGCAAGCGGGTCTACGGCCTCGGTCTGCGCAAGACCCCCGAGTCGCTGCGCCGGGCCGTCGACCAGTTCGTCTTCCTCGAGCTGCTCCAGGAGCAGGCCCGAGAGGACGAGGTCGCCCCCGACGACAGCAGCCGGCCCGAGCCGAAGGGCGACTCCCCCGAGCCGAGCGTCAACCTCCAGTCGGCGCTCACCAAGGCGGTCAACGCCACCTCCGGTGACGACGGGTGGAGCACCCTGGGCACCGTCGGGCAGCACCTGAGCCGCGCCCACGCCGACTTCGACCCGCGCGCCTTCGGCCACCAGAAGCTGTCGACCCTCGTCGACGAGCAGCCGTACCTCGAGACCCGCGCGGAAGGTTCGCTGCGGCAGGTGCGCCTGCGGTCGCGCCGCAACTCCGGCCGCTCGAAGGGGGACTGACCCGCCGCGTCGGGCTGCGTCGCCGGTCACGGTGGCGTATACCCGCGCGCACTTCCGGCCTAGGATGTCGCCGGTCTGCTTGTCGTCAGGAGAGTCATTCGATGCGTCGTGCCACCCGTTGCCCCACCGCGACCGTCCGGGCCGTGCTCGCGCTGGGCTGCGCCACAGGTCTGGCCCTGGCGCCCTCGGCATCCGCCGAGCCCACCGACCCGGTGACCCCGTCGACGACGCCGGCCCCCTCCTCCTCCCCCTCCAGCACCGGCGGCACGAGCCCGAGCGTCGCGTGGACCGAGGACACGACCTCCCCGCAGGGTGACAACAACGACACCCCGCTCGGTGGCGAGGACCTCGACAGCCAGATCGCCGAGGCCGACGCCTTGGCGGCCGACCTGCTCAAGGACAACAAGGACATCGCCGCTGCGGTGAAGTCGCTCAGGTCCTACTCCAAGAAGGCCAACTCGCTGCTGCAGAAGAAGGCGAAGGCGCAGGAGGAGTACGACGACGCCAAGAGCGAGGCCGACCAGGCGCAGAAGGACCTCGACGCCTTCAGGTCACGGCTGTCGAAGGGGCGCAAGGACCTGCGCAGCTGGGCCTTCGACACCTACACGCAGGGTGGTGGCTACACCGACACGATGACGATGTTTGGCACCATCACCGGCGGCTCGCAGACCTCGGGCAACTCGGCGGGTGACCTCTCCTACCTCACCGACGAGCGCATCCGCACCGTCGACCTCGTCCGTGAGGACACCGTCACGCAGGCGTCCCTGACGAAGAAGAAGGACAAGGCCCTCGCTCGGGCCTCCGCGGCGAAGAAGCGCGCCGACCGGGCCAAGGCCCGCGCCGACAAGGTCCTCACGGAGCGCAAGACCGAGCTGGCCGCGCTGCGCCGCAAGCACGCCGACGAGCTGAAGAAGGCCGGCCCGATCGTCAACGCGCTCATCGGCCAGCCGGACTCCCGGGCCCAGGGCGCCAGCGACCGGCTGACGGGCGCGCTCGAGGACCTCGGGCAGGACATCAGCGAGTTCGAGGACGCCAAGCCCTGCTCGACCAACACCGAGACCTACCCCAACGGCCAGATCCCGCCGAGTGCCCTCTGCCCGCTGCTCGGCGCTCCGGGTGAGTCGCTGCGGCCCAAGGCGGCGGCGGCCTTCAACGCGATGAGCAAGGCCTACCAGCGCGACACGGGCAACCTGCTGTGCGTCACCGACAGCTACCGCTCGTACGCGGAGCAGGTCGTCACCAAGCAAAACCGCGGTGGCTGGGCCGCGGCCCCCGGCACGAGCAACCACGGTCTGGGCAAGGCGCTCGACCTGTGCGGCGGCATCAACAACTTCGGCCACCCGGCACACGCCTGGATGCAGCAGAACGCGCCGCTCTACGGCTGGTTCCACCCCTCGTGGGCCGCGGCCGGTGGCAGCCTCCCCGAGCCGTGGCACTGGGAGTTCGCCGGCTGATCAGCCGGCCTGTGACCCCACCTGTGCCTGCGGGGTCTTCACCGGGACGAGCACAGCCAGTCCCGCCGCGAGGACGAGGGCGATACCGAGGATGCCCCAGTACTGCGTGTTGTCCTGGCCGGTCACGAGCGACCCGATCCAGATGAAGAGGCCGAAGGCCGCCGGGGACAGGAAGGACACCACTCGCCCGGTCGTCGCGTAGAGACCGAAGATCTCACCGCCCTGCCCCTCGGGGATCACCCTGGCCAGGAAGCTGCGGGAGGCGGCCTGGGCCGGCCCGACGAAGGCCGTCATCGTCAGCCCGAGGGTCCAGAAGACCATCTTGCCCCCGTCGTGGAGGACGAAGATCGCCATCCCGATGGCGACGAGCGAGACGAGCGAGATGAGGATGACCCGCTTGGGTCCCAGGACGTCGTCGAGCAGACCGAAGAGCATCGTCGCGATGCCCGCCACGATGTTGGCGACCGCACCGAAGATGATGACCTCGCCGGCCGTCAGCTCGAAGGTCCCGGCGGCGAGCACCGCGCCGAAGGCGAAGACGCCGGCCAGGCCGTCGCGGAAGAGCGCGGAGGCACCGAGGAAGTAGACCGTGTGCCGGGACTGCCCCCACAGCCGGCGAAGGGAGGCCCACACGAGCTTGTAGGACGCGACCACGCCGACCCGGGGACCCGGCTCCTTGGGCGCGTCACGCAGCACCGCGAAGGTCGGCAGGGTGAAGAGCAGGATCCACAAACCGCAGACGAGCATCGAGACGCGGATGTCGATCGCGCCCTCGTCGCTCACGCCGAAGAGGCCCACCTCGGGCTGGATGAAGAGGAAGTACAGCAGCAGGAGCACGAGGATGCCGCCGAGGTAGCCCATCCCCCAGCCGAAGCCGGACACCCGGCCGACGTTGCGGGGCGAGGCCACCTGCTCGATCGAGGCGTTGTAGTTGACGCTGGCGATCTCGGAGACGATCGAGCCGGCGCCGAGGAGCACCAGACCGAGCACGAGGTAGCCGGGCTCGGGCTTGACGAAGAAGAGCGAGGCCGACAGCGCCGCCAGCAGCCAGGTCTGCAGCCGCAGGTTGCGCACTCCCTTGCCGGAGCGGTCGGAGTTCTGCCCCAGCACGGGCGCGAGCAGGGCGACGAGCAGTCCGCTGACGGCCGTCGAGACGGCCAGGGCCGTCGACGTGGTGTTGGTCGACCCGAAGCTCTCGCTCGTCAGGTAGACGGCAAAGACGAAGGTCGTGATGACCGTGTTGAAGGGCTGCGAGCCCCAGTCCCACATGGCCCAGCCGAGGATCCGTCGCCACCCGCCCTGGGGCTCGGCGCGCAGCGCGGTGGTCGGCCCCGGAGGCGTGGTCACATCAGTCACGAGGTGAGGCTATCTCGTCGATGTGCGCTCGGACGGTAGGACGCGCTATCCTGTGGGGTCGCCCCAGATCCTGCCCCGCACGACCCTGACGGTCCGGTGCGTGGCGGCGGGCTGGAGGGGCCACTGCACCGCAAGGACGCGTGTGGCAGGAACACGAGACGCACCCACGGCGTTGACACGACATGAGAGGTCTGTGCGCAGGGGCGCAGACATCGAGAGAGACACCAGGAGACAGCCACATGGCAGAGCGCACGCTGCGCGGTACGCGCATGGTCAGTTTCAGCATGGAGACGACGGACAACGTCGTGCCCAGCGACCGTCAGATCACGGCCTACGTCTGCGACGACGGCCACAAGACGGAGCTGCCCTTTTCGGTCGAGGCCGACATCCCCGGCACCTGGGAGTGCCGCTGCGGCAAGCTCGGCAAGCTCGTTGACGGCCCCGAGCCGGAGATCAAGCCGGCGAAGCACGTGCGCACCCACTGGGACATGCTGCTCGAGCGTCGCTCGATCCCCGAGCTCGAGGAACTCCTCGAGGAGCGTCTGGCGCTGCTGCGCGCCAAGCGTGGCGAGAAGCCGCGCAAGCGCTCCGCCTGACCCACGCGGATGACGAAGGGGGCCGCCGCACCGGATCGGTGCGGCGGCCCCCTTCGTCTGTGTCCCGCCTCAGTCGTCGACGATCTCGCCCTCGACGACGTCTCCGTCGTGGTCGCGGGTGCGCCGCACCCGCGCCTCCCCCGGGGCGACGTCGAGGCCGACCGCGAGCAGCTTGCGGGCGACGACGGCCTCCAGCCCGATGCGCGCGATCGGACGGGTGAAGGGCAGGACGAAGACCAGCCCGACGACGTCGGAGACGAAGCCCGGGAAGGTGAGCAGCAGCCCACCGACGAAGACGAGGATCGCGTCGGCGATCTCGCGGCTGGGCATCTGCCCGCTGCGCAGGGTCGTGCGCAGCGCGGTGGCCGTGCGCCGTCCTTCGCGTCGGAGCAACCACGCACCGAGGGCCGAGAGGGCGATGACGAGCAGCAGGGTCGGCCAGAAGCCGATCCAGCGGCCGACCGCGATGAGCGCAGCGATCTCGACGATCGCCCACACGATCAGAACGAGCGGGATCCACGCCACCCGACGGCGGCGGCGCGGCGTCGGCCCGTGGATCACAGCCGGTGCCAGGTGGGCTCGCGGTCGAGGAGACGGCGCACCTGGCCCTTGCGGTGCGCGATGCCCCAGCCGGTGATCCGGGCCATGGACTCGCGCACGACGTCGCCGTCCATCTTGGAGTCGCCGATCTCCCGCTCGATGAAGGTGATCGGGAACTCGACGACCTTGAGCCCAGCCCGGACGGTGCGCACCGTCAGATCGGTCTGGAAGACGTAGCCGGCGCTCTCGACCTCGTCGAGGCCGATCGTGCGCAGGGTGTCGGCGCGGTAGACGCGGTAGCCGGCGGTCGCGTCGTTGACCGGCATGCCCAGGATCAGCTTGATGTAGAGGTTGCCGGCCATGCTGATCGCCTTGCGGTCCAGCGGCCAGTTGACGATCTTGCCGCCGAGGACGTAGCGCGAACCGATGACGAGGTCGGCGTCGGCGGCCTCCGCCAGCATCTGCGGCAGGTGCTCGGGGCGGTGCGACCCGTCGGCATCCATCTCGACCACTGCGTCGTAGCCGTGCTCCAGTGCCCAGGCGAAGCCGGCGAGGTAGGCGGCGCCGAGCCCCTCCTTGCCCTTGCGGTGCAGCACCTTGACCTGGGGGTCGGCCGCGGCCATGGCGTCGGCCACGTCACCGGTGCCGTCCGGCGAGTTGTCGTCGAGGACGACGACGTCGGCACTCGGGACCGCGGCGCGGGTCCGCTCGACGATGAGCGGGAGGTTGTCGCGCTCGTTGTACGTGGGGATCAGCACAGCGACCCGCTCGATCGGCGGACGCTGCACGGGGGTGGAGTCAGGCACCTGCGGAGGCTTCCTCGGTCTGGTCGGACGGCTCGTCATCGGACGGGGGCTGGTCCTCGACCCTACCCTCGGGGCGGTGGCGCAGGCGCCACGCCACGGCGAGGGCGAGCAACAGGGCACTCCCCCACTCGACCCAGGGACCGAGCCGGTCGGAGATCGTCAGCCCGCTGCGCAGGACGACGTCCTCGACGGGCTGCGCCGCGGTGAAGAGGTCGGTCGTCGGGGTGGTGCTGCCGTCGGGGTGGACGAATCCGGAGACCCCGACGGTCGACACGTGGGCGACGCTGCGCCCGTGCTCGATGGCCCGGATCCGCGAGATCGCGTACTGCTGGGTCGACTCCGCGGTGTAGCCGAAGGTGGCGTTGTTGGTCTGCACCACGAGGAGGCTGGGGTCCCCCTTCGCGTCGGCCTCGCGCACGGCCGAGCGCATCAGACCGTCGTAGGCCACCTCGAAGCAGATCGTGGGCACCGCGGAGAAGTCACCCTCGCGGCCCGGGACGGTGAAGGCGGCATTGCGGTCTCCCTTCGCGAAGCCGACGCGCACGAGGTCCACCTTGTCGCTGAAGAGCCGGTAGAAGTCACGGTGCGGGACGTACTCGGCGAAGGGGACGGGGTGCTGCTTGACGTACCGCTCGGGCTCGCCGCCGCCGGGCCGGTAGTACAGCGAGGCATTGGAGACGGCTGGCGCCGGCTCGTCGATGATCGCCCCCATGATGAGCGGGGTGTCCGTGGCGTCGAGGGCACGCTGGACCTGCTCGGCGGCGTCGGCATTGCGCAGCGGGTCGATGTCGGAGGAGTTTTCCGGCCAGATGACCACGTCGAGTTCGTCGTGGCGGGCGGCCAGCGCCTCCGTCCCGGTGACGTGGTTGTCGAGGACCTGGCGCCGCTCCGCGTTGAAGTCCAGACCGGCGCGCGGCACGTTGCCCTGCACGAGGCCGACCCGGGCCGTCGCGTCACCGCTCGTGGGGATCGGGACGAGAGCGGTGCCGACGACGGCCACCACGGCGATGGCGAGCGCGACCACAGGCGGTCGCCGGGTGACGACCACGAGCACGAGCGGGACCGCGACGAGGGCGACGGCGGCAGTGACGAGCGGCGCCCCGCCGATCGCTGCCCAGCGGGCGAAGGGGGTCTCCGCCTGCGCGAAGGCGATGCGGGCCCACGGGAAGCCGCCGTAGGGCAGCGTGCCGCGCATCCACTCCTGCAGGACCCACAGCACGGGGACGAGGAGGGCGGCGGTCAGCTGGTGCCCGGCCCGCAGCAGCGGGCGCTGCACCGCCGCGAGCACGGCCCCCATGAGGGCCACGTAGAGCGCCTCGAAGGTCGCCAGGGCGAACCACGGGAACTTGCCGACGAAGATCCCCGACCAGCTGAGGGTCGGGACGAAGCAGGCCAGGCCGGCGACGAGCCCGAGGAGGAAGCCGACCCGGGCCGTGACATCCCACAGCGCGATGCCGACGAGGGCGACGCCGACGATCGCGAGGTAGCCCAGGTCGTGGTCGGGGAAGGCCAGCCACAGGCACAGGCCGCCGACGAGGGCGAGCAGCAGCCGGACGGGCAGGCGGCTGAGGGTCACTCCCACGGTGTGGTGAGGACGATCGTCGTGCGCGTCGAGACGCCGCCCTCGCTGCGGACCCGCGCCAGGAGCTCCTCGAGGTCCTGGGGGGTGCCGACGCGGACCCGGAGCAGGTAGTTGGCATCGCCCGCCACCGAGTAGCAGGCGTCGATCTCGGGGATGTCGCGCAGCCGCTCGGGGATGTCGTCAGGGTCGCGGGGGTCGAGCGGGGCGACGGAGACGAAGGCCGTCAGCGGGGTGCCGAGCGCGGTCGGGTCGATCGTCGCGGCGTACCCGGTGATGACGCCGCGCTCCTCGAGGCGCCGCACCCGCTGGTGGACGGCTGAGGTGGAGAGCCCGACGGCCTTGCCCAGGTCGGTGTAACTCATCCGCCCGTCGCCGCGCAGGAGCTCGATGATGCGTCGGTCAGCGGCTTCCATGGGTAAACCATAGGTCAGGGACATAGGGTCGGGGCATGTCCGATCCAGCTGGTGACCGTCTGCTCCTGCTCGACTCCGCCTCGCTGTACTTCCGGGCCTTCTACGGGGTGCCCGCACGCACGCCCGGCCCGTCGGGGCTGCCGACCAACGCGATCGCCGGCTTCCTCGACATGATCGCCACCCTCGTCACCCGCTACCGCCCGAGCCACGTCGTCGCCTGCTGGGACGACGACTGGCGTCCGCAGTGGCGCGTCGACGCGATCCCGACGTACAAGGCCCACCGCGTCGCCGAGGACCCCGCCGAGGGCGAGGAGGTGCCCGACGAGCTGAGCCCCCAGGTACCCGTCATCGCCGAGGCGCTCGCAGCCATCGGCATCGCCCGGGTCGGCGCGGCGGGCTACGAGGCGGACGACGTCATCGGCACCTACGGCATGCGCTACCGCGGGGTCATGCCCGTCGACGTGGTCACCGGTGACCGCGACCTCTTCCAGCTCGTCGACGACGCCTCGGCCACCCGGGTCGTCTACACCGCACGCGGTGGGGTGCGCGACCCCGACCTCGTGACGCAGGCCTTCCTCCGGGAGAAGTACGCCGTGGCATCCGGCGACGCCTACGCCGACATGGCCGCCCTGCGAGGTGACACGAGCGACGGCCTGCCCGGAGTCAAGGGCATCGGGGACAAGACCGCGGCCGCGCTCATCGCCGACTTCGGCAGCCTGGCCGGGGTCCGCGAGGCCCTGGCCGCCGGCGACCCGCGGATCAAGGGCGCTCGACGGGCCAACCTCGAGGCCGCGAGCGACTACCTCGACGTCGCGCCGCTCGTCGTGCGCGTCGCGCACGACGTCCCAGTGGGCGACGGCGACATCCGCCTCCCCCGCGACATCGTCGATCCAGCCGCGATGAGCCGGCTCGCCGTCGAGCACGGTCTCACCTCCCCCTTCGACCGGGTGGCGACCGCCCTGCGCGGCTGACCCCACCCGCGACCACGGACTCCCGCATTTCCCTAGGGAAATGCGCACAGGCCCCGTATTTCCCTAGGGAAATGACCGCCAGCCTGGTGATTTGCCTAGGGAAATGCGGGGTGGGGACGGGGTCAGTCGAGGCGGTCGGCGGCGACAACCCCCCGCATCACCTTGTCGACGGCCGTGCGGGCCACGCCGCGCAGGTGCGGCTGCGGGGCCGCGTCTCCGATCTGGTCGAGCAGGTCGACGACCTGCTTGCACCGCCGGACGAAGTCGCCCGCGGTCAGGTCCGAGCCCGAGAGCACCTCGTCGAGGCGCCGGCCGCTGGCCCACCGGTGCACCGCCCACGCCAGCCCACCGTCCGGCTCGCCGGTCTGCTGCAGGGCGTGCGCGCCCTCGAGCTCCTCGAGCTCGCTCCAGCGGCGCACCATGTCCTGCCAGGCGTCGGCCACGCCGTCCGTGGGCATCCGCGGGAAGGCGTCGTGCTCGTCGCGTCGGGGCTCGTGCACGAGCATCGACACGACCGCCGCGAGCTCGGCCGGGTCCAGCCGCGTCCACGCGCCCCCCGCGCAGGCACTCGGCGGTGAGCAGGTCCTTTTCGGTGTACAGCCGCCGAAGTCGGGTGCCGAGGTCGGTGACGCTCTCGCCGTCCTCACCGAGGTACCCCAGGCCGACGAGCACCGTGCAGATGCGCTCGAAGGTCTGCGCCACCGAGTTGGTGCGCAGCTCGACCTTGCGCTGCAGCGCGGAGGTCTCGCGCTTGAGCTTCCACCACCGCGCGGCCCAACGGGCGTGCTCCTCGCGCTCGGGGCACTGGTGGCAGGGGTGTGCCTTGAGCTCGCGGCGCAGCTGCTCGATCCGCTCGTCCTCCCCCTTCGCCGTCTCGACGGCCTCCCGCCGCACGCTCGGCGCGTCCTCGTGCGGCGCCTTGATCCGCAGCGTCGCCGCGAGGTCGGACCGCTGCTTGGCCGACTTGGGGTTGAATCCCTTCGGGATCGCCAGACGGCCGAAGGGGGCCAGCGGCCGGTCGAGGTCGGCGGCGGTGAGGCGTCGCACCTGCTTGCCCTCGGTGAGCACCGTCGGTGCGCTCGACTCCCCCTTGTACGAGCGTGGCGGGGCGATGACGACCGCCAGGCCGGCGCGTCGGCCGCCGAGCCGGACGATGTCACCGACCCGCAGCTCCTCGAGCGACACGGCGATCTCCGCCCGCCGGTTGGCACTGCGCTTGCGCGAGCCCTCCTTCTCGAGATCGGTGATGCGTCGCCGCAGCGCGGCGTACTCGCGGAAGTCACCGACGTGGCAGTGCATCGCCTCGGCGTAGGCCTGCAGCGACTCCTGCTGGTCGCGGACCTGGGTCGCCAGCCCGACGACCGCCCGGTCTGCCTGGAACTGCGCGAAGGAGGTCTCGAGCACCTCCTTGGCCGTCTGCCGCCCCACCTGGGCGACGAGGTTGACCGCCATGTTGTACGTCGGGCGGAAGCTCGAGCGCAGCGGGTAGGTGCGGGTCTGGGCCAGCCCGGCCACGGCCATCGGGTCCATCCCCCGCGACCACACGACGAGGGCGTGCCCCTCGACGTCGATGCCGCGCCGGCCCGCGCGGCCGGTCAGCTGCGTGTACTCCGCCGGGGTGATCTCCACGTGGGACTCGCCGTTGAACTTCACCAACTTTTCGAGCACGACCGTGCGCGCCGGCATGTTGATGCCCAGGGCCAGGGTCTCCGTGGCGAAGACCGCCCGGATGCGGCCGGCGGTGAAGAGCTCCTCGACGACCTCGCGGAAGAGCGGGAGCATCCCGGCGTGGTGGGCCGCGAATCCTCGCGACAGCCCCTCGACGAACTGGTGGTAGCCGAGGACGTCGAGGTCCTCCCCCGCGAGCACCGCGGCCCGCTCCTCGACCGTGCGCCGGTTGCGCTCGCCCTCTCGCTCGGAGATCAGGCGCACGTCGTTACCGAGCAGCTGCCCGACGGCGCCCTCGCACCCCGCCCGACTGAAGATGAAGGTGATGGCCGGCAGCAGCCCGTCGCGGTCGAGCTCGCGGATGACCTCGGTGCGCGACGCGGCGCCACCGAAGCGGCCTCCCCCGCCACGCGGACCCGGCGCGGTGTGCTCACCCCGACCCCGCGCGTCGCGACGGTCGCGGCCACCGCGCCGGTCACGACCACCGCGGCCGTGCCCACCTCGACCACCGCGACCGGGTCCCCCTTCGTCACCGGTGGAGCGCAGCCGCGAGCGGATCGCGTCGAGGAGCTCGGGGTTGACCTTGGCCGGCGAACCCTCGGCGGCGCCGGCCTCGTCGACGAAGAGGTCATGGACCTCGCGACCCACCTGCATGTGCTGCCACAGCGGGACTGGACGCACCTCGGAGACGATGACCTCGGTACCGCCGCGCACCTCGGCGAGCCAGTCACCGAACTCCTCGGCATTGCTCACCGTCGCCGAGAGCGAGATCACCTGCACCGAGCGCGGCAGGTGGATGATGACCTCCTCCCACACGGCGCCGCGGAAGCGGTCGGCGAGGTAGTGCACCTCGTCCATGACGACGAAGGCGAGGGTGTCGAGGGTCGTCGACCCCGCGTAGATCATGTTGCGCAGGACCTCGGTCGTCATGACGACGATCGGTGCCTCGCCGTTGATCGAGGTGTCGCCGGTGAGCAGCCCGACGTTGTCGTGGCCGTGGCGGGCGGCGAGCTCGTGGTACTTCTGGTTGCTCAGCGCCTTGATCGGCGTCGTGTAGAAGGCCTTCTGCCCCCGGACCAGCGCCAGGTGGACTGCGAACTCGCCGACGATCGTCTTGCCCGCGCCGGTCGGCGCGGCGACGAGCACGCCGTGCCCGGCCTCCACGGCCTCGCAGGCGTCGCGCTGGAAGGGGTCGAGCTCGAACCCCAGCGAGTCGGCGAAGGTGGCCAGCTGGCCCCTGCTGCGACGGCGGGCGGCGGCATATCGGTCGGCGGGCGAGGACATGCCCCCACGCTATGCCAGCGGCGTCAGCGCAGCGGTGAGGCCTGGTCGTCCGGCAGGTCCGACCAGTCCGGCTCCTCGCCGGCCTCGACCCGCCGCCTGTCGATGAGCAGGCAGACGCCGAGCGCGATGAAGTACAGCAGGCACAGCGGACCGGCGAGCAGGAACATCGTGAAGGGGTCCGGCGTCGGCGTGATGACCGCGGAGGCGATGAAGATCAGCAGGATCGCCACCCGCCAGGACTTCTTGAGCGTCTTGCCCGAGAGCACGCCGATGGCGCACAGACCGACGAGGAAGACCGGCAGCAGCCAGGCCAGGCCGAAGGCGAGGATGAAGCGGGTGATGAAGGTGAAGTAGTCGCTCGCCTGCTGGATGTTGCTCGACTTGTCGTCGTCCGGCGTGAAGCCGAAGAGGATGAGCAGCGCCTTGGGCAGGGTGACGTAGGCGAAGTAGCAGCCGCCGAGGAAGAGCGGCAGCGCCGTCGCGAAGACGCCGATCGACATCCGCTTCTCACGCTTGGTCAGCCCGGGGAGGATGAAGGCCCAGATCTGCCAGACCCAGATCGGGCTGGCGAGGATCACCCCGGTGAAGAGGGAGAGCCCGAGCTGGGTGGTGAAGGCCGAGGTCGCGTTGCCGAAGTTCAGCGTGACGACGCTGTCGGGGTTGGCCCTCTTGTACTCCGTGAAGGGCAGGGTGAGCTGCTCGTAGACCGTCGGGTAGATGATCCACGCGACGATCGCGCCGAGGACGATCGCCGCGGCCGAGACCATCAGCCGGTTGCGGAACTCGATGAGGTGCGCCTTGAGCGGCATCCGCCCCTCGGGGTCCTTGGGCGTGCGTGGGCTACGAGCCATGCGGGTTGTGGACGAAGGGGGGTGGCTCAGGCCACCGGGCCGGACTGGTTGTCCGTGCGGGGCTTGGCCTCGTCGATGACGGCGTTGCCGTCGGCGGTCGGGGTGCTGCCGGCCTGCCCCTGCTTCCTGGCCTCCTCGCGCTGGCGGTCCTCTTCCTTCATCTCGCTGACCTCGGCCTTGAAGACGCGGGCGGACTTGCCGACGCTGCGCGCGGCGTCCGGGAGCTTCTTGAAGCCGAAGAGCAGCAGGATGACGAGCAGGATGAGGATGATTTCCATGGGACCCAGATTGGGCATGGCAAGACCTTTCAGGTGGCGACCAACGTTGTCAGTGTATGCCTCGACCCTGTGCGCGAGCCGTGAGGCGTCAGTGTGCGTCGTAGCCGCTCAGGGCCTGCTCGGCGGCTCCCTCGACGGCAGCTCGAGCTGACTCCGGCGCGACGACCTGCGCTCCGCCGCCCAGCCGCAGCACGAGACGGCGGAGGAATCCCTCATTGCTCGTCGGGAGCGTGACGAGCAGATCTTCACCCGCCGTTTCGCGAGATGTCACCGGGTAGTACTCCGCGACCCAGTGGGCGGACGGCGCGAGGCGCAGGGTGACCGGCAGGTCGGCGTCGCTGGCCTGGTAGGCGCCGGCGCTGAGGTCGCGACCGGTGATGCCCTCGGGCAGGCGGGCCGGCACGTCGAGCACCTCGAGGTCCTCGATCCGGTCGACGCGGAAGAGGCGCACGTCCTGCGCCCGGTGGCACCAGCCCTCGAGGTACCAGTGACCGTCGACGTGGGCCAGCCGCATCGGGTCGACATCGCGCTCGGTGCGCTCGTCGCGACTCGGGACGACGTAGGACAGGTGCACGCGGCGGCCGGCGGTCACGGCGTCGCGCAGGGCCGCTGTGGTGCGTCCGACCTCGGTGTCGTCCTCGACGACCACCACCCGGTCGACCCCGGGGATCGCCCCGGTCGCCTCCTCGAGCTTGGCCAGGGCACGCTCGACCGCGCTGGAGTCGCCGGCGCCGCTCGCGGCGAGCGAGCGCAGCCCGACGATCAGCGAGATCGCCTCGTCGACGGTGAGCCGGAGCGGTCGGGCGATGGCATCGGCATTGGTGACGAAGACGCGGCCGCCCTCGTAGCTCGCCTCGATCATCTCGTCGGGCATCTGCCCGTACCCGCACATGAAGAGCAGGTCGAGGTCCTTGGTCAGCTGCTCCTCGCTGATCCCCAGCCCGGCGGCCGCCGCGGAGATCTCGATCCCCTGGCGGCTCACGAGCCACGGGACCATCGTCAGCAGCCGCTGGACGCGGCTCGTCGCGGACTCGACACCCTGACGACTCATCGGGGGCTCCCTTCGTGGGTGGCGACGGCCCGCAGCCGGGAGACGACGGCCTGGCGCAGCTCGGTGGGCTCCTCGACGACGACGTCGGCGCCGTGGCTGGCGATCTCGTCGGCGAGCCAGCGCAGGTCACCGTGCTCGAGGTGCAGGCGGTCCCACTGCGGCTCGGCGTCCTCGACGCGCACGGCGCGTCGGCGCAGCCCGTGGCCCGTGCCGACGCGCACGCGCAGCACCGCCGGCAGCGGCTGGGGCTCGCGGCCGTCGACGGCGGCGATCATGCGCACCGGGTCGACGTCGTCGGGCGCGGCGACGGTGATCGACTCGCGGGTGACCGTGACCGTCGAGGTGATCCGCGACAGGCGGAAGACGCGCGCAGCCTCGCGGTCGAGGTCGTGGCCGACGAGGTACCACCGACCGTGCCACGCGGTGAGGTACCAGGGCTCGACCCGGCGCGGGGAGGCTCCGCCGGTCCCGGGGCGGGCGTAGTCGAAGCGGACGGCGACCCCCGACAGCACGGCGTCCTTGAGGGGCTCGAAGGCCGGCTCCGCGCCACCGAGCCGCGGCTCGAGACCGGCGAAGGGGTCCTCCCCCACCTCGTCGTCGGCCGCGACCTTGCGCCAGGCCGTCGCGGCGGTGCCGGCCATCGTCGCGTGCGCCCAGGCGCGGCTCGCGAGCCCGACGACGGCGCGCTCGTCGGCGGTGAGCTCGACGGGCGGCAGGGCGTAGTCGCGCTGGTCGATGCGGTAGCCCTGCTCGTCCTCGAAGGAGCCGATGTCCTCGGTGACGAGCGGGATGCCCATGGCGCGCAGGTCCTCCTTGTCGCGCTCGAACATCCGGTCGAAGGCCTCGTCGGACTCGACGAGCTGGTAGGCCTCAACCATGCGACGGATCCGCTGCTTGGGCAACGGCATCCGCGACGAGAGCAGGCTCATCGTCAGGTTGAGCAGTCGCTCCGTCTTGGCCGCGGGGGTGTTGGGTGCTGCCACGTCGCTCCCTTCGTCACGCTGAGGCTAACCTGCCGCACATGATCCACTGGCGCAGCGGCGTGGTCCGCGAGGTGACCCGTGCCCGGCGCGGCGCGGTCCGGCTGCGCGTCGAGGTCGACGGGGCGGACGTCCCCGCGCTGGCCCTCACCGAGGTCGTCGGCTCTCCGGAGCCCGGCGACGAGGTGCTGCTCAACATCTCGGCCCTGCGCCGAGGTCTCGGGACGGGCGGCATGGCGCTCGTCGTCGCCGACGTCACCCGCCCGCCCGCCGACCCGGCAGACGGCCCCGGGCACATCGTCAAGGCGCGCTACACACCGCTGCAGCAGATGGTCCAGACCCTCGAGGAGCAGGAGTCACCCCACCACGAGACGATGCGCGAGCACCCCGACATCGCCGGCGGCGACCTGCGCGGGCTGCCGGTCGTCGTGGCCGAGCTGCACTCGGCCCTGCCAGCCGTCCTCGCCGGCATCCGGTCGGTCGCGCCGCAGGCGCGAGTCGGGTACGTCATGACCGACTCGGCGGCACTCCCCTTCGCCCTGTCCGACAGCGCGGCCCGGCTCGTCGAGGCCGGCTGGCTCGCGACGACGATCACGGCAGGGCAGGCCTACGGCGGGGAGCACGAGGCGATCACGGTGCACTCGGCGCTCCTCGCCGCCCGGCACGTCCTCCGCTGCGACGTCGTCGTCGTCGCCCAGGGGCCGGGCAATGCCGGCTCGTCGACGACGTGGGGCTGGTCCGGGCTGTCCACCGGCGACGTGCTCAACGCCGTCCACGTCCTGCGCGGGCGGGGCGTCGTCGTGCCGCGGGTCTCCGGCAGCGACCCGCGCCCACGGCACGTCGGACTCTCGCACCACACGGCCACCGTGCTCTCGCGGGCGCTGCTCGGTGGGGCCGACGTCGTCGTCGCGGACTCGACCGATGCGCCCTGGCCGGATGTCCGTGAGCAGCTCGAGACGGCGATCAGCACGTCGGCCGGCGCGCCGCACCTGGTACCGCTGCCCCTCGACGGGGTCGCCGAAGCGCTCGCCACGAGCCCGGTCCCGCTGACGAGCATGGGCCGGAGTGCGACGGAGGACGTCACCCCCTTCGTCACCGCGGCCCTGGCCGGCCGGCACGCCGCCGCACTGCTCCCCTGAACTCCCGCATCTCCCTAGGGATATGCGCACGCCAGCCGCATTCCCCCATGTAGATGCGGCCCCCGGCGACACCTCCCTGGGGAGATGCGCCGGGGGCGGGTGGAGCAGAGGTGAGGTCGGGGTCAGCCGACCTTGACGAGGTCCACGACGAAGATCAGCGTCTCGCCACCCTTGATGGCAGCGCCGGCGCCGCGGTCGCCGTAGCCGAGGTGCGGCGGGATGGTGATCTTGCGGCGACCACCCTCCTTCATGCCGAGGAGACCGTCGTCCCAGCCCTTGATGACCTGGCCGATGCCGGCGGTGAAGGCGAGCGGGGCGCCGCGGTTCCACGACGCGTCGAACTCCTCACCGGTCGAGTGGGCGACGCCGACGTAGTGCGCCTGGATGGGCGACCCGGGGGTCACCTCGGCACCGTCACCGACGGTGATGTCCTCGACGACGAGGTCGGTGGGCGCCTCGCCCTCGGGGAAGTCGATCTCGGGCTTGGTGGTGCTGGGGTCGAAGGGCATGTGGCTCTCCTTGTCGTGGGTGTGGCGGGGGTGGGGTCGGGTCAGGGTGCGCTGAGGATGTCGACGACGAAGACGAGGTCCTCGTTGGGCTTGATCGAGCCGTCCGGGGTGCCCTGCTCGCCGTAGCCCTCCTTGGACGGGACGACGACGAGCAGACGGTCGCCGACCTTGGAGCCCTCCACGGCCTTGTCCCAGCCAGGGATGACGCCCTGCTGACCGACGACGAAGGGGAAGGGCCCGCGGCCCTCCTTGAAGGAGCTGTCGAAGACCTCACCGCTCTTGAACTTCACGCCGGTGTAGCTGACGTACACCTGGTCGCCCTTCTTGACCGTCTTGCCGGTGCCCTCGATGAGCTTCTCGGTGACGAGCTTCTTCGGCTTCTTCGCGTCCTTGGGGATGGTGATGTCGGCGGGCGCGTCGGCCTTCCACTTCACGGTTGGCAGGGTCTTGTCCTTGGGCGTGACGGCCTTGCCCTTCGCCTCCTGCGGCATGATGCCGCGCACGTCGTAGACGAGGACGAGGTTGTCCTTGCCGTCGACGCCGTACTGGGGCATGCCCTGGTCGCCGAAGAGGTCCTTGGGCGGCATGACGGAGACGCCGTGGGCGCCGACCTTCTGCCCCTTGATCGACTTCACGAGGCCCGGCAGGGCGCCCTCGTTGCCGAGGGAGAGGACGATCGGGGCACTCGTGTACGTCTCGGAGCCCTCGATGGCCTTGCCGTCCTTGCCGGAAAACATGGCGAGGTCGACCTCGACGTAGGCGTCGTCCGGCAGGGTCTCGCCGGACCCCTCGTCGAGCACCTTGCGCGTCGTCTCGGTGACGCTCAGCGGCTTGTCCTCGATCGAGATCGACGGCGCCTTCTTGCCCTTGGCCTCCGTGATCTCGATGTCCTCGACCTTCTTGGTGTCCTCCGGCTTGGGGTCCGCGAGGGTCACCGGCGAGGACTCGGACGACGAGGCCGACGAGGCCGACGCGTCGGTCTTGCCGTCACTCGTCGCGTCGGTGTCGGAGTCACCGCCACAGGCACTGAGCGCGAGCACGGCGGCGGCGGACACCGCGGCAGCGGTGGTCAGTCGGGGGGACTTCGGCACGATCAACCTCGATGTGTGGGAAACGCGTTGGCCCCGGCAGCCTAACCACCGAGTCTGGACACTGCCTGACTCAGGGGCCCGCCGGGGTGGGCCGCGACGCCAGCAGCTCGAGCAGCCGGTCGACCCGCTCGTCCACCGCGCGGAAGGGGTCCTTGCACAGCACGGTGCGCTGCGCCTCGTCGTTGATCTTCAGGTGCACCCAGTCGACGGTGACATCACGCCCGTGCTCGCGTGCCGTGCGGACGAAGTCGCCGCGCAGCCGGGCACGCGTCGTCTGCGGCGGCACGTCGACCGCCTCGCGGATCTGCTCGTCGGTGACGACGCGCGCGATCTTGCCCGCGCGCTGCAGCACGTGGTGGACGCCGCGGCGCGGGTTGATGTCGTGGTACGCGAGGTCGAGCTGGGCCAGACGCGGGTCGTCGAGGTCGAGCCCGTGGCGGCTCGCGTAGGCGTCGAGCAGGCGGTACTTGATGACCCAGTCGATCTCGGTGCCGACGGCGACCAGGTCGTCACGCTCGATCGCGTCGAGCGTGCGCTCCCAGAGGTCGAGCACCCGTGTGCTCACCTCGTCGTCGATGCCCTCGCGGGCCGCGTGCTCCGTGGCCCGGGCGAGGTACTCCCCCTGGATCTCGAGGGCACTCATCCGCCGCCCGTCGGCGAGCTTGACCGGGGTGCGTCCGGTAGGGTCGAGGCTGATGTCGCGGATCGCCCGGATCGGGTTGTCGAGCGCCATGTCCGGCAGGGCGACGCCCTCCTCGAGCATCCGCAGCACGAGGTGGGCGGCGCCCACCTTGAGCAGCGTGGTCGTCTCGGTCATCGCCGAGTCACCGACGATGACGTGCATCCGGCGGTAGTGCTCCGCGTCGGCGTGCGGCTCGTCGCGGGTGTTGATGATCGGCCGCGAGCGGGTCGTCGCCGACGACACCCCCTCCCAGATGTGGTCGGCTCGCTGACTGACCGAAAACCGCGCGCCGCGGGGTGAGGGCATGATCTTGCCGGTGCCGGCGATCAGCTGGCGGGTGATGAGGAAGGGCAGCAGCCCGTCGGTAACGGACGCGAAGTCCGAGGTGCGCTGCACGAGGAAGTTTTCGTGGCAGCCGTAGGAGTTGCCCGCGGAGTCGACGTTGTTCTTGAAGACGTAGATCTCCCCCGCGACGCCGTCCTCCTCGAGCCGTGCCTGGGCGTCGTCGACGAGGTCCTGCACGACGAGCTCACCGGCCCGGTCATGGGCGATGAGCGTGGTCAGGTCGTCGCACTCGGCGGTCGCGTACTCCGGGTGGCTGCCGACGTCGAGGTAGAGGCGGGACCCGTTGGGCAGGAAGACATTGCTCGAGCGGCCCCAGGTGACCACCTTGCGGAAGAGGTAGCGCGCCACCTCGTCGGGCGTGAGCCGCCGCTGACCGTCCGAGACCGCCGTGATGCCGAACTCGGTCTCGATGCCGAAGATGCGCCTGTCCACGTCTGCAGGCTAACCGTCGCCGCGAAGGGAGCCACGCACCCGCTGGAAGCACCGCCGGGGACGGTGCCGCTCCAGCACTGCGGCCTCGAGGGCGTCGGTCGGCAGCAGACCGCCGGCGTCGCCCCCTTCGGCCGAGCCGGAGAGGACCTCCACAGCGAGCCGGTGGGCGTCCTCGAGGTCCATGCCCGGCCGCCACTGCTCGTCGAGCAACTCGTTGAGCCGGGCGCTGTCGCCGCCGACCGCGACCCAGCCGCGCTCGTCGGCGACGGACCCGTCGTAGGTGAGGCGGTAGATCCGGTCGTCGGCGACGGCGCGACCGACCTCGGCGACGACGATCTCGACCTCGTAGGGCTTCTGGTCCTGGGTGAAGACGGTGCCGAGCGTCTGCGCGTAGGCATTGGCCAGGGCACGGGCCGTGACGTCGGAGCGGTCGTAGGAGTAGCCCCGCAGGTCGGCGTAGCGGATGCCGGCGACCCGCAGGTTTTCGAACTCGTTGTACTTGCCGACCCCGGCGAAGGCGATGCGGTCGTGGATCTCGCTGATCTTGTTGAGCGAGCGGCTGCTCGGGTTGTCGGCGACGAGGAGGATGCCATCGTCGTAGCCGAGGACGACGACCGAGCGGCCGCGGGCGATACCGGCGCGGGCGAACTCCGCCCGGTCGGCCATGACCTGCTCCGGGGAGACGTAGAAGGGTGGCTGCGTCATGCGCGGGCACCTCCCCCGTGACGGTCGGCGAGGACCTGCGTGACGACCTGCTCGCACTCTGCCTCGTTGACGAAGGAGACCCCCGACGCGTCGACGACCCCGACGACCGGCCAGATCCGGCGGTGGAAGTCCGGGCCACCGGTCGCGGAGTCGTCGTCGGCGGCGTCGTAGAGCACCTCGACCGCGACCCGCACCGCGGCTGCCCGGTCGAGGTCCGGGTGCCAGAGCTTCTTCAGGGAGCCGCGCGCGAAGAGCGAGCCGGAGCCGACGCTGTGGTGCTCCTGCTCCTCGTAGCACCCGCCGGTGACGTCGTACGAAAAGATGCGGCCCGCCCCCAACGCGGCGTCGTACCCGCCGAGCACCGGCAGGACGGACAGGCCCTGCATGGCCAGGGCGAGGTTGCCGCGGAGCATCGCCGCCAGACGGTTGGCCTTGCCCTCGACGGACATGTTGACGCCCTCGACCTTTTCGTAGTGCTCGAGCTCTACCTGGAAGAGGCGCACCATCTCCAGGGCCACGCCCGCCGTGCCGGCGATGCCGATGAGCGAGCTGTCGTCGGCCGCGTGGATCTTGCGCATGTCACGGTTGGCGATGAGGCTGCCCATGGTCGCGCGGCGGTCGCCGGCCATGACCAGACCGCCGCTGCAGGTCAGCGCGACGATCGTCGTGCCGTGCGGCGCGTCGACGACTCCCGCCGCTCCCGTCGCCCGGCCCCCGGGCAGCAGGCCAGGGTCGACCGCGGCGACGAAGTCCGTGAAGGAGGAGCTGCCGGCCGCGAGATAGGCGGCCGGCAGTCGTCCGTCGACGGGGTCGCGGCTCACTGGCCGCCCTTCTGCACGAAGCCCTTGACGAACTCCTCGGCATTGGCCTCGAGGACACCGTCGATCTCGTCGAGCACGGAGTCGACCTCCTCGTCGCGCGCGGCGTTGGTCGCCGCGACCTGACCGAAGCCCGTGTCCGGCTCGACGTCGTCGCCGCCACCGCTCGACTGGGGACGGATCTGCTCCTGGGCCATCGTTGCTCCTTCGCTACGGGTCGTGCCCCGACCCTATGCCCCGAGGCCGGCGACGAGGGAGTCCACGTCACCGGCCGAGACGAGGGCCTCCGTGCCGTCCCGACCAAGGGCCAGCGGGTCGGGCATCGCCACGCGGACCACGCGCCCGGCCCGCGGGAGCCGCAGCACGAGGGCGTCCCAGGACGCGGAGACGACCTGCTCGCCGAAGGCCCCGACCACCCGCCCGCGCAACCACGCGCGGGTGTCGGCCGGTGGGGTCGAGACGGCCGCCTCGACCTCGGCGTCGGTCGTCAGCCGGGTGATCCGTCCCGCGGCCTCGAGCTTGTGGAAGACGCCCTTGTCCGGGCGCACGTCCGACCACTGGATGTCGATGGCGCGCAGCCGGTGGTCGTCCCACGCCAGGCCGTCGCGGTCGCGGTAGCGCTGCAGGAGAGCGAGCTTGGCGACCCAGTCGATGTCTGCGGCAGCGTCGAGCGGGTCGTGGGCCAGCAGGCCGAGCAGCCGCTCCCAGTGGTCGAGGACCTCGTCGGTCGCCGGGTCGCTGCCCTCGCGATCGACGAAGGCGCGCGCCATCTCGAGGTACTCGGCGAGGATCTGCACCGCCGTGAGGTCGCGGCCGTCGCGCATCCGCACCGTCGCGCGGCAGGTCGGGTCGTGCGAGACCACCCGCAGCGCCTCGACGGGGTGGAGCACCTCGAGGTCGCGGTCCACGGCGCCGGCCTCGATGAGCCGCAGGACGAGCGAGGTCGCGCCGACCTTGACCAGACCCGCGACGTCGGCCTGGTTGGCGTCGCCGATGATGACGTGCAGCCGGCGCCAGCGGTCGGGGTCGGCGTGCGGCTCGTCGCGGGTGTTGATGATCGGCCGCTTGAAGGTCGTCTCGAGACCGACGGTCGCCTCGAAGAAGTCGCTGCGCGAGGAGATCTGGTAGCCGGCCCGCTCGCTCTCCTGGCCGATGCCGACCCTCCCGGCACCGCAGAGCACCTGCCGGGCGACGAAGAAGGGGGTCAGCTGCGCGACGATCCGCTCGAAGGGGGTGCTCCGCTCGACGAGGTAGTTTTCGTGCGTGCCGTAGGAGGCGCCCTTGCCGTCGGTGTTGTTCTTGTAGAGGTTGATGCCCGGCTCGCGTCCGGCCAGCCGGGCGACGACCTCGCGCATGACCAGCTCGCCCGCGCGGTCCCAGACGAGCGCGTCGCGCGGCGAGGTCACCTCCGGCGAGGAGTACTCGGGGTGGGCGTGGTCCACGTAGAGGCGCGCGCCGTTGACGAGCACGACGTTGGCGAGCGTCGGGTCCTCGACGTCGGTGAGCTGGGAGGCGTCGGCGCGCGAGCGCGGCAGCTCGAAGCCGCGCGCGTCGACGAGCGGGTGCTCGTCGCTGTAGTCCCACGCCCCGTGACCGGAGCGCAGTCCGTGCGCCCGCGCATATGTCGTGACGACCTCGCCGGACGCGGTCATCGGGTTGGCCCAGGGCTGCCCGGGCACCGCGATGCCGTACTCGGTCTCGATGCCCATGACCCGCCGCACGCTCATGGGCCCACCTTAGGTGCGGTCCCTCGCGAGCAGCCCGAGACCCACGAGTCGGAGACGACCCCGTCGACGACGCAGTCCTCCCGCAGGGTGCCCTCGAGGACGAAGCCCAGCTTGTGCAGGACGCGCCCGCAGGCGATGTTGCGCGTGTCGGCCATGGCCTGGACGCGGTTGAGGTCGAGGGTGGCGTAGGCCCAGTCGAGCAGGGCCGCGCCCGCCTCGGTCGCGTGACCGTGCCCCCAGGAGGCATGCCCGAAGCACAGGGTCAGCTCCGCGCTGCGGAAGGCCGGGTCCCAGCTGCTCACCCCGCACCACCCCAGCCGCTCACCGTCCTGCGCCCTCTCGACCAGCACCCGCGCACCACTCCCGTCGGAGGCGGCGCTGCGGGACTGGTCGACGAACCTCTGGGCCCGCGACGGATCCCTCCACGGCGGCTCGTCCCAGTAGCGCAGGACGAAGGGGGCGGACATCAGCTCCCAGAGGAAGCCTGCGTCCTCATCCTCCACCGGGCGCAGCCGCAGCCGCTCGGTCACCAGGGTCGGGGTCACCAGACTCATGACGGCCATGCTCGTGCAACGGGCCCCGGGGCACCACCGACTTTCGGGGCCAGATCCCTTCGAGACGGTCGCTGGGCGACCTCCTCAGGGACCGGGGGGGCGGGTCTCCTGGGCGACCTCCTCAGGGATCGGGGGGGAGGTCTCGCTGGGCGACCTGCTCAGGAACCGGAGGAAAGCGAATTTGCCTAGGGAGATGCGCGCACCAGCCAGCCCGAGACCTCCTCAGGGATCGGACGAGGAGGCCGCATGCTGGAATGGGGCGATGAGGACGACGTGGATGCCCTGGCGGACGCGGGTGCTGGGGTGGCTGACCCGCAAGGGCGTGCCCGCCGAGGAGATGACGGCCGCCCAGCTGTCGCGGATGCGCGCCAACATCCCGATGCGGGCCCCGTACACGTGGTTCTTCGGACGCCCCGAGCGCGGCGTGACCTCGCAGACCCGGCGGATCGCGGCCCGCGACGGCCACGAGCTGAAGATCCGGGTCCACCGCCCCGAGGCCGACGGGCCGCTCCCGCTGCTCATGCACTTCCACGGCGGCGGCTTCGTCCTCGGCCACATGGGCGTCTACGACCCGCTGTGCACGCGGATCGCCGCGCAGGCACGGGTCGTCGTCGTCACGGTCGGCTACCGGATGGCTCCCGAGCACCGCGCTCCCCTGGCGGCCCACGACTGCCTCGACGCCACCCGCTGGGCGATCGAGCACGCTGCCGAGATCGGCGCGCGCACCGATGCCGTCGGGGTGACCGGCGACAGCGCCGGTGGCAACCTCGCCGCCGGCATCGCCCAGGTCCTGCGCGACGAGGGCTTCCCGGGGCTGCGGCACCAGGCCCTCGTCTACCCCGCGCCGGACCTCACCGACCGCGAGACCGACGACCTGCAGCTGCTCAACCAGCGCTACCCGGTGCTCACCCCCGACATGATGCGGTCCTTCCGCAGCCTCTACCTCGGTGAGGAGGGCGACGACCGCGACCCCGTCATCTCACCCGCTCTCGGTGACCTCACCGGTCTGCCGCCGGCGCTCGTGCAGACGGCGGAGGTCGACCCCCTTCGTCCCGACGGCGACGCCTACGCGCAGGCGCTGCGTGAGGCGGGGGTCGAGGTCCGCCACACGACCTACCGCGGCGCGCCCCACGGCTACCAGACCTTCCCCGGGCTCGCACCGGCCGCCCAGCCCGCTCTCGAAGAGCTCATCGGCGAGATCGCCCACCACCTGCACGAGGAGCACCCGTGAAGCGCCCCTACCCCGGCCTGCCCCCGCTCGTCGCGGCCCTGACGACCTTCCTCGACAACATCGGTCGGGTTTCGATCGTCGACGCCACGCTCGACGACATCCGCGCAGCCCGCGCCAGGGTCTACCCGACCACTCCCCCCTTCTCGTGGATCACCGGGCGGGTGCCCTCGGGCGTGACGATCGACGAGAGCTCCGCGCCGGCCCGCGACGGGGCGAGCATCCCCCTGCGCTGGTACACGCCGGCCGGACGAAGGGAGGACCGCCCCCTCCTCGTCTACCTCCACGGCGGCGGCTGGGTCCAGGGGTCGACCCGGATGTACGACCCGCTGTGCGGCCACCTCGCGGCCGAGCTCGACGCGGTCGTCGTGAGCGTCGACTACCGGATGGCGCCCGAGCACCGGGCGCCTACCGCCTCGTACGACGCGATCGACGTCGTGCGCTGGCTCCACGACCATGCCGACCACGGCGTCGACCGGGACCGGATCGGTCTGTGCGGCGACTCCGCCGGCGGCAACCTCTCCGCCATCGTCGCCCAGCAGCTGCGGGACCTGCGCACGAGTGCCGGCGAGCCGGTGATCCGCCACCAGGCGCTGATCTACCCTGCGACGGACCTGACGATGGCCTCGCCCTCGATCAGGGAGCACGCCGACGGGGCGATCCTCACCGAGGACAAGATCATCGCCTTCCGCACGCTCTACATCGGCGACGCGCAGGACGCGGTCGCCTACACCGACCCGATCGTCTCGCCGCTCTTCGGCGACGTCACCGGAGTCGCCCCGGCCCTGGTGCAGACCGCCGACCTCGACCCGATCCGCGACGACGGCCTGCGCTACGCCGAGGCCCTGCGCGCCGTCGGCGTCGAGGTGCGCGTCACCAACTACCTCGGGCTGCCGCACGGCTTCGCGAGCTTCCCGGGGGTGGCCCGAGCCGGCGCGCAGAGCCGCCACGAGCTCGTCACCGAGATCCGACGGCACCTCGTCGGGGGTGACGGCCGTGCGTGAGCGGGACGAGCCCCTCACCGCCCCGCGGGGCCGGACCGCCCTCGCGGCCGGCCTCGACGTGCTCGTCGTCGCCGTCTTCACGCTCATCGGGCGGCGCACCCACGAGGAGCCGCTCGACCCCGCCGGCTGGTGGGACACGGCCTGGCCCTTCCTCGGCGGGCTGGCTCTCGGCTGGCTCGTCGTCCTCCTGTCGAGCCAGACCTGGCCGACCCGCTGGTGGCACGGCCTGACGGTCTGGATCGCCACGGTCTTCGGCGGGATGGCCCTGCGCGACATGGTCGGTCAGGGCACGGCCCTGCCCTTCGTCATCGTCGCGACGATCTTCCTCGGGGTCACCCTCGTGGGCTGGCGCCTCGTCCTGTGGGCGATCGATCGGCGCCGCCCCACCCCCCGCCCCGCAGGAGCGCCCGCGCAGCCAGCGTCGCGGCCGGGTGCCCACGCAGCACACCCGCGTCGGCGACCCGCTCGACCTCGAGTCGCTCGAGGGACCGCGCGACGAGACCCGCGGGCGCGGGCTCGTCGACCCGGCCGACCGCGACCGGGTCGTCGACGAGCTCGGGATCCGCCAGCCCCGCTCGCCCGAGGACCGCTGAGGGGACCGCCCCGGCCGTCAGAGGTACTGGCCGGTGCGCGAGCCAGTGTCGATCGAGCGCCCCGGTTCCGCGCCCCCGGACTTGCCGCCGATGAGGGTGCGGATGTAGACGATCCGCTCGCCCTTCTTGCCCGAGATCCGCGCCCAGTCGTCCGGGTTGGTCGTGTTGGGCAGGTCCTCGTTTTCCTTGAACTCCGCGACGCAGGCGTCGAGCAGGTGCCCCACGCGCACACCCTCGGTGCCGGTGCCGAGGAAGTCCTTGATCGCGGACTTCTTCGCGCGGTCGACGATGTTTTGGATCATCGCGCCCGAGTTGAAGTCCTTGAAGTAGAGGATCTCCTTGTCGCCGCCCTGGTAGGTCACCTCGAGGAACTGGTTGTCGTCGGACTCCGCGTACATGTGGTCCACGGCCGCCTCGATCATCCCGTCGACCGTCGCCTGCCGGTCGCCGTCGTGCTCCTCGAGGTCCTCCGGGTGCAGCGGCAGGTCCGCGGTGAGGTACTTGGTGAAGATGTCCCGCGCGCCCTCGGCGTCGGGGCGCTCGATCTTGATCTTCACGTCGAGCCGCCCCGGCCGCAGGATCGCGGGGTCGATCATGTCCTCGCGGTTGGTCGCCCCGATGACGATGACGTTGTCCAGGCCCTCCACGCCGTCGATCTCGGCGAGCAGCTGCGGGACGATCGTCGTCTCGACGTCCGAGGAGACCCCCGAGCCGCGGGTGCGGAAGAGGCTGTCCATCTCGTCGAAGAAGACGACGACGGGGGTGCCGTCGCTCGACTTCTCCCGGGCCCGGTGGAAGATCAGGCGGATGTGCCGCTCGGTCTCGCCGACGTACTTGTTGAGCAGCTCCGGGCCCTTGATGTTGAGGAAGTAGGCCGTCGCGCTCTCCTGACCGGTGCGCTCGGCCACCTTGCGGGCCAGCGAGGCCGCGACCGCCTTGGCGATCATCGTCTTGCCGTTGCCGGGAGGACCGTAGAGCAGGACCCCCTTCGGCGCCTTGAGCTGGTGCCGCTCGTAGAGGTCGGCATGCAGGTAGGGCAGCTCGACGGCATCGCGGATCGCCTCGATCTGCTCGCTCAGCCCCCCGATGTCGTCGTAGCCGAGGTCGGGGACCTCCTCGAGGACCAGGTCGGCAACCTCCGCCCGCGGGATCCGCTCGACCGCGATGTTGCTGCGCTGGTCGACGAGGACGGCGTCACCGACCCGCACCTGCGTGCCCGTGACCCGGGCGCCGCGGCGCACGACCCGCTCCTCGTCCTGGCGCATGAGGACGAGCAGCCGATCCTCGTCGAGCACCTCCTTGACGACGACCACCTCGCCGGCGACGTCCTCCGGGTGCACCGACACGATGTTCATCGCTTCGTTGAGCCGCACCTCGCGGCCGACCCCGAGCTCCCCCCGACTCCACCGCCGGCGAGACCGCGACGTGCATCTTGCGGCCCCCGCTCAGCACGTCGGCGCTGCCGTCGTCGTGGACGTCAACGACCACCGCGTAGGACGAAGGGGGCTGGGCCAGGCGCTCGATCTCCTCACGCAGGGTGACGATCTGCTGGCGAGCATCCTTGAGGGTCCGCACGAGTCGTTCGTTCTGCGAGGCCACGCTCGCCATCTGCGACTGCTGGTGGGTGAGCTTGTCCTGCAGTGCCCGCACGTCCTGGGGGGTGGGCTCTGTCGTCATCTGTCGTGCTCCCTTCCCGCCGAGGTGACGGCGCTCTGGGTCCCAGTGTCCCCCTTCGCCTCACCGTGGGGTCGGGGGGACCACACCTCGGGCGAGCTTGCGCATCTTCTTCTCCGAGGCGACCCGCTCACCGAGGGCCTCCGACGTCCACTCGGCGTCGTCGGCGCCGGGCATCGGCTCGGGGGCCACGTCCGGCTGGCCGGACTCCTCCTGGGCCGCGTAGCCCTTGCCCGGGCGACGCTTGCGCATCGGCGGCGTCACGCCTGGGGCGAGGCGGCGGGTCGTGATGAGGAAGCCGGTGTGGCCGTGCATCCGGTGCTGCGGGCGCACGGCGAGACCCTCGAGGTGCCAGCCGCGCACGAGCGACTCCCAGGCCTCCGGCTCGGTGAAGGTGCCGAAGTCACGCATCGCCTCGGCGACCTTGCTCAGCTGGGTCGCGGTCGCGACGTAGCAGATGAGGACCCCGCCCGGAGTCAGCGCGTCGGCGACGACCTCGAGGCACTCCCACGGCGCGAGCATGTCGAGCACGACACGGTCGACGGAGCCCGGCTCGACCGCCGACGGCAGCGACTCGACGAGGTCGCCCACGGTGACGGACCACGCCGGGTGGTCCTCCCCGAAGAAGGCCTGCGCATTGGCCCTGGCGATCTCGGCGAAGTCCGCCCGCCGCTCGAAGGACAGCACCCGCCCCTCGTCGCCGACCGCGCGCAGCAGCGACATCGACAGCGCACCCGACCCCACACCGGCCTCGACGACCGTCGCCCCTGGGAAGACGTCGGCCATCTGGACGATCTGGCCCGCGTCCTTGGGGTAGACGACGGCGGCGCCGCGCGGCATCGACATGACGTAGTCGGACAGCAGCGGTCGCAGCGCGAGGTACTCGGTGCCCGCCGTGTTGGTGATCGTCGACCCGTCGGGCGCACCGATGAGGTCGTCGTGCTTGACGTGCCCGCGGTGGGTGTGGAACTGCTTGCCCGGCGTGAGCGTGATCGTGTGCAGGCGCCCCTTGGGGTCGGTCAGCTGCACGCGGTCACCTTCACGGAAGGGGCCGCGGCGGTAGGCGGATCCGGTGGCGGTCATGGTCGGCGAGTCTAGTTGCGTCCGAAGGCCGCGTTGACCCGCTCGACCCGCACGATGCCCCGCAGCGCTCCCCCCTTCGGTCACCGCGACGACCCGGCCGCGCGACTCCTGGAAGGCGGTGACGAGGTCGACCGCCTCGTGTCCGGGGACGAGCTCGACGGCCCAGCCCTCCGGCGCCGCGACGGTCACGGCGGAGACCGGGGTGCGGTCGACGGCGTCAGGGGCGATCCCGCGCAGGGCGTCGTGGTCGATGACCCCGACCGGCCGGCCCGCCTCGTCGACCACCACGGGCAGGGCACGAAGGGAGGTCAGCTCGCCCACCGGGGCGTCCCGGTGGATCGGCGCGGCCGGCTCGATCAGCGAGCGCACGTCGAGGCGGTTGATCTGCTGCAGCGCCCGGCCGTGGGCGATGGCGGAGGTCGCCCCGGTCCACAGGAAGCTCCCGACGAGCGCGGTCCACAGGACCGTCGTCAGCTGTGGTGAGCGTCCGGCCAGCAGGGGCACGCCGATGACGGCGACGACGATGACGACGACCAGACCGCGGCCCAAGACGCCGGCGACGACCCGGGCCCGCCCCTGGTCACGGGTCACCGCCCACACGCCGGCCTCGACGATCTGCCCGCCGTCGAGGGGCAGGCCCGGCAGCAGGTTGAGCACCGCGAGCGCGCCGTTGACGAAGGCGATGCCGCCGAGCACCAGTCCGGGGATGCCCGACCCGAGCACCGCCGAGGCGACGAGGCAGACGATGGCGATCACCGCATTGGTCAGCGGGCCGACCACGGCGATGGCCGCGGCCGTGGCCGGGGTCGAGCGCGCCGCCTCGAAGGCCGTGTGCCCGCCCCAGAGGTCGGCCACGACCCGGTGGACCGTGTGCCCGAAGGCGCGTGCGGTCACGGCGTGGGCCGCCTCGTGGGCGAGGACGCTCAGCAGGAGCGCGAGCGCGTAGACGACCGCGATGCCGTACCCGGTCACCGGGCCGTGCGCCTGCGCGCTGCCCGGCCCGACGATGAAGACGATGAGTCCACCCATGAGCAGCCAGGACCAGCCGAGGTACACGGGGACCGAGCCGATGGTGGCCAGACGGATGCCTCGGGGGTGCTCCTGGGGGGGTCTCGGCCATGCCCAGACCCTAGGCGAGGAGACCGAATGGTGATAATGGCGGTTGCCCATCGAGCCTTCTGCGACAGGATCACCCGGTGACCGACACCGCCCTCCGCCCCGACGCCACACCCCAGCTCGAGGAGGCGCTCCGCGAGCGCGTCCTCATCATGGACGGCGCGATGGGCACGATGATCCAGCGCCAGGGCCTGTCCGAGGAGGACTTCCGCGGGGAGCGCTTCGCCGACTGGAGCAGCGACCTCAAGGGCAACAACGACCTGCTCGTGCTCACCCAACCGGAGCTGATCACCCAGCTGCACCGGGAGTACCTCGAGGCCGGCGCGGACCTCATCGAGACCAACACCTTCAACGCGCAGCGCATCTCGATGGCCGACTACGGCATGGAGGAGCTCTCCCGGGAGATGAACGTCGCGGCCGCGCGCCTGGCCCGCGCCGCTGCGGACGAGTACACGGCCAAGGACGCGACCCGACCGCGCTGGGTCATGGGTGCGCTCGGCCCGACGAACCGCACGGCGTCCATCTCCCCCGACGTCAACGACCCCGCGAAGCGCAACATCACCTTCGACGAGCTCGTCACGGCCTACCTCGAGCAGGCGGAAGGCCTCGTCGAGGGCGGTGTCGACCTGCTCATCATCGAGACGATCTTCGACACGCTCAACGCCAAGGCCGCGATCTTCGCGCTCGAGACGCTCTTCGAGCAGCACGGTCGCCGCTGGCCGGTCATCATCTCGGGGACGATCACCGATGCCTCGGGGCGCACGCTCACGGGGCAGACGACCGAGGCCTTCTGGAACTCGGTCCGGCACGCGCAGCCACTCGCCGTCGGGCTCAACTGCGCCCTCGGTGCCGAGGAGCTGCGGCAGTACATCGTGGAGATGGGCCGGGTCGCCGACACCTTCGTCTCGGCCTACCCGAATGCCGGGCTGCCCAATGCCTTCGGCGAGTACGACCAGGACCCCGCGCACATGGCCTCCCTCGTCGCGGAGTTCGCGACGAGCGGCCTGGTCAACCTGCTCGGTGGATGCTGCGGCTCGACCCCCGAGCACATCGCCGCCATCGCGGAGGGGGCGGCCGGCGCCACCCCGCACGTGCCGGCCGAGGTCGAGCCGGCACTGCGACTGTCGGGCCTGGAGCCCTTCAACGTCACCGCCGACTCCCTCTTCGTCAACGTCGGCGAGCGGACCAACGTCACCGGATCGGCGAAGTTCCGCAAGCTCATCGAGGCCGACGACTACCCGGCCGCCCTCGCCGTCGCGGCCCAGCAGGTCGAGAGCGGCGCGCAGGTCATCGACATCAACATGGACGAGGGCATGCTCGACGGCGTCGCCGCCATGGGCACCTTCGTCAACCTCGTCAGTTCCGAGCCGGACATCTCCCGCGTCCCGCTGATGATCGACTCCTCCAAGTGGGAGGTCATCGAGACCGGCCTGCAGCGCACCCAGGGCAAGGCGATCGTCAACTCCATCTCGATGAAGGAGGGGGTCGAGCCCTTCGTCGAGCAGGCCCGGCTGTGCCGCAAGTACGGGGCCGCGGTCGTCGTCATGGGCTTCGACGAGGAGGGCCAGGCCGACAACCTCGAGCGTCGCAAGGAGATCGCCCAGCGGGCCTACACGATCCTCACCGAGGAGGTCGGCTTCCCTGCCGAGGACATCGTCTTCGACCCCAACATCTTCGCTCTGGCCACGGGCATCGAGGAGCACGCCGCCTACGGCACCGACTTCATCGAGGCCACCCGGTGGATCAAGGACAACCTGCCGGGGGGCGCTCGTCTCCGGCGGCGTCTCCAACGTCTCCTTCAGCTTCCGCGGCAACAACCCCGTCCGCGAGGCGATCCACGCCGTCTTCCTGTACCACTCGATCAACGCCGGCATGGATATGGGCATCGTCAACGCCGGCGCCCTCGTCCCCTACGACACGCTCGATCCGCAGCTGCGCGAGCGGATCGAGGACGTCGTGCTCAACCGGCGTCCCGACTCCACGGAGCGACTGCTCGAGATCGCCGAGCAGCACCGTGGCACCGGCGCCGTCGAGGAGACCGCGACCCAGGAGTGGCGCGAGCTGCCCCTGCGTGAGCGGATCACCCACTCCCTCGTCAAGGGCATCGACACCTGGGTCGTCGAGGACACCGAGGCCCTGCGCCTCGAGATCGACGCCGCCGGCGGTGCGCCGCTCGAGGTCATCGAGGGCCCCCTCATGGACGGCATGGGCGTCGTCGGCGACCTCTTCGGCGAGGGCAAGATGTTTCTCCCGCAGGTCGTGAAGTCGGCCCGCGTGATGAAGAAGGCCGTCGCCCACCTCATCCCCTTCATCGAGGCGGCGAAGAAGCCGGGCGACGAGAGCCGGTCCAAGGGCCTGATCGTCATGGCGACGGTCAAGGGCGACGTCCACGACATCGGCAAGAACATCGTCGGCGTCGTGCTGCAGTGCAACAACTACGAGGTCATAGACCTCGGGGTCATGGTGCCGACGCAAAAGATCCTCGACACGGCCAAGGAGCACGGGGCCGACGTCATCGGACTGTCCGGGCTGATCACCCCTTCGCTCGACGAGATGGTCGGGGTGGCCTCCGAGATGCAGCGTCAGGGCTTCGACATCCCGCTGCTCCTCGGTGGTGCGACGACCTCCCGGGCCCACACCGCGGTCAAGGTGGACCAGCAGTACGACGGGCCCGTCGTCTGGGTCAAGGACGCCTCGCGGTCGGTGCCCGTCGTCAGCCAGCTGCTCAGCGACACGGGGCGGACCAAGCTGCTCGACGAGATCGCTGCCGACTACGAGTCGTTGCGTCAGCGGCACGCGGCCAAGACCAATGATCGGCCGATGCTGAGCTACGACGAGGCCCGTGACGCGCGGACCCCGATCGACTGGAGCGTCGAGCACCCGCACCTCACCGGGGTCACGCCGACGCGGATGGTCTTTGCCGACTACGACCTCGCCGAGCTGCGCGAGTACTTCGACTGGCAGCCCTTCTTCAACGCGTGGGAGCTCAAGGGGTCCTTCCCCGACATCCTCAACAACCCGGCGACGGGCAAGGTGGCACGCAAGCTCTACGACGAGGCTCAGACGATGCTCGACCGCATCATCGAGGAGCGGTGGCTGACGGCGAAGGGGGTCATCGGCCTCTTCCCCGCCAATGCCGTCGGCGACGACATCGAGATCTACACCGACGAGTCGCGCACCGAGGTCGCCCACACGCTCCACATGCTGCGCCAGCAGGGCAAGCACCGGCCCGGGGTGCCCAACCGGAGCCTCGCGGACTTCGTCGCGCCACGGGAGACGGGGGTGGCCGACTGGATCGGCGCTTTCGCGGTCACCGGTGGCCTCGGCGTCGCGGAGCGGATCGCGCAGTTCAAGGCGGACAACGACGACTACAACGCGATCCTCCTCGAGGCGCTCGCCGACCGCTTCGCCGAGGCCTTCGCCGAGCGGCTGCACGAGCGGGTGCGCACGGAGTTCTGGGGGCTACGCACCGCAGGAGTCCCTGGACAACACCGAGCTCATCAAGGAGGCCTACTCCGGCATCCGTCCGGCCCCGGGCTACCCCGCCTGCCCCGACCACACCGAGAAGCAGACCCTGTGGTCGCTGCTCGACGTCGACGAGATCGGCATCGAGCTCACTGAGGGGATGGCGATGTGGCCGGGAGCCGCGGTCTCGGGGTGGTACTTCGGGCACCCGGAGAGCCAGTACTTCGTCGTCGGACGCCTCGGTCGCGACCAGGTGGAGGACTACGCCGCGCGCAAGGGCTGGACGATGCGTGAGGCCGAGCGCTGGCTCGGCCCCAACCTCGGCTACTCCCCCGAGTGAGGGCCGCGCTCTCCCCCTCGCGGGCCGCCGACTTCAAGCAGTGCCCGCTGAAGTTTCGCCTGCGGACGATCGACCGCCTCGACGAAGTCCCGTCCCCGGTGGCGGCCCGCGGGACCCTCGTCCACGCGGTCCTCGAGGAGGTCTTCGACCTGCCGGCGGCCGAGCGCACGCCGCAGGCAGCCCGCGCCCTCGTGCCGGGGTGCTGGGCGGCGCTCGTCGCCGAGCGCCCCGAGCTGGCCGACCTGATCGCCGACGACCCGTCACTCTCCGAGGAGTCGTGGTTCGCTGCCGCCGAGCGCCTCGTCGACCGGTGGTTCACCCTCGAGGACCCGTCGAGGCTCGAGCCCTCTCAACGTGAGGTACAGGTCGAGACCCAGCTCGACGGACTGCTGCTGCGCGGCATCATCGACCGGGTCGACATCGCGCCCACGGGTCAGGTCCGCATCGTCGACTACAAGACGGGCCGCACCCCGGCCGCGGGCTTCGAGGGCAAGGCGCTCTTCCAGATGAAGTTCTACGGCCTCGTCATGTGGCGACGGACCGGGCGGGTCCCCGACCTGCTGCAGCTCGTCTACCTCAAGGACGGCACGATCGTGCGCTACGAGCCGGACGAGGCGGACCTGCTGGCGCTCGAGCGCAACGTCCGCGCCGTCTGGACCGCCATCGAGCAGGCCGTCGCCACGCGCGACTTCCGGCCGAGCCCGTCGAAGCTGTGCGGCTGGTGCGACTTCAAGCCGCTGTGCCCCGCCTTCGGCGGCACGCCGCCGGCCCTGCCGGAGACGATCGAGATCGTCACCCCGGAGGCCGAGCCGCCCCCTTCGCCTGCCGGGTCCTAAGGCCGCGCGACCGCGCCCAGCGCGAGCGGCATGAGGTCGAAGGGGGTGACCCCGGTGAGCGTCGGGATCCGCACCGAGCCCGCGATGTCGGGCACCTCGACCACGTGAGGGACCGCGAGGGTCGGCACGCCGGCCGCAGCGGCCGACCGGACGCCCGTCGGCGAGTCCTCGATGGCGACGCAGGTCGCCGGCTCCACCCCCAGTCGCTCGGCCGCGGTCTCGTAGGGCTCCGGGTGCGGCTTGCCGTGGGTCACCTGGTCGCCGGAGACGACCAGGCCGAAGGAGCCGGGCTCCGTGGCGTCGACGACCGCACCGGCGAGATCGGCCCACGACATCGTCACCAGCGCCTGCGGGATGTCGAGCTCGCGACAGGCCGCGAGCAGCTCGCGGGCCCCGGGGCGCCACGGCACCTCGTCGGCGATCTGCTCGATCACCCGGGACTGCAGCCGGTGCACGACCTGCTCCGCGGGCAGGTCGACGGGCGAGTTGTCGATGATGAACTGCGCCGAGACCAGGAGCGGGTTGCCGACGAGCTGGAGCGCCAGCTCGTGGGTCCAGGTGCCGCCGAACTCCTCGACGAGCTCGTGCTCCGCGATGATCCAGTAGGGCTCGGTGTCGACGAGGGTCCCGTCCATGTCCCACAGGACCGCGGCGGGCAGGTCGCGGACGTCGGACCGCGTGGTGTCGGTGCTCACGAGGCCCCACCGTACGCGTCGTAGGCTGGTCGACGTGATCCAGATCGAGGAGCTACCCGAACTGCACGACCCGGTGATGATCTGCGCCTTCGAAGGATGGAACGACGCGGGTGAGGCCGCCTCCCGCCTCGTCGGGCACCTCGCCTCGCTGTGGGACGCCGAGATCGTCGCCGCGATCGACCCGGAGGACTACTACGACTTCCAGGTCAACCGCCCGCGGGTGACCAACCAGGGGCAGGGCCGGGGCATCCACTGGGACACCACGCGCATCATGCTGGCCTCCCCGGACAGCCTCGGTCGCGACGTCATCCTCGTCGTCGGCACCGAGCCCTCCTTCCGGTGGCGGGCCTACACCACCGAGATCCTCGACCTGGCGGCCTCGCACGGGGTGCGCACGGTCATCACCCTCGGCGCACTGCTCTCGGACGTGCCGCACTCCCGCCCGATCCCGGTGTCGTGCACGAGCGACGACGAGGCGACGGCCTACCGCTTCGACCTGGAGCCCGCCCGCTACGAAGGCCCCACCGGCATCACCGGTGTCGTCGCCGACGGCGCCCGTCAGGCCGAGATGGCCTCGATCGCCGTGTGGGCCGAGATCCCCCACTACGCCGCGCAGGTGCCCTGCCCCAAGGCGACCCTCGCGATGCTCGTGCGGCTCGAGGACCTGCTCGACACCGTCATCGACCACGACGACCTCGAGGACGAGGCCCAGGCCTGGGAGCGGGGCGTCGACGAGCTGGCCCGCACCGACGAGGACGTCGCCGACTACGTCTCCGCCCTGGAGAGCGCCCAGGACACGACCGAGCTGCCCGAGGCCAGCGGCGATGCGATCGCCAAGGAGTTCGAGCGGTACCTTCGCCGCCGGGGCGACGGCGCCCCCGGCAAGGGCTGACCCGGCGCTCCTCCCCCTTCCGCCCGCCCCCCACCCGCCGCATTTCCCTAGGGAGATGCGGACTACAGCCCCATCCAGACGCATTTCCCTAGGCAAATCCCAGCTCAGGGCGACATTTCCCTGGGGGAAATGCGGACCCCAGTCCCTCGGCGGGGAGGTGGGTTCAGAGGCGGATGCCGAGCAGCGCGTCGATCGCTCGGGCCAGCTCGCCGGGTGCCGAGCGGATCTGCCCACCCTGCCCGAGCGACTGCTCCACCCAGGCGTCGACCGCGGCCAGGGCCTGCGGCGTGTCGAGGTCGTCGGCGATGGCGGCACGCACGGCGGCGACGGTGGCGGTCGCGTCGGGCCCGCCGTCGGTGGACAGGCCGGCCCGCCACCGCTCGAGGCGAGCCCTCGCCTCGTCGAGGTCGGCGTCCGTCCACTCCCACTCGCTGCGGTAGTGGTGCGCGAGGAGCACGAGTCGGATGGCCATTGGGTCGACGCCTTCGCCGCGCAGGGTCGACACGCGCACGAGATTGCCCTTGGACTTGCTCATCTTCTCGCCGTCGTAGGCGACCATCGCCTGGTGCGTCGTGTGAGAGGCAAAGGGTCGCTCCCCCGTGAGCGCCTCTGCCTGCACGATCGACATCTCGTGGTGCGGGAAGACGAGGTCGGTGCCGCCGCCCTGCACGTCGACGTGGTCGCCGAGGTGCGCCATGGCGATCGCCGTGCACTCGATGTGCCAGCCGGGGCGGCCAGGGCCGAGATCGCCTGCGTCCCAAGCCGGCTCGCCCGCGCGCTCACCCCGCCAGAGCATCGGGTCGAGGGGGTCACGCTTGCCGGCACGCTGCGGGTCGCCGCCGCGCTCGGCCGAGTAGCCGAGCATCGTCTCGCGGTCGAGATGGCTCAGCTCGCCGAGCCCGCCGGCCGCACCCAGGTCGAGGTAGATGTCGCGGACCCCGTCCTCGACGACCTCGTAGGTCACACCTCGGGCGACGAGCTGCTGCACAGCCGCGATGATCTGCGGCATCGACTCCATGACGCCCATGAAGTGCTCCGGCGGGATGACCCCGAGCGCCGTCATGTCCTCGAGAAAGAGCGCGATCTGGTCCTGCCCGAGGTCGCGCCAGTCGACCCCGTCACGGGCGGCCCGCTCGAAGAGCGGGTCGTCGACGTCGGTGACGTTTTGCACGTACGTGACCTGACGGCCGCCGTCACGCAGCGCCCGGTTGACCAGGTCGAAGGTCACGTAGGTCGCGGCGTGCCCCATGTGCGTCGTGTCGTAGGGGGTGACGCCGCAGACGTAGAGCCGAGCGGGGTCCGTCGGCTCCACCGGTGCCACCTCGTCGCGGGCCACGTCGTGCAGGCGAAGGGAGATCGGCTCTCCGGGGACGACGGGTAGGTGGGGGGACGGCCAGGCTCTCACGCGCACAGCCTACGAGGTGCGGCTCACAGTGGTGGCCACGGGATCGAAGGCCACTCCCCCGACGGCTCTGGATGACGCCCTTCGCCCAGCAGGTCGGCGACCCGCTCGGCGAGGGCCGCCAGCTCGACGGGGGTGATGAGCACGGTCAGCTCGGCCCGTACCTCGGCCCGGTCCAACGCCGCGTCGAGGCGGGAGAGCCGCTCCAGGTCAGCCGGCTGGATCGGGTCACCCGCCCACCCCCACAGGACCGTGCGCAGCTTGGGCTCGGCGTGCAGGCCGACGCCGTGGTCGATGCCCCAGAGGCGACCGTCGTGCTCGAGGATGTGCCCACCCTTGCGGTCGGAGTTGTTGAGCACCGCGTCGAGGACAGCCATCGTGCGCAGGCGCGGGTCGTCCGGGTGGGAGACGAGCAGGGGCGCCCCCCTCGGCGTCCTCGCCCTCGAGCACGACGATGTTGCCGTCGGGCACGGCATCGGGTGGCGTCACGGCCACCGGGGTCGGGCAGAGGCTGGTCGCGTCGCCGACCCACCGCTGCACCGCTCCGGGGCCGGCCGGTCCGTCGCGCCACACGGTCTCGGGCACGAGGTCGAAGCCACCGAGCCGGTCGACGACCGAGGCGGCCACCTCGCGGGCCGCGAGCGTCCCGTCGGGGAAGTCCCACAGCGGCCGCTCGCCGTCGACGGGCTTGTAGGCGACGAGCAGCGGCTCGTGGCCGGCGGCGCGGACCTCGGCGACGAGCACGACATTGCTCGCGAGAGGGTGCCGGCCGAGGACCGCGAGCTCACCGTCGACGAGCGAAGGGGGACCTGCCACCGTCAGCGCTTGTAGCCGTTGGCTCGGGGGCAGATGTGCCCGTCCTCGTCGACCGGGCCACCGCAGAAGGGGCAGGCCGGACGGCCGGCGCGCACGACGGTCTCGCACCGCTGGGCGAAGGCCCGCGCCTGCGCCGGGGGCAACGAGACGCGCAGGCTGTTGAGCTGCACCATGATGTCCTCCTCGACCTCGTCCGGGTCGTGGTCATGGGCCTCGATGACGACGACCTGCCGCTCGTCGTCCCACGAGAGGGCGAGGGCACTGACCCGGAAGTCCTCGTAGATCGGGGTGTCGAGCGGTGCGTTGTCCGCCGCTTCCACGGCGGCCGCGACGGTCGCTGCGGCCCCGCCCACCTGGTCGAGCAGCTCGCCGATGCGCTCGGCGAGGATCTGAGCGTGCAGCTTTTCGAGGGAGACCTGCACCCGCCGGGACCCGTCGTTGGCCTGGAGGAAGAAGGTGCGTTGTCCGGGCGGTCCCACCGTCCCGAGGACGAAGCGCTCCGGCGGATCGAACTCGACGAGGCTCATGGCGTCGACCCTAGTCCTGCTCCGCCACCGACGGGCGCGTCCCCTGCTGGCGGGGTGTCCCCCTTCGGCCGGGGTGGGGTGAGGGCCGACCGGCCGGTGTCGTTGCTGCGCAGCAGCATGGGGCGGGTCGCGGTGTAGTGGACGACGGAGACCGACGCCGGGTCGACGTGCAGGCGCTGGAAGTCGTCGAGCGCCGTGGCCGTCGCGTCCGCGAGCACGGACTTGATGACGTCCCCGTGGCTCACGGCGGCCCACACGGCGTGCTCGCCGTGCTCGGCCGTGACGGCGGCATCGATCTCCCGGACCGCCGCGACGGCGCGGTCGGCCATCGACCGGATCGACTCCCCCGGGTGCTCCAGCCCGTCGGGGAAGGTGGCCAGGCTCGGCTGGTCCTGCACGACCCGCCACAGCGGCTCGCCCGCGAGCTCGGACAGGGGGCGACCGGTCCAGGCGCCGTAGTGGCACTCACCGAGCCCCTCGTGGACCTGGGCGGTGAGCCCGTGGGCCTCGAGCAGGGGCTGTGCGGTCTCCCGGCACCGCTGCAGCGGACTCGTCGCCACGTGGACGAAGGGGGTGCCCTCCAGCCGCGTCACGAGCGCGGCGGCCTGCTCCCGCCCGGTGTCGTCGAGGGCCACGCCGGGGGTCCACCCGGCGAGCACACCCGCGGTGTTGGCCGTGGACCGGCCGTGCCTGATGAGGATGCAGTACGCCACGCGCCTCACCCTAGGCGCAGGGCGGCGCCGCACCTGCAACGATGCGGGGGTGATCGTCGACCAGGCCCGGTACCACGACGGACGACGCCTGCCCTGTGGGGACATCAGCGAGACCCTGGACGACATCCGGGCCAGTGGCAGCTCGGACTTCCTGTGGATCGGGATGCGCGACCCATCGGACGAGACCTTCGAGCGGGTGTCCGAGGAGCTCGGGCTGCACCCCTTGGCCATCGAGGACTCCGTCACGGGCGACCAGCGACCCAAGATCGAGCGGTACGGCGACGGGCACTTCGTCGTCCTGCGGCCGCTGCGCTACGTCGAGGCGAGCTCGGACGTCGAGTCGGGCGAGATCATGGTCTTCATCGGCGCCGACCACATCGTCACGATCCGCAAGGGAGAGGCGAGTCCGCTGGCGGGCCTGCGCAGCCGGCTCGAGGCCGACGGCCACGATGCCCTGCGGCACGGGCCGTGGGGGGTCTTCCACGCGATCATCGACTTCGTCGTCGACCAGTACCTCGAGATCGAGGACGAGATCCAGCAGGACCTCGACGACATCGAGGCCGGGGTCTTTTCCCCCGACGGGTCGGTGTCGACCGCCGAGATCTACGCGCTCAAGCGCGAGGTCCTCGAGTTCAAGCGGGCCGCTCTGCCGCTGGCCCGACCACTGGCGCTGCTCGTCGGCACGGGGACGCCGGTGCCGACCGAGGAGCTGCGCCTGCGCTTCCGCGACGTCAACGACCACCTGTCGCTCGTCAACGACAACACCGAGTCCCAGGACCGGCTGCTGTCAGACGTGCTGAGCGCGCACCTGGCCCAGGTCGGCGTGCAGCAGAACCAGGACATGCGCAAGATCTCGGCCTGGGCCGCGATGCTCGCGCTCCCGACGATGATCGCCGGGATCTACGGGATGAACTTCGAGGGCATGCCGGAGCTGTCGGCCAGCGTGAGCGTCGGGGGTCACGAGATCCACTACGGCTACCCGCTGGCGCTGCTCGTCATGGTGCTGGCCTGCGTCGTGCTCCACCGGCTCTTCCGGCGCTCCGGCTGGCTGTGAGTCGGAGGCCGACTCAGCGCCGGGCGTCGTCCGCGTCGTAGTCCTCGTCGTCGAGGCCGGAGTAGGACTGCTCGTCCTCGTCGTCGTCGTAGTCGTCGGACTCGTCGTCATCGACCATGAACTGCTCGTCGACGACGACGAGAGGCGTCATCTCGCCGGTGGCGTCGTGCAGGGCGTCGTCGTAGGCCTCGAAGGCGTCGGCGAGATCCTCGTAGGCCGCCACGACGGTGGGGTCGTCCTCACCACGGCGCTGTGCCGAGGCCTCGAGGTGACGTTCGAAGGCGGCGATCAGCTGGTTCAGGGCGGGGCGCGGGTCGCTCATGGGCATGACGCTACCGCCCGTGGGCCACAATGGCACCGATGCCCGAGTACGAGTTCCGCACCATCCAGTTCCCGCGCGGCGCAGGCCGCGCCGCGATCCGCCAGGAGCTGGCCGACCACGCCGAGTACGGCCGCTGGGAGCTGCACCGCACCGTCGTGTACATCAGTGGTCGGCAGAAGGCCTGGTTGCGTCGCAAGATCATCCGCGTACCGCGCCCGCCGGCGCTGCCCTCACGTTGAGCGCACCGGCGCTGCGCTGACGCCGAGCGTCGCCGCCACGTCGGACCGTCAGCAGTCGCCGACGAGCCGCCACAGGACCTTGGCGCCGAACTCGAGCGACTCCAGCGGGACCCGCTCGTCGATGCCGTGGAACATCGGCGCGAAGTCGAGGTCGGCCGGCAGCCGCAGCGGCGCGAAGCCGTACCCGACGATGCCCATCGTCGACAGCGCCTTGTTGTCCGTCCCCCCGGAGAGGCAGTAGGGCAGGATCGACGCCTCGGGGTCCTCGGCGAGCAGCGCCCCACGCATCCGCTCGACGAGGTCGCCGGCGAAGGGCGAGTCCAGCGAGATGTCCTTGTGGTCGACGACGACCTCGACGTGCTCGCCGGCGAGGTCGCGGATCGTGGCCATGAGGTCCTCCTCGTGGCCGGGGAGGAAGCGGCAGTCCAGCGATGCCGTGGCGCTCTGCGGGACGACGTTGTGCTTGTACCCCGCGTCGAGCATCGTGACGTTGGCGGTGTCCTGCAGGGCTCCCCGGACGAAGCCTGCGGCTGGGCCGATCCGCTCGAGCAGCTCCTCGGCGTCCTCGTCGCTGTAGCCGACGCCGGTGATCTCGGACAGGCCGTCGAGCAGCCCCCGGACGCTGGCGATGAACTCGCGGGGCCACTTGTGCGCGTCGATCCGGGCGATGGCCTCGGCGAGGTGGACGATCGGGTTGTCGGAGGTCGGGACCGACCCGTGGCCGGCCGTGCCGCGGGCCACGAGCTTGAGCCAGGCGATGCCCTTCTCCGCGGTCTGGAGCAGGTAGGCGCGGTGGGGCTCCCCCTGCGCGTCCTCGACGGTGACGCTATACCCGCCGACCTCGCTGATCGCCTCCGTGACCCCCTCGAAGACCTCCGGGTGCTCGCGGACCATGAACTGGCTGCCGAGGACCCCGCCGGCCTCTTCGTCGGCGAAGAAGACGAAGAGCAGGTCACGCGGCGGCACCGTCCCGGTGCGGGCGAGGTGGCGGACGCAGGCGAGCATCATCGCGACCATGTCCTTCATGTCGACGGCGCCGCGTCCCCACAGGCAGCCGTCGCGTTCCTCCCCGGCGAAGGGAGGGACGCTCCAGTCCTCGGCATGGGCCGGCACGACGTCGAGGTGGCCGTGGATGCACAGCGCCCCGCGGTCGCGGTCGGCGCCGGCGATGCGCACGGCGACGGTCGTGCGGCCCGGGTCGGACTCGAAGACCTGCGGGTCCAGCCCCACCTCACGCAGCTGGGCGACGACGTAGTCCGCGGCCTCGCGCTCCCCCGGCCCGTCCTGGCCGGGGCCGTAGTTGCTCGTGTCGATGCGCAGCAGGTCGCGGCAGATGCGGACGACCTCGTGCTCGGGCGCGGTGGGGGCACCACCCGCGTGCGGGGGAATCTCGCTCATGCGGGCAGGCTACGCGGTACCCGGCGGACCTTGGCCGGTGCGGGTCCCGCGTCTGGCGCGGCAGGGTCCGGACCGGGGCTCGAGGTCGCGCGCAGAGCGTTGTCGGGGGTCGCTCATAGGGTCAACGGAATGTCAGAGCTGACGGCGCGCCACCACGATCCGGGAGTGCTTCCCGGGGTGCGTGATGCGGTGCGTGCGCTGCTGGTGATGGACGAGGGCACGACGTGGCAGCTGCCGGACGGTGACGTGTCGGAGGCGCTGGCCTGCGCCGCCGGGATCGTCCCCGTCATGCTCGGCACCGAGAGCGAACCCCTCGAGCTGGGCCGCGCGACCCGCTACTTCACCCCTGGCCAGCGCCGCCTCCTCGTCCTGCGCGACGGCGGGTGCACCTACCCCGGGTGCACCATGCCCGCCCAGTGGACCGACGCCCACCACCTGACCCACTGGTCCCGCGGTGGACACACCGACATCGCCAACGCCGCCCTGCTCTGCGAACGACACCACACCCATGTCCACGTCCCCGACCTGACCGCCACGGCCCGCGGCGTGACCTGGCACGTCTAGCGACCCCCGCCCCGCCCCCGACCACCCCGGTCGGGGGTACTGGCGCGTCCTGAACATGGTTCACTGACGGGCGTGCACCTGACCCGCATCGGCCTCACCCCGCTCAAGGGCGCCCGCCACACCGACCTCGACCGGGTGCATCTCGACCCGACGGGACCGCGCGGCGACCGCCTCTACTGCCTGCTGGAGACCGGCCGCGACCGGGTGCTGCGCACCGTCGACAACCCGACGATGGTCCTCGTCACCGCCGCCTGGGACGGGGCGGACCTGACGGTGACCACCCCGGGCGAGGGCACGGTGACCGCCGCACCCCTCCCCACGGGCGAGGTCCGCACCTGCAGCTACTGGGACCGCGCAGCGCGGCTGGAGGTCATGACGTCACCGCACGCCGACCAGCTGTCGGCCCACCTCGGTCGGCACGTCCGGCTAGCGCGGATCCGCACGGCGGGCGAGGTCGTCTACGGCGGCTCGGTGACCCTCGTGACGACCGGCGCCCTGCGCCGCCTGTGCGAGGCTCAGGACTCCCGCTTTAGGGCCACCTTCACGGTCGCCGCCGAGCAGGACCCGGAGCCGGGGACATTCCTGCAGGTCGGTGGCGCGACCGTGCGCGTGCGCGGCCCGGTCCCCCGCTGCCGGGTCGTCGACATCAACCCGGACACCGCCGCCCTCGACACACGCCACCTCCACACGATCGCCGGGCAGGGGCGAGCGGAGCGCGACGTCCCCTTCGGGATCGATGCCGATGTCGTGACGCCCGGCGAGGCGCGCCTCGGGGACGCGGTCACCCCCGTGCCCAGTCCTGGGTGAGCGCCCCGGGCTCAGCGGGTCCGGGACACCACTCGTCGGACGGCCCCGGGACCCCTCGCCGGACGGGGACCGAACCCGGCCGGCCTTCGTCGGCACGCGTGCCGGACAGCCTTGGTCAGGAGGCCTCGGTCGTCCCCTCGTAGAGACCGATGTGGTTGCCGTCAGGGTCGGCGATCACGGCGAACCAGCTCGTCTCGCTGATCGGCGATTTGTCCATGACGACCGAGCCGCCCGACTGCGTCGCCCGGGCCAGGACCTCCTCGATCGAGTCGACCTCGACGTAGGAGCGCGGGTGCTCGAAGCCGTCGCCGCGTGGCGCGAGGCCGCCCCCGCTGATCTTGTTGGGCGCCTGCCACATGGGGTAGCCCTCGAAGCCGGGGATCTCGGCGATCTGCCAGCCGAAGAGCCCACCGTAGAAGGCCGCTCCTGTTTGCGGGTCGCTGACCGGGATGTCGATGTGCGTGATGTCTCCGTGTGCCATGGACCAAGCATGGCGGCAGGGTGTGACAGCCACCACAGCCGTGAGGTGAACGGTCGAGTCACCCTCGGGCGACGCCACCACCTCGTCCACCGCGCCGGCAGCGAGGGCCTGCCCGCGGTGGCCGCGGTCATCGAGGCGATCACCGGCAGCCACACCTACCCGAGCGGGGCTACCGGCGAGTAGCATGCGCTCCATGCAGCCCGCACGGGTCGTCGACGCAGACGGCCACGACCCCTTCGCCGAGCCGACGACGCCCGTCCCCGCAGGGTGGATCGCCCGGCTCGGGCTCGCCGGGGTCGGGATGTGCGCCGGGCTGGTTCGGCCCGATCCAGGTGCTCCTCGGGCTGCAGGCCGCCGCCCTGACACCCGACCACAAGGAGGCGACCCTCTCCCTCGTCACGGGCATCGGCGCCGCGGTGTCGACACTCGCCAACCCGCTCGCGGGAGCCTTCAGCGACCGCACGACATCGCGGCTGGGCCGTCGCGTGCCGTGGCTCGTCGGCGGGACCGTCGTCGGCGCGCTCGGGCTCGTCGTCCTCGCCCTCGCCGACACGGTGCCCGTCATGGTGCTCGGCTGGTGCCTCGTCCAGGCCGGGCTCAACGGCACGCTCGCGGCGCTCACCGCAGCCGTGCCCGACCTCGTGCCGGTCGAGCAGCGCGGTCTCGTGAGCGGCGTCGTCGGCATGACCCAGACCCTCGGCATCGTCGTCGGCACCGGCGTGGCGACGCTCGTCGCCGGCACCACCGGCGCCTACCTCGTCCTGGCCGTGCTCGTCGTCGCGGCGGTCACCCCCTTCGTCCTGCGCTCGATGGATCGCCCGCTCCCCCGCGGCCACCTGCCGCCGACACGCGTCGCGGACTTCCTCCGGGGCTTCTGGATCTCGCCCCGGCAGCATCCCGACTTCGCGTGGGCCTGGGCCACCCGCTTCCTCGCGACGATCGCCAACTCGATCTGCACGATGTACCTGCTCTTCTTCCTCACCGACGCGGTGCGTGTCGACGACCCCGAGCTCGGCGTCCTCGTGCTCACCCTGCTCTACGCCGCCTGCCTCGTCGTCTCCGCGATCGTCGCCGGGATGTGGTCCGACCGTCTCGGCGTACGCAAGCCCTTCGTCATGGTCTCCGGCCTCGTCATGTCGTCGGCCGCGGTCCTCCTCGCCCTCGTCCAGACGTGGCCGGCCGCGCTGGTCGGCGCGGTGATCCTCGGGGTGGGCTACGGCATCTACCTCGCCGTGGACTTCGCGCTCATCACCCAGGTCCTCCCCCCGGGCCGGCGACCGGGCGCGCGACCTGGGGGTCATCAACATCGCCAACGCCCTGCCCCAGGTCCTCGCGCCCGCACTCGCCGGCCCGATCATCACGTGGTCGGCGAGGCACGGCACGCACGCCGACGGCTACCGCACCCTCTACCTCCTCGCGGCCGCCATCGGTGTCGCCGCCGCCCTGCTCATCCGCAAGATCCGCTCCGTCGACTAGGAGAGCCCGTGCCCCTGCCCCGTGACCTCGTGATCGGCACCTCGACCGCCAGCTACCAGATCGAAGGGGGTGTGACCGCCGGTGGTCGTGGCCGCAGCATCTGGGACGACTTCTGCGACCGGCCCGACGCGATCGCCGACGGGTCGTCGGGTGCCGTCGCCTGCGACAGCTACCACCGCTGGGACGAGGACGTCGACCTGCTGCGCGGCCTTGGTGTCGATGCCTACCGCTTCTCGATCGCCTGGCCCCGCATCCAGCCGACGGGTGACGGCGCGGCCAACCCTGTCGGCCTCGACTTCTACGACCGGGCGGTCGACGCCCTGTGCGAGGCGGGGGTCGCTCCCTTCGCCACGCTCTACCACTGGGACCTGCCGTCGGCCCTCCAGGCGAAGGGGGGGCTGGATGGCCCGCGAGACCGCCGAGCGCTTCGGCGACTACGCCGCTCTCGTCGCCGCTCGGCTGGCCGACCGGGTCGCGATGTGGATGCCGGTCAACGAGCCGGTCGTCTCGACCCTCTTCGGGCATGCGATCGGCATCCACGCGCCCGGTGAGTCGCGTGGCTTCGAGGCGCTCGCCGCCGGCCACCACCTCCTCCTCGGGCACGGCCTGGCCACCCGGGCGCTGCGGGCCGCGGGGGCGCGCGCTGTCGGGACCGCCAACAACCACACGCCCGTGCACGCGGTGGGCGATGCCGACGAGGACGTCGCCGCCGCCGCGCTCTACGACACGATCCACAACCGCGCCTTCGCCGAGCCGATCCTGCTCGGCGAGTACCCCAACGGCATGGGCGATGGCATGCCCGGTCCCGTCGCCGAGGACCTGGCGGTCATCAGCGAGCCGCTCGACGCCTACGGCGTCAACTACTACAACCCCACCCTCGTCGGGGCACCCGGATTACCGGCGACCGTCGCCGCCCGGGCTGCGGCGCCCCGGCTCGAGGCGCAGCTGAGCGTGCCGGAGGGCATCCCCTTCGACGTCGTGCCGATGGCGGCGGACGAGTACACGGCCTTCGGCTGGCCGGTCGCCCCCGAGGGACTGACCGAGGTGCTCGTCCAGCTGCGGGACCGCTACGGCGACCGCCTGCCACCCGTGCACGTCACCGAGTCGGGGTGCTCGACCGACGACGTCGTCGAGGACGGCACCGTCCACGACGAGGCGCGCATCCGATACCTCGACCGGCACTTGGAGGCCGTCGCCGCCGCGATCGATGCGGGAGTCGACGTCCGGGGCTACTTCGTGTGGTCGCTGCTCGACAACTTCGAGTGGGCCGAGGGCTACACGCAGCGCTTCGGCCTCGTCCACGTCGGCGCCGACCAGGAGCGGGTCCCCAAGGACTCCTACGCCTGGCTGCGCGACCGCACCCGGACCCTGCGGTCCTCAGGCTGAGGCACGCCAGACGGGCAGGCCGGTGCCGCGCAGCTCACGCCCCTGACCGCTCGCGACGATGCCCCACGTGCACAGCACGAGGTGCCAGAGCGAGACCAGGGCCCAGGCCGTGATGATGAGGCCGAAGGGGAAGAAGCCCTCGATCCCGTCGGGGTCGTCGGCGGTGAGGTACCAGAGCAGCCCGAAGTGCGTACCGACGAGGACGACCGTGAGGACGAGGTAGGTCAGACCCCAGTTGGCCGCATGGACACCGTTGCGCGCGGCGAGCCCTCCCTTCGACCGCAGGGACAGGCCGACGGTGATCATGAGGACGCTCGCGAGCACGCTGCCGACGAAGGGCAGGCACATGAGGACGGCCAGGCCCATCGCCCAGGCGATCGTCCCGCGGCCGGGTCCCGGCACGGGCTGCTGGAACTGCTGGACCTGCGGGGGTGGCGGCAGCGGCGGGGACGTCATGCCCCCATCGTCTCGCACGGATCGTCCGGGGAGGCCGCCGGCACGCGACGCGAGACGGCACGGGACGCACGATGGCCCGCACCCCGGTCGAGGGTGCGGGCCATCGTGTCGACGACTCGTCAGACGAGGGTGAGCACGAGGTGCTCGATCTCCGGCTTGCGCGTGCTGCGCAGCCCGGCGACCGTCTCCGCACCATCGGTGTCGATGACGAAGTCGACCTTGGCCGGCAGGAGCACCGGCTTCTTGAACCACACGTGGCTCGTGCACGGGCCGCTGGTACGCGGACCAATGGCGCCCAGGACCCGGGCATAGGTCCACATCCCGTGGGCGATCGCCGACGGGAAACCCATCGCCTTGGCCGTCAGCCCGCTCATGTGGATCGGGTTGATGTCGCCGGAGGCGAGCCCGTAGGTGCGCCCGAGGTTGGCCGGCAGGCTCCACGTGGCGGCGGCCTGACCGGTCGGGATCGCCGGGGGCTGGGCCCCCCGCTCGGCGTCGGCGTCACCCTTGCCACGGGCGAGGTAGGTCGAGCGCCCCTCCCAGACCCGCTCGCCCTCGACGTCCACCTCGGTGACGAGGTCGACGACCTTGCCCTTGGGGTGGGGCCGCAGGGCCTCGGCACGCACGGTGATGTCGAGGGCCTCGTCGAAGCGGATCTCACGGTGGACCGTGATGACGTTTTCGACGTGCACCAGACCCATGAGCGGCAGGGGGAAGCCCTTGCCGGACATCAGCTGCATCTGGAGCGGGAAGCCCACGACGTGCGGGTAGGTGTGCGGCAGGACGTCGCTGTTGTTGAAGCCGCAGATCCGCTGGTACTCCAGCAGGTCCGAGCGGTCGATCGCGTGCCCCTCCAGGCGCAGGGTGACGTCCGGCAGCGAGCTGCCGCCACCCTTGCCCGGCAGTGCCGCCTTGGCGTAGATCGGCCCGAGCGCCGGGATGCTCTTGACGGTCGTGACCGACATCAGGCGCCCAGGATCATCTGGCCGCAGACCCGCACGGTGTTGCCCGTGACGGCGCGGTTGGCGTCCCAGGAGAACCAGCCGATCGTCTCGGCCACGTCGATCGGCTGACCGCCCTGCGACAGGGAGTTGGTCAGGCGACCGATCTCGCGGGTGGCGAGCGGGATCTTGGCGGTCATCTCGGTCTCGATGAAGCCCGGGGCCACGGCGTTGACCGTGATGCCCTTGGCGAGGACCTGCGGGTCCTTGGCCAGGCTCGAGGTCATGCCGATGACGCCGGCCTTGCTCGCCGCGTAGTTGGCCTGACCGCGGTTGCCCGCGATGCCGGCGATCGAGGCGACGTTGACGATGTGCCCGCCCTCGTTGATGGCCGGGACGAGCGCCTCGTTCATCTTGAGGATCGACAGCAGGTTGACGTTGAGCACCGAGCCCCAACGGTCCGCGTCGGTGTTGACGAGGAGCTTGTCGCGGGTGATGCCGGCGTTGTGCACGACGATGTCGAAGCCGCCGTGCAGCGAGCGCGCGTGCTCGACGATCTTGGCGCCCGCGTCCTCGGCGGTGACGTCGACCTGGAGGGCCGAGCCCCCGAGCTTGTTGGCGACCGCGGAGAGCGGGCCACCGGCAGCCGGGATGTCGACGCACACGACGGTCGCGCCGTCGCGGGCGAGCACCTCGGCGATGGCCGCGCCGATGCCGCGAGCGGCACCGGTGACGACGGCGACCTTGCCGGCGAGCGGGGCGTCCCAGCTCTCGGGCACGTCGATGTCGGCGACGGCGTCACCGACGTGCACGACCTGCGCCGAGACGTAGGCCGAGCGGCCGGAGAGGAAGAAGCGGATCGTCGCCTCGACGTTGGCGTCGGCGCCCTCGGAGACGTAGACGAGGTTGGCCGTGCCACCCGCGCGCATCTCCTTGCCGACCGACCGGACGATGCCCTCGAGGGCGCGGCGGGCCGCGGCCTCGGCGACGTCCTCGGTCTCCTCGACCGGGCGGCCGATGACGATGACGCGACCGGTCGGGGCCAGCGTCTTCAGCGCCGGGGCGAGGATGCCGCGCAGCGTCTCGAGGTCGGCCGGGGTGGCCGCCTGGGTCATGTCGACGACGACGCCCGCGACCGAGGTCGACGGGGAGGTCGCGATCTGGACGCCGTCGGCCGAGAGGGCCTCGGTGAGCAGCGCCGCGACGGGGGCGTCACCGTGACCGGCGAGCAGCACCGCGCCGTTGATGAGCGAGCCACCGGCCTTGTGACGACGCAGTGTCGTCGGGCGGGGCAGGCCGAGGGTGTTGGCGATCTGCTTGCCCAGGCCGGAGCTGACGAACTTGCCGTACTCGAATCCCATGTGATGTCTCCTAGGAGGTGTGTCGGTGGAAGGCTCAGGCGCCTTCGAGGATGGCCACGACGCCCTGTCCACCCGCGGCGCAGATGGAGATCAGGCCGCGGCTGCCCGGACCCTTGGCGTGGAGCATCTTCGACAGCGCGGCGACGATGCGGCCACCGGTGGCGGCGAAGGGGTGGCCCGCGGCGAGCGAGGAGCCGTTGACGTTGAGCTTGTCGCGGTCGATCGACCCGAGCGGGGCGTCGCGGCCGAGCTTCTCGCGGCAGAAGTCCTCGTCCTCCCACGCCTTGAGGGTGGACAGCACGGTCGCGGCGAAGGCCTCGTGGATCTCGTAGTAGTCGAAGTCCTGCAGCGTCAGGCCGTTGCGCTCGAGCATGCGCGGGATGGCGTAGGCCGGGGCCATGAGCAGACCCTCGGCACCGTGGACGTAGTCGACCGCCGCGGCCTGGCCGTCGACGAACCACGCGAGCGGGGTGAGGCCCTGCTCGGCGGCCCACTCCTCGGAGCCGAGGAGGACGACGGAGGCGCCGTCGGTCAGGGGCGTGGAGTTGCCGGCGGTCATCGTCGCGTCATCGCCCTTGCCGAAGACCGGCTTGAGCTTCGCGAGCTTTTCCATCGAGGAGTCGGCCCGCATGTTCTGGTCCTTGGCCAGACCCATGAAGCTCGTGACGAGGTCGTCCTGGAAGCCCTCGTCGTAGGAGCGGGCCAGGTTGTGGTGGCTCTTCATCGCCAGCTCGTCCTGCGCCTCGCGGGTGATGCCCCACTTCTTGGCCGTGATGGCCATGTGGTCACCCATCGACAGGCCGGTGCGCGGCTCGACGTTGGCCGGGGTCGCGATGCCGAAGTCCGTCGGACGGATCTTGGTGAGGGCGAGGGCCTGCGCCTTGCCGCCCTTCGCGCGGTTGACCTTGAGCAGCTTCTTGCGCAGGGACTCGGTGACGGTGATCGGGGCGTCGGAGGCGGTGTCGACGCCACCGGCGATGCCGGACTCGATCTGGCCGAGCTTGATCTTGTTGGAGACGAGGATCGCGGTCTCGAGGCCGGTGCCGCAGGCCTGCTGCAGGTCGTAGGCGGAGCTCGTCGGGGCCAGCGCGGAGCCGAGGACGGCCTCACGGACGAGGTTGAAGTCGCGGGAGTGCTTGATGACGGCACCGCCGGCAACCTCGTCGATGTGCTTGCCGCCGAGGTTGTAGCGCGCGACGAGCCCGTCGAGGGCAGCGGTGAACATGTCCTGGTTGGACGCCTCGGCGTAGGCGCCGAACTGACGGGCGAAGGGGATGCGGTTGCCACCGAGGACGGCGGCGCGACGCGGCAGGTTGTTAGCCACCACAGGTCTCCTGGTCGTGAGTGTTGGAGTCGGGACGGTCCGGGCGGATGCCGGCGCCCCCGAGTGTGCACTTATACGATACGGACGGTAGCAGGTACTCGCGGTACCTGCTACCGTCCGTCCTGTGAGCACCACCACCGACGGCCGCAGCTCCCGCTGGGAGGCGCATCGACAGGAGCGACGACGCACGCTCGTCGAGTCCGCGATCCGCACGATCCGCGCGCGGGGCGCTTCCGTCGGCATGGACGAGCTCGCCGCGGAGGCCGGCACCTCCAAGACCGTCTTCTACCGCCACTTCAGCGACCGTCACGGCCTCTACCAGGCCGTCGCCGAGCGGGTCGACGAGCTGATCCTGCGCGACATCGGCAAGGTCCTGGGCGAAAACACCAAGCGCACGGGCCTGAGCGCCCTCGACGTCGACCCCCGCTCCGTCGTCCGCGCGGCCATCGACGCCTACCTCCAGCTCGTCGAGCGCGACCCCGAGCTCTACCGCTTCATCGTCTCCGCACCCATCGTCGTCTCCGACCGGTCCGGCAATGCGGCGGAGGCCGTCGCCACCGCCACCGGCAAGATCGCCGGCCAGATCAGCGACCTCATCTCCGCGGCGCTCGTCGACCGCGGCAACGACCCGGCCCCCGCCCGCCTGTGGGGCCACTCCCTCGTCGGGCTCGTGCGGGCCGGCGCCGATGCCTGGCTCGCCGGGCTCGCCGGTGACCTCACTCGCGGCGAGCTGACCGAGCGGCTCACCGACCTCGCCTGGTCGGGCACGAAGATCGCCTGGAAACGCCCCTCCTCCTGACGCCCGGCGTGGGTAGGGTCGGGCCATGGCGACCACCGAGGCACCGTCCGTCACCGCCCTCAGGGAGGTCCTGCGACTCCACACCGTCGCCTCGGACGACCCGGACCGGACAGACCCGGCCCCCTTCGTCGAGCTGCACGCGGTGCTCCGCCGGCACTTCCCGCGGGTGCACGAGGCCGGGGAGGTCGTCGACGTTCCTCCCCACGGGCTACTGATCCGGGTCCCGGCCGACCCCGGCTCCCCGACCTGCGACGCCGACCCCGTGGTCCTCATGGCCCACATGGACGTCGTGCCCATCGGTGACGAGTCGCTGTGGACCCACCCGCCGCTGGCTGCCGAGGTCGTCGACGGCATGATCTGGGGGCGCGGCACGCTCGACGACAAGGGCCAGCTCGTCGCAGTCATGGCAGCGGTCGAGTCCCTCCTCGCCGAGGGCCTGGCCCCGGCACGCGACGTGTGGCTCTCCTTCGGCAGCGACGAGGAGGTCATGGGCACGTGCGCGCTCGCCGCGGTCGAGCTGCTCCGCGAGCGCGGGGTGCGGCCGTGGTTCGTGCTCGACGAAGGGGGTGCCGTCGCCTCCGACGCCTTCCCCGGCGTGACCCGCTCCCTGGGCGTCGTCGGCGTATCCGAAAAGGGGGTGCTCTCCCTTCGACTCACCGCCAGTGGCCGCGGCGGCCACGCCTCACGACCGGCGAAGGGGGGGACCCGCCGCCCGCATCGCCGCGGCCATCACCCGACTGGAGCGCCACCCCTTCCCCGCGCACGTCTCCCCCCGCGACGCTCGAGATGCTCGGGCGCCTGGTGCCGCACCTGCCGCGCGCACTGCGGCCGGTCGTGGCTCGCGCGGAGCGCGCCCCCCTCGCTCCTCGCACGCGTCCTCGTGGCGGCAGGCCCCGAGGCCGCTGCCCTCGCGCGGACGACGGTCGCCGTGACGACGCTCAGCGGCTCGCCGGCGATCAACGTCAACCCGACCTCCGTCGTCGCCGGGCTCAACCTGCGCATCGCCGTCGGCGAGACGACCGCGGCGGCGACCGAGCGCATCCGCCGCGTCGTCGGTCGGACCATCGATGTCGAGGTCGCCGAAGCGCACGAGCCGAGCCCGCTCTCCCCGACGGACGACCCCGCCTTCGCCCTGCTCGAGCGGACGGTGACGACGGTCTTCCCCGAGGCCGTCCCCGTGCCGTACGTCATGTACGCGGCGACCGATGCCCGGCACTTCACGACGATCTGCCCGCGCGTCTACCGCTTCGCCCCCTTCCGGATGAGCGCCGAGCAGCGCGAGTCGATCCACAGCTACGACGAACGTCTGGGCGTGCAGGACTTCCTCGACGGGGTGCGGTGGTACCGCACCCTGCTCGACGGTCTCACCCACGAGTCCGTCGCTGCGGCGGTGGCCGGATGAGCCCGGCCATCTGGCGGATCGTCGGCTTCCTCGCGGCGGTCGAGATCGCCTCCGGCGTCCTGCAGGGGTACTACACGCCGATCTACTCCGACATCGCCGACCACCTCGCGATCCCCGACGGCGACGTCAACTGGTTCGAGGCGGCCCAGCTCATCGTCGCGGCCCTCGCCGTACCCGTGCTCTCCCGCCTCGGCGACCTGCACGGTCACCGACGGGTGCTCATCGTCGCGACGCTCATCACGGCCATCGGCGGCTGGCTCGTCGCACTCGCCCCGGGCTTCTGGACCTTCCTCGTCGGCTGGGCGATCCAGGGCGCCTACACCGTGTGGCTGCCGATGGAGATCGCCATCCTCCACGAGCGCACGCGCGACCGCCCCGACCAACCCGCCCTGGTGCGTCGAGGGGCCGCGCTGCTCGTGCTCGCCCTCGAGGTCGGCGTCATCATCGGTGCGCTCGGGGCGGGCGCGCTCCAGCCCGTGATCGGGATGACCGGGTTGCTCGCCGTCCCGGCGGCGGCGACCACCCTGGCGCTCGTGGCGATCGTCCTCGGCGTGCGCGACGAGTCGGCGCCGGCCACCGGCCGGCTCGACCTCGCCGGCACCGCCCTGCTCTCGAGCGGGCTGCTCCTCGTGCTCGGCGGTCTGGTCGTCATCCGGCTGCAGGGTCTGACGAGCGGGCTCGCGTGGGCACTCGTCATCGGGGGATGCCTCGTCATGTGGGCCTTCGTCCGCGTCGAGTCGCGGGCCGACTCGCCGCTCGTCGACGTGCGGGCCCTGGCTGCGCCGGGCATGTGGCCGGTGCAGCTGGCCGCGGCCCTCTTCGGCATGAGTGTGCTTGGTGCGCAGATCCCCCTGTCGACCTTCGCCCGGACCGACCCGGCGGAGGTGGGCTACGGGCTCGGTGTCGACGCCGGTGCGATCGCCAACCTCATCGGCCTCTACGTCGCGTGCATGGCGGTCGGGGCGCTGCTCTCCCCCGTCGCGGCACGCTGGGTGGGAGTCCGGTGGATGCTCGTCGGCGCCGCCGGGCTCGTCGCCCTCGGTTACGCGACCTTCCTGCCGCTCCACACCGCCCTGGCGCACACGATGCTCGCCATGGGGGTGGCCGGCCTGGGCTCGGGGGCCCTCGTCGCCTCCCTGCCGGCCGCAGCGGCCGCGGTCGCCGCCCACGGCGGCACCGCCGAGGCAGCGGGGCTGACCAATGCGACCAAGACCGTGGGCGGCTGCATCGCCTCGGCGATCTTCGCCGTCGCCCTCGCCTCCACCGGCAGCATCTCCGACCCGGCCGCGGGGCACGCCCCGATGTCGGGCTACCTCACCGTGTGGGGCGTGTGTGCCGGGTCGGCACTGCTCGCGGCGATCGCCCTCTCGCGACTGCCGGCGACCGATCGGGAACGTGAGCCCGTCGAGGTCTGAGTCGTCTCCGAGCGGGCAGCTCAGAGACAGCCCGCGCGCCCCGACACGCGGGACGTCTTTGACTCCGCACGTGCGTCCCCTGTCCCGATGCCCTACGTCAGGGCGACCCCGGGCCGGAGCGCCGGGTCGCAGCGCACGAGGTCGAGGGCGAAGTCGACGTACCACTGCGCGACCTGCTCGGGCGTGGAGTCACCCTCGTGCCGGTACCACTGCGGGATGGCCGTGCACATCGTCACGACCGCGCGGGCGGCCTCGTGCGGCAGCGGCGTGGCGAAGGCCCCAGCCCGGCAAGCGGCCCGCACCTCGTCGTCGATGCGCGCCTGCTCCTCCCGACGGACCCGCGCGATGCGCGCCCGGGCCGGGCCGGCGAGGCTGCGCATCTCGGTCGCCCCGATGAAGCCGAGCTCGCGCCGGTGGCTGTGGAAGAGCGCCTGGCACTCGACGAGCCGGGCGAACCGGGTCCACGGGTCCTCCGCCTCGGCCTGCGCTGCGGAGGTGCGACGGGTCAGGTCGTCCATGGTGCGGTCGAGGAGTGACACGAGCAGCTGCTGCTTGGAGGAGGAGTAGTGGTACAGGCCGGCGACCGACAGCCCGGCGCGCTCGGCGACTCCCCGCATCGTCGAGCCGTGGTAACCCAGCTCGAGGAAGCACGCGAGCGCGCCGCGCAGGGCGGGGTCGAGGTCGAGCGGCTCGAAGCGGCGCCAGTGCCCGGCCCCGGCGGCCTCCCCTTCGCCCGCGGTCACGCGCCACCGCTCGTCGCGGATCGGCTCGGCGACGCCCTGCAGCAGCCGCTCGGGCCGCACGCCGAGCACGTCGGCGAGTTGGACAGCACGCTCGGTGGAGGTCGCGACACGGCCGTTTTCGACGGCGCTGACGGTGCCGATGCTCACCCCGAGCTGGTCGGCGAGCTGACGCACGGTGAGGCCACGCCTCGTGCGCAGATCACGGACCGCGCGGCCCATGGCGACCCGGTGCAGCGACGGTTCCTCGGGCACGCCCACGGCCGGCTCCCTTCGTCCCAGATGTTCAGCGATACTGAACAAGATCGTCGTTGACACCCTAGAGGCCCTACCAGCACGGTAGGCACATCACGGATCGACCAAGTGATTGTTCAGACCGTTGTGCTCAAGGAGGAGCCATGACCGACGCTGCGCCCGACCTGACCGACCTGCTCAAGGACGCTCCCACCAACTGGGGCAAGTGGGGCCCTGAGGACGAGGTGGGCTCGCTCAACTACCTCGGCCCGGAGCAGGTGATCGCGGCGGCCGGCCTGATCCGCAGCGGCAAGGTCTTCCCGATCCAGCGACTCATCGGCGACCCGAAGGGGGATCCGGTGTGGCCGAGCCGCGAGCCGGCGACCCGCACGCAGATCTTCGACGAGTCCACCTGGGACGGCGACGACGCGCCGGTCTTCCCCGGCGGCCTGCACTACGCGGACGACAAGATCGAGGCCTTCCTCCAGGGGTCGACGCAGTACGACGCCCTCGGACACGTCTGGTACGGCGGCAAGCTGTGGAACGGCTACGACGCCCGCACCACCGTCGGCGGGATGGACAAGGCCAGCGTCCAGCCCATCGCCGAGCGCGGTGTCGTCGGCCGTGCGGTGCTGCTCGACATGGCCCGCTACCGTGGCAAGGGGAGCCTCGACTCCGCCGAGACCTACACCCATGAGGACCTGCTCGCGTGCGCCGCGCAACAGGGCGTCGAACTGCGCAAGCGCGACATCATCCTCATCCGCACCAACTACCTCGCCCGCTTCCACGAGCTCGGCGCCGCCTTCTACGACGACTTCTGCGAGCCGGGCCTGATCTACAGCTCCGAGCTCGTCCAGTGGTTCGCCGACATGGAGATCCCCAACCTCGTCACCGACACCATCGCCAACGAGGTAACGACCGACCCCGAGACCGGCGTCGCGCTGACGCTGCACAACGCCCTGATGCGCAACCTCGGCATCGCCTTCACCGAGATCGTCGACCTCGAGGACCTCGCCGCCGACTGCGCCGCGGACGGCGCCTACGACGTCTTCTACGCCGCGGCCCCGCTCAAGGTGCACCAAGGCTCCGGCTCGCCGGTCAACCCGATCGTCATCAAGTGAGGCGTGGATGAGTGCCTACGACGACAAGCCCTGGCTGGGGCTCTACGGCGAGATGCCGGAGACGCTCGACCCGGAGCACACCTCTGCCCTGGAGATGTTTCGCGCCGGCGTGCAGACCGACCCCAACGGCGACGCCATCCGCTACTTCGACGGGGTGATCTCGCGGCGCGAGCTCGACGAGATGAGTGACGCCCTGGCCGTCGGGCTGCTCGCCGAGGGCTTCGCCGCAGGTGACCGGCTGGCGGTGTACCTGCAAAACATCCCGCAGTTCGTCATCGCAATGGTCGCCGCGTGGAAGGCGGGCGGGATGCTCGTGTCGATCAACCCGATGAGTCGCGAGCGCGAGCTGCGCTACCTGCTCGAGGACTCGGGCGCGCGCGTCCTGCTGTCGCAGGAGGGGCTCTACGACGAGGTCGCCCGCCACGTCGTGCCCGACTCCCCCCGTGCAGCTGGTGCTCACCACGAGCGAGCTCGAGCACCAGACCGAGGCCGACGAGCGGCTCTTCGCCGGCAGCAGCCGGGCGCGGCACGAGGGGACGAGCGACCTCGCCGAGCTCATCGCGCGCCACCGCGGCGAGGTGCCACCACCGGTCAGCCCGAGCGCGGACGACATCGCCTTCCTCACCTACACGTCCGGCACGACCGGCCGCCCCAAGGGCGCGATGAACACGCACGGCAACGTCGTCTTCACCGCGATGGTCTACCGCGACTGCGCGATGTTTGCGCCCGGCGGGTCGGTCCTGGCCATCGCGCCGCTCTTCCACATCACCGGACTCATCGGGCACATCGCGCTGAGCCTGCTCGCGCCGATGCCGCTCGTGCTGGCCTACCGCTTCGAGCCGGGCGTCATGCTCGACACCCTCGAGCGCCACCGGCCGACGTGCACGATCGGGGCGATCACCGCGCTCAACGCACTGCTCGACCACCCCGACGTCACGCCGGAGCACTTCGCCTCGCTCGACACGGTCTACTCCGGTGGCGCGCCCATCTCCCCGACGGCGGAGCGGCGCTTCCACGAGGTCACCGGCCGCCAGGTCCACAACGCCTACGGCCTGACCGAGACGACGAGCCCGATGACGCTCACCCCCTTCGGCGTGCAGTCGCCGATCGACCCGGCATCCGGCGCCCTGTCCGTCGGGGCACCGGTCCCGTCGACGATCGTGCGGATCCAGGACGACGAAGGGAGGGACCTGCCGCTCGGCGAGATCGGCGAGATCGTGGCCGAGGGCCCGCAGGTCGTCGCCGGCTACTGGGACAAGCCCGAGGAGACCCGGGCCTCGCTGCCCGGCGGTGCCCTGCACAGCGGCGACGTGGGCTTCATGAACGAGCAGGGCTGGATCTTCATCGTCGACCGCAAGAAGGACATGATCAACGCCTCGGGCTACAAGGTGTGGCCGCGCGAGGTCGAGGACGTCCTCGCCGAGCACCCGGCCGTCCGTGAGGCGGCCGTCGTCGGCGTGCCTGACGACAAGCGCGGCGAGACGGTCAAGGCCTTCGTCTCCACCCGGGCGGGCGCACAGGTGGAGCCCGACGAGATCATCGCCTTCTGCAAGGAGCGCATGGCCGCCTACAAGTACCCGCGTCAGGTCGAGGTCCTCGACGAGCTGCCCAAGACGGTGACCGGCAAGATCCTGCGGCGTGAGCTGCGTGGCTGAGCCGACCATCGCCGTCGCCGGCGAGGACCTGCCGGGGCTCCCCCTCCGTCGGTTGGCGCCGTACCTCGCCCGGCACGTACCGGAGATCGGCGACGTCCCCCTCACGGCGTCGCTGATCTCCGGGGGACGGTCCAACCTCACCTACCTGCTCACCGACGGGCAGCGGCGCTGGGTGCTGCGTCGGCCCCCGCTCGGGGCAGCGCTCGAGACGGCGCACGACATGGGGCGGGAGCACCGGATGATCTCGGCGCTCCACCCCACCGCCGTCCCCGTCCCCCGCCCTGTGCACCTCGCGGGGCCGGAGGGCGAGGATCTGCTCGGCACCCCCTTCTTCGTCATGGGCTTCGCCGAAGGGGAGGTCCTGCGTGATCGGGAGCAGCTCGCCGCGGTGCCGGAGCCGGGGCGGCTCGCCCGCCACCTCATGCGGTGCCTCGCCGACCTCCACGAGGTCGTCCCCGACGAGGTGGGGCTCGCCGGCCTCGGCCGGCCCGACGGCTACCTCTCCCGCCAGCTCGACACCTGGCTGCGTCAGGTCTCGGCCGTCGGCTCGCCGCTGCTGGGGGACTTCGAGGACGTCGCGCGGTGCCTGCGGCGGAGCCTGCCCACGACCCAGCGCACCCGACTGGTGCACGGCGACTACCGGCTCGACAACGTCGTCGTCGGCCCCGACGACCAGATCGACGCCGTGCTCGACTGGGAGATGGCGACGAGGGGCGACCCCCTGGCCGACGTCGCCTCCACGCTCGTGTGGTGGGACGGCATGCGTGGGCTGGACTCCCCCGTGGCGGCCCACCCGGGCGACGTGCCCGGCTACCCGGACCGGCGCGAGCTCGTCGCGGCCTACGCCGAGGTCTCCACGCTCGACCTCTCCGGCCTCGACTGGTACGTCGGCTTCGCCCTGTACAAGGTCGCCGCGATCTTCGAGGGCATCCGGCACCGGCACGACGAGGGGCTCACGGTCGGTGAGGGATTCGAGCGGCTCGGCCCGCTCGTGCCCCACCTGCTCGACTCCGCCCGCGACGCCTGACCCGGCGGCTGCGCTGAGGTCTGCGTGACGCCCTTGGGGTCCGCGTGACGCGCTCGGCACCCGCCCCGGTGCCCGTGACGACCGTGCATCTGCGAGCATGCGGAGCATGAGCGCCGAGCAGACCAAGGACCCCGTCGCCGAGCAGATCCGATCCGTCCTCGACGGTCGGTGGGAGGCCATCCGGCAGCAGCTGCGCGCGGACCCGCGCTTCCCGGTCGCCGAGCCCGACCTGCGGCTCGACCTCGAGGCGCACCGGGCGCGCACCCTCGAGCTCGTCACCGCACTCACCGACAGCGAGCTCGTCCGGGCGACCCTGCCGGTCGACCTCGGTGGCACGGGTGACGTCGGGGCCTCGGTCACCGGGCTGGAGATGATCGGCCACGGCGACCTGTCGGTCTTCGTCAAGGCGGGCGTGCAGTTCGGTCTCTTCGGCGGGGCCATCGCCAACCTCGGCACCGAGCGCCACCACCGCGAGTACCTGCCCGGCATGGCCGACCTGTCGCTGCCCGGGTGCTTCGCGATGACCGAGACCGGCCACGGCTCCGACGTGCAGTCGATCCTCACCACCGCGACCTACGACCCCGCGACCGACGAGCTGGTCGTCCACTCCCCTTCGCCCGCCGCCCGCAAGGACTACATCGGTGGTGCCGCGCGCGATGCCCGGCTCGCAGCGGTCTTCGCCCAGCTCGTCGTCGGCGAGGAGCAGCACGGCGTGCACTGCGTCCTCGTCCCCCTGCGCGACGAGGCGGGGCAGCCGATGCCCGGCGTGACGATCGGCGACTGCGGGGCCAAGCTCGGGCTCAAGGGGGTCGACAACGGCCGGCTGATGTTCGACCAGGTCCGTGTGCCGCGGGCCAACCTGCTCAACAAGTACGGCGACATCGACGACCAGGGCCGTTACTCCTCGCCCATCGAGAGCGTCAACCGGCGCTTCTTCACCATGCTGGGCACCCTCGTGCGCGGCCGGGTGACGGTCGCCGCCGGCGCGGGTGCGGCCACCCGCAGCGCCCTGACCCTCGCGGTGCGCTACGGACTGCAGCGCACGCAGTTCACCTACCCCGACGGCGAGCACGAGGTCGTCGTCATGGACTACCGGGCCCACCAGCGCAAGCTCCTGCCCCGGCTCGCGAAGTCCTACGCGCTGGCCTTCGCGCAAAACGCGCTGACCGGCAAGCTCGCCGACATCAACACCGGCGAGATCACCGACGAGTCGTCGCAGCGCGAGCTCGAGGCACGCGCCGCCGGCCTCAAGGCGATCACCACCGAGCACGCCAACGACACCATCCAGGCCTGCCGCGAGGCGTGCGGCGGGGCCGGCTACATGGCGCTCAACCGCTTCGCCGACCTCAAGGCCGACACCGACGTCTTCGCGACCTTCGAGGGCGACAACACGGTGCTGCTGCAGCTGCTCGCCAAGGGCATGCTCACCGACTACAAGAGCGACTTCCAGGAGCTCGACACCCGTGGCGCGATCCTCTTCGGGGCCCGGCAGGTGACGACCTCGGTCATCGAGCACACCATCGGCGGGTCGATCATCCAGCGGCTGATCTCCGGCGCGCCGGGCAAGGACGGCGACAACGCCCTCGAGGACCGCGGCGGTCAGCTCGCCTTCTTCGAGGACCGGGAGTCGCACCTCACCGAGACGCTCGCGATGCGCCTGCGTCGCGCCGGCGAGGAGGGCGCCGACTCCTTCCGCGTCTTCAACGAGGCGCAGGACCACCTGCTCGAGTCGGCCCGCGCGCACATCGACCGGATCGCGCTCGAGGCCTTCGTCACCGCGATCGAGGAGGCCCCCGACGGGCCCGGACGGGACCTGCTCAACCTCGTGTGCGACCTCTTCGTCTTCAGCACCGTCGAGGCCAACCGCGCGTGGTTCATCGAGCACGGCCGGCTGAGCGCCAGCCAGTCCAAGGCGGTCGTCGCCCGGGTCAACGAGCTGTGTGGCCAGCTGCGCCCCCACGCGGGGACGCTCATCTCCGGCTTCGGCATCCCCGACTCGTGGCTGACGACCGAGATGATGTCGGACCTGGCCAGTTTCTAGCGCGACCGGGGCCACGCCACGGCCGCGCCGCTCACCGCCCGCGGGCGACGCGCCCTTCGTCCCAGACCGGGCCGTCGCTCTCGCGCACCCGACCGTCGGCCCCGTAGACGAGGAAGCGGTCGAAGCCGCGCGCGAACCACCGGTCGTGGGTCACCGCGAGGACCGTGCCCTCGAAGGCGGCCAGACCCTCCTCGAGCGCCTCCGCGGACTCGACGTCGAGGTTGTCGGTCGGCTCGTCGAGCAGGAGGAGCGTCGCCCCGGACAGCTCGAGCAGCAGGATCTGGAAGCGCGCCTGCTGCCCGCCGGACAGCGACTCGAAGGTCTGCTCCCCCGCGTGCGCGAGCTCGTAGCGGTCGAGGACCCGGCTGGCCGCCTCGCGGCCCAGGCCCGACCGGTGATCGTCGCCGCGGTGGAGGATCGCCAGCAGGGTGCGGCCGATGAGCTCGGGGTGCTCATGGGTCTGGACGAACCACCCCGGGCGCACCCGCGCTCCGAGCCTCGCCCGGCCGGTGTGCGCCACGGGCGCGATGACCGCCTCGCCGACCGGCAGGTTGTCCACCTCGGGGTCGCTGCCACCGGCGGCGAGCAGCCGCAGGAAGTGCGACTTGCCCGAGCCGTTGGAGCCGAGCACCGCGACCCGTTCGCCGTACCAGACCTCGAGGTCGAAGGGCTGCATGAGCCCGGTGAGCTCGAGCCGCTCGCAGATGACGGCGCGCTTGCCGGTGCGGCCGCCGTGCAGCCGCATCGTCACCCTCTGCTCGCGTGGCTGCTCGGTGGGTGGCCCGTCGGCCTCGAAGCGCTCCAGCCGGGTCCGCGCCGACTGGTAGCGGGTGGCCATGTCGGAGTTGTACTTGGCTTTTTGCTTGTACATGAGCACGAGCGCCTTGAGCTTGGCGTGCTCCTCGTCCCACCGCTTGCGCAGCTCCTCGAAGCGGGCGAAGCGCTCCTGCCGCGCCTCGTGGTAGGTCCCGAACCCACCGGGGTGGGTCCACACGCGGTTGCCCGCGCTGCCCAGCTCGACGGTGACGACGCGGGTGGCGGTGTTGGCGAGCAGCTCGCGGTCGTGACTGATGTAGAGGATCGTCTTGTCGCTGGCCCGGATCTGCTCCTCCATCCAGATCTTGCCGGGGACGTCGAGGTAGTTGTCCGGCTCGTCGAGGAGCAGCACCTCGTCGGGTCCGCGGAGCAGGTACTCGAGGACGAGCCGCTTCTGCTCGCCGCCGGAGAGGGTGCTCAGTTCCCGGTACTTGCACCGCTCGAAGGGCACGCCCAGCGCGGCCGTCGTGCACACGTCCCACACGACCTCCTGGTCGTAGCCACCGGCGTCCACGTAGTCGGTGAGGGCCGTGGCGTAGCGCATCTGCGTGCGCTCGTCCTCGGTCTCCATGAGGGCCAGCTCGAGCCGGTCGACCTCCGCCGCCGCATCGCGGACCGGCTGCGGAGAGACCGACATGAGCAGGTCGGCGACGGTGGGCGCCTCCCCCAGGCCGGCGCCGACGTGCTGGCGCATCACACCGAGACCACCGCTGCGGGCGACGGATCCCGCGTGCGGGGTCAGCTCGCCGGTGACGATGCGCAGCAGCGTCGTCTTGCCGGCGCCGTTGGCCCCGACGAGCGCGACCTTGGCCCCCTCACCGACGCGGAAGGAGACCTCGTCGAGCAGCACCCGCCCGTCCGAGAGCTCGTACCTGACACCGGCGACGTCGACATGTCCCACGAAGGGGGATCCTCCCCGATCCGCCCGGTGTCACCAACCGCATTTCGGCCCCCACGCTCCCTGAGGAGCGAGGCGTCTGCGGCCGGCCGTCTCGAAGGGCTGGTCCCTGAGGAGGCCGCCCGCGGCCGTCTCGAAGGGCCGGTCCCTGATGAGGCCGCCCGCGGCCGTCTCGAAGGGCCGGTCCCTGAGGAGGCCGCCCGCGGCCGTCTCGAAGGGTCAGCGCACCTCGAGGATGCGGTGCTCCTTGATCGACATGACGAGCGCGATGATCCAGCCGATGACGGTCCAGCCGAGGAGCAGGTTGACCCAGTTTACGGACCACGCGTTGCGGTTGCCGCGCACGGCCGCGATGGCCCACGGGAGCATGTAGCCGGCGGAGAGGATGGCGACGATGATCGCCACCGGGGCGCTGACGACTCGGGTCTTCTGGTCGGTGACGATGCGTGGCATGGCCCCAGCCTAGGCTCAGAGCCTGATCGTCCCCTCCACGAGCGAGACGACTGCGCCGCCGACCCGCACCTCGCCGTCGTCAGCAGCCGTCAGCGACAGCACCCCCCGCCCGACCGATGCACCCACCCTGCGTGACGCTCCAGCGGTGCGGGACCTCCCCTTCGCCCGCGAGCCACTGGGCGATGCCGGCGTTGAGGCTGCCGGTCACGGGGTCCTCGCCGACGCCGAGGCCCGGGACGAAGGCCCGCGTCTCGTAGAGGTGCTCGCCGCCGTCCTCGTGCCAGCCGATGACCCCGACCTTGGCGTCGGGGGCGCGCGACCAGTCCGGCTTGAGAGCCCGCACCTGCTCGGCGGAGCGCAGCCGCACCGCGGCCCAGCCCGGGCCGTTGTCGACCCACTGGTGTCCGACGACGTCGGCGCGGGTGATCCCCAGAGCCGCGACGAGCCGGTCGAGATCGGCGTCGTCCGAACGGCCCCGTGCGCCACGAGCGGCGGTGCGGTGAAGGCGAGCTCGCTCCG
>NZ_ALWX01000003.1 GCF_000297495.1 Janibacter hoylei PVAS-1 | reverse complement strand
GCCGCCGCCGCCCGGGCTCGGGCTCGTCGTCGCCACACCCGGTGGCGCCCTGCCGATGGGCCTCGTGCGCGCCGTCGTCCACGGTCCCGACCTCGCCGTCGGCGTCGGGCTGCTCGTCCTCGCCGCCGACGCCCGGGGGCTGTGGTCGCTCGCGGTGGGCGCGACGCTCGCCCTCCTCGCTGGCAGCTGCTGCGCCCTCGGGAGTAGGCGAGGATTCGGGCACGGCGCGGCGCGCGGATATCGTGGCTCCCGTGAGTGACGCCCCCATGGAGACCCCCGCCGACGACGAGCTGCCCGAGCAGATGCGCATCCGGCGCGACAAGCGCGACCGCATCCTCGCCGAGGGGCGGCAGGCCTACCCCGTGGGCGTCGGGCGGACCCACTCGCTGGCCGAGGTGGCGCAGTCCTGGGGGCACCTCGAGACCGGTGAGGAGACCGACGACGTCGTCACGGTCGCCGGCCGCGTCATGTTCGTGCGCAACACCGGCAAGCTCGCTTTCGCCGCGCTGCAGGAGGGCATCGGGACCCGCCTGCAGGTCATGCTCTCGCTCGCGGAGGTGGGCGAGGAGGCCCTCGCGGCGTGGAAGTCCGACGTCGACCTCGGTGACCACGTCGCCGTCACCGGCCGGGTCATCCGCTCGCGCCGCGGCGAGCTGTCGGTCATGGCGACCTCGTGGACGTTGGCCTCCAAGGCGCTGCGACCCCTCCCGGTCCTGCACAAGGACCTCTCCGAGGAGGCGCGCGTGCGTCAGCGCTACGCCGACCTCGTCGTGCGCCAGGAGGCACGGGACATGGTGCGGCTGCGCGCCGGCATCGTGCGGGCCATCCGCGAGACCCTGCACGCGCGCGGCTTCATCGAGATCGAGACGCCGGTGCTGCAGCTGGTGCACGGCGGCGCGGCAGCGCGCCCCTTTGACACGCACATGAATGCCTTCGACCAGAAGATGTCCTTGCGCATCGCCCTCGAGCTGCCGCTGAAGAAGGCAGTTGTCGGCGGTGTCGACAAGGTCTACGAGATGGGTCGTCTCTTCCGCAATGAAGGTGTCGACTCGACGCATTCTCCGGAATTCACCTCGCTCGAGGTCTACGAGGCCTGGGGTGACCAGTTCACGATGGCCGAGCTCATCAAGGAGCTGCACCTCGCGGCCGCAGACGTCGCCGGCAGCCGCGTCGTCACGACGCCCGCGGGCGAGGTCGACCTCGGTGGCGAGTGGCGCTGGCTCTCCTTCTACGACGGGCTGAGCGAGGCCGTCGGCGAGGCCGTCGACGTGACGACGCCCGTCGAGCGGCTGCGTGAGATCGCGGCGGCGAAGGGGGTCGACCTCGACCCGTCGTGGGAGGCGGGCAAGGTCGCCATGGAGCTCGTCGCCGAGCTCGTCGAGCCGACCTGCGTCCAGCCGACCTTCATCTGCGACTACCCGGCGATCGCCCAGCCCCTCGCGCGCCCGCACCGCGACAAGCCGGGCCAGATCGAGGCCTGGGACCTCTTCATCGGCGGGGTGGAGCGCGGGACCGCCTTTTCCGAGCTCATCGACCCCGTCATCCAGCGGGAGGTCCTCGAGGACCAGTCCCGAAGGGCCGCGGCCGGTGACGACGAGGCGATGCAGCTCGACGAGGACTTCCTGCGGGCCCTCGAGTTCGGTGCGCCGCCCATGGGTGGCCTCGGGCTCGGCATCGACCGTCTCATCATGCTCTTCACCGGTGCCGGTATCCGGGAGACCATCCTCTTCCCGCACCTGAAGCCGGAGGCTGATCCCATGGAATTCATCGACACCTGGTGGCCCTATGCGGCAGCCCTGCTGCCGACCGTCGGCGTCGCATTTCTCTTCTACTGGATCATCAAGTACATGATCGAAGGTGACCGGCGAGAGCGCCAGGCCCTCGCGCGATGGAATGCCGAGCAGAAGGCGAAGCAGCAGTCCTCAAGTGCACATTCCGAGCCTTCCGAAAAGGCGGACAAGGAATAGCATTTCTCGAATGCGACATCTGCGCCAGTGATGGTTAGTCTGGATCCGTCAATTCATTCTCATGATTGGATCCCCTATGGCACAGCGTGTGCAGATCATCCTTGAGGACGACCTCGACGGTGGCGACGCGACCGAGACCGTCACCTTCGGCCTCGACGGCGTGACCTACGAGATCGACCTCAACGAGCGCAATGCCGCCGCCCTGCGTGACGCCCTCGCCGGCTACGTCGGCGCCGGTCGTCGGGTCGCCGGTCGCAAGAGCTCGGGTGGCGCCTCGTCGTCGCGCACGAGCAGCAGCGAGCTGACCAAGATCCGCGAGTGGGCCCGGGCCAACGGCCACGAGGTCTCCGACCGCGGTCGCATCAGCCAGAAGGTGCGCGACGCCTACGCCCGGGCCAACGGCTGAGCGCCGCCCCCACGGGTGCCGAGCTGCGTGAGGCCGTCGCGCAGCTGGACCGGCACCTCGCCGTGCTCCGGGTCCGGGTCGCCGACGACGGCGACCCGGACCTCGGGGTGTCGCTGGCCCGGGCCACGCAGCTGGCCCCCGCGTGGATCGAGCGCTACGCCGAGGTGACGCTCGAACAGTCGGGGGTCGCCCCGCCGGGCATGCCCTCGGCCTTCGTCCTGCAGTACCTGATCGACCCGCTCGCCACGGTCATCGCGACGGCGGCGACGCGGACCCCCTTCGTGCTGTCGGCGGACCCCGCGCTGTGGTCGACCGGTCTCGACCCCGTCTACCTCTACCCGGTCGCCGTGCAGGTGCGGCCCGGTGACCACCGCCGCGTCGACGACGACGTGGCACGCCTGGACGCGGCCCGGGCCGGCTACGTCGCGACGGCCCGGACGATCGCCCAGGCCCTGCCGACGCCGACGAAGATGAGCAGCCGCCAGCGCCTCGGCATGGTCGAGGACATGTGGGAGATGGCGTTGGCCCGGCTGCACGGTGCGCCGCCGCCGGAGCGGGAGTCGTGCTGCCTGCTCTACGCGCTGCCCGGGTGCGCGCCGTGCGCGGGCTGCCCCCGGCAGGGCTGAGTCACCCGAGCAGCGGGGCGAGCAGGTCACCGTCGGTCTCGAGCCGCTCGAGCACCTGCTCGTGGTCGAGCTGGGTCAGCGCGCCGGGGTCCTCGGCGCCGGCCTCGACCTCCTCCCACGTCCGCGGGGCCGCGACCCACGGGTCCTCCCGACCGCGCATCGAGTAGGGGCAGACGGTCGTCTTCGCCGCGACGTTCTGACTCCAGTCGATGAAGACCTTGCCCGGCCGCAACGACTTCGTCATCTTCCACAGCACGAGGTCGGGGTGGCGCTGGGTCATCTCCTGTGCCAGCTGCTGGGTCAGGTCGCGGACCTGGTCGCTCGTGAGGTCGCCCCCGAGCGTCGCGTAGAGCTGCATGCCCTTGCTGCCCGAGGTGACGGGGTAGAGCTCGAGGCCGAGTGCGTCGAGTCGCTCCCGCAGCAGGAGCGCCACCCGGGCGCACTCGTGCAGACCGGCGGGCTTGCCGGGGTCGAGGTCGATGACGAGCCGGTCCGGGTTGAGCGGCTCGCCGTCGGCGACCCGCCACTGCGGCACGTGCAGCTCGATGCTGTTGAGGTTGACGAGATAGGTCAGCTGCGCGAGGTCCTCGACGAGGGGATAGGTGACGTCGTGGACCTGCACCCGCGGCAGCCAGTCGGGTGCGCCGGAGGGCAGGTTCTTTTCGAAGAAGCTCATGTCCTCGACCCCGTGGGGGAAGCGCACGCGGGTCACCGGCCGTCCGGCGAGGTGGGCGAGGACCGTCTCACCGGCCCGGGCGTAGTACGAGAGCACCTCTCCCTTCGTCGTCTCCGTCGCGGGGTAGAGCACCTTGTCGAGCGAGGTGAGCCGCAGGGCCCGGCCGGCCACCTCGACGCGCGTGACGGTGCCGCGGGGGTCAGCCATCGCCCGTCTCCAGCAGGTCGGTGGCGGTGAGGTCGGTCCGCACCCGCTGGAAGGCGGGCTGCCGCAGCCGGCCGCCCGAGCTGCGCCCGAGGGCGGCGACGTCGACGACGATCTCGGGCTCGACCCAGGTCGTGCCCGTCGCGTCCTCACGCGGCACCTCCGTGGCGAAGGGGGAGTCCGCTCGCTCCAGCGGTCGCAGCCGCGTGAGCAGGCTCGCCCCGGCACGGCCGGCGAGGCCGGAGCCGACCCGGCCGACGAAGCGCCACCCGTCGGTGTCGGGCAGCCCGACGAGCACGGCGCCGAGCCGGGTGCCCCCGACCTCGGGTCGCCAGCCACCGATGACCACGGAGACGCTGTCGCGGTGGGGCCGCTTGAGCCAGTCGGGCGAGCGGCGGCCGGGTGCGTAGGGCGCATCGCGTCGCTTGGAGACGACCCCCTCGAGGCCCTGGTCGACGGTGGCGGCGAGGAGGCCTTCGCCGTCGTCGTAGGTCGGGGGCACCTGGCAGCGCAGACCGTCGAGGTCGAGCTGCTCGAGCAACGCGCGGCGGGTCGACCAGGGTTGGTCGACGAGGTCCTGGCCGAGGAGGCGCAGCAGGTCGAAGGCGATGAAGGTGACCGGCCGTGCCACCGCGGCGCGGGCCGCTCGACGCGGGTCGGAGACGTGCATGCGCTCGGCGAGGGCGCCGAAGGAGGGCCGGCCGGCCTCGAGAGCGACGACCTCGCCGTCGAGGAGCATGTCGTCGTAGAGCTCGGCGAGCGCGACGAGCTCGGGGAAGGACGCGGTGACGTCGCGACCGGACCGGCTCGTGAGGGTCAGGCCGCCGCCGCGCACGTCGGCGAGCACCCGCATGCCGTCCCACTTGACCTCGTGCACCCAGCCGGGCCCCTGGGGCAGGGCCTCGGTGAGGGTGGCGAGCATCGGGCGCATGGGGCCATCCTGCCCGGTCGCGCCCGCAGGCCCCCGATAGTCTGACCCCGCTGGGTGGCCCCTCGGGCCCGCAGGGACGAGCGCAGGACATCAGGGGGACCCGTGGGGGAAGCGAACGCGACGCGCACCGTCGTCGTCGTCGGTGGAGCGCAGCTGGCGGCCACGACCGCTGCGATGCTCGCCGGGGCATCGGTGCGTCGTGAGGGGTACGCCCTGCTCGCCGAGCACGCGGCCCCGCCGGCCGGTGGGCCCGCACCGGTGCACCGACTCGCGCGCGGCACCCGACACCTCGACATCGCCGTCGCCACCCGCCCCCTCGACTGGCCGGGTGCCGTCGAGCACACCGACCAGGTGGTCGTCGCGACGACGACCGGCGACGTCGCCACCGCCGTGTCCCATCTGCAGGCCATGCACGCGCGGGGTGGTCGAGCGGCCGCGCTCGCGAGCTCGGCCGTCGTCGTCCTCTCGCGGGCGCACGCCGCGCAGCCTGCGCCGAGCGAGGTGACCGGTCGGTTTGCCGAGCTGGCCCGCGCGACGCTCACCGTGCCCCATCAGGACGGCGCCCCGGTCGCGCCGCTGCGGCAGTCGGCGCTGCCGCCGCCGACGCGAGAGGCGTGGGATCGGGTCGAGCAGGTCGTCGGTGCCGACGACCTCTCGCCCGACGAGATGGACACGCAGCCGCGGATCGACGTGCGTGACCTCTTCGCCGGTGGGGCGCCGGCAGCGTCCGCCGGACCCTGGCGCGACGACCCGCGGCCTTCGGGCCGTCGTCGGTGGTGGCTCGCCGGGGTCGCGGCCGTCGCCGTCGTCGCTCTGGTGGTCACCCCCTTCGTCATCGGCGGTGGCCTGCCGTGGGGTGGTGACCCGGCGGACGAGGCCGTGCGCATCTCGCCGGTCGCGCCCGTCCACGGGTGGACCAGCCAGGCCGAGTGGGTCTCGTCGCCGATCGCCGTCGAGGGGCGCGCCCCGACGGTCCTGCTGCGTGAGGGCGCCGTCATCACGACGACCGGTGACGTCGCGCAGCCCGACATCACCGCCCTCAGCGGGGCGGACGGGAGCCAGCTGTGGTCCAGCCGCGTCGACGGGCCGCTCACCGGACCCCCGCAGCTCATCACCTGGGAGGACCGGCCGGCCGTCATCGCGGCGACGAGCAACGAGCTCTACCTGTGGCCCCACCTCGGGTCCGGCGGCACGGCGCCGACGGTGCAGACCTGGACCTTCACCGAGGCCGACGTGCGGCTCGTGGAGGGCAGCCCGGTGCCGCTCCTCGCCAACGAGGAGACGCTGACCGCCCTCGTGCTCCACGACGGTGCCCTGCGCCGCCGGACCCTGCCGAGCGGCGGCAGCCCCGTCGGCGCCGATGACGAAGGGAGGGTCCTGTCCGTCGGGACGACCGGCCACTGGTGGCAGTCCGGTGACGGCGGGGAGGTCTCGACGGGCACCCTCCTTGCGCCGCCGGCCTACGGGTCGCTGCCGGGCAGCGTCCTCGGGGTCGCCGGTACCCACCTCGTCGTCAACTGGACGCGCAACAACCGCACGACCCACCTCGTGGGCTACGACGTCACCGACCTCATGGCCGAGAGCTGGACAACGACGGTGCCGGGCCGCGTGGGAGCGGACGACTTCGCGGCTTCGCCCGACGGCAGCTGGGCGGTCGCCGGCTCCGTGGCCGTCGACCTCGGCACGGGCACGACCGAGCCGTTGGCGAGCGGGTGGGAGACCCTACGGGTCATCGACGACCGCGCCTGGTCCCCGCGACACACGACGACGAAGGGGGGAGTGGTCACCCCTCTGCCCGAGGCGGTCCCCGACCCCGACGGCGTGCCGGTCGGCGTGACCGGCTCCGGCCTGGGCCTCGTCGTCGCCGCGGACGAGGACGGGCGCTCGCGGATCTACGCTCTGCGCCCCGACCCCGACGCGTAGGCTGGCGACGGCCACACGTCGTCAGGAGGACCCATGCGAGCGATCTGGAAGGGGGCCGTCTCCTTCGGCCTCGTCAACGTCCCCGTCCGCCTGTACTCGGCGACGGAGAACCACGACGTGCAGTTCCGTCAGGTGCACCGCACCGACGGCGGCCGCATCCGCTACAAGCGGTTTTGCAGCAAGGACGGCCGGGAGGTCGCCTACGACGACATCGCCAAGGGCTACGAGACCGAGGACGGCCAGATGATCGTCCTCACGGACGAGGACATGGCCGAGCTCCCGACGCGCAGCAGCAAGGAGATCAGCGTCGAGAAGTTCGTCCCCGAGGACCAGATCGACCCGATGCTCCTCGACAAGAGCTACTACCTCGAGCCGGACAAGACCGCGACCAAGCCCTACGTCCTGCTGCGGGAGGCCCTCGAGGCCCAAGGACGCATGGCGATCGTCACGGTCTCGATCCGCACGCGGATGACGATGGCCGTCCTGCGCGTGCGCGACGGGGTCATCGTCATGCAGACGATGTTGTGGCCCGACGAGATCCGCTCGGCCGACTTCGCGAGCGTCGAGGACCAGGAGCTCTCCGACAAGGAGATGTCGATGGCGCGCATGCTCATCGACGAGCTCGCCGGCGACTACGACCCCGACGAGTTCGAGGACGACTACGCGCTCGCCGTCGAGGCCCTCGTGCGCGCGAAGATCGACGGAGGGCAGGTCCAGCAGGTCGAGGACGACGAGGAGGAGTCGGGCGAGGTCGTCGACCTGCTCGCCGCGCTGGCCCGCTCGGTGGAGAAGGCGAAGGCCGCGCGCGGCGAGTCGTTCCCCGCGCCGGCGAAGGCGACCGCGAAGAAGGCGACCGCGAAAAAGGCGACGGCCAAGAAGGCGACCGCGAAGAAGGCGACCGCGAAGAAGGCGACAGCCAAGAAGACCGCCGCCACGAAGTCCACGGCGAAGAAGACCAGCGCGAAGAAGACGGCCCCGAAGAAGAAGGCGAGCTGAGCCCCCTTCGTCATGCCTGAAGGCCACACCCTCCACCGCATCGCCCGCGACCTGCACGCCACCTTTGCCGGGCAGGTCGTCGAGGTGTCGTCCCCGCAGGGGCGCTTCGCCGCGGGCGCGGCGCTGCTCACCGACCACGAGCTCGTCGAGGCGCGGGCGCACGGCAAGCACCTCTTCGTCGAGTTCGCCGGCGACCGCATCCTGCACGTCCACCTCGGGCTCATCGGGACCTTCACCATCGACGAGGCCGCCTACGTCGGCGAGCGGCCGGTCATCGGTCAGGTCCGCTGCCGCATCGCCTCGCAGAGGCACGTCGCGGACCTGCGCGGCCCGATGACGTGCGCGGTGGTCACCCCCGAGCAGGAGGACGCCGTGCACGCCAAGCTCGGCCCGGATCCCCTGCGGGACACCGATGGTGGGCCCGCCTGGGAGCGGGTCCACCGGTCGCGCAAGTCGATCGCGGCGTTGCTCATGGAGCAGGACGTGATCGCCGGGGTCGGCAACGTCTACCGCTGCGAGGTCCTCTACCGGCACCGGATCAACCCCGCGACGCCGGGGGAGCGCCTCAAGCGGGCCTCGTGGGACCTCATCTGGGCCGACCTGCGCCGGCTGCTGCCGCTCGGTGTGGCGACGAGCCGGATCGTCACCGTCGACGAGCAGGTCGAGCAGGTCGAGGCCGCCCTGGCGCAGGGGGAGGGCGTCCACCTCACGGAGCGGACGAGCTATGTCTACAAGCGCACCGACGAGGCCTGCGTCGTCTGCGGGTCGAAGGTGAGGGCGAAGGACGTCGCCGGTCGCACGCTCTACTGGTGCGGGAACTGCCAGCGCCGCAGCTGAGTCAGGGCCGCCGCGGTCGCTGCAGGCGGAAGACCTCGGGGGAGTGCCCCCACTCGTCGCGCCCGAGCCGGGAGACCGGCCGCAGCGCCTCGATCGTCGGGAGCCCGTCGACGAGGGTCGCGTCGTCGACGGTGATGGCACGCACCTCGCCGACGACGAGGTGCGCGTCGCCGAGGGCGAGCGTCGAGTGCAGGGTGCACTCGATCGATGCCGGCGAGTCCGCGACGCGGGGGGACGGGCACGACCGCGCTCGGCTCGAGCCGCACTCCGAGGGTCTGGGCCTCGTCGACCTCGGGGGCGAAGGGAGCGCTGCTCGCGTTGGCGAGCTCGGCGAGGTCCTCCGTGACGAGGTTGACGACGAAGTGACCGGTCGCGACGACATTGCGCACCGTGTCCTTGCGGCCGACGGAGGTGAAGCTGACCATCGCGGGGTGCGCGGAGACGACGGTGAAGAAGGAGTGCGGCGCGAGGTTGCCGACCCCGTCGGCGTCGAGGGTGGAGATCCAGGCGATGGGGCGTGGCACGACGATGCTCGTCAGCAGCCCGTACGCGTGGCTGCCCGGGTCGGTGGGGTCGAAGACCGTGCGCATGGAGTCAGCCTACGGAGGGCTCGACGTCGTCCACAGGGGCAGCGCGATGGCCGCGCGACGACTGCTGTCCCGACCTAGCGTGATCGCCATGCCTCGGATTCACGTCACCAGCCCCTTCGCCGAAGAGCGCACCACGCCGGTCGGCCCACCGCCCCCGGCCCCCACGGTCGCCGGTCACGCGGCCCTCGTGTCCGCCGTGACGCTCACCGTGTCGTGGGTCGCCGCGGCGGCCGTCGTGACCGTGCGTCGCGATGACGTGCACGCCTGGGTGCAGGGACGGGCGGCGACCTCTGCGGCGGTGGACCTCGCCAACCTCTGCATCGGACTGGGCGGTCTCGCCCTCCTGGCCGGCCTCGTGACGACCGGGTGGTGGTTGCTCGGCGTGCGACGGGTGGCCGAGTGGGCCGACCCGGGTCATCTGCAGCGACGGGCCCGCTGGTGGGCCTTCGCCGGCTGGGTCGTGCCGATCGTCAACCTCTGGTTCCCGTACCAGGTCGTGGCCGACGCGAGCCGTGCCCTCGGATCGCGGGTCGGCAGCTTCTGGCCGTGGTGGATCGCCTGGCTGCTCATGGGCGTCGGGTCGGTCCGCGACACCTCGGGCGGCCTGCTGGCCGATGCCGGTGACGTCGACGGCTGGGTCGCGGCCCTGCAGGTCAACGCCGTCGTCGCGGTCGTGGCCCTCGTGCTGTGGTGGCGCATCGTCCGGGAGGCCACCGCCGCCGCACAGCAGGCGGTTAGGGTCACCTCGTGAGCATCGTCAAGATCAACGCCATCAGCGTCCCCCCGCAGGCCGGCGAGGAGCTCGAGCGTCGCTTCGCCGAGCGCCAGGGCACCGTCGACGACGCCCCGGGCTTCGAGGGCTTCCAGCTGCTCCGCCCGACCGAAGGGGGCGACCGCTACTTCGTCGTGACCCGCTGGGCCGACGAGGAGTCCTTCGCCGCGTGGCGTGACGGCGGCGCCCGCGCCGCGCACGCGGGCGAGGGCAGGAAGCCGGTGGCCACCGGGGCGGAGCTGCTCGGCTTCGACGTCGTCATCGATGTGCCGGCGCCGTCGCAGGGCTGATCCGCCCGCCGGCACGCCTCAGTCCGCTGTGAGCGAACACCGCGGCACTCCCGTCGCTTCGTGGAACAGGCTGGGAGGACGCCGCGTTGTGCCCCGTGAGAGGTTCGCCCCCGGCTCAGAGGCGAGCACGGTTAGCATCGAGGTCAGAGCACCACGTGAAGGGGTAGATCCCATGTTCGAACGGTTCACCGACCGGGCCCGCCGGGTCGTCGTCCTCGCCCAGGAGGAGGCGCGCCTCCTCAACCACAACTACATCGGCACCGAGCACATCCTGCTCGGCCTGATCCACGAGGGCGAAGGGGTGGCCAGCAAGGCCCTCGAGTCCCTCGGCGTCTCCCTCGACGCCGTCCGTGAGCAGGTCCAGGACATCATCGGTCCCGGTCAGCAGGCGCCCTCGGGGCACATCCCCTTTACCCCTCGCGCCAAGAAGGTCCTCGAGCTCTCGCTGCGCGAGGCGCTGCAGCTGGGCCACAACTACATCGGCACCGAGCACATCCTGCTCGGCCTGATCCGTGAGGGCGAGGGCGTCGCGACGCAGGTCCTCGTCAAGCTCGGGGCCGACCTCGGCCGGGTGCGCCAGACGGTCATCCAGCTGATCTCCGGCTACCAGGGTGGCAAGGAGGGGCAGGCTGCCGGCGTCGGCGCGGGCGCGGGCCCCGCCGAGGGGCAGCCCGCCGGCTCGCTCGTCCTCGACCAGTTCGGCCGCAACCTGACTCAGGCGGCGCGCGACGGTCAGCTCGACCCGGTCATCGGGCGTGGGCAGGAGATCGAGCGCGTCATGCAGGTGCTCTCGCGCCGGACCAAGAACAACCCCGTCCTCATCGGCGAGCCCGGTGTCGGCAAGTCGGCGGTCGTCGAGGGCCTGGCCCAGGACATCGTCGACGACAACGTGCCGGAGCCGCTCAAGGACAAGCAGCTCTACACCCTCGACCTCGGCTCGCTCGTCGCCGGCAGCCGCTACCGCGGTGACTTCGAGGAGCGCCTGAAGAAGGTGCTCAAGGAGATCAAGACGCGCGGCGACATCATCCTCTTCATCGACGAGATCCACACCCTCGTCGGTGCGGGTGCGGCCGAGGGCGCGATCGACGCCGCGAGCATCCTCAAGCCGATGCTCGCCCGCGGCGAGCTGCAGACCATCGGCGCGACGACGCTCGACGAGTACCGCAAGCACATCGAGAAGGACTCGGCCCTGGAGCGTCGCTTCCAGCCGATCCAGGTCGCGGAGCCGACGCTGCCGCACGCCATCGAGATGCTCAAGGGTCTGCGGGACCGCTACGAGGCCCACCACAAGGTGACGATCACGGACCCGGCGATCGTCGCGGCTGTGACGATGGCCGACCGCTACATCAACGACCGCTTCCTGCCGGACAAGGCGATCGACCTCATCGACGAGGCGGGCGCGCGGCTGCGCATCCGTCGGATGACGGCGCCGCCGGAGCTGAAGGAGTACGACGACAAGATCGCCAAGGTCCGCCTCGAGAAGGAGTCGGCCATCGACGGCCAGGACTTCGAGAAGGCGGCGGCTCTGCGCGACGACGAGAAGAACCTGCTTGCCGAGAAGGCCAAGCGCGAGGCCGAGTGGAAGGCCGGTGACATGGACGTCGTCGCCGAGGTCGACGAGGAGCTCATCGCCGAGGTGCTCGCTGCCTCGACCGGCATCCCCGTCTTCAAGCTCTCGGAGGAGGAGTCGACCCGACTGCTCAACATGGAGGCCGAGCTGCACAAGCGGGTCGTCGGCAACGACGACGCGATCAAGGCGCTCTCGCAGGCCATCCGACGCACTCGGGCCGGTCTGAAGGACCCGCGTCGTCCCGGTGGCTCCTTCATCTTCGCCGGGCCGACCGGTGTCGGTAAGACGGAGCTGGCCAAGGCGCTGTCGGAGTTCCTCTTCGGCGACGAGGACAGCCTCATCACGCTCGACATGTCGGAGTACTCCGAGAAGCACACGGTCAGCCGTCTCTTCGGCTCGCCCCCCGGCTACGTCGGCTACGACGAGGGTGGCCAGCTCACCGAGAAGGTGCGCCGCAAGCCCTTCTCCGTCGTCCTCTTCGACGAGGTGGAGAAGGCGCACCCGGAAATCTTCAACTCGCTGCTGCAGGTGCTCGAGGACGGCCGCCTCACCGACTCGCAGGGTCGGATGGTCGACTTCAAGAACACGGTCATCATCATGACGACCAACCTCGGCACCCGGGACATCTCCAAGGGCGCGATGGGCTTCACCTCGGGGACCGACCAGCGCACCGACTACGAGCGGATGAAGGCCAAGGTCACCGACGAGCTGAAGCAGCACTTCCGCCCGGAGTTCCTCAACCGCGTCGACGACACCATCGTCTTCCCGCAGCTGAGCCAGGAGGAGATCGTCCAGATCGTCGACCTCGAGGTCGCCAAGCTCGACCAGCGGCTCAAGGACAAGGACATGGGCATCGAGCTCACGCCCGCGGCCAAGGAGCTGCTCGCCAAGCGCGGCTACGACCCGGTGCTCGGTGCGCGTCCGCTCAAGCGGACCATCCAGCGCGAGATCGAGGACGTGCTGTCGGAGAAGATCCTCTTCGGCGAGCTCACGGCCGGCGAGATCGTCGCCGTGGACGTCGAGGGCGAGGGCAAGGCCGCCGTCTTCACCTTCCACGGTGCGCCCAAGGTCGGCGAGCTCGACATCCCGCTCGTCGAGGCGGGCGACGGCTCCGCCGACTGACACCCACCGCTCCCCGAGGAGGCGCGCCAGCGCCGTCTCGAGGGGACTCCTACCGCTTCCCGAGGAGGCGCGCCAGCGCCGTCTCGAGGGGACTTGCACCGCTTCCCGAGGAGGCGCGCCAGCGCCGTCTCGAGGGGACTTGCACCGCTCCCCGAGGAGGCGCGCCAGCGCCGTCTCGAGGGGTACGAAGGGAGGTGACCAGATCGCTGGTCACCTCCCTTCGTCATGCCCGGGCTGTGGCGGTCAGGCCGGCGGTGCCCACCGCGGGTCCCGCCCGATGAAGGCGAGGAAGCGCTCCTGGACGCTCGCGTCGTCGGGCACCGGCTGTTGCTGCCCGAACTGCCCGGAGGCGCGGATCATCTCCGCCTGCGCCTGCATCCCGGCGAGGGCATCGGCGACGAAGGCCTCGTCGAGACGGTCGTCCTGGCCGGTGGCCCGGGCGAGGTCCCAGGTGTGGAAGACGACGTCGCTGGTGAAGTACTGGTCGATCATCTGCGGCAGTGGCAGCCGCCCGATGTGCTCGTGCTCGAAGACGACCTCCTCCGTCGCCGGGTCGTCGAGCAGGCTCCGCAGCTGGTCGTCGAGGGCGGCCCACGCTCCGGCCGGGTCCTCCTCGGGCGAGGGCCCGGGCGTCAGGCGCACCTCGCTGCCGGCGGCGAGCAGGGCCGGCAGCCAGGAGGTCAGGTGCCCGACGACGTCACGCGCCCGCCACTCCGCGACGGGGGTGGGGGAGTCCCAGTCGGTCGTCCCGGCGACGCGTCGGGCGAAGCCGTCCGCCGCCGACCGGTAGCGGTCGGTGACGGACAGGTCGACGAGGGAGGTCACGCGACCTCGCCCGCGTCGAGCGCGGCGTAGCCCTCGTTGATGCCGATCTCCATGCCGGAGGTGTGCCCGCGGTGCAGCTGCTCCGCGGTCGCCGTGAAGTCGCGCGTGATCCGCACGACCGGCACCTCGGGGTCAGCCTCGATGGTCGCGGTGGTGATGTGGTCGGTGGTGCTGGGCGTGGTGCTCATCGGTCTGCTCCTGTGCTCGTGCTGCCGTGATCGGGCGCAGGGAGGTCCGCCAGGACCTCCTCGAGGCGTGCCATGCGCTCCTCGGCCCGTCGTTGGTGCCGCTCGATCCAGCCGGTCATCGTGGCCAGCGCCCCGCTCTCGAGGTGGACCGGGCGGCGTTGGGCCTCCTTGCGCCGGCTGACGAGGCCCGCCTCCTCGAGGACCTTGAGGTGCTTGCTCACCGCCTGGAGGCTGATGTCGTAGGGGGCGGCGAGATCGTTGACGGTGGCGTCACCGACCGTGAGGCGGGTGACGACGGCGCGCTGAGCGCCTCGCCCCCACCGGCCCGGCGCCTGTGACTCGCGGTCACAGGCGCCGACGCATGTCCTTCATCTGGGAGATCTGCTTGGTCTGGGTGACGTGGATGTCGTCGCCCAGCTCGCCCGTGCGCTCGTCGGAGCCCTTCTCTCCCAAGGTCCTGCACATCTTCAGGGCGCCCTCGTGGTGCGCGATCATCAGGTCGAGGTAGAGGCGGTCGACGTCCGCCCCCTTCGCCGTGGCCAGCTCGTCGAGCTGCTCCTTGGTCGCCATGCCCGGCATCGAGTGGTGGGCGTGTCCGGTGCGGGAGCCGAGCGTCGGGTTCGTTGCCTCCACCGGCACCTTCTCGCCCCACGACTTCAGGGTCGTCGCCATGCCCTTCATCTCCGGCTTCTGCTCGTCGCGGATCCGGCTGGCGATGCCGCGGACCTTGCGGTCGGTCAGGCGCCCCTTGACCAGGTCACCCATGACGACCGCCTGCGAGTGGTGGACGATCATGTCCTGCAAGAAGGTGACGTCGGCGTCGTTGTGCGACGTCGACGGCGTCGCGACCGCCGAGGTGCCGCTCAGCGAGGTGTTGGGCTCGCCCGGGGTCCCGGGCTGGAGCACCGGCGCGTCGGGGGAGGTGGCCGTCGGCGTGCTTGGCTCGTCGGAGGAGCAGGCGCCCAGCCCGAGAGCCAGGGCGAGGACGAAGGGGGCGACGCGGCGGGACTTCACGGGGCCGACGGTATCCCCCTTCGCGCGTGGTGCGCCGTGCGGCGGCGGTCCTGACCCATTCCTGACCAAACCGGGGGCCGGCCCGGGGCCGCGGGAGGGGCCGATCACGCAAGGCTGTCTCCACCCCCGTCGGGGCACACCCCGCCCCGAGGGACGCCACCGTGGAGGAATCATGCGCAGACCCACCCTGGCCGTCGCGGCAGTCGCCGCCCTGGCCGTCTCCGGAGCCGGTATCGGCACCGCCACCGCGAAGGGGCCCGACGACCGCGTCGGCGTCTCCGGGACCGACCTGCTCACCGACGAGATCGGCCGCAGCGCCAACGTCAAGCACCTCGCCAACATCGCGCCCTCCGGCGCGCTCGCCGAGGGGGTCGGCACCGACCTCGCCTTCCAGGACGACAAGGCCTTCGTCGGCAACTACGACGGATTTTCGATCATCGACGTCCGCAACCCCAAGAAGCCGAAGACGATCGTCCAGGTCAAGTGCCCCGGCAGCCAGAACGACATCACCGTCTCCGGCGACCTGCTCTACCTGTCGACCGACTCCTCCCGCAGCGACGACTCCTGCGCGTCGACCTCCCAGTCCGCCACGATCAAGGACAGCTGGGAGGGCATCAAGATCTTCGACATCTCCGACGTGCGCAACCCGCGCTACGTCAAGTCCGTCGAGACGGCCTGCGGCTCGCACACCCACACCCTCGTGCCGGGCAAGGGCAGGACGAAGGGCAACGACTACCTCTACGTGTCGAGCTACTCGCCGCGTGACGAGTACCCCGACTGCCAGACGCCGCACGACCTGATCTCGATCGTCAAGGTCGACAAGGACGCACCGACGAAGTCCGAGGTCATCGCCACGCCCAACCTCTTCCCGGACGGCGGCAACCCCGGTGGCCCCGGACCGACGCCGATCGCCGGCCGCTCCGCGACGACCGGCTGCCACGACATCACCGCGCTCCCGCACAAGAACCTCGCGGCCGGTGCGTGCATGGGCGACGGCATCATCATGGACATCTCCAGCCCGGAGAAGCCGCGGGTCATCGAGCGGGTGCAGGACAACGAGAACTTCGCCTTCTGGCACTCGGCCACCTTCAACGCCGACGCGACCAAGGTCGTCTTCACCGACGAGCTCGGCGGCGGCGGCGCGGCGACATGCGACGCGGCCACCGGGCCCAACCGCGGCGCCAACGCGATCTACAGCCTGTCCACGCTCGGCAAGCTGACCTTCACGTCGTACTACAAGATCCCGCGCCACCAGGGCGAGACCGAAAACTGCGTGGCCCACAACGGCTCGATCATCCCCGTCGCCGGCCGCGACATCATGGTCCAGTCCTGGTACCAGGGCGGTGTGAGCGTCTGGGACTTCACCAACTCCAAGAAGCCCAAGGAGCTCGGCTACTTCGAGCGCGGCCCACTCCCCGTGAGCGAGGGCACCGGCGGGACCTGGTCGACCTACTACTACAACGGTCACCTCTTCTCCTCGGACATCGCCCGCGGCTTCGACGTGCTGAAGTTCAACGACAAGGCGACCAAGAAGGCCGACAAGGTCGTCATGGACGAGTTCAACGCCCAGTCGCAGCCGAAGTACAAGGTGCGCTGAGGCCCCTTCGCGTCACCGCCTGACGCGACCACCGACCTACGTCCCCGCCCATTCGGCGGGGGCGTAGGTTTGTCCGGTGACCGTGACCATCCGCCGAGCGCGCACCTCCGACGTGCGGGCGATCCGCGACCTCGTGGCCCCGCTCGCCGAGCGACGGGTGCTCGTCAGCAAGGACACCGTCGCCTACTTCGAGGGGCTGCAGGAGTTCCGCGTCGCGGAGATCGATGGGCAGGTCGTCGGGTGCGGCGCGCTGCACGTCATGTGGGACGACCTCGCCGAGATCCGGACCCTCGCCGTCTCGCAGGAGCACCTCGGCCACGGTGTCGGCGGCGCGCTGCTCGAGACGCTGGCCCAGGACGCCGTCGAGCTCGGGGTAGAGCGGCTCTTCTGCCTGACCTTCGAGGTGGACTTCTTCACCCGGCACGGCTTCGCCGAGATCGAGGGCCAGGCCGTCGACCCCGACGTCTACGTCGAGCTGCTGCGCTCCTACGACGAGGGCGTGGCCGAGTTCCTCGACCTCGAGCGGGTCAAGCCCAACACCCTCGGCAACACCCGGATGCTCCGCCAGCTCTGAGCGACCCGGGCGAAGGGAGGGAAGCCCTCACCTCGGCAGGGTGTAGCCGCCCTCGACGGGCTCGACGAGCCCGTCGTCGACGAGGGTGGCGAGGCAGCGCTCGACCTTCGCCGGGTCGTCGGGCCAGGTGGTGGCCAGGTCCCGACGGGGGAGCGGGTCGGCGCTCTCGCGCAGCAGCTGCACGATGCGCCCGCGGACCTGTCGGTCGGTGCCGTGCCAGGCCTGACCGCGACGGGGTGGTCCGTCGTGAGCCGGCCGCCCGGCGACCTGCCAGGCGCACAGGTGACTCACCGGGCAGTCGTCGCAGCGGGGCGCGCGGGCGGTGCACACGAGGGCGCCGAGCTCCATCGACGCGGCATTCCACCGGTTGGCCTCGTCGCGGTCGTCCGGCATGGAGGCCTCGGCCAGACGCATCTCGGCGGCGGTGAGGGCGGGGGCGGCGTGCTCGGTGCCGGTCACCGTCCGCGCGAGCACCCGACGGACATTGGTGTCGACGACCGTGCGTGGGTCGCCGAAGGCGAAGGAGGCGACGGCGGCCGCGGTGTACGGCCCGACCCCGGGCAGGGCAAGGAGGTCGTCGTGGTCGCGGGGGACCTGGCCGGCGTGCCGCTCGACCATGACGCCGGCGGACTCCCACAGCCGCAGTGCGCGGCGCGGGTAGCCAAGGCGGTCCCACATGCGCACCGCCTCCCCGGGTGAGTCGGCGGCGAGGTCTGCAGGGGTGGGCCATCGCTCCAGCCAGCGCTCCCACACCGGCAGCACCCGGGCGACGGGCGTCTGCTGCGACATGACCTCCGAGAGGTAGACGCCCCAGGGGGAGCAGCCGGGGTCGCGCCAGGGCAGGTCGCGTCCGTGGCGGTCGTACCAGTCGAGCACGGCCGAGCGCAGCAGCGCGCTGGCTGCCCCGGTCTCGGGGGCGGGGCGGGTCACGGGAGGTCGATCTCTGCGAACTTCGGGCGGTAGAGCTCGGGGTGGGTGTAGAAGGGGCCGTGCGTCGTCGGTGCCTCGCTCCACGAGACGAGGAGCCGATCGGAGTCGATCTCGACATCGGGGTGGGCCAGTGGCGCGTAGCGCCGGATCTTGCCGTCGTTGGCGAGGGGCCGGACCCGGTGCTTGGTGTACGGGCCGGTGACCGAGGGGGCCTTCCAGACGCTCAACCAGACGCCATGGTAGTCGCCCTCCTTGCTGATGGCGTACCAGCTGCCGTCACGCTCGATGACGCTGAGCACGTGCGAGACACCGCTGGAGCTCCCGATGAGCTGCGCGGCCTCGCTCTGGGCGGCCCCGGGGTCACCCTCGACCCAGCTGCTGCCGTCCCAGTACTCCCACTCGTCGAGGCTGCCGAGCTCCTCGGGCCTGGTCCGCGCCACGTGCAGGGCCCACCCGGCCGTCGACTTGTCGGCATTGCTCGACGTGCCGAAGACGTAGGTCCACGGGCCGTCGTCCCACATCGCGGCGCCCCAGGTCGGCACCCGCGGGTCGGAGGTGCGCTCCCCGAGGGGCTCGTGGGAGACGAGGCGGGGCATCCGGCCGGTGGGCACCTCGAAGGTCGCGAGGTTGGACCCGCTCGTCTCGAAGGAGTCGGTGCCGCGCACGCTGACGGTGGCGGTGATGACCTCGACGACCGTGCCGCCCTCGACGGCGCGGGCGCGCATCGACATCGGCCAGTAGCCCTGCTTGCCGTCGCTCGGGATCGCGGGCCCGTCGTGCTCGGTCGGCATCGGCCGCACGCAGTCCCCGTTGGAGATGAGCACGGAGTTGCGGACCATGAAGGGCCGGATCCCGTCGGCGCGGATCGTGTCGCCGTAGGTGTACATCCGGCGGCCGTCGGCCAGCTCGATCGAGGCCCCGTGGTCGGCCCCCTCGAGCCGCGGCTGCCGGTCGAGCTCACCCATGAGGTCGTCCATGCCCGCGGCATCGCGCGGAGTCGGCCCCGAGCAGGCAAACCCGACCTCCGTGCCCGCGGTGCGCAGCGGCTCACCCTCCGGCGTCGGACCCAGCTCGACGAAGCCGGCAGGTCCGGCCACCGCAGCGTCCACCTCGGCGGTGTGGGTCCACCCGAACCAGGCGCCGGCAACGACCAGCCCACCGGCCAGCCACGACACCAGGAAGCGGGCCATCGTCACACGTAGCGCTCGAGGATCGAGCTCTCGGCCAGTCGCGAGAGGCCCTCGCGCACGGTCCGGGCCCGCAGGTCACCGACCCCGTCGACGGCCATGAGGTCGTCGATGCCGGCGGCGAGCAGCCGCTGCAGCGACCCGAAGTGGTCGACGAGGCGCTCGACGATGGCTCCGGGCAGCCGGGGGATCTTGCCGAGGATGCGCAGCCCGCGCGGGCTGACCGATGCGTCGAGGGACTCGCCGACGATCGGGAAGCCGAGCGTCTTGGCGACGTGCCCGAGGTCGAGCAGCTCGGTGGCGTCGAGGCCGGAGAGGTTGGTGAGCACCTCGTCGCTGGAGCCGACGGCGCCGTCAGGGTCGAGGTAGTCGAGGATCACGGCGTTGAGGTCGTCGTCCAGACCGGCCGTCAGCTCCTCGAGCTGGAGGGTGAGCAGCCGGCCGTCGACACCGAGCTCGAGGACGTACTCGGCGATCTCCGAGTGGATCCGACGCACCATCTCCAGACGCTGGAGCACCACGGCGACGTCGCGCACGGTGACGAGGTCCTCGATCTCCAGGGCCGACAGGGTGCCGGTCACCTCGTTGAGCCGGTTGGTGTAGCGCTCGAGCGTCTGCATCGCCTGGTTGGCCTGGGAGATCAGCTCGGTCGTCGTGCGCAGCACGTGCCGTCGGCCGCCGACGTAGAGGGCGATGATGTGCATCGACTGGCTGACGGAGACGACCGGATGACCGGTCTGCCGGGCCACCCGCTCGGCGGTGCGGTGCCGGGTGCCGCTCTCGAGGGTCTCGATCGAGGGGTCGGGCACGAGCTGGACGGCGGCCTTGAGGATGCGCGAGACGCTGGAGTCGACGACGACCGCGCCGTCCATCTTCGCCAGCTCGCGCAGGCGGGTCGCGGAGAACTCGATGTTGACGTCGAAGCCGCCGGTGCACAGGGACTCGACGAGCTTGTCGTGGCCGAGCACGACGAGCGCGCCCGTGTTGCCGCGGAGGATGCGCTCCAGCCCGTCGCGCAGGACGGACCCTGGCGCTACCGCGGCAAGGGTTGATCGGAAGAGCTCGTCGTCGTGGTCGGGCACGGGCCGAGTCTAGGGTGTCGGGCTGGTCACGAGGTGGGGCCGGGGGCGACGGCGCCGCGCCTGCGCGATCGCCGACGCGACGTCGACGACCTCGACGACGTCCATCCCGGGCGGCGCGGAGGAGTCGTCGAGCGCTCCCTTCGGCACCAGGGCGGTGCGGAAGCCGAGACGGGCGGCCTCGGCCAGGCGGCGCCCAACGCCGACCGCCGGCCGCACCTCGCCGCTCAGGCCGACCTCGCCGAGGGCCAGCAGGTCGTGGGCGATCGGCTCGTCGAGGACGGCGCTCGCGATCGCGACGGCGACGGCAAGGTCGCTCGACGGCTCCGTGATGCGGACCCCGCCGATGCTCGAGACGTAGGTGTCCTGGTTGCCGATCGGGGCGCCCGCGCGCTTGTCGAGCACCGCGATGATCATCGCGAGCCGACCGCTGTCCAGGCCGACGTTGGCCCGCCGGGGCGTGGGGATCTGCGAGGGGCTCACGAGGGACTGGACCTCGACGACGAGTGGGCGACGCCCTTCGAGCGTCACGGTCGCGCACGTGCCCGGCACGTTGATGTGGCGGCTGGAGAGGAAGAGGCCGCTCGGGTCGCTCAGCCCGACGATGCCGCCCTCGGTGAGGTCGAAGCACCCGACCTCGTCGGTCGGGCCGAAGCGGTTCTTCACCGCCCGCACCAGACGCAGTCGCGAATGCCGGTCGCCGTCGAACTGCACGACGACGTCGACGAGGTGCTCGAGGACACGCGGTCCGGCGATCGAGCCGTCCTTGGTGACGTGCCCGACGAGGAGCATGGCGAAGCCGCCCTCCTTGGCGGCCTGGATGAGCGAGCCGGCCACCTCACGGACCTGGCCGACATTGCCCGCGGCACCGTCGACCTCGGTCGAGGCGATCGTCTGGACGGAGTCGACGACGACGAGGTCGGGGCGCACTTGCTCGATCTGCGCGAGCACCGTCGCCAGGTCGGTCTCGGAGGCGAGGTAGAGCCCGTCGGTGACGGCGTCGATGCGCTCGGCGCGGCCGCGCACCTGCGCCGCCGACTCCTCGCCGCTGATGTAGAGGACCCGCCCCCGGTCCCCGACACGGGCGGCCACGTCGAGGAGCAGGGTCGACTTGCCGATGCCGGGCTCGCCGGCGACGAGGACGACCGAGCCGGGCACGAGACCGCCACCGAGCACCCGGTCGAACTCACCGACGCCGGTGCTGCGGTGGCTCGCCTGCGCCGCGTCGACCTCGCGGATCGGGACGGCCGGTCGCTGGACGCGCGCGGCGGCCAGTGTGCGGGTCGTCGGGCCGCCGACCTCGTCGACGCTGCCCCACGCCTGGCACTCGCCGCACCGCCCGACCCACTTGACCGTGGTCCACCCACACTCGCTGCAGCGGTAGGTCGGTCCGCCCTTCTTGGAAGCCATGGGAGAGAACCTATGCGCAGTGGCCGACAGCCTCAGAGCTCGGCGAGCATCTTGCCCGGGTTGAGGATGCCCAGCGGGTCGAGCGCCGCCTTGACCGCCAGGTGCGCCCGCCGGGAGCCCTCGTCCAGCTCGCGGGCCAGCCAGCGGCGCTTGAGGTGGCCGACACCGTGCTCACCGGTGATCGTGCCCCCGAGCTCGAGACCGACCTCCATGATCGCGTCGAAGGCGGCGTCGGCGCGCGCGACGCTGTCGGGGTCGCTCGTGTCGAAGAAGACCGACGGGTGCGTGTTGCCGTCGCCGGCGTGCGCGACGACCGCGATCATCAGGCCCGACTCCTGCCGGATCGTCTCGAGCCGGTCGTAGAACTCCGGCAGCCGGGTGCGGGGCAGGCAGACGTCGTCGAGGAGCTGCCCGCCGCCGTGCGCCTGCGCCCACCGCTCGAAGGAGGGCTGGGCCATCCGCCGCATCGCGACGAGCGCGGCGCTGTCGGCGGGGTCGTCGGAGACGGCGACGTCGAGCGCCCCGTGCGCCTGCGCGAAGCGCCCCAGCGCCTCGACCTCCGCCTGCGCGGCCTCGAGGCTGCCGCTACCGTCGGACTGCACGAGCAGCATCGCCCCGGCGCCCGTGCCGACGTCGCCGTAGCCGCACTCGGCGAGGACTTGCAGGGTCGCCCGGTCCATCGACTCGACGAGGCTGGGCTGCGCCCCCGACGCCATGAGGTCGGCGACCGTCGCTGCGGCGGAGCGTATGTCGGCGAAGGTCGCCACCGCGGTGAGCGGCTCCGGCAGCGTGGGCACGAGCCGCAGCGTCACCTCGACGACGACCCCGAGCGTGCCCTCCGACCCGACGAAGAGGCTGCGCAGGTCGAGGCCGGCGACCCCCTTCGCCGTCGTCGTCCCGAGGGTCGTGAGGGTGCCGTCGGCAAGGACGACGCGCAGCCGCCGCACGTAGTCGCGGGTCACGCCGTAGCGCACGCAGCACAGCCCGCCGGCATTGGTCGCGACGTTGCCGCCGATCGACGAGATGGCGACCGACCCAGGGTCCGGCGGGTAGGACAGGCCGTGCGGTGCGAGCGCGTCCTTGAGATCCTGGTTGATGATCCCCGGCTCGACGGTCACGGTGCGCTCGGCGGCGTCGACCTCGAGCACCCGGTCCATGCGCTCCAGCGAGAGCAGGAGGCAGCCGGGCACGGCATTGGCCCCTCCGGACAGCCCGGTCCGGGCACCCTGCGGCACCACGGGCACGCGGTGCCGCGTCGCGAAGCGCATCGTCGCCTGCACGTCGGCGACCGTGCGTGCCCGCACGAGGGCGATCGCGCCGTCGGCGGGGCAGAAGAGCGCCTGGTCCGCGGAGTAGGACCGCACGACGTCGGCGTCGGTGACGAGCACGCCGTCGCCGAGCTCGTCGGCCAGCTCCGTGAGGTCGAAGGGAGCCACCGTCACCGCTCCTGCGCCGCCAGCGTGGCCGGGTGGACGAGCAGCGGCAGCAGGGTCCGGCCGGCGGGCGAAGGGCGGGACCCTCCCCTCGTCGTCGTGGCGGCCGCGACCAGCGCGAGGTGGGCCTCGCAGCGTGTCGCCAGCTCGTCGTAGCCGGCCTGCCCCATGAGCTCGACGAGCCCGGCGCGCTCGCTGACGTAGACCGGGTCGGGGGCGACGTGGGCGTCGGGGCTGCCGGAGCAGTACCAGTCGAGCTCGTGCCCGCCCGGCCCCCACCCGCGGCGGTCGTACTCGCCGATGCTCACCTCGAGGTAGCTGCTCTCGTCCGGCAGCTCGACGGTGCGGTAGGTGCGCCGGATCGGCAGCTGCCAGCACACGTCCGGCTTGACGGTGTGCGGCTCGACGCCGGTGAGCATCGCGTGCTGGTGCAGCGCGCAGCCGGCGCCGGCGGGGAAGCCGGGGCGGTTCAAGAAGATGCAGGCCCCGTCGACGACCTTGGTCTTGAGGTCGCCGTCCTCCTTCTCCGTCCACGCGGAGCGGCGCGTCGAGCCCGGGTGCAGCTCCCACTCGTCCTCGCCGAGCTCGTCGACGATCGCCTTGACCCGGGTCAGGTCGTCCTTGTCGGTGAAGTGCGCACCGAGCACGCAGCACCCGTAGTCCGGCTTGTCGGCGTCGATGCCGTGGCAGCCGGACCCGAAGACGCAGGTCCACGACGACGTGAGCCAGGTGAGGTCGCAGCGGAAGCGCTGCCCGTCGTCGGCCGGGTCGTCGAACTCGACCCACGTGCGGGCGGTCCGCAGGTCCGTCTCCTCCGGGTGGGTCGGGGTCTCGTCGCTCACGGGCGTCACCCTATGCGGCGTCCTGTCTGGCAGGTGGTCCGCGTGCGTCTACTGTTGCCCCGTGCGCCTTGGTGTCATCGACGTCGGTTCCAACACCGTCCACCTGCTCATCGTCGACGCCCACCACGGTGCGGCGCCGATCCCCGCGACCTCTCACAAGATCCTGCTCCGGCTCTCGGAGCACGTCGACGACGAGGGCTGCATCGACGACGCGGGGGCGGCCGACCTCTCCCGCTTCGTCGCCGAGTGCCTCGAGGTCGCCGAGGACCACGGGGCCGAGGAGATCCTCGCCTTCGCGACGAGCGCCGTCCGCGAGGCGCCCAACGGCGAGCAGGTGCTCACCCGGGTGCGCGAGGAGACCGGAGTCGACCTGCGGGTGCTGAGCGGCGAGGACGAGGCCCGCCTGACCTTCCTCGCGGCACGCCGCTGGGCCGGGTGGTCCGCGGGCAAGCTGCTCGTCATCGACATCGGTGGTGGCTCGCTCGAGCTGACCCTCGGTGACGACGAGGACCCCGACATCGCGAAGTCCCTGCTCCTCGGGGCCGGTCGCACCACGCGCGAGCTGCTCCCAGCGGACCCTCCGAGCGCCCAGCAGATCAAGGAGGCGCGGCGCTACGTGCGCGCGACCCTCGCCAAGGAGATCCGCCCCTACGCCAAGGCGAGCGCCCCCCGACACCGTGCTCGGCACGAGCAAGACGATGCGCTCGCTGGCTCGCCTGGCCGGTGCCGCGCCGAGCGCCGACGGGCCCTACGTCACCCGGCGCCTGCGTCTGGCCGACGTCACCGCGACGATCGCGCGCATCACCCCGATGACCGCCCGCGAGCGGGTCGAACTACCCGGGGTGTCGGCATCGCGGTCGCACCAGATCCTCGCCGGCGGCATCGTCGCCGAGGCCGCCATGGACCTGCTCGGGGTCGAGGAGCTGACGATCTGCCCGTGGGCGCTGCGCGAGGGAGTGCTGCTGCGCTACCTCGACCTCATGTCCTGACGCCCGCTGACCGGGGTCGTCCCACCGGCGAGGTCTACGCTCGACGGCATGCCTGATCACGCGCGCCCGATCCCGGTGGGGCTGTCCACGGCGTCGGTCTACCCCGAAGGCGCCGCGGCGGCCTTCGAGACCGCGGCCCGGCTCGGCTACGACGGGGTCGAGGTCATGGTCTGGTCGGACCCCGTCTCGCAGAATGCGGGCGCCCTGCTAGCGCTCGCCGAGCACCACGGGGTCGACATCGTCTCGATCCACGCGCCGACGCTGCTGCTCACCCAGCGGGTCATGAGCGCCGACCCCTGGGGCAAGGTCGACGCGTCGATCGAGCTGGCGCAGGAGGTCGGGGCGCCGACCGTCGTGCTCCACCCACCCTTCCGGTGGCAGAAGGAGTACGCCCGCACCTTCGCCGACGGGGTGGCCGAGCGGGAGGACGACACCGGCATCGTCCTGGCGGTGGAAAACATGTTCCCGTGGGCGGCCGGTGGCCGGCAGGTGCAGGCCTACCTGCCGCACTGGGACCCGGTGCCCCAGCCCTACGACCACGTGACGGTCGACCTGTCGCACACCGCGACCGCGCGCAGCGACGCCATGCAGATGGTCCTCGACCTCGACGAGCGGCTCGCGCACATCCACCTCGCGGACGGGCTGTTGACGACCCTCAAGGACGACCACCTCGTCCCGGGTCGCGGCACCCAGCCCTGCGCGGAGGTGCTGCAGCACGTCGCGACGAGCGGTTTCGCCGGGGCGGTGGTCCTCGAGGTCGGCACCCGCAAGCGACCCAAGGAGCGTGAGGAGGACCTGCGCGAGTCCCTCGACTTCGCCCGCCGGCACCTCGGGCAGCTCGCGGCCGAGCCGAGCGGCACCTCGGCCGGATCGGCGTGATGTCGGCCCCCGGCCGCCGTCGCCGGCCAGCCCGAGCCCGGCGCCGACCTCGTCACCCCGCTGCTCGTCATCGCCGGCTGGATCGTCGTGGCCCTCGCCCTCGTCAGCCTCACCCTGCGCCGCCGGACCGGGTGAGCGCAGGACCGTAGGCTGACGGGCGTGAGACGACTGCTCTTCATCGCCAATGCCTCTGCGGGCAGCTCCGACCGTGAGGCCCAGGAGGCCGCGCTGGCGGTGCTGCGTGAGGGCGGCGACGTCGAGGTCGTCGAGACCGAGTCGATCGACGAGCTCACCGACGCCATCGCCCGGCGTGACGGCCGCGAGGTCGTCATCGCCGGGGGAGACGGGTCGCTCCACGCCTTTGTCACCGCGCTCTGCCGCACCGGCGACCTCGGCGAGGACCCGCCGACGGTCGGCCTGCTGCCGATGGGGACCGGCAACGACTTCGCCCGTGCCACGGGGCTGCCCAAGGACCCCGCCGAGGCGGCACGCATCGTCCTGGCCAGTCCGGTGCGCCCCGTCGACGTGCTCATCGACGACGACGACAACCTCGTGGCCAATGCCGTGCACATCGGCGTGGGCGAGGAGGCCGGCCGCATCGCGGCGCCGTGGAAGGAGCGCCTGGGCAAGGTGCACCTGGGGATCCTCGGCTACGCCATCGGCGGCATCTCGGCAGGACTCGGGCAGCAGGGGCGGCACCTCGAGGTCGTCACCGACGGCGAGGTCGTCGCTGACGGCAGCCGTCGCGTGCTGCAGGTCGCGGCGACCATCGGGACGAGCGTCGGCGGCGGCTCGACGATCGCACCGGACGCGCGGCCGGGCGACGGCCGGGCCGAGGTCGTCGTCTCCTTCGCCGTCGCCCCGCTGCGTCGACTGCGCTACGCCCTGCACCTGAGCCGCGGGACCCACACCGAGCTCGACGACGTCGTGACCCGTCGGGCCGGGACCGTCACCGTCCGCGGGGCCAACCACGCCTTCGCCGCCAACGCCGACGGCGAGGAGCTCGAGCCGGCCCGGGAGCGGACCTGGCGGGTCGTCCCCGGCGCCTACCGTCTGCACACCCCGGAGGAGACGACGTGAGTGCCCTTGACCCCGACCACCTGCGCACCCGCCTGCTCGACGCGCTCGTCGCCCCGGGAGCCCGGCAGCGCACCGAGCGCTCACGCATCGTGCAGGCCGCCCGGCGGCGCTTCGTCGCCGGCGACGGGATCGATGACGCCGTCGCCACCGCGGCGTGGCTGCGTCGGACCAACCGGCTGGCCGCGCCTCCACCCCCTCCTGCCCTGCCGCGACCGATGCCGCGGCCGTCGAGGCGACGATCAGCGAGGCGACCACGGCCATCGAGCGGGTCGCGCCCGTCACGGCCGGCGGCGACTACCACTCCGAGCTCTACCTCGCGCCCGAGCACCTCGGTCTCGGGCAGGACCCGGCCCGCGCCGAGGAGGCCCTGCGTCGGGTGTGCACAGTCGGCGACGAGCACCGCGTCGACGTCACCCTGCGCTCCGGTCCCGATCACGCGATGGACACCCTGCTCGACCTCGTCCAGCGGGTGCGGCTGGACCACCCCCGCCTCACGACCTCGCTCGTCGCCCGCCGCCACCGCTCCGAGGCCGACGCGGCGATGCTCGCCGCGACCGGTGCACGGGTGCGCCTCGTGCGCGGCGGCACCGGCAAGCCGCGGGCGTCGAGCTGGCAGGACCCGCACGAGGTCGACCTCGCCTTCGCTCGTTGCCTGGCGACCCTGCTGGGCAGCGGCGTCCACACCGTCGTCGCAACCCACGAGCCGGTGCTCCTCGACCTGGCCGACGGGCTCGCCGACCAGTCCGGTCGTGGTCCCGAGGGCCTGGAGTACCAGTTCTTCCTCGGCGCCGACCCCGACCTGCAGCTGCGCACCGCCGACGCCGGCCACCGGGTGCGCATCCTCGTGCCCTACGGTCCGATGTGGCTCGAGCACCTGCACGACCTGGCCCGCCGTCCTTCCGGGATCCGACGCCTCGTCGAGACCCTGACCGACCGCGGCTGACCCGCACCACCGACCCAGGAGGACCCCAGATGACCACCGCGATCTACGGAGTCGGCGCCATGGGCGGCGCCATCCTCGACGGGCTCACCACGGGGGGCGACGGCGAGGTCCTCGCCGTCGTGCGCACCCCGGAGCGCGCTGCCGAGCTGCGCGAGCGGTACGCCGACCGGCCCGGGGTCGAGGTCGTCGACGCCCTCGCGGCCGCCGCCCGCGCCGACGTCCACCTCGTCGTCGTCAAGCCCTACGCCGTGGCGGACCTGCTCGCGCAGGTGCGCGACTCCCTTCGTCCCGGCTCGGTCGTCGTCTCCCTCGCGCTGGGGGTCTCCCTCGCCGACCTGGCCGCCGCGCTGCCGGACGGCGTCGCCGCGGTCCGGGGCATGCCCAACACCCCGGCTCGTGTCGGCCAGGGGATGACTGTGCTCAGCCCCGCCGCAGACGTCACCGCCGAGCAGCTGCAGCTCGTGCGCGACGTGCTCGCGCCGACCGGCGCCACCCTCGTGCTGCCCGAGGCGCAGCAGGGTGCCGCCACGGCCCTCTCCGGGTCGGCTCCCGCGTACTTCTACCTCGTCGTCGAGGCGATGGTCGATGCCGGTGTCGCCCGGGGGCTGACCCGCGCCGACGCCCTCGCCCTCGCCGGTCAGGCGGCCCGAGGGGCGGGCGCGATGCTCGTCGAGACCGGTGAGGAGGCGGCGCTGCTGCGCGCCCAGGTCACCTCGCCGGGGGGGCTCGACCGCTGCGGCGCTCGCCCGCCTCGAGGCCCACGGGGTGCGGCACGCGCTCGCCGACGCCGTCGCGGCCTGCGCCGAGCGTGCGGGCTGATGGTCGCCGACTGGTCGGTGCGCCGCCTGACCGCCGACGACTGGCAGCGCTACCGGGCCATGCGGCTGGCGATGCTCCTCGACGAGCCGGCGGCCTACGGCAGCAGCTTCGCCCGGGAGGTCGCGTACGACGAGCAGAGGTGGCGCGGGCTCTTCGGGCAGGCCATCTTCCTCGCCGAGGCCCGCGACGGGCTCCCGCTCGGCGCCGCGACGCTCCTGCGGCTCGACCCGGCCGACGTCCCCGAGATCGTCGCGATGTGGGTCGCCGGCCATGCTCGCGGTCGGGGGATCGCCGATGCGCTCGTCGAGGCCGCCGTGACCGAGGCGGCGGACGGCGGCGCGACGGAGGTGCGGCTGCACGTCATGCTCGACAACCCTCGCGCCGTCGCCTTCTACGAGCGGGCCGGGTTTGCCTTCGACGGAGCCCACGGAGATGCCCCGCGATGCGACCGGATGAGTCGTGATCTGCCTTCGATCGGGTGAACAATCCGTGACCCGGCAGGGCATTTCGCCGGCGGGGATGAGAGACTCGCGCCATGAGTGAGATCACCGTGCGCGCACTGACCGAGGACGAGTGGGAGACCTACCGCACCCTTCGGCTGGAAGCGTTGCAGGAATCTCCTGACGCCTTCGTCGCCGACCACGCCACCGAGGCCGCCGAGCCCGAGGACTTCTGGCGGGCCCGCATGGGTCGCAGTGACCGCCTCGTCGCCGAGGCCGACGGCGAGCAGGTCGGCGTCGTGAGCATCGGCTCCGCCGGCGAGACGAAGTCCGAGACCGCCGGCCAGCTCTTCGGCCTCTGGGTCCGCCCCGACTGGCGCGGCCGCAGCGTCGCCGCGAGCCTCGTGCGCGAGAGCGCCCGCATCGCGGAGGGCAAGGGCCTGGGCCAGCTGTACTACTGGGTCGGGGCCGACAACGGCCGCGCGGTCGCCTTCGCCTCGAGCTTCGGCTTCCGGCCCACCGACGACCGCCGCCCGATGCGCGTCGCCGGCGACGACTCCGGCCAGGAGGAAGAGGTCGCGCTCGTCCTCGCCCTCGGCGAGGACCGCGGCTGACGCTGCCTCCACGACCACCGGCGCCCCTCCTCCCCTTCGTCCGAAGGGAGGAGGGGCGCCGTCGTGCGGTCGGCCCGGCCTACGGGCGCGCGGCCATCCGCTCGATGAGGGTCGTCGGGCCGCTGACGATGATGAGGTCGCCGCTGCGCACCTTGGTGTCCGGGCGGGCGTACGTGAAGTCCTGGCCGGGGGACTTGACCCCGACGACGGTGACGCCGTACTTGCTGCGGATGGACGACTGCTCGAGCGTGAAGCCGATCGCCTCCTGCGGCGGGGTCATCTTGACGATCGCGAAGCCGTCGTCGAACTCGATGTAGTCCATGAGCCGGCTGCCGATGAGGTGGGCCAGCCGCTTGCCCGACTCGATCTCGGGGGAGAGGACGTGGTGCACGCCGATGCGGTTGAGGATGCGCGCGTGCTCGGGGCTGACCGCCTTGGCCCACACCTTCGGCGCCTCGCCGTCGATGACGTTGACCGCGGCGAGCACGCTGGCCTCGATCGACGAGCCGATCGCCAGGACCGTCGCCGAGAAGGTGTGCGGCTTGAGGTCCTCGATCGTCGTCACCGACGTCGCATCGCCCTGGACGATGCGACCCACGCGGCCCAGGTAGGTCTCCGCGAGGGAGGGGTCCAGCTCGAGAGCCGTCACCCGGTTGCCGAGTCGGTGCAGCTCAGTGGCCACGGCGCCGCCGAAGCGGCCGAGGCCGAGGACGAGGACGTCCTCGTTGTGCAGACGCATGCGCGGCACGTGGTCCTCCGATGTGTCGGGTGGTCGTGGCACCTGACCCTAGTCGGGGTAGCGTCGGGCGCATGACGACACAGGCGTGCGCCATCTGGGGTGAGGACTTCACGCGGTACGACTTCGGCCCCGGTCACCCGATGGCACCGGTGCGTCTGGACCTCACGGCTCGGCTGTGCCGCGAGCTCGGTGTCTTCGACCAGGTCGACGTCGTCGACGTCGCCCCCGCGACCGACGAGGTCCTCCACACGGTTCACGACCCCGAGTACGTCGCTGCCGTCCGCGCCATCTCGGAGGACCCGACGGTCGCCGACGGTCGGTGGGGTATCGGCACCGACGACGTCCCCGCCTTCGCCGGCATCCACGAGTCGAGCGCTCGCATCGTCTTAGGCTCGATCGAGGCGGCCCGGCGGGTGTGGACCGGCGAGGCCGAGCACGGGGTGAACTTCACCGGCGGCATGCACCACGCGATGCGCGACCGGGCCGCCGGATTTTGCGTCTACAACGACATCGCGGCCGCGATCGCCTGGCTGCTCGACCAGGGCGTCGAGCGCGTCGCCTACGTCGACGTCGACGTGCACCACGGCGACGGGGTGCAGGAGATCTTCTACGAGGACCCCCGCGTGCTCACCGTGTCGGTCCACGAGTCCGGCCGCACGCTCTTCCCGGGCACCGGCTGGCCGGGCGACACGGGTGGAGCGGGCGCCGAGGGCACCGCGGTCAACGTCGCCCTGCCGCCCGGGGTGACCGACGGGCCCTGGCTGCGCGCCATCACCGCCGTGGCCGCCCCGGTCGTACGGGCCTTCCGGCCCCAGATCCTCGTGACCCAGCACGGCTGCGACACCCACCGGGAGGACCCGCTGGCGCACATGGCGATCTCGCTCGACGCCCAGCGCCAGGCGGCGGTCGACATGCACCGGCTCGCGCACGAGGTGTGCGACGGACGGTGGGTGGCCGTCGGCGGCGGCGGCTATGACGTCGCCGGCGCGGTCCCACGGGCGTGGACGCACCTCACGGCCATCGCCGCCCACCACCCCGTACCGGCAGCCACGGAGATCCCCATGGCCTGGCGCGAGCACGTCGAGCTCGTCTCCGGGCAGCTCGGGCCGGAGCGGATGGGCGATCTCGACGACAAGGACCTGCCGATCTGGGTCCAGCCGTGGGCGATGGGCTACAACCCGCACAGCGGCGTCGACCGGGCGATCATGGCGGCGCGTGAGGCGGTCTTCCCCCTCCACGGGCTCGACGTCTGGTACGAGTGAGCGCGATTTTTGCCCGACCTGCGGCGTGTCGGGTGGACGTGCGAGCAAAACCTGCCCCGCTCGTCTTCACAGTCGTCACATCTGCCCCTATGGTTATCCCCTGCGGGGCATGTCCAGGCTCGCCGGCACCGGTCGGCGGCACTGCCTTGCGGATGCAGAGGTGATCATGTCCAACGACCGACTGGGTGAGGTGCGTTTCCTCACCGTGGCCGAGGTCGCGTCGATCATGCGGGTGTCGAAGATGACGGTCTACCGCATGGTCCACAACGGCGACCTGCCGGCCGTGCGCGTCGGCCGCAGCTTCCGCGTCCCCGAGGACGCGGTCAACACCTACCTCGAGACCTCCTTCGTCGAGACCGCCTGACGGGTGGCGTGAGGGCCCTCGTCCGCCCCACTCGCGAGAGCGGATAGACTCGGTCCTCTGACTCGTACCCGGTGGGGCCTGCGGCCGCAGGATCGGCATCGCTCGAGGCACCACCGCAAACACTGATCACGACACGAAGGACATCCGCATGGGTTCTGTCATCAAGAAGCGTCGCAAGCGCATGGCGAAGAAGAAGCACCGCAAGCTGCTGCGCAAGACGCGCCACCAGCGTCGCAACAAGAAGTGACCACACGAAGGGGCCCGCACCCGGGGGACCGGGGCGGCCCCCTTCGTCGTGCCCGCGGGTGATCCCGGTCTCTCCTCGCCCAGGACGGGGCAGCGCAGGCCCCATGCGCGGCGGTGCGTGACTAGGCTGCAGCCGACCGTCCCTCGCACGTCCCAACCGCAGGAAGGGGTTCTGGTGCCCGAGACCGTCCTCGTGGCCGGCGTCTCCCGCCACCTCGGTGAAGCGTTCGCCCGCCGACTCAGCCGCGACGAGTCCGTCGGCCGCATCATCGGCGTCGACGTCGTCCCCCCCGCGCCACGGCATCGGCCGGGCAGAGTTCATGCGGGCCGACATCCGCAGCCCCCTCATCAGCAGGATCATCTCCGGCAACGACGTCGACACCGTCGTGCACATGGGCGTCATCGCCACCCCCCGCGCCGGCGGTGGGCGGGCGACGCAGAAGGAGATCAACGTCATCGGGACGATGCAGCTCCTGGCGGCCTGCCAGCGGGCTGAGTCGGTGACCAAGCTCATCGTGAAGTCCACCGCGGGCGTCTACGGCTCGAGCCCCCGCGACCCGGCGATGTTCACCGAGGACATGTCCGCCAAGCGGATGCCCGGCTCCGGCTGGGCCCGGGACAGCGTCGAGGTCGAGGGCTACGTGCGCGGGCTCTCCCGCCGCCGCGAGGACATCGAGATCACGACGTTGCGCTTCGCCAACGTCATCGGTCCGCGGATCCGCACCGCCTTCACCGACCACTTCAGCCTGCCGGTCATCCCGATCCCCTTCGGCTTCGACGCGCGGCTCCAGTTCGTCCACGAGGACGACTGCGTCGCGGCGATCGCCCGGGCGGTCAGCCTGCCGGGCCTGGGCGCGGTCAACGTCGCCGGTGACGGCATCATCACCGTGAGCCAGGCGGCCAACATCGCCGGTCGCCCCTACGTGCTCGTCCCCCGCATGGCGACGGGCAGCATCACCGACCTGGCCAAGCGATTCGGTCTCATGGACATCGGCTCCGACCAGGTCGACCTGCTGAGCTTCGGCCGCGGGCTCGACACCCGGCGCATGCGTGAGGACCTCGGCTTCGAGCCGGCCTACACCACCCGTGCCGCCTACGAGGACTTCGCCCGTGCGACGAAGGGGAGGGTTCTGGACCGGCTCCCCTTCGCCCAACCCGGCTGGACGGCCGTGCAGGCCGCCGAGGCCGCGATGCGGGCCGTGACGCCCACCCCGGAGAGTGAGAAGTGATGGCCGAGAGCACCCCCGCAGCCCGTCGTGGGACCACGGCGAAGAAGGCCACCGCGAAGAAGGCCACCGCGAAGAAGGCCTCCACCAGCAAGGCCACGGCGAAGAAGTCCACGGCGACGAGGGTCGCGGCCAAGAAGACCGCGGCCGGGAAGGCCGTGGCCACGACGCCGACGAAGAAGTCCACGGCCGCGAAGAAGGCCGCGCCGGAGAAGAAGACCCCCGCGAAGAAGTCTGCCGCCGCTCGCCCGAGCACCGTCTCGGCGGCGGCCGACCGCGCCGGCGGCGAGCGCGCCCGCCGCCGCAGCACCCCCGCTGCTCACCGGGCCGTCCGCTGCGGTGCCGGGTGCCGAGACGCCCCCGGACCCGCGCGGCGAAGCCGGCCTCCCGGTCGACGGCTCGACCGACGACACCGCGCAAGCCGACGCTCACCGTCGTGCCCGGCCCCCGACGGCGCGCCGCCCGCGGCGAAGCGGACGTCGCCCCCTTCGGGCACCCGGAGCGCCGCGCGACGTCGCACCGCCCGCACGACGACGCCGACCCGACCGGCCGCGTCGACCCGCACCACGCACGCGTCGGAGCAGCCCGCAGCCACCCCCCGACAGCGGGCAGGCCCTCGTGCCGGGCCTGGCCGAGCTGCTGTCGGTGCTGCTGTCGGCGGGGCAGATGACCTCCCGCACGCTGGGCCACGCCGCGGGTGCGGCCGCCGGCGAAGGATGGGAGCGCCGTTTCAGCGAGACGCTGCAGTTCCTCCAGCGCCGGGTCAAGGGCGATTACGCGGTCGACGACTTCGGCTTCGACCGTGACTTCACGCTGCACACCGTCTTCCCCGTGCTGCGGCTGCTCAAGGACAAGTGGTTCCGCGTCGAGGTGCGGGGGATCGACAACATCCCGGCCGACGGCGGGGCACTGCTCGTCTCCAACCACTCCGGCACGGTGGCCATCGACTCGGTCATCACCCAGCTGGCGATCCACGACGCGCACCCGCAGGGACGCTTCCTGCGCATGCTCGGCGCCGACCTCGTCTTCCAGCTGCCCGTCGTCGGTGACGTCGCCCGCAAGACCGGCGCCACCCTGGCCTCCAACGCCGACGCCGAGCGTCTGCTGCGCGGGGGGCGAGCTCGTCGGCGTGTGGCCGGAGGGCTTCAAGGGCGTGGGCAAGCCCTTCCGCGAGCGCTACAAGCTCCAGCGCTTCGGCCGCGGAGGCTTCGTCTCGGCGGCCGTCAAGGCGGAGGTGCCGATCATCCCGTGCTCCGTCGTCGGGGCCGAGGAGGTCTACCCGATGATCGGCAACATGAAGACGGTCGCACGTCTCGTGGGTGCGCCCTACGCGCCGATCACGCCCTTCTTCCCGCTCCTCGGTCCGCTCGGTCTCATCCCGCTGCCGAGCAAGTGGATCATCGAGTTCGGCGAGCCGATCGACACCGCATCGCTCGGGCCCGCGGCCGCGGAGGACCCGATGCTCGTCTTCGAGGTCACCGACCAGGTGCGCGAGACGATCCAGCAGACGCTCTACTCCGTACTCGTGACCCGACGCTCGGTCTTCTTCTAGGGGCGCTGTGGTGCCCGCCCTGCCCGAAGCCCGCGTCGTCATGGTCGGCCGCGCCGGGTGCCACCTGTGCGACGAGGCGCGGGCGGTGATCCAGCGGGTCGTCGCCGAGACCGGCGACGACTTCGCCGAGGTCGACATCGACAGCCACGAGGACCTCGCGCGCTACACCGACGAGGTGCCCGTCACCTTCGTCGACGGCCGTCAGCACGACTACTGGCGTGTGGACGAAGGGCGGCTCCGCTCGGCCCTGCAGGGCTGAGACCGGGTCCTGTCCACCGGATCCGCGACTTTGTGCATTTGTTCACAAGAGCGTAATGTCGAGGTGTTCGGTCGTCAGGCGCCGCTCGCCCTTCGGCCGGGAGAGGAGCCGAGCCCAGCCGTGTCCGTCGATCAGGCAGCCAAGCGTGAGATCCCTGACGCGACGGTCGCCCGGCTCCCCGGGTACCTCCGGGCCCTCGGTCAGCTGACGGCTCAGGACGTCCTCTCGGTCTCCTCCGAGGAGCTCGCCCACAGTGCCGGGGTCAGCTCCGCCAAGCTGCGCAAGGACCTCAGCCACCTCGGCTCCTACGGCGTGCGCGGCGTGGGCTACGACGTGGCCCACCTGACCTACCAGATCTCGCGCGCCCTCGGCCTCACCCACGACTGGCCGGTGCTCATCGTGGGCATGGGCAACCTCGGTCGCGCGCTCGCCTCCTACGGCGGCTTCGCGACCAAGGGCTTCAAGGTCGTCGCCCTGCTCGACCGCGACCCGACGCTCGTGGGGCAGCAGCTCGACGACCTGCGCGTCCAGCCGATGACCGAGCTCGAGTCCCTCGTCACGCCGGGGGAGGCGTGCATCGGTGTCATCGCGACCCCCGCTGGCTCGGCGCAGGAGGTCGCGGACCGGCTCGTGGCCGCCGGCGTCAGCTCGATCCTCAACTTCGCCGCCACGGCGATCCAGGTGCCCGAGGGCGTCCACATGCGCAAGGTCGACCTGTCGACCGAGCTGCAGATCCTCGCCTTCCACGAGCAGCAGCGATCGGGCGGCATGACCGACGACCTCCTGGAAGGAGCCGGCTGATGAGTCTCCTTGCCTTCGGCCTCAACCACCGACGAGCCCCGATCTCCGTGCTCGAGCGCGCGGCGCTCGACGAGACGAGCCTGTCGTCGATCATCGCGGCGGCCACGGCCAGCCCCGACATCACCGAGCACCTCGTCGTCGCGACGTGCAACCGCACCGAGATCTACGCTGAGGTCAGTGCCTTCCACGGCGCCGTCGCGGACCTCACCGAGGCGCTCACCGCCTCGACGGGCATCACCCACGACGACCTCAAGAGCCACCTCGACCTGCACTATGGCGACGCCGCGGTCGCCCACGTCTTCAACGTCGCGGCCGGCCTCGACTCGATGGCCGTCGGCGAGTCCCAGATCCTCGGACAGCTGCGTGACGCGCTCGGCCGGGGGCAGGACGACGGCCACGTCGGCCCGCACCTCAACGCACTCGTGCAGCAGGCACTGCGCACGGGCAAGAGGGTGCACTCCGAGACCGGCATCGACGAGGTCTCGCGGTCGCTCGTCACGGCGGGCCTCGACGCCGCGGAGGAGCACGTGGGCGACCTCGCCGAGGCGCACGTGCTCGTCGTCGGGGCCGGTGCGATGAGCGCGCTGGCGGCGACCAGCTGTGTGCGGCGCGGTGTCCGCGAGCTCACGGTCGTCAACCGCACCCACGAGCGCGGCCTCGCGCTCGCCGACCGGCTCGGCGGCTCGGCCCGGCCGGCACACGAGCTGGCCGGTGCGCTCGCCGACGCCGACGTGGTCATCTCCTGCACGGGGTCGACCGGTCTGGCGGTCACCCTCTCCGACGCCGCCGACGCGCAGGTGGCGCGGGGCGGCGCGCGTCAGGCCTACATCGACCTCGCGCTGCCGCACGACGTCGCCCACCAGGTCGACGACCTGAGCGGTGTCACCCGCCTGGGCCTCGCCGAGCTCGGCGACCTGCTCGGTGCCGACGGCGCCGTCCCCGAGGTGGAGCAGGCCCGGGGCATCGTCGCCGAGGCCGTGACCCAGCACCTCGGCAAGCGGGCGGCGAGCATCGCCGCACCCACCGTGCGCGCGCTGCGCAGCGCTGCCCAGCAGGTCGTCGAGCGTGAGCTCGCCCGCCTCGAGCAGCGCACCCCGGGCATGTCCGCCGCCGACCGCGCCGAGGTCGACCGGGCCGTCCACCGCATCGTCGACAAGCTGCTGCACCAGCCGACCGTGCGTGCCAAGGAGCTGGCGATCGACGGCCGCTTCGGTGAGTACGAGGACGCCCTGCGCCAGCTCTTCGACCTCCATGCCGAAGGGAGCAGCCTGTGACCACCCTCCGTCTGGGCACCCGCCGCTCTGCCCTCGCCACGACCCAGTCCGGCCACGTCGCCGACGCGCTGCGTGCCGCCGGCCACGAGGTCGAGCTCGTCGAGATCGTCACCGAGGGCGACACCAACCGCGCCTCGTTGGCAAGCATGGGCGGCACCGGGGTCTTCGCCACCGCGCTGCGCGACGCCATGCGCGCCGGGGAGGTCGACCTCGCCGTGCACTCGCTCAAGGACCTGCCGACCGCGCCGGCCCCCGGGCTGACCGTCGCCGCGGTGCCGGCCCGCGTCGACCCGCGCGATGCGCTGTGCGCTCGCGACGGGCTGACACTCGGCGAGCTGGGCGAGGGGGCCCTCGTCGGCACCGGCTCGCCGCGCCGCCGGGCCCAGCTCGAGGCGCTCGGCCTCGGTCTGCGCTTCCGCGACATCCGGGGCAACCTCGGCACTCGACTCGCCATGGTCGGTCCCGGCGACGACGAGCTCGACGCCGTCGTGCTCGCGGCCGCGGGGTTGACCCGTCTCGGGATGCTCGACCGCGTCACCGAGGTGCTCGACCCGATCCAGATGCTGCCGGCCCCCGGGCAGGGCGCCCTGGCCGTCGAGTGCCGCGCGGACGACGCGGCGGTGCTCGCCGCCCTTCGTCCTCTGGACCACGCCGATACCCACGCAGCCGTGACCGCCGAGCGCGCGATCCTCGCGGAGCTCGAGGCGGGCTGCGCCGCGCCCATCGGGGCGCTCGCCGAGGTCGTCGACGACGAGGACGGACCGGTGATCTCGCTGCGCGCCGTCGTCGCCGCCACCGACGGCTCCGGAGACCTGCGCCGGTCGATCACCGGCCCCCTCGGGGAGGCGGAGGACCTCGGTCGCCGCCTCGCCCGCACCCTCGTCGCCGACGGCGCCACGGCGCTCGCCGACCTGCAAGCCACCCACCCACCGACCGCTTCGGAGCAGATCCAGTGACCCCCCCAGCGCTCTGCCGCACCCTCCACCGCAGCCCCTCGACGCCCGGCGCGTGTCGCCTTCGTCGGCGCCGGTCCGGGTGATGCCTCACTGATGACCGTGGCCGCGGTCGACCTGCTCGCCCGGGCGGACGCGGTCATCACCGACCGGCTGACCAGTGCCGACGTCCTCGCGACCCTGACGGCCGACGACGTCGACGTCGTCGACGCGAGCCACGGGGAGCACGGGCAGCAGCTGACCCACGCCATGCGCGCCAAGCTCGTCGTCAAGACGGCCAAGGCGCACCGGGGTGGACTCGTCGTGCGGCTCATGGACGGCGACCCGGCGACCTTCAACGGCCTGGCCGAGGAGGCGCAGGCCCTGGTCAAGGCCGACATCGACTTCGACGTCGTGCCCGGCGTCTCCGCCGTGAGCGCCGTCCCCACCTACGCCGGCGTGCCGCTCACCGCACGCAGCACCGGCGCGGTCCACGTCGTCAGCCTGAGCAGCGGCAAGCGCGTCGACCTGTCCGCCTCCGTCGGTGACGACGTGACGCTCGTCCTGCTCGGCCTGCCCGAGCAGCTCGAGCCGGCCTTCGCCAGCCTGCTGTCCGCCGGTCGGGCCGGAGAGACCCCCGTGGCGGTGACCCGGGGCGGGACGACGACGCAGCAGACGACCCGTGAGACCACCCTGGCCGAGGCCGCAGAGGCCCTCGAGGGTCTGGAGGAGCCGACGCTCGCTGTCGTCGGGCCGACGGTGGCGATGCGCGAGACCCTCTCGTGGTTCGAGACCAAGCCGCTCTACGGGTGGAAGGTCCTCGTCCCGCGGACCAAGGACCAGGCCGGCCCGATGACCCGGCAGTTGCTCGCCCACGGTGCGACGAGCGAGGTCGTGCCGACGATCAGCGTCGAGCCGCCGCGCACGCCGCAGGCCGTCGAGCGCGCGGTCCGCGGCCTCGTCACCGGGCGTTACCAGTGGATCGGCTTCACCTCGGTCAACGCCGTCAAGGCGATCCGCGAGAAGTTCCAGGAGTTCGGCCTCGACGCCCGTGCCTTCTCCGGGCTGAAGATCGCTGCCGTCGGCGGGGTCACTGCCGACGCCCTGCGGGAGTGGGGCCTGGAGCCCGACCTCGTGCCGAGCGGCGAGCTGTCCGCGCGCGGGCTGCTCGAGGAGTGGCCGCCCTACGACGAGGTCCTCGACCCCATCGACCGGGTCTTCCTGCCGCGGGCCGACATCGCGACGGACACCCTCGTGGCCGGCCTGCAGGACATGGGGTGGCAGGTCGACGACGTCACCGCCTACCGCACCGTGCGCGCCACCCCTCCGCCGGCGCCCGTGCGCGACGCGATCAAGCAGGGCGCCTTCGACGCGGTCGTCTTCACCTCGTCCTCGACCGTGCGCAACCTCGTCGGCATCGCCGGCAAGCCGCACGCCTCGACGATCATCGCGTGCATCGGTCCGGCGACGGTCAAGACCGCCGAGGAGGCCGGCCTGCGCGTCGACGTCATGGCCGCCGAGGCGACGGGTGAGAGCCTCGTCGAGGCGCTGGCCGACCACGGTCGTGAACTCGCCGCCGCCGCCCTCGAGGCCGGCGAAGAGGTCACCCGACCCAGCGAGCGCCGCAAGAAGTCGACGAGCCGCCGCAAGGCGAAGGGATGAGCGGGGTCGGCGCCACCGGTCCGGTCGTGCGGCCGCGACGGCTGCGGGGGAGTGCCCCCCTTCGTCGGCTCGTCGCGCAGACGCGGCTGCACCCGGCCGACCTCGTCCTGCCGGTCTTCGTCCGCGAAGGGATCGAGGCCCCGGTCGAGATCTCGTCGATGCCGGGCGTGCGGCAGCACACCCTCGAGTCGCTCGTCGACGAGGCGCGCGCCTGCGTCGAGGCGGGCATCGGCGGGATCATGCTCTTCGGCGTGCCGGCGACCAAGGACGCACGCGGCTCCGGTGCGGACGACCCCCAGGGGATCCTCAACGTCGCCACCCGGGCCGTCGTCGACGCGGTCGGTGACCGACTCGTCGTCATGACCGACCTGTGCCTCGACGAGTTCACCGACCACGGGCACTGCGGCGTGCTGGCCACGAGCGCCGACGGGCGCAGCATCGTCGACAACGACGCGACGCTCGAGCGGTACGCGTCCATGGCGCTCGCCCAGGCCGAGGCCGGAGCCCACGTGCTCGGGCTGTCCGGGATGATGGACGGCCAGGTCGCCCACGTGCGCGCCGCGCTCGACGCAGCCGGGCACACCGACACGCTCGTGCTGGCCTACGCCGCGAAGTACACCTCCGCGCTCTACGGGCCCTTCCGCGAGGCGGTGCAGTCGTCGCTCAGCGGTGACCGGGCGACCTACCAGCAGGACCCGGCCAATGCGACGGAGGCGCTGCGCGAGATCGAGCTCGACCTCGCCGAGGGCGCCGACTTCATCATGGTCAAGCCTGCCCAACCCCACCTCGACGTCGTGGCGGCTGCCGCAGAGGTCTCGCCGGTGCCCGTCGCGGCCTACCAGATCTCGGGGGAGTACGCGCAGATCGTCGCCGCGGCCGAGCGGGGCTGGATCGACCGGGACGCGGCCGTGCTCGAGTCGCTCGTCCACATCAAGCGGGCCGGGGCCCAGATCGTGCTCACCTATTTCGCCCTCGAGATCGCGGGGCGGCTGTGAGCGACGGCCCGTGGCTCTCCGCGGGGGAGCAGCAGCACTGGCGTGCCTACCTGCGGGGGTCGCGGCTGCTCGAGCGCGCCCTCAGCGATGACCTCGCCCCCTTGGGCATCCAGCTGACCGAGTACGAGCTGCTGTCCATGCTCTCCGAGTCGCCCGGCCAGCGGATGCGGATGTCCCGGCTCGCCGACGACATCATCCAGTCCCGCTCACGGGTGACCCACACCGCCGCCCGGCTCGAGAAGCGCGGCTGGGTCGAGCGTTGCCGCTCCGTCGACGACGGGCGCGGCGTGGAGATCTCGCTCACCGACACCGGTCGTGAGGCCCTCGCCGAGCTGGCCCTGGCGCACGTCCAGTCCGTCCGGCGCCACCTCGTCGACGCACTGCCGCCCGAGCAGTTCGCGGCGCTCGGGGCGGCCATGGCGACGCTGCGTGACCAGATGGCCCCCCAGCACCACGAGATCGGTCTCGACGACTAGCCCACCCGCCCCCCTCCTGCGCATTTCCCTAGGGAAATTCTCCAAGGGGTGCGCATCTGCCTAGGGAAATTCTCTGGAGGGTGCGCATTTCCCTAGGGAAATGACCTGTGGGTGGGTGATTTCCCTAGGGAAATGCGCAAGGTGGCCTGGGGGTCGTACGTCCCCGTCGGGAGCGGGGCAGGCGGTTTGGGAGACTGGGCCCATGACGCTCTCCACCACCGGATCGCAGGCCCTCTTCGACCGCGCTCGCGAGGTGATCCCCGGTGGGGTCAACTCGCCGGTGCGGGCCTTCCGTGGTGTGGGCGGCGTCCCGCGCTTCATCGCCAGCGCCGAGGGCGCCTGGCTCACCGACGTCGACGGCAACCGCTACGTCGACCTCGTCTGCTCGTGGGGCCCGATGATCCTCGGTCACGCCCACCCCGAGGTGCTCGAGGCCGTCCGGTCCGCCGCGGCACACGGCTTCTCCTTCGGCACCCCCAGCGAAAACGAGGTGGCCCTCGCCGAGGAGATCGTCGCTCGCGTCGAGCCGGTCGAGCAGGTCCGCCTCGTCTCCTCCGGCACCGAGGCGACGATGTCCGCCCTTCGCCTGGCGCGCGGGGCGACCGGACGCTCGGTCGTCGTGAAGTTCGCCGGCTGCTACCACGGCCACGTCGACGCGCTGCTGGCCCAGGCCGGCTCCGGCGTCGCGACCTTCGCGCTGCCCGACTCCGCCGGTGTCCCGGCGTCCGCGGCCGGCGAGACGATCGTGCTGCCCTACAACGACCTCGCCGCGGTCGAGGAGCTCTTCGCCGCCCGTGGCAGCGAGATCGCTGCGGTCATCACCGAGGCATCGCCCGGCAACATGGGCGTCGTCCCGCCCGCGCCCGGCTTCACCCAGGGGCTGCGGTCGATCACCGCGGCGCACGGTGCGCTGCTCATCAGCGACGAGGTGATGACCGGCTTCCGCGCCAGCCGCTCCGGTTGGTACGGCCACGAGACCGGGCCTGCCGGTGCTCACCCGGGCGGTTACGAGGGCGGGGCCCCGGACCTCTTCACCTTCGGCAAAGTCATGGGCGGCGGCTTCCCGGCTGCGGCCTTCGGCGGCCGGGCCGACCTCATGGCGCACCTCGCGCCCGACGGGCCGGTGTACCAGGCAGGCACGCTCTCCGGGAACCCCGTGGCGACCGCCGCCGGGCTGGCCACCCTGCGAGGCTGCACGGAGGAGCTGTACCCGCGCCTCGAGGGCACTGCCCGCGCCATCGCCGACGCCGCCTCCGCCGCCCTCACGGCCGAGGGCGTCGCCCACACCGTGCAGTGGGCCGGATCGATGTTCTCGATCTTCTTCCGCGACGGCGCGGTGACCTCCTTCGCCGACGCACAGGCCCAGGACACCGCAGCCTACGGGCGCTTCTTCCACGCGATGCTCGAAGCCGGCGTGCACCTGCCCCCGAGCGCCTTCGAGGTGTGGTTCGTCTCCGACGCCATCGACGAGGACGCCCTGGAGACCATCCGCGCGGCCCTGCCGGCCGCTGCCAGGGCGGCTGCTGCCGGCTGAGCCCGGACGACCCTCGCTGAGCTGGGTTCCGGCCGGGAGATCGGGCCCGGCGCTGGGGAAAAGTCCGGACCACTCCTCGAGGACGTCGCCTGGAGCAGGGAGTCCGGACTTTTCCTTGATTCGCGCCGGACCCCACCTCCCGTCCGGCCCTGCCGTGGCCGCTACCGGCTGACGGGGACGGGGTGCGGGGAGGGGGCTGAGCGAATCAAGCCGAAGTCGAGCACGACAACCGGACCACGCGAGCACGCAGGATTTCGGCCCAGCGAAGCCTCCTTCCCGCGCTCCGTCCCCAACCCGGCCAGCCGGGGTCAGGTCAGGGGCGGGTGAGGTAGAGGGCGTAGGTGAGTGTGCGCCCTTCGCGCTCGACCTCGAGGAGGATCTCCTCGGTGGCGCCCAGGGGCTGCAGGGTCGTGAGGAGGTCGGGCTCGCGCTGGGCAGCCCAGATGGCGAGGGTGCCGCCGGGGGCGAGCTGGTCGACGGCGGAGCGGAGGGCATCGGGGGAGTAGATGCGCGCGTTGGCGTCGTGGACGAGGAAGCTCGGGCCGTTGTCGACGTCGAGCAGGACGAGGTCCCAGGGGCCGAAGGGAGTGGCCGCGCCCCGCAGCACCGGTGCGATGTCGCCGGCGTGGACCCGCACCCGAGGGTGCCGCGCGACGAGACCGAGCGTGGGGGCCAGCCCGAGACGGGCCCACTCGACGAGGTCGGGCTCGAGCTCGACGACGTCGACCTGCCGCACCCGCTTGTCCTTGAGCACCTGCCAGGTGGTGAAGCCCAGGCCGAGGCCGCCGACGAGCACGCGGTCGGGTGACGAGGTGCGGGCCAGCGACTCCTGGGCCATCGCGACCTCCGTCGAGGTGTCGACGCTGTCCATGGCGAAGACGCCGGCGACGACCAGCTCGTGCACGACACCGTCGCCGGTCTCGCGCTCGCGCAGGGCGATCTCGCCGCGCGGGGTGGTCGCGGAGACGAGGGTGTGCGGCGGCGTGGGCTCCAAAGGTGATCATCCTTCTCCGGGATTCCGGCGATTTTTGCGACATCTGTGTTGTCTATTACGTCACGGTAACCGGGCCAATGTCACACCGTGGCGGGGCGGACCGGTGACGTGTGCCCGCTCACAAAGCGGTACCTTGACCCCGTGGCTACTACGACCCTCCCCGCGAAGAAGAAGGGGGTGGCGTCGTCCTCCATCGGGCTGAAAATGCTCATGGCTGGCTCCGGCGTCATCTTCATCCTGTATGTGCTCCTGCACATGTACGGCAACCTCAAGGCCCTCGCCGGCCAGGATGCCTTCGACACCTACGCGCACCACCTGCGCACCTTCGGGGAGCCGATGCTCCCGTACGGGGGTCTGCTGTGGATTGTGCGCATCGTCCTGATCCTCGCGCTCGTGGCCCACGTCTACGCCGCCCTGACGCTCATCGCGCGCAACAACGCCGCGCGTCCGGTGAAGTACCAGGTGAAGAAGAACCTGGGGTCCACCCTCGCCTCGCGCACGATGCGCTGGGGCGGGCTGGCCCTCTTCGCCTTCGTCATCTTCCACCTCATCCAGTTCACGATCGTCAAGCCGAACCTCTACGGGTCGGCCTCGTCCGAGGCGATCAAGGAGTCGCCCTACGTGATGATCAGCGCGGCCTTCGCCATGTGGTGGGTCCTGCTCATCTACGTGCTGGCGATGGTGGCCCTCGGGATGCACCTCTACCACGGCGTCTACAGCGCGTCGCAGACGATGGGCCTGAACCGCACCGCGGTCGCCCGCGCTCGCGCACGCGCCATCGGTGCGGTCCTCGCGGCCGTCATCGTCGTCGGGTTCCTCATCCCGCCGGTCTACATCTTCATCGACAGCCTCTGAGCAGGAGCACCCACACATGACTGACGACTCTCAGCGAGTTCTTCACCGAGGGCGCGCCCATCGCGGACACGAAGGCGCCCGACGTCCCGATCGACCAGATGTGGACGCAGCACAAGTTCGACAACGCGCTCGTCAACCCCGCCAATCGCCGCAAGCTCGACGTCATCATCGTCGGCACCGGCCTCGCCGGAGCCTCGGCCGCCGCGACCATGGGCGAGGCGGGCTACAACGTCAAGAGCTTCTTCTACCAGGACAGCGCGCGACGGGCCCACTCGATCGCTGCCCAAGGTGGCATCAACGCCGCGAAGAACTACAACGACGACGGCGACTCGACCTACCGCCTCTTCTACGACACGGTCAAGGGCGGCGACTACCGCAGCCGCGAGACCAACGTCTACCGCCTCTCCGAGGTGAGCGCCAACATCATCGACCAGTGCGTCGCGCAGGGTGTCCCCTTCGCCCGCGAGTACGGCGGTCTGCTCGACAACCGCTCCTTCGGCGGCGTCCAGGTCGCCCGGACCTTCTACGCGGCCGGCCAGACCGGTCAGCAGCTGCTCATCGGCGCCTACCAGGCCATGGAGCGCCAGGTCGCCAAGGGCACCGTCACCGAGTACAGCCGCCACGAGATGCTCGAGGTCGTCCTCGTCGACGGCGTCGCGCGGGGCATCATCGCCCGCGACATGGTGACCGGTGAGATCGAGACCCACCTCGCCGACGTCGTCGTGCTCGCCTCGGGTGGCTACGGCAACGTCTTCTTCCTCTCGACCAATGCCATGGGCTGCAACGTCACCGCGGCGTGGCGTGCGCACCGCAAGGGCGCCTACTTCGGCAACCCCTGCTACACGCAGATCCACCCCACGTGCATCCCCGTCTCGGGCGACCACCAGTCGAAGCTGACCCTGATGTCGGAGTCGCTGCGCAATGACGGTCGCATCTGGGTGCCCAAGCGCGCCGAGGACTGCGACAAGGACCCGCGGGAGATCCCCGAGGAGGACCGCGACTACTACCTGGAGCGGATCTACCCCGCCTTCGGCAACCTCGTGCCCCGTGACATCGCCTCCCGCCAGGCGAAGAACATGTGCGACGAGGGCCGCGGCGTCGGCCCGCTCGTCGACGAGGTCGACGCCGATGGCAACAAGCGCCAGATGCGTCGGGGCGTCTACCTCGACTTCGCCGCGGCCATCGAGCGACTGGGTGAGGCGGCCGTCAAGGAGAAGTACGGCAACCTCTTCGACATGTACGCCCGGATCACCGGCGAGGACCCCTACAAGGTCCCGATGCGCATCTACCCGGCCGTGCACTACACGATGGGTGGGCTCTGGGTCGACTACGACCTGCAGACCTCGATCCCCGGCCTCTACGCGGTCGGCGAGGCGAACTTCTCCGACCACGGAGCCAACCGCCTGGGTGCCTCGTCGCTCATGCAGTGCCTGGCCGACGGGTACTTCGTCCTGCCCAACACCATCCGCTCGTACCTCGCCAAGGGGCCCTTCGAGAAGATCGACGAGGACCACCCGGCAGTCGTCGAGGCCAAGGCCTCGGTGACCGAGCGGATCGAGAAGTTCCTCTCGATCAACGGTGAGCGCAGCGTCGACTCCTTCCACCGCGAGCTCGGCAACATCATGTGGGAGTACTGCGGCATGGAGCGCACGGACGAGGGCCTGCGCAAGGCCATCGGCCTCATCCGCGACCTCAAGCAGGAGTTCTGGACCAATGTCCGGGTCCTCGGCGAGGCCGACACCCTCAACCAGAGCCTCGAGAAGGCCGGCCGCGTCGCCGACTTCCTCGAGCTCGGTGAGCTCATGTGCATCGACGCGCTGCACCGGCGCGAGTCCTGCGGCGGTCACTTCCGCGCGGAGTCGCAGACCGAGGACGGTGAGGCGTTGCGTCACGACGACGAGTTCGCCTATGTCGCGGCATGGGAGTTCGGCGGCGACGGCGCGCCCGTCCTGCACAAGGAAGACCTGAACTACAAGTTCATCGAGCTGAAGCAGCGGAGCTACAAGTGAGCATGGAACTGACCCTCAAGATCTGGCGCCAGGCCGGACCCACGGCGAAGGGCGAACTCGTCACCTACGAGGTCAAGGACATCTCCCCGGACATGTCCTTCCTCGAGATGCTCGACGTCCTCAACGAGCAGCTCATCGCCCAGGGCACCGAGCCGATTGCCTTCGACAGCGACTGCCGCGAGGGCATCTGCGGCATGTGCGGCCTGATGATCTCCGGAGAGGCCCACGGCCCCGAGCGGACGACCACCTGTCAGCTGCACATGCGCTCCTTCCGCAGCGGCGAGACCATCACGATCGAGCCGTGGCGGGCCAACGCCTTCCCGGTGATCCGTGACCTCGTCGTCGACCGCAGCGCCTTCGACCGGATCATCCAGTCCGGTGGGTACATCTCGGTCAACACCGGCGCCGCGCCCGAGGCGCACTCGGTGCCGGTGCCGAAGGAGAAGGCCGACCGGGCCTTCGACTCCGCCAAGTGCATCGGCTGCGGCGCCTGCGTCGCGGCCTGCCCCAACGCCTCGGGCATGCTCTTCCTCGGCGCCAAGGTCACCCACCTGGGTGAGCTGCCGCAGGGTCAGCCCGAGCGTGGCGGTCGCGTCGTCAAGATGCTCGAGACGCACGACCTCGAGGGCTTCGGTGGCTGCACCAACATCGGTGAGTGCGCTGCGGCGTGCCCCAAGGAAATCCCGCTCGACGTCATCAGCACGCTTAACGCCGACCTGCGCCAGGCGGCGCGGGGCGCACTGTGAGCCTGATCTGACGATGACGCGACGACCTCGCGCACCACGGCGCCGCGCCAGCCTCGTGCTGGCCGGCGCCGTGGCCGTGTCCGTGACGGCGTGCGGCCCGCTGGGCGGGGACGACACGGAGTCGTCGTCGACCTCGGCGGCCCCACCCCTCACGACCACGACGACGACCGCGCCGACGTCGTCCAGCTCCACGACCGCGACCGGGTCGACGAAGAACCCGCCGAGCGGCAGCTCGGTGCTCACCTCGTCGCGCGAGTACATGGCCTCGACCAACAACGTCACGATCTCGGGCACGGTCTACGACGCCGACCGCGACCTGACGATCACCTTGCGCTCCGAGGGCTCGACCGGTGGGCTGCTGTCCACGTCGAAGAAGGCCGGCATCTCCCGCGCGACGTTGTCGGTGCCCGGCGGCGGCACGATGGAGACGATCATCGTCGGCATCGACCACTACGTGCGGGTCAACAAGGAGTGGCTCGAGGTCTTCGAGGCGCCCGATGACAGCCCCATGCGCAAGAACACCGGCGCCTGGGTCAAGGTGCCCTTCGACGACTCGCCGCTCGACGCGTACCGGCCGCAGACCCTGCTGCGGGCCACCTTCTACGGGGAGTCCGTCACCCCCTTCGACGCGAAGAAGAGCCCGGCGAGCTTCGAGACGCTCGACGGTGAGGAGACCTACCGCGTCGCCATCCGCAAGGCGAAGGGCGACGCGCAGGAGCGTATCCTGTGGGTCTCGACGGCGCCGGGGGAGCCAGCGCCGATCAGGCTGAGCTACGGGGAGGGCGAGCGCCAGTCCGTCCTCGAGTACTCGAAGTGGAATCGCAGCCGGGAGGACTTCGCCAAGCCCAAGGGCGCGAAGGTCATGGAGGACCTCTCCTCGGACGACTTCTGAGTCGGTCTCAGCCGAGCCAGGTCAGCCGGCTCGCCAGGAGGGCGTAGCCGACGAAGGCGACGATGTCGATGAGCCAGTGCGCGATGAACATCGGCGCGACGCGGCGCACCTTGAGGTAGACCGCGCCGAGCAGCAGACCCATCGCGACATTGCCGACGAAGCCGCCGAAGCCCTGGTAGAGGTGGTAGCTGCCGCGGACGAGTGCGCTCGTCACGACGACGGCCACCGGTGACCAGGCGGCCTCGCGCCAGCGGGTGAAGAGGTAGCCGAGCATGACGACTTCTTCGAGCAGCGCATTCTGCCCGGCGGCCAGCACGAGCACGGGGACGGTCCACCACGCCGCTGAGAGGTCCGAGGCGGCGACCGTCGTGTTGAGGTCCAGGGCGCGGGCGGCCAGGTAGAGGCCCAGCCCGGGGATGCCGATGACCGCGGCGAGGCCCAGCCCCTGCGCGAGGTCGCGACCGGGTGCGCGCAGGTCGAGGCCGATGAGGTGGTGGGGGGCTGCGTGCTGGCGGGCCAGCAGGTGCAGCGCCAGGGCGACGGGCACGAGGGCCAGGCCGATGCCGACGAGCTGGTGCGTGAGGTCCAGCCACGGCTGGGCGGGGGTGACGGACTGGTTCATCGAGGTGACCTGCCCCGACAGGTCCTCGTCGGCGGTCAGCTTGCGGGCGAGGGAGAGCGCCGACCACAGGGCCGACGCCCCGAGCGAGACCCCGAGGACGAGGAGCGTCTCGGTGACCGCCGTCCGGGGCGGCAGTGGCTCGGGGGCTGAGGTCATGGCCTCAGCGTAGGCGGGGTCCGTGGCGTCGTCGCCGGCGTGGACCCCGGCCGGGGGCGGAAGGGGGGAGCGGCGCTGGTCCCCCTCCGGATCAGCTGAAGGCCAGCTGGCGGTAGTACGTCGGGATGCTCTGGTGGCGGGCGACGCGGACCGGGCGGTTGGCCGAGAAGAACTGGAAGGCGGCGACGCCGACGGTGACGAGGAGGAAGGTCAGGGCGATGCCCGCGAGGACGAGGGCGGCGGTGACGAAGGAGGCGACGGTGGCGATGCTCATGATGATCGAATTCCTTTCTACGTCTGTTGAAGACACTGGAAAAACTACACCCGTAGAAAGGTCTCGTCAAGTCCACCTCGGAGGTGGGCGGACGCGTCCGGGGTCGCCCGACGAGCGGGTACCGTGAGTCGGATGAGCGCCACTGCCACGACCGAGCTCTCGCCCCGCATGCAGCTGATCCTCGAGTCGGCCACCCGGGTCGTCGCGGCTGGCGGCATGCGTGGCCTGACCCACCGGGCGGTCGACGCGGAGGCCGGTCTGCCGCAGGGGAGCACCTCGGGCTACCTGCGGACCCGGATGGCCCTGGTCACCGCCCTCACCGAGTACATCGCGGCGGGTCTCATCGACAGCGTCGAGGAGCTGAGCCGGCAGCAGCAGGCCGGCGAGGATGACGCGACGCTCATCGACCGCGCGCTCGACCTCTTCGCGTCGTGGCTGCGCGAGCCGGAGGCCTGGATGGCCAAGGCGGAGCTGACCCAGGAGGCCTCGCGCCAGCCGGAGATCGCGGCCGCCATGGCCCCGGCCCGCGACCGTGTCGACGGCATCGTGCGGCAGATCCTCACCCTGGCCGAGGTCCGTGACGTCGAGACCTCCGCCCAGGCGGTCATCGCGGCGATGGAGGGCGTGCTCACGGCGGCCCTCACCCGCCCGGAGGGCGAGCGCGAGCCCTTCGTCCGTGGCGTCGGACGACGGATCATCGAGGCCTTCCTGCCCGTCTGACCCACCCGGCCGTCACCCGCCCCCGGAGGGGTCGGGCGTGCGGGTCAGGTGGCCGGGCGCGCCTGCCGTCGGCGTCGCAGGCGCCGCCAGGCGGTGAAGACCCAGACGAGCATCGCGGTCAGGGCGATGAGCACGAGGACCACGAGCACCGGCACGAAGACCGCGACGAGGGCGATGCCGATCGAGGCCCCGTCCTCGGCGGTCGAGACCACCGGCGCGCCGAAGCCGGCCGTCCCCACGTTGACCACCGGGCGGGCCGCGGTCTTGCCGGCGTGGACGAGACCCGAGATGACCACGCCGAGCAGGACGCCCACCCAGGCGTTGTCCTGCATCCACGTCGACTCGTCGAGAGTGCTCGCACCGGCGGTCGCCGCGCCCATGAGCCCGCCCATGCTCGGGCGGATGAAGGTCTGCACGGCGTCGTTGACGCTGTCCACGGCGGGCACCTTGTCGAGAGTGACCTCGGTGAGCAGCAGGACGGCCCCGATGCCGATGGCCCACCACGACTCCATCCACTCGAAGCCGGTCGGCAGGACGACGACGTCGGTGAACCGGGCCAGCAGGGCGACGACGAGGAAGGGGATGTAGGCGTTGAGCCCGGCAGCGGCGCTCAGACCCATCCCGGTGAGGGCGGCGATCACGGGTGCGGCTCCCTTCATCATCGGTGCGGCGGCCCCGCACGCGGTCCCGGCAGGCTATCCCCGGGAACCTAGGATGAGGGGCATGAAGGTTCTCTCCGCCGTCGCCTGGCCCTACGCCAACGGTCCCCGCCACCTCGGCCACGTCGCCGGATTCGGGGTCCCCTCGGACGTCTTCAGCCGGTACATGCGCATGGCGGGGCACGACGTGCTCATGGTGAGCGGCTCCGACGAGCACGGCACGCCGATCCTCGTGCTCGCCGACAAGCAGGGCACGACCGCCCGCGAGCTCGTCGACACCCACCACGCGACGATCGCCCACGAGCTCGGCGACCTCGGCTGCTCCTACGACCTCTACACGCGCACGACGGCCCGCAACCACTACCAGGTCGTCCAGGACCTCTTCGAGCAGTGCCAGGCGAACGGCTACTTCATCGAGCAGACCCAGCAGGTCGCGCTCGACCCGCGGACCGGCCGGACGCTGCCCGACCGCTACATCGAGGGCACCTGCCCGATCTGCGGCTACGAGGACGCTCGCGGTGACCAGTGCGACAACTGCGGCAACCAGCTCGAGCCGAGCGACCTCAAGGACCCGCGGAGCAAGATCGACGGGTCGACCCCGCAGTTCGGCGAGACCGAGCACTTCTTCCTCGACCTGCCCGCGCTCGCCGATGCGCTGCGCGAGTACCTCGAGGGTCGCGAGGCGACCGGCACGTGGCGGCCCAATGTCATCCGCTTCAGCCTCAACATCCTCGACGACATCCGGCCACGCGCCATGACCCGCGACATCGACTGGGGCATCCCGCTGCCGGGTGAGCTGGCGACGAAGTACCCCACGAAGCGCTTCTACGTGTGGTTCGACGCCGTCATCGGCTACCTCTCCGCCTCCATCGAGTGGGCCCGACGTCAGGGCCACCCCGAGCGCTGGCGCGAGTGGTGGAACGACCCGGAGGCGCTGTCCTACTACTTCATGGGCAAGGACAACATCACCTTCCACAGCCAGATCTGGCCGGCGGAGCTGCTCGCCTACTCCGGCAAGGGTGCGAAGGGAGGCGAGCCCGGCCCCTTCGGTGAGCTCAACCTCCCGACGGAGGTTGTCTCCAGCGAGTTCCTCACGATGGAGAGCCGGCAGTTCTCCTCCAGCCGTGGCCACGTCATCGGCGTGCGGCACGTCCTCGAGACCTACGGCCCGGACCCGCTTCGCTACTTCATCTGCGCGGCCGGTCCGGAAAACCAGGACGCCGACTTCACCTGGCCGGACTTCGTCCAGCGCAACAACTCCGAGCTCGTCGCCGGCTGGGGCAACCTCGTCAACCGCACCGCGTCGATGGTTGCCAAGAACTTCGGCGAGATCCCGCAGCCGGGAGAGCTCGAGGACGTCGACCGGGCGGTGCTCGCCCGGGTCGCCGGGGCCTTCGCCGAGGTCGGCACCCTCCTCGAGCGGCACCGGCAGAAGGCCGCGCTCGGCGAGGTCATGCGGGTGGTCGGCGACGTCAACAAGTACGTCACCGACACCGAGCCCTTCCGCCTCAAGGGCGAGGACCAGCGCGAGCGGCTGGCGACGGTCCTGCACACGCTCACCCAGTGCGTCAGCGACTGCAACCTGCTGCTGGCTCCCTTCGTCCCGCACGCGGCCAACCGGGTCGACGCCGTCCTCGGTGGCGACGGGGCGCTCGTCCCGATGCCGCGCGTCGAGGACGTCGACGACCTCGACGGCGGGCCCGGCTACCCCGTCATCACGGGGGACTACTCGTCCTTCCCGCGGTGGGAACCGACGCCCGTCGTGGTCGGCACCCCGATCGCCAAGCCCACCCCGGTCTTCGTCAAGCTCGACGCCGAGGAGGTCGTCGGCACCGAGCGGGCGGCCATGGCGGCTGAGTGATGGGTGACCGCGACGGGGTGGCCCCTCGGCCCGACCCGCTGCCGCTGCCGGTCGTCGACAACCACACGCACCTCGACATCCGGCGGCGCGACGTCGCCGACGCCATCGCCCCCGACGGGGGAGAGGAGCGGACCACGCAGGACGTCGCCGCGGCCCTGGCGAGTGCCGCGTCGGCGGGGGTGGACCGGGTCGTGCAGGTCGGCTGCGATCTCGAGAGCGCCCGCTTCACCGTCGAGCAGGTCGACCGGCACCCGTCGATGCTCGGCGCAGTTGCGTTGCACCCCAACGAGATCCCAGCGCTCGCAGAGGCCGGTCGGCTGCAGGCCGCGTGGGACGAGATCGAGGCGCTGGCCGCCCACCCGCGGGTGCGCGCGATCGGCGAGACCGGCCTCGACTACTTCCGGACCGGCCCGGAGGGGCACGCGGTGCAGCAGGAGTCCTTCCGCTGGCACATCGACCTCGCCAAGCGCACCGGCAAGGCCCTGCAGATCCACGACCGCGACAGCCACGACGACGTGCTGCGCATCCTCACCGAGGAGGGGGCGCCGGAGACGACGGTCCTGCACTGCTTCAGCGGCGACCTGGCGATGGCCCGTGAGTGCGTCGAGCGCGGCTACCACCTCTCCTTCGCCGGCACCGTGACCTTCAAGAGCGCCGCCGGGCTGCGCGAGGCGCTCGCGCACACCCCGATCGAGCAGGTGCTCGCCGAGACGGACGCGCCCTATCTCACGCCGTCGCCTGAGCGTGGCCGGGCCAATGCCCCGTACCTGCTACCGCACACGGTGCGGGTCATGGCGCGCACCCTCGGGGTCGACGTGCCGACGATGTGCGCGGCGATCTCCGAGACCTCGGAGCGGGTCTACGGCCCTTGGTGACCGGCTGCCGGAGGGGGCCGGCGGGCAGGGGCGAAGGGTGGCGCTCACCACGCTCCGTTACCAAAACTTGACCTTCGGCGGTCCGGTGGTGCAGGGTAGTCCGCTGTTGGCCGGGGCCGGTTTCCCCTGATGTTCTTCCGCTGACACGGCGCCCGCCATCCCTGGGTCGTCGTGCGCGATCCCGCCGGTGCCCGGGAAGCTCGACCATCGGAGCACTGTGAGTTCACCCGCGATCCGCCGCATCACCCAGGCCGGCGTCGTCGGCGCCTTGGCCCTCGGGGTCTCGGGAGTCGTCGTCATGGACAAGTCCGTGGCCCTCTCGGTCGACGGCGAGACCTCGACCGTCCACTCCTTCGGAGGCACCGTCGCCGACGTCCTCGACAAGCAGGGCATCGAGCTCGGCGCCCACGACGTGGTCACGCCCTCGGCCGAGACCCCTGTCGACGACGGTCAGACGATCGTGGTGCGCTACGGGCGCAAGCTGACCCTCACGGTGGACGGCAAGGAGCGCGAGTACTGGACGACGGCGACCAATGTCGGCGACGCCCTCAAGGAGCTCGGCATCCGCAACAGCGGCGACGCGGTCCTGTCCGCCTCGCGCAGCAAGGCGATCGGCCGCGACGGCCTCGACATCGAGATGTCGACGCCCAAGGACATCAAGCTCGTCGTCGGTGGCAAGCGCACCACGGCCACCGTCACCGCCCGCACGGTCCAGGAGGCCCTGCGTGAGGCAGAGGTCCGCTTCGACTCCGACGACCGCATCAAGCCGGGCGCGAAGACCGTCGTCAAGGACGGCATGACGATCCGCGTCGACGAGATGGACGCCCGGTCCACGCAGCGCACCGAGGCGGTCCCCTTCCGCACCATCGTCAAGAAGGACGCCTCGCTCACCGTCGGCACGACGAAGGTCGAGCGCGAGGGTGTCGCCGGCGAGCGCCGCAGCACCTACCGCGACACGGTCAAGAACGGCAAGGTCGTCTCCTCCGAGCGCACGAGCAGCAAGATCACCAAGCAGCCCGTTCACAAGGTCGTCGTCGAGGGCACCAAGGCCAAGCCGGCCCCCAAGCCCGCGCCGACGTCCACCCCCAAGAGCTCGACGCCGAAGTCGTCCTCCTCCTCCTCCTCCTCGACGCCGAAGAGCACCTCGACCCCCCACGTCGGAGCCGACGAAGAGCAGCAGCTCGTCCGGTCTGGACACCTCGCGCGCCGCGATGTGGGACCGGATCGCCCAGTGCGAGTCGACGGGCAACTGGTCGATCAACACCGGTAACGGCTACTACGGCGGTCTGCAGTTCGACAGCCGCACCTGGCTCGGTTCCGGCGGTGGCGACTTCGCCCCCCGCGCCGACCTCGCCACCCGCGAGGAGCAGATCACCGTGGCCAACCGCGTCTACGCCCAGCGCGGCCTGCAGCCCTGGGGCTGCGCCCACGCGGCCTGACGTCTCGACGCACCCGACGGGCCCCTGCGACCACCACGGTCGTGGGGGCCCGCGGCCGTCCCCCTTCGCCGAATAGAGTCCACCCATGAGCAGCGACCCGAGCACCGCCCCTGACGAAGGGAGCGGCGTCACCCTCCTCGGCGCCGCTCGGGTCCGTGAGCTCGCCGACGGTCTCGGCGTGCGCCCGACCAAGCAGTGGGGGCAGAACTTCGTCGTCGACGCCAACACGGTGCGGCGGATTGTCCGCGCCGGGGGAGTCACCGCAGACGACCACGTCGTGGAGATCGGCCCCGGTCTCGGCTCGCTGACCCTGGCGCTCCTCGAGGAGGCCGCGCGGGTCACGGCCGTCGAGGTCGACCCGACGCTCGCAGCGGCGCTGCCGGGCACCGTCGCCGCCCAGGGGCCGGCCGTCGCCGACCACCTGACCGTGGTGCCGGCCGACGCGCTCACCGTCACCGAGCTGCCCGGCCCACCACCCACGGCACTCGTCGCCAACCTGCCGTACAACATCTCGGTGCCGGTGGTGCTGCACTTCCTCGAGACCTTCCCGACGATCGAGCGGGTGCTCGTCATGGTCCAGCTCGAGGTCGCGGAGCGCCTCGCCGCGGGGCCGGGGAGCAAGACCTACGGCGTGCCGAGCGTCAAGGCCGCGTGGTGGGCCGACGTGGCGCTCGCCGGGAGGGTGCCGCGCAGCATCTTCTGGCCGGTGCCCAACGTCGACTCCGGGCTCGTGCGGCTCGTGCGGCGGGAGCCCCCGCCCACGGGTGCCACCCGTTCGCAGGTCTTCGCCGTCGTCGACGCCGCCTTCGCCCAGCGCCGCAAGACGCTGCGCGCCTCGCTCAAGGGCATCGCGGGGACGGGGGAGATCGCCGAGGAGGCCTTGCGCGCAGCCGGCATCGACCCGCGGACCCGGGGCGAGCAGATCGGCGTCGCGGACTTCGCCCGTGTCACCGAGGAACTCATGGCTAGGGTGACGGCATGACCTCCGTGCTCGAGCTGCCCGCGTGCGTGACCGTGCGGGCCCCTGCCAAGGTCAACCTCGAGCTCTTCGTCGGCCCGGCTCGTGAGGACGGCTACCACGCGCTGTCGACGGTCTACCAGGCCATCGGCATCCACGACGACGTCACGGCCACCCTTGCCGACGAGTGGGGATGCTCCGTGCGCGGTCGCGACGCCGACCGGGTGCCGACCGACGAGTCCAACCTCGCGCTGCGTGCGGCCCGCGCCCTCGCGGACCACACGGGTGGTCAGGAGCCGGTGCACCTGACGATCCACAAGGAGATCCCCGTCGCCGGCGGCATGGCCGGGGGCTCCGCCGACGCGGCCGCGGCACTCGTCGCCTGCGACGCGCTGTGGGGCACGGACGTACCCAAGGACGAGCTCGAGGAGATCGCGGCCGGCATCGGCAGCGACGTCCCCTTCCTCCTCCACGGCGGCACCGCCGTCGGGTCGGGGCGGGGCGAGGTCGTCACGGCCGTCCTGGCGAAGGGGAGGTACCACTGGGTCTTCGTGCCGTCGCTCGCGAGCGGGCTGTCGACCCCGCGGGTCTACGCCGCCTTCGACGAGCGCACGGCCGGGACGACGCTCGAGGAGCCGCAGCCGAGCGCTGCTTTGATGAGCGCGCTGCGCTCGGGTGACGCGTCCGCGCTGGCCCCCGTGCTCGACAACGACCTGCAGGCCGACGCCATCGGCCTGCAGCCCGCGATCGGCGAGGTCATCGAGTCGGCGATGGGCTTCGGTGCGCTCGCGGCGATCGTCTCCGGCTCGGGCCCGACCGTCGCGATCCTCGCTGATGGAGCCGAGGGGGCGATCGACCTGGCCGTGGCGCTCACGGCCTGCGGCGTCGCCGGCGACGTCCTGCGCGCGACCGGCCCGGTCCAGGGCGCGCACATCCTGCCCACCGTGCGTCAGCTCTGATGGCCACACCGCTCCTCGGGGCCGAAGGGCTCCACCTCGAGTACCCCACGCGCGTCGTCTTCGACTCGGTCAGCCTCGGCATCGAGGAGGGCGACCGGATCGGCCTCGTCGGTCGCAACGGCGACGGCAAGTCCAGCCTGCTCGGCATGCTCGCCGGCACGATCGAGCCGCAGGCCGGGCGGATCACCCGCCGGGGTGGCGTCCGCTTCGGCGTGCTCGGGCAGTCGGACGACCTCGACCCCGACGAGACCGTCGGTCACGCGATCGTCGGCGACCGCCCCGACCACGAGTGGGCCGGCGACCCGGCCGTCCGCGACGTCATCGCCGGCCTCGTCACCGACGTGCCGTGGGAGGCCCGCATCGGCGAGTTGTCAGGTGGCCAGCGGCGGCGCGTGGCGCTCGCGGCGCTCCTCGTCGGGGAGTGGGACCTCGTCGCCCTCGACGAGCCGACCAACCACCTCGACGTCGAGGGCATCTCGTGGCTCGCCGAGCACCTGGGCCGGCGCTGGCCCAAGGGCTCGGGCGGTCTCGTCGTCATCACCCACGACCGGTGGTTCCTCGACGAGGTGTGCACGGAGACCTGGGAGGTGCACGACGGGATCGTCGAGCCCTTCGAAGGGGGCTACGCCGCCTACGTCCTCCAGCGCGTCGAGCGCGACCGGATCAACGCCGCGACGGAGCAGAAGCGGCAGAACCTCATGCGCAAAGAGCTCGCCTGGCTGCGCCGGGGGGCGCCCGCGCGGACCTCGAAGCCGAAGTTTCGCATCGAGGCCGCCAACCAGCTGATCGCCGATGTCCCACCCGTTCGCAACCCGATCGAGCTGCAGCGCATGGCCGTGGCCCGCCTCGGCAAGGACGTCATCGACATCGAGGACGCGAGCGTCACCTTCGGCGACCGGACCGTCCTGCGTGACATCACGTGGCGGATCGCGCCGGGTGAGCGCACCGGCATCCTCGGCGCCAACGGCGCCGGCAAGTCGACCCTCCTCGGGCTGGTCTCCGGCGACATCGCGCCGAGCACCGGTCGGGTCAAGCGGGGCAAGACGGTGCGCCTGGGCTTCCTCGACCAGCAGTTCTCCCAGCTCGCGCAGATCGGCTCCGACCGGGTGCGCGAGGTGCTCGCCCGGACCAAGGCGACCTTCACGATCGACGGGCGCGACCACACGCCCGCCCAGCTGCTCGAGCGTCTCGGCTTCGCCCGCGAGCACCTGTCAGCACGGGTCGACGACCTCTCCGGCGGCCAGAAGCGGCGCCTCCAGCTGCTGCTCCTGCTGCTCGACGAGCCCAATGTCATCGCGCTCGACGAGCCGACCAATGACGTCGACTCCGACATGCTCGCCGCGATGGAGGACCTGCTCGACTCGTGGCCGGGCACGCTCATCGTCATCTCCCACGACCGGTACCTGCTCGAGCGCATCACCGACCAGCAGTACGCGATCCTCGACGGGCGCCTGCGGCACGTGCCCGGTGGCGTCGACGAGTACCTGCGGCTGCGCGCGGCCCAGCCGACGCGGCCGACCCCGACGAAGGGGGCGGCGGCGCCCCCTTCGTCCCCGGGGGAGCCGACCGTGGACCCGGCTGCCCAGCGCGAGGCGCGCAAGGCGATGGCGCGGATCGAGAAGCAGCTGGCCAAGATCGCCGCGCGGGAGGAGTCGCTGCACCACGAGATGGCCGAGTCGGTGCACGACCACACGCGGTTGGCGGAGCTCAACGCGACGCTCGGCGAGCTCGCGGAGGACAAGGAGATGCTCGAGCTCGAGTGGCTGGAGTGCGCCGAGCTCGTCGGCTGAGGTCAGGCCTCGAAGGGGGCGAGCAGCCGCTTGAGCGCGCGGGTGAGCGCGGCCCGCTCGTCGGCCGACATGTCGTCGAGGAGCTCGCCCTCGCGGGCCAGCAGGTCGGCCATCGCGGCGTCGACCGCCGCTTGGCCTCCCTGCGTCAGGCGGACGATGACCCCCCGACGGTCGGTGGGCGACGGGAGGCGCTCGACCCAGCCCTTGGTGGCGAGGCGGTCGATGCGGTTGGTCATCGTCCCCGAGGTCACGAGGGTCTCCTGGACCAGGCGGCCGGGGGAGAGCTGGTAGGGCTCGCCGGCGCGGCGCAGCGCGGAGAGCACGTCGAACTCCCAGCCCTCGAGCTCGTGCCGGGCGAAGGCGCTCGTGCGGTCGAGGTCGAGCAGCCGGGCGAGCCGGGAGACGCGTGAGAAGACGTGCAACGGCTCGACGTCGAGGTCGGGACGCTCGCGGCGCCAGGCCTCGACGATGGCGTCGACGTCGTCGGACGGGTCGTGGCGGCTGCTCATCCGTCAAGAATACCTGCGGTCGTGAATCTTGATATCGAGACATATGCATGGTCGTTGGTTAGGCTGCACGGACCCGAACGAGGAGGCACGCACACATGACGGTGACCTGGGACCCGACCCGCTACGGCCAGTTCTCGAGCGAACGCTCCCGACCCTTCGTGGATCTCATGGCACGCGTCGACGCGCAGGAGCCGGGGCTCGTCGTCGACCTCGGCTGCGGCAACGGCCCGCTGACCCTCTCGCTCGCCGAGCGCTGGCCGCAGGCCAGGGTCGTCGGGGTGGACAGCAGCGTCGAGATGCTCGACGCGGCGCGCGCCCTCGACACCGACGGGCGCGTCGAGTGGGTCGAGGCCGACCTCGCCGACTGGGACATCGCCAGCCTGGGCGCGGCGCCCGACGTCATCGTCAGCAATGCTGCGCTGCAGTGGGTGCCACGCCACCTGCCCCTCATCGAGACCTGGGTCGACGCCCTCGCCGCGGACGGCTGGTTTGCCCTGCAGGTGCCGGGCAACTACGACGCGCCGACCCACGCGCTCATGCGCGAGACGGCGGTCGACCACCCGCGCAGCGGCGAGCTCGAGGCCGCGAGCAAGCGCTTCGGCGCCGGCGACCCGTCGACCTACCTGCAGGTGCTCACGGCTCGCGGGCTCGCCGTCGACGCGTGGGAGACGACCTACACGCACGTGCTCGACCCCGAGGGGGCCAGTGACAACCCGGTGCTCGACTGGGTCAGCGGCACCGGTCTGCGACCGATGCTCGAGGTCCTCGAGGACGAGGGCGAGCGCGAGGCCTTCCTCGCTGCCTACGCCGCCAAGCTGACGGCCGCCTACCCGCGCACCCCCGCCGGGGTCCTCCTGGCCTTCCGTCGCGTCTTCGCCGTCGGGCGCAAGGCGTGAGCGTCCTCGGGCTGCACCACGTCCAGATCGCCTGTCCCGCAGGCAGCGAGGACGCGCTGCGGGCCTTCTACGGTGACCTCCTCGGGATGCCGGAGATCCCCAAGCCGCGGGTCCTCGCGGCCCGCGGTGGAGCGTGGTTCCAGGCGGGGGACCGGGAGCTGCACTGCGGCGTCGAGGCCGACTTCACTCCGGCGCGCAAGGCCCACCCGTGCTTCCTCGTCGACGACGTCGACGCCCTGGCGGAGGCCGTGACGGCTGCCGGGGGGAGAGGTGCGCTGGGACGAGGCGATCCCGGGGGTGCGGCGCTTCCACACCGATGACCCGGTGGGGAACAGGGTCGAGCTCCAGCAGGCCTGACCTCCGCCATTCCCATACACCCCGCACGTGCAGGCGTGCGCGGTGCATGGGAACCGGGCGAAGGGAGGTCAGTTCCGCCCGTGCAGCGTGGGGTGGGGCTCGAGGCCGTCGAGACCGTTCCACGCGAGGTTGACGAGGTGGGCGGCCACGGACTCCTTGTCCGGCTGGCGGGTCTCGAGCCACCACTGCCCCGTGAGGGAGACCAGACCGACGAGCATCTGGGCGTACATCGGCGCCGTGGTCGGGTCGAAACCCCGCTGCTCGAAGGGCTCGGAGAGCAGGTGGGCGACCTGGGTCGCGACATCGGAGATCAGCGAGGAGTAGGTGCCGCTGGGGGCCTCGCCGGAGACGTCCCGCGCGAGGATGCGGAAGCCGTCCGGTGAGCCCTCGATGTAGTCGAGCAGCGCGAGAGCCGCTCGCTCGATGATCTGCCGGTCGGTGCCGCCCGCGGTGAGCGCCGTCGTCACGGCCTCGGTGAGGACGCTCAGCTCACGGTCGACGACCACGGCGTAGAGCCCCTCCTTGCCGCCGAAGTGCTCGTACACGACCGGCTTGGACACCTCGGCCGCGCCGGCGATCTCCTCCACGGAGGTGCCGTCGACCCCCTTCGCCGCGAAGAGTCCGCGCCCGACGCTCACGAGCTGCTCACGCCGTGCCGCACCGGTCATGCGCGGGCGGCGCGGCGGCCGCCCTTCGTCCTGCTGGCTCATGCCCCCATTGTCGGTGACGGCACGGAGCAGCCTGTCGACTACCCTGACCGTGCCGCTCCGGCGGCATTCCCCGGTTGGTCTGCCGGCAGGGCCCGCCTGACTTTGAATCAGGACTAGCGACGTAGGTTCGACTCCTACCCGGGGAGCCATCGGTCGACGCCGATCGGCCACAATGAGCCGGTGAGCGCCCCCCACGACCTCTCCCCTCAGCCCTCCCGCGCGGTGCCGCGCGCACTCAAGGTCGTCGGCGTGCTGGCCCTCGTCGGGATGTTTGCCGCAGGGGTCGTCTCCTTCCTACCCGGTGGTCTCGGGGCGCTCAGCGGGCGCCTCGACCCGCCGGAGGTCTCGGGCAACATCGTCTGGGACAGCGAGGACCTGTCGGTCCAGCTCGGGCCCGACGGGTGGGTGACCCACCCCGGCGGCGGGGGCGACTACGTCGCCCGCAACGTGCACACCGGCGAGTCGTGGACGATCGGCGAGCTCGACTCGCAGATGTCGATCTCGCAGGACGGGGTCGTCGTGCAGCCGGGCGATGCCAAGGTGCTCGTGCAGCGTGAGGGGTCGACGAGCTCGCGGACGACGAAGGAGATCGCCGACGAGCTCGGGGAGGACGACCTGTGGGGTGGCGAGGACGTGCAGACCGTCGCCTTCGGCGAGGAGCAGGTCGTCGTCACGACCTGTGTGGCCCCGTCGCCCTCACGTCTCACCGAGGAGGTCGAGGGTGGCAAGGCCGTGCTCGCCGGTCTCTCCCTCGAGGACGCCTCGATCGACTGGGTCAAGGACGTCGGGATCGAGTGCGGGCCCGACGCTCGGCCGCTGAGCAAGCCCCGGACCCTGCCCGCACAGCAGTACGCCCTCCTGGTGCCGAGCGAGGAGCACCTCCTCGTCATCGACGTCGCGACGGGCGAGGTCGTGCTCGAGCGCTCGGGCCGTCCCCGGAGCGACATCGTCATCAGCGGTGACAAGGCGCTCGTGAACGAGAGCGACGACGACGTCGTCGGTTGGCGGTCCCTACGCACCGGCAAGGAGCTCGCCCGGGTGGAGTGCCCGTGGGCCTCCCCGGGACGACCCGACGAGATCACCCAGCAGCTGTCGCCGGAGGTCACCCCCTTCGTCACCTGCCGCGACCGCGTCCACGTCGTCGAGGACGACGACTTCGTCGAGATCGACGCCCCGCCGTTGGCCACGGGCGAGGAGCTGCCCGACGGGCAGCAGGTCGCCCATGGTCGCCACCTGCTCCAGCGTGACGGCGACCAGGTGACCCTGCGGGACGGCCTGCAGGACCAGGAGATCGGCGTGCTCGACGTGCCCGACGGCATGAAGCTCGGCGCCTTCGGCCCGGTGGGCCGGCTCATCACCTTCACCGAGTTCGACACCGGAGGCGAGCGGCCCCGAGGTGCCTACCGGGCCTTCGACACCCGCACCGGGGAGATGGTCGTGACGACCAATGGCGTCATGCGGGCCGGTGCCGACACCTCGCCTGACGGCGTGATCCTCGTCGAGGCCGACGACGAGGACATCGAGGGCACACGGCTGTGGGTCGCGGCGCCGAAGGGGATGCGGTGAGCACCCCGAGCAAGGCTGCCGACGCCACCAAGCTCACCCTCGCGGTGCTCGCCGCCCTGGCGATCGTCGCCTTCCTCGTCGGCGTCGTCCTGCGCGGAGCCATCGGCGGCGGCGGGAGCGTCGACGGCCGGGTCCACTACTACACGTCCGAGCGGTCCCACAGCGTGCGCATCGGGCCCAACGGGTGGTTCACGTACGGCGACGAGGACGGTGAGTGGGTGGAGCACGCGCCGACGGGTGAGCGGTGGGGCGGGTCGCGCTTCTACGGCGACGGCACGCTCACCTCCGACGGCGCCCTCGTCTCGACCCTCGGTGGTGACGTCCGGGTCGAGCGTGCGGACGGCGAGGTCGAGGCACGGGCCACCGACCTGCTCGTCGCCCACGGCGACAAGGCCGTCCGGCCCGGGGACGAGGCCGAGTTCGTCGGGATGTCGACCCGGCACGTCGCGGTGGTCTCGTGCATGTCACCGGGAGGTGGCGCCCGCCTCGGCGAGGACGTCACCGGCGGCCGCCTCGTCGTCTCCGGGGTGGTGCTCGAGGACGCGAGCGTCGCCTGGAGCCACGACACCGAGGTCGGCTGCGACGTCGACCTGGCGACGCTCTACCCCGGCGGTCTGCCGGAGCAGCGCTATGCCCTCATCACCCCCGACGAGGAGACGACGCAGGCGCTCGACCTCGACACCGGCAAGGTGGCGCGCACCTGGCAGGACGCGCCCCGCGGGCGCGTCCTCGTGCGCGAGGACGAGGCGATCCACCGGGCGGGCGACGTGGTGACGGTGACCTCCCTTCGCTCGGGGGAGGAGCTGGCGCGCACGTCGTGCCCCGGCGCGCGCTTGGACAACCCCGGGGACTCCGGGGGCCGCCTCGCCGGCGAGGCGACACCGGTCGTGCGGTGCGACGACGGCGTGCGGCTGCTCGACGGCGACCGCGTCGTCACCGTGGACGTGCCGCCGGTGGAGCGGTCGCAGGAGGTGCCCGACGGGCGGTCGGTCGTCCACGACCGCTTCGAGATCTCGCGCGACGGCGACACCCTCACCCTGCGCGATGCCCTCGAGGACGAGGTCGTCGGGGACGTCGAGGTGCCCGAGGGCTATCGCATCGCGACCAATGACCCACGGGGTCGGCTCATCGTCTTCTTCCTGCCGACCGACAAGCTCTTCAGCGATGCGGCGGAGAGCTCCTTCCGCATCGTCGACACGCGCACGGCCGAGCTCGTTGCCGAGACCGATGACGGTCTCTCGCCCGGCGCTGATGTCTCGCCGGACGGCTTCGCGGTGCTCCAGGAGTACCAGGAGCGTCGCGGTGGCCGGTACAGCCGCCCCTCCCGCAGCCATGCCTGGGTCGTCGGGGTGGACGAGGTGGAGCGGCGGGACTGATCGGGGGCAGCCGATCGCCTCGTCCGGCCAGGGCCACCACCGCGACGGCAAAACCGCTTGCGCCGTGGACGCGCCCGGAGGCCAGTGGTGGGGGGGGGGCAACCCACAGGCCGTCGTCCTCGTCGAGGGGAGAGCGACCGGGTGGCCCTGCACGCCCTCGCGGACCGACGTGACCTCGACGAAGTCGGCCAGGGCGTCGATCGGGAGCGTCACGTCGTGCTGGGCCTGACGATCGACGGGGACCGGCTCGCCCAGGCGCACGCGTTGTACCAGGAGCACGGGCTCGGGTCGCGCGACGACGCCGTCGCCATGCAGGCCTTCGTCCCCGGGTGGACCTTCGACCCGAAGCGGCCCTGCATGGTGCGCTGAGCCCAGCGCCGCCCATCCGACCAGACCGCCCTCGTCCACCGGACGGGGGCGGTCCGGCGTCCGCGCGCCGCTGCGTAGCCTGCTGGGGTGCGACTCCTCCTCATCCGGCACGGACAGACCCCTCACAACGTCACGGGCGCGCTCGACACCGCCTACCCCGGAGCCGGCCTGACCGAGCTCGGCCAGCGCCAGGCGGCGGCGGTGCCTGCAGCACTCGCCGACGAGGACGTCAGCGCGGTCTACGCCTCGCCGCTCGTGCGCACCCAGCTGACGGGGGTGCCACTGGCGCAGGAGCGCTCGCTCGAGGTACGAGTGCGCGAGGGGCTCGAGGAGATCGCCGCCGGCGACTTCGAGATGCGTGCCGACCAGGTGGCCGTCGAGGGCTACCTCGGTGGGCTGGCCGCGTGGCTGCACCGCGACCTCGACCACGCGGTGCCGGGCGGGACGACCGGCCACGACTTCATGGCGCGCTTCGACGGCGCGGTGCGCTCGATCGCCGGGGCGCACGGTCGCGACGACACCGTCGCGCTCTTCAGCCACGGCGCGGCGATCCGCGTCTTCGCCACGCTCGCGGCGGAGCTGGACGCCGACGACATCGAAGGTCGGTGGATCAACAACACCGGCCTCGTCCTGCTCGACGGCCGGCCGGGGGAGGGCTGGGACCTCGTGCGATGGACCGGTGACCCGCTCGGTGGTGCCCACCTCGCGAGCGTCCGCGCCCACGACGTCACGGGCGAGGCGATCGACGAGGAGCTCGACTGACGTCTCAGCCGCGTGGAGGCTGCTGCCCACCCCGCACCCGGACGCCAGTACGCATGACGCCGGTGACCGCGAGGTCGTCGTCGAGGGCGACGAGGTCGGCCCGGCGCGGTCGGTCGCCGCAGTACTCGCCGACCCGGGGGCGGCGCGAGCTGCTCTGACCCCGGCTCGGTCGATCCCGGCGACGGTCGGCCGCTAGAGTGGCGAGGCGGCCCAGTCGGCCGGCCGCGCCCCCGACACCTCGGAGATCAACCGCGTGAACGACGTCCGTCCAGACGCAGTCATCATCCTCGCCGCCGGCGAGGGAACCCGGATGAAGTCGACCCTCCCCAAGGTCCTGCACCCGATCGGCGGAGCTCCGCTCCTCGGCCACGCGATGCGCGCGGCCGCCGGTGCCGGGGCCAGCGAGACCGTCGTCGTCATCCGCCACCAGCGCGACCGGGTCGCCGACTTCATCGCCGCCTACGGCGAGCGGTGGCAGATCCCATGCCGCACCGCCGACCAGGACGAGGTCAAGGGCACCGGCCGGGCCGTCGAGTGCGGCCTCGAGGCCCTGCCCGCGGACCTCACCGGCACGATCGTCGTCACCATGGGTGACGTGCCACTCCTGTCGGCGGAGACGATCAGCGAGCTGACCCGCGCGCACACGCAGGCGCAGGCCGCGGTCACCGTCGTCACCTCGGTGCTCGAGGACGCCAAGGCCTACGGCCGGATCGTCCGCGACGCCGCGGGCAACGTCGAGCGCATCGTCGAGTTCAAGGACGCGAGCGAGGCGGAGCGGGAGATCCGCGAGATCAACTCCGGCATCTACGCCTTCGACGCCGCCGTGCTCCGCCGCGAGCTCGCCAACGTCACGACGGACAACGCGCAGGGCGAGAAGTACCTCACGGACGTGCTCGAGTTGGCCCGCGCCGCCGGCGGCACCGTCGCCGCCCACGTGCTCGACGACCTCTGGCAGACCGAGGGCGTCAACGACCGCGTCCAGCTCGCCGGCCTGGGCAAGGTGCTCAACCAGCGGGTCCTCGAGCGCCACATGCGCGCCGGCGTGACGATCGTCGACCCCGACTCGACGTGGATCGACGTCGACGTCACCATCGGCCAGGACACCCGCATCCTCCCCGGCACCCAGCTGCTCGGCGCGACGACCATCGGTGCCGAGGCGACGATCGGCCCCGACGTCACCCTCACCGACTGCGAGGTCGGGGACGGCGCCGAGGTCAAGCGGGCCGAGGGCCACCTCGCCGTCGTCGGCGCCGGCGCCACGGTCGGGCCCTTCTCCTACCTGCGTCCCGGGACCGAGCTCGGGGCGAAGGGGAAGATCGGCGGCTTCGTCGAGACGAAGAACGCCAAGATCGGCGACGGGGCCAAGGTCCCGCACCTCACCTACGCGGGTGACGCGATCATCGGCGAGGGGGCCAACATCGGCGCCGGCACGATCTTCGCCAACTACGACGGGGTCAACAAGCACCAGACCGTCATCGGCAAGCACTCCTTCGTCGGCTCCGACACCGTGCTCGTCGCGCCGGTCGAGGTGGCCGACGGTGCCTACGTCGCCGCCGGCTCCGCCCTGACCGACGCGGTCGGGCCCGGCCAGCTCGGCATCGCCCGCGGCCGCCAGCGCAACATCGACGGCTGGGTCGCGGCGCATCGTGCCGGTACGCCCACCGAGGCGGCCGCCCGGGCTGCGGCCACACCCCCTTCGTCCGCCACCCCCGACAGCAGCGAGGACTCCCAGTGACCGGCATCAACAAGACGACCGAGAAGAACCTCATGGTCTTCACGGGGCGCACGCACCCCGAGCTGGCCGACGCGGTCGCCCGCGAGCTCGGCACCGACCTCGTGCCGTCGAGCGCCTACGAGTTCGCCAACGGCGAGATCTACGTGCGCTACGAGGAGTCGGTGCGTGGGTGCGACGCCTTCGTCCTGCAGAGCCACAGCACTCCGATCAACGAAGCGATCATGGAGCAGCTGCTCATGGTCGACGCGCTCAAGCGCGCCAGCGCCAAGCGGATCACCGTCGTGCAGCCCTTCTACGGCTACGCCCGCCAGGACAAGAAGCACCGCGGGCGCGAGCCGATCTCGGCCCGCCTCATGGCCGACCTCTTCAAGACGGCCGGTGCCGACCGGCTCATCGCGGTCGACCTGCACACCGACCAGATCCAGGGCTTCTTCGACGGCCCCGTCGACCACCTCATGGCCCGACCGATCCTCGCCGAGTACGTCAAGGAGAAGTACGGCGACCGCAAGCTCGCCGTCGTCTCCCCGGACGCCGGCCGGATCAAGGTCGCCGAGCAGTGGTCCCGCCAGCTCGGCGGCGTGCCGCTGGCCTTCATCCACAAGACGCGCAACATCGACCGGCCCAACGAGTCGGTCGCCAACCGCGTCGTCGGTGAGGTCGAGGGCCGCTGGTGCGTGCTCGTCGACGACATGATCGACACCGCGGGCACGATCACCAAGGCCGCCGACGCGCTCATGGAGGACGGGGCCGCCGGTGTCATCATCGCCGCGACGCACGCCATCTTCTCCGGGCCGGCGGTCGAGCGGATGCAGGCCTGTGCCGCCGAGGAGGTCATCGTCACCGACACGCTGCCCCTCACGGAGGAGCAGAAGTTCGACGACCTGACGGTCCTGTCGATCGCGCCGCTCGTCTCCCGCGCCATCCGCGAGGTCTTCGAGGACGGGTCGGTCACCAGCCTCTTCAACTGACCCACCACGAGAGCGGCCCGGCGCAGACTCCTTGCGCCGGCCGCTCTCGTCGTCAGGAGCGCCGCGAGCGGTAGGCGGCGGCCGCCAAGCGGTTGCCGCAGCCGCCGTCGCAGTAGCGCCTGGACCGGTTGCGCGAGAGGTCGACGAGCACGTCGTCGCAGTCGTCGGCGGCGCAGACCCGCAGTCGGGAGAGCTCGCCGGCGCGGATGACGTCGACGAGGGCCATCGCCGCCTCGACCTGCATCCGGTCGGCGAAGGGCGCGTCGGCGCCGGTCGCGTGGATGTGCCAGCCGTAGTCGTCGTGGTCGACGAGCTGGGGGAGTGCCTCGCCGGTGCGCAGCAGGTCGTTGACGAGCGCCACCGTGGCCTCGGCGTCGTCCGCCGCCGCCCACACCGCGCGCAGCCGGGGGCGCAGGGCCCGCACCTGCTCGAGCTCGGCGGAGTCGCCGTCGAAGCGCCCCGTCCACGCCCACTCGACGTAGAAGTCGCGCAGTTGGTCGGTCGTCTCCAGAGTGTCGCCCTCGTCGTCGGGGAAGGCCCCGTCCGCGGTGTTGACCAGTGCGGCGGCGGTCTGCAGCGCCACATCCGTGTCATGGGCAAAGACCACATTGACTCCTGACGTCGATCGGGTCTAGCGTCATCGGCATCAGGCTACTTCACCCATGACGTCAGGAGCAGCCGTGGCGGCCGCCGACCTCACCCCGCAGCGCACCCCCTTCGTCGGGTTGCTCGTGGCGCTCGCGTCCGCGGCGACCTTCGGCTCGTCGGGGACCTTCGGCCAGGCGCTGCTCGCCAGCGGCTGGAGCCCCGGCGCGATCGTCACGGCGCGCATCACCGGCGCCGCCCTCGTCATGCTCGTCCCGGCCGCTCTGGCCATGCACGGCCACTGGCACCTGCTACGGCGCAACATCGGTCGGATCATCGCCTACGGGATCTTCGCGGTGGCCGGCTGCCAGTTCGCCTACTTCATGGCCGTCGACCGGCTGTCCGTCGGCGTCGCGCTGCTCCTCGAGTACCTGGCCCCCGTGCTCATCGTCGGGTGGGTATGGGCCCGGCACGGCCGCCGGCCGTCGCGGCTGACGACCGCCGGCGTGGGCGCCGCGATCATCGGTCTCGTCCTCGTGCTCGACGTGACCTCGGGCGCCCGCCTCGACGTCGTCGGGGTCGCATGGGGCCTGCTCGCAGCCATCGGCCTGGTCGTCTTCTTCCTCGTCGCAGCCGACGAGGAAGAGTCACTGCCCCCCATCAGCTTCGCCGGGGGAGGGCTGGCGGTCGGCGCCGTGGGGCTGCTCGTCGTCGCCGCCCTCGGCGTCCTGCCCATGGAGGCCACCACCTCGAGCGTCGACCTCGCCGGCTGGTCCGCCCCTTGGTGGGTGGCGATCGTCGAGCTCGCCGTCGTCGCCGGAGCACTCGCGTACGCCAGTGGCATCGCCGCTGCACGTCTGCTCGGCGGGACCGTGGCATCCTTCGTCGGGCTGAGCGAGGTCCTCTTCGCGATCGTCTTCGCCTGGCTGGTCGTCGGCGAGGCGATGTCGCCGGTGCAGGCGGCCGGTGGCCTCGCGGTCCTCGCCGGCGTCATCGCGGTCAAGCTCGGCGAAAGGGAGGTCGCCGGCGGGCCGCTGCCGACCGACGACGTCGACACCGCGCTCCTCGGCCGCGACGAGGAGACCGACTTGGCCCAGCCCGCGCGGGTCCACTAGTATCCACGGGTTGCCTCGGCGAGGGACGCTGCACGGTCGCAGCGATCCGTGATCGACGCGGTGCCGTCCGTGGGTCCTGTGCCTGCGCGTCGACATCCGTCCGCGCCGCGTCCCACGTCGAGGCCACCGCCGTCAGACTCGCCCGCTCCCCGCGCGGGCACCCCCCCCACGAGCAAGGAGCAACACATGTCCAGCGACGAGATCCGCCTGGTGTCCGACAAGCGCACCGAGTTCGGCAAGGGTGCGGCCCGCAAGCTGCGCCGCGCCGACAAGGTCCCCGCGGTCCTCTACGGCCACGGCGAGGCCCCGATCCACCTCGCGCTGCCCTTCCACGACACCTTCCAGGCGCTGAAGAACCCCAACGCTCTGCTCACCATCGCCGTCGAGGGCGAGTCGGACCAGCTGGCCCTGGCCAAGGACGTCCAGCGCGACCCGATCAAGCCGATCATCGAGCACGTCGACCTCGTCATCGTCAAGCGCGGCGAGAAGGTCACCGTCGAGGTCCCCGTCCACGTCGAGGGCGACGCCGCCCCGGAGACCGTCGTCACGGTCGACAACGCGACCCTCGAGATCGAGGCCGACGTCACCAACCTGCCCGAGGCGCTCGTCGTCTCCGTCGAGGGCCTCGAGGTCGGCACCCAGATCCTCGCCGGCCAGGTCGAGATGCCGGCCGGTTCGACGCTCGCATCCGACGCCGAGCTGCTCGTCGTCAACATCACCCAGCAGATCTCCGCCGAGGAGCTCGAGGCCGAGCTCGCCGAGGCCGAGGCCGAGGCCGGCATCGAGCACGACGCCCCCGAGGACGAGGCCGCCGAGGGCGAGTCCGAGGCCGCCGAGGGTGGCGAGGAGTCCTCCGAGCAGGAGTGACCCACCGCGCGACCTCGCGCAACCACTGCCGAAGGGCGGTGCCTCCCCACGGGGGCACCGCCCTTCGGCGTGCTGGGGTCCTGCGGCTAGTAGCGTCCGCCGCCACCGATGCCGCGTGACAGGACGCCGCCGAGCACCCACCCGACCCCGCGGAAGAGCGCGTAGAGCACCGCCTCCGCGCGGCTCTCGCCCGGCCGGCTCTCGGTGACCAGCGCCCCGAGGCGGATCTCGGGCGAGTGCGGTTGGCGCTGCGCGAGCAGCTGGTGGTCCGTGGGCGATGTCGGCAGGTGCTCGATGACGCGGTCGATCGTCCCCATCGCGGACAGCAGTGCCCCGGTCGCCGCTGACGGGTCGGTCGCCACGGTGGCCTCGACGAGGTCGAGCTGGGAGTCCGCGTGGTCGAGGTCGCTCGCGCACCGGGCGATGTGCTCGGTCTCTGCGTCGTCGGCCGGGGCGGTGTGCTCGACGCGCCGGCGGGCAGTGGCCAGACGCAGGCGGAGGCGCCGGGTCTCACCGTCGATCTCGTCCGGGGTCAGCGGGTCGGTGGCGTGCTGCATGTCGGGAGCCATGGTCCGATCATGGTGGGGGAGCCGGGATCTCGCAGGACGGGCGGTGGCTGTCTGTGGACGACGAGGCGACGGGGCCCCTTGGTCATTGCATAGGGTGTGGCCTCGTGAGTGATGACACCTGGCTCGTCGTCGGTCTCGGCAACCCCGGACCCCAGTACGCCGGCAACCGGCACAACGTCGGCGCGATGGTCATCGACCACCTCGCAGAGCGGGCCGGGGCCCGTCTGCGCACGCACAAGGCGGGCGCGGCGGCCGAGTCGGTGCGGCTGGGCTCGACCCGGGCGATCATCGGCATCCCGAGCTCGTACATGAACCTCTCCGGTGGCCCGACCAAGGGCCTGGCGAGCTTCTTCTCCGTCCCCCCGGAGCGCACGATCGTCGTGCACGACGAGCTCGACATCCCCTTCGGCGAGGTGCGGCTCAAGCTCGGCGGTGGCGAAGGGGGGCACAACGGCCTGCGCTCGATCACCAGCTCCTTCGGGACGAAGGACTACCTGCGCGTGCGCGTGGGCATCGGTCGCCCGCCGGGGCGGATGGACGCCGCTGCCTACGTGCTCAAGGACTTCTCGGCGACGGAGCGCAAGGAGCTGCCCTTCCTCGTCGACGACGCCGCGGACGCGGTCGAGCTGCTCATCGACAAGGGCCTGACCGACGCCCAGCAGGTCGTCCACGCGCCGCGTCCGTGAGCCGGCCCACCTGACCGGAGCCGGTCGGCGGATCCCCGCCGCGCGCGAGCGTGACTCGCTGCGCAGCGGGGATCTTCACGTGGTCAGCCCTGCTGCCGCAGCGCGGCCAGGCGCGCCTCGATCTCCGCGTCCTGGCTGTGGTCCTCGAGCTCGGCGAACTGGTCCTCGAGCGTCGCCGCCTGAGCCTCGGCGCGGCCCGTGACGAGGGCCTCCTGCTGACGGATCCGCTCCTCGAAGCGGCCCAGCTCGCTCGTCGGGTCCATGACGTCCATCGACCCGATGGCCTCCTGGACGCGCGACTGCGCCTCCGCGGAGCGCGCGCGGGCGACGAGGGCCGAGCGGCGCGCCTTGAGGTCCTCGAGCTTGGTCTTCATCGTCACGAGCCCGGACTTGAGCTGCTCGACCTGCGCGTTCTGCGCGGCGATCGTCGGCTCGGCCTCCTTGGCCTCGCCCTCGTGCTGGATCTGGCGCTGGAGCGCCACGCGGGCGAGGTTGGTGAACTTGTCGGCGCCCGCGGTGTCGCCGGCGGCGGTCAGCTCATCGGCCTTCTTGGCCGCGGCGGCCGCCTTGTTGCCCCACTCGGTCGCGGCCTCCTGGTCGGCCTTGAGGTCGCCCTCGGCCATGCGCACGTGGGCGATCGTCTGCGCAACGGCCTCCTCCGCCTCGGCGATGGAGTTGGTGTAGTCCCGGACGAGTTGGTCGAGCATCTTCTCGGGGTCCTCGGCGCGGTCGAGGAGGGCGTTGATGTTGGCCTTGGCGAGCTGGCTGACGCGGCCGAGGATGGTCTGCTTCTGGGTCATCGTGCGTTCCTCCTGGCGGTGGGACCGCCGGTCGTGGTGCGTGGTGGTCGAAGGGAGTGCTGGTCGAGCTGGTGCGGCCGGCCGGTCAGAAGCGACCACCTCCGCCGATGCCGCGGCCTCCGACGCTGGGCCGGCTGTGACTGCGGCTGCGGCTGCTGCCGCCGAAGCCGCCGGACGAGCCGCCCCAGCCACCGCCGCGGCCGCTCACGGCACCGCCGAAGATGCCGCCGAGGATGGCCGTGGCGAGGTCGCCCGAGCTCGTGCCCGACATGCCGCCGGCGATGCCGCCCCCGAAGCCCTGGTAGTCGTCGGAGCGGCTGCTCAGGGTGGCGACGACGCGCTCGACGAGGACCTCGGCGTCGGTGAGGTGCTCGGAGGCGAGGTCGAGGTTGCGCTCCCGCTCGCTGTGCGCTGCGGCGAGCTGGCGCGAGGCCTCGGCGATCTGCGCGCGGGGCGGGGCGTCGAGGATCCCGCGCATCGAGTCGATCTGCCGCTGGACGGTGTTGATCCGCGCGCGCACGTGCTCGTAGCGCCGGTTGAACTTCTCGGTGCGGGCTGCCGTGCGGTCGGCGTCCTTGCGGTAGCGCTCCAGCGCCGAGTCGAGGTAGTGCTCGGCGCGCTCGAGGGCACCGAGCGCGGCAATGACGTCACCGCCGGCACCGGCACGGGCTGCGGTGCCGAGCTCGACAGCCCGCTGGGCCTCGCTGGCCGCGGAGATCGTCATCTGGTCGTTGGCCTGCAGCCGCTTGACGTCGAGCAGGTCCGAGGAGATCGACGCGAGGGCCGTGTCGAGGGCGCTCGTCGCGTCGGCGAGGACGGAGCGGGCCGAGAGCACAGCGTCGACGAGGGCATCGGCCTGGCCGAGGGCGTCCTCGGCGGCGCGGGCCGCGGCGACTGCGGAGGGGCGGTCGTCGGCCTGCAGGTGCTGCTCGCCGGAGGTGACGAAACCGCGGGCCGCCTCGACGAGGCGCGGGGCCTGCTCGAGGTTGCCCGCCAAGGTCGCCAGGGAGCTGCGCGCGTGCGTCGCGCCGAGCCCGTCGAGCTCCTGGCGGGCGACCGGCAGGCGCTGCTCGACCTCGGTGGTGCGGGTGCGCAGGGAGGCGAGGAACTGCGGGACGGAGGCCTCGAGGTCGCGCAGCTGGGTGAACTCCGCCTCCTGGGCGTCGAGCTCGTCATCGGCGGCCCGGGTCAGGTCGAGGATCTGCGCGAGCCGGGCCCGCTCCTCGGCCTCGACGAGGCGGCCGGCGCCGCGGGCGATGTCGAGCTCCTGCTGGATGCGGAAGGCCTCGGCCGAGCGCGAGCGGGCGGACTCGAGGGCGGAGGTGAACTGCTGCGTGGCCTGCTCGCCGAACTGTGCCTGCGCGAAGGCGAGCTCCTCGCCGGAGGAGCGGATTGCGTTGTCGAGGTCGACGAGGGCGGTCGCGACGTCGCGCCGGAGCTGGTCGATCGGCACCGAGGACATGACACCAGCCGGCTGGTCGATCGGCGGGGGCGCCGGCTGCTGCCGGTCCTTCAGGCCCCGGAGGTTGCGGACGACCCGCATGGCGACCGGGCCGACGGCCATGAGGACGAAGAGGATGGGAAACCAGCTGAAGAGGTTGAAGCCGCCGAAGATCCCGCCGCCGCTGTCGTACCCGCCGGAGCTCGACCCGCCGGTGTACGCCTCGGTGTCGCCGATCTCGCCGAGCCCCTCGGCCGCGGCCGTGACGGCGCCGTCCCAGTCGTCGTCGCCGAGCTCGGGCTCGACGTAGCGGGACTGGGTGCGGCTGATGCCGTACTCGGTGACGCCGTAGCCCTCGGTGGCCCACATGCCGTAGGCGCGGTCCTCGACGGCGACGGCGAGCAGCACGTCGTTGCCGCCGAAGCCGGACTCCTCGTAGGTGTCCTGGACCCACTGGTCACCGCTGCGGCCGTCGAAGCTGTCGACGAAGACGACCCACAGCTGGATGTCGTGCTCCTCCTCGAGCGTCTCCAGGTCGCTCTGGAGGGCGGCCTCGTCGAGGACGTCGGCCCGGTCGGTGATCCGGTCCCGGAGGGCGAAGGGGGCGTCCGCCGGCACGGCGGAGACGGTCACCGGCGCCGTGGCCGGACTCGTCGCCGCGACGGCGGGGGCGCTGCCGAGCAGGAGGATGGTCGTGCCGGCGAGGGCGCACACCGCACCACCGAGACGTCGTCCGCGGTCGCTCATGCGCTGGCCAAACCCCCTGGTGCGAGACGCCCGTCGGTCCACCGGCGTCGGTGCCTGCTGAGTATTGCAGACGAGTGCGGCAGAATCCTGAGCAGCATGAGTGCCTCCCTCGCCCCCCTCCTCAGCGCGATCGCCGCCCTTCCCGGCCTCGCGGACATCCCCCGACACCGCTCCGCGAGCGATCAGGTCGACGTCGTCGCGCCCACCGGGCTGCGCGCGCCGACCGTCGCCTGCATCGGCGGCGAGTCGGCGCACGACGCCCCGCGACTCGTCGTCACCTCGACGGCTCGCGAAGCCGACGACGTCGCGGCCGCGCTCGGGGAGCTCGTCGGCCCGGAGGCCGTCGTCACCTTCCCGAGCTGGGAGACGCTGCCGCACGAGCGGCTCAGCCCGCGCAGCGACACGGTCGGCCGGCGTCTGGCCGTGCTGCGCCGGCTGCGCCACCCCGACCCGACGGGGGAGGGGCACGACCGCCCCGGCTACGTCGTCGCCTCCGTGCGGGCCGTGCTCCAGCCGATCGCCCGGGGGCTGGCCGACCTCGAGCCGGTGCGCCTGCGCGTCGGCGACGAGCGGGCTCTGGCCGAGGTGACCGCTGCGCTCGCGGCTGCGGCCTACGTGCGCACCGACCTCGTCGAGCGACGGGGGGAGTTCGCGGTGCGCGGCGGCATCCTCGACGTCTTCCCGCCCACCGAGGAGCACCCGGTGCGCGTCGAGTTCTTCGGCGACACCGTCGACGAGATCCGGTGGTTCAAGGTCGCCGACCAGCGCAGCCTCGAGACCGCGGAGGAGCTGTGGGCGCCCCCGTGCCGCGAGATCCTGCTCACCGACGACGTCCGACGCCGTGCCGCCTCGCTCGCGCAGGAGCTTCCCGGCGTCGCCGACATGCTGCTCAAGGTCGCCGAGGGCATCGCCGTCGAGGGCATGGAGTCGCTCGGCCCGGTGCTCGTCGACGGGATGGAGTCGATCCTCGACGTGCTGCCCGAGGGAGCAGGCGTGGTCCTGCTCGACCCCGAGCGGGTGCGGGCACGTGCCCACGACCTCGTCTCGACGAGCGCCGAGTTCCTCGAGGCGAGCTGGGCCAACGCTGCCGCGGGCAATGCCGTGCCCATCGACCTCGAAGGGGTCCTCGGCACCGCCTCCCACTGGACCCTCGCGCAGGCCCGTGAGCACGCCCTCGACCTCGGCCTGCCGTGGTGGACGGTCACCCCCTTCGCCGTCGACGACGAGCTCGACGCCATCGCCGCCGACCTCGACGACAGGGTCGACCACGACCACGTCGGCCTGCGGGTGCCAGCCGAGGAGCCGCCGCGCTTCCGCGGCAACACCGAGCAGGCCGTCGCCCAGCTGGCCGAGTGGGCCGGCGCCGGCTGGCGGATCCTCGTCGCCACCGACGGTGCCGGACTGGTCACCCGCGTTGCGCAGGTGCTCGGCGAGGCCGGGATCGCCACCCGCACCACGGCTGCCGGCGAGCCGGTCGAGCTCTCCGACGGCGTGGTCACGCTCGTGCGGGCCAGCCTCGGCACCGGCTTCGTCGCACCCGAGCAGCGGCTCGCCGTGCTCACCGAGGCCGACCTGCTCGGCTCGAGCGGTGCCGGCGCGACGACCCGCGACATGCGCCGCATGCCCTCGCGGCGACGCAAGCAGGTCGACCCCCTCCAGCTGCGGCCCGGCGACCACGTCGTCCACGAGCAGCACGGCGTCGGCTCCTTCGTCGAGATGATCCAGCGCACCGTGCAGGGCGCCACCCGCGAGTACCTCGTCATCGAGTACGCGCCGTCGCGGCGCGGCCACCCGGGCGACCGGCTCTTCGTGCCGACCGACCAGCTCGACCAGGTGACCCGCTACGTCGGCGGTGAAGCGCCCCAGCTCAACAAGATGGGCGGCAGTGACTGGCAGAAGACGAAGTCGCGGGCCAAGCGGCACGTCAAGCAGATCGCCGGCGAGCTCATCCGTCTCTACAGCGCGCGCATGGCGACCCCCGGTCACGCCTTCGGGCCGGACACGCCGTGGCAGCGCGAGCTCGAGGACGCCTTCGCGCACATCGAGACGCCCGACCAGCTGAGCACCATCGACGAGGTCAAGGCGGACATGGAAAAGACGGTCCCGATGGACCGTCTCATCTGCGGTGACGTCGGCTATGGCAAGACCGAGATTGCCGTCCGGGCCGCCTTCAAGGCGATCCAGGACGGCAAGCAGGTCGCGGTGCTCGTGCCGACGACGCTGCTCGTCCAGCAGCACCTCAACACCTTTTCCGAGCGGTACGCCGGCTTCCCCGTGACGGTCAAGGCGCTCAGCCGCTTCCAGACCGACAAGCAGGCCAAGGAGGTGCTCGAGGGGATGGCCAGCGGTGCCGTCGACCTCGTCATCGGCACCCACCGCATCCTCGGCAACGAGGTGAAGTTCAAGGATCTCGGCCTGGTCATCATCGACGAGGAGCAGCGCTTCGGCGTCGAGCACAAGGAGCAGCTGAAGGCCCTGCGCACCAACGTCGACGTGCTCGCGATGTCGGCCACCCCGATCCCGCGGACCCTCGAGATGGCGGTGACCGGCATCCGGGAGATGTCGACGCTCGCCACTCCGCCCGAGGAGCGGCACCCGGTGCTCACCTTCGTCGGCGGGTACGAGGAAAAGCAGGTGGCGGCCGCGATCCACCGCGAGCTCATGCGCGAGGGGCAGGTCTTCTACGTCCACAACAACGTCGGGACGATCGAAAAGGCAGCGGCCCGCATCCGCGAGCTCGTCCCCGACGCCCGGGTCGAGACCGCCCACGGCAAGATGGGCGAGCACCGGCTCGAGCAGGTCGTCCTCGACTTCTGGGAGCGACGCTTCGACGTCCTCGTGTGCACGACGATCGTCGAGACCGGCCTGGACATCTCCAATGCCAACACGCTGATCCTCGACCGGGCCGACCGCTTCGGCCTGAGCCAGCTGCACCAGCTGCGCGGGCGCGTCGGTCGAGGTCGGGAGCGGGCCTATGCCTACTTCCTCTACCCGCCGGACAAGCCTCTGACCGAGACGGCGCACGACCGGCTGCAGACGATCGCGAGCAACACCGACCTCGGTGCCGGCATGCAGGTCGCGATGAAGGATCTCGAGATCCGCGGCGCCGGCAACCTGCTCGGTGGCGAGCAGTCCGGCCACATCGCCGGCGTCGGCTTCGACCTCTACGTCCGGATGGTCGGCGAGGCGGTCGCCGACTTCAAGGGCGAAGGGGAGTCCGCCCCCGCCGAGGTGAAGATCGAGCTGCCCGTCGACGCGCACCTGCCGCACGAGTACGTCCCGGGGGAACGGCTGCGCCTCGAGGCCTACAAAAAGCTGGCGTCCGCCGACACCGAGGCCGACCTCGCCGAGATCGTGGAGGAGCTCACCGACCGCTACGGCGAGCCGCCGGAGCCGGTGCGCAACCTCGTCGAGGTCGCGCGGCTGCGCATCGTCGTGCGGTCCGCCGGCCTCACCGATGTCGTCGCGGTGGGCAACAACGTGCGCTTCGCGCCGGTGCAGCTGCGCGAGAGCCAGCAGCTGCGTCTGGCCCGCCTCTACCCGAAGTCGAGCTACAAGGAGGGCACCCAGACGGTGCTCGTCCCGAAGCCCACGACGGCACGCATCGGGGGCTCCCCCCTTCGCGACACGGCGGTGCTCTCCTGGGCCACCGACCTCATCCGTCAGGTCATGCTCGATGATGTCATTGTGGACAGCGGGGCGACGGCGCCCCGAGACACCTCGCGCTCGCGCTGAGGATCGGACGAAAGGACCACCCGTGCCCGCTCGACTCCCCATCCGTCGGCCTGCCCGGCTCGCCGCCCTCGCGGCCGGCGCGACCCTGGTGCTCACCGCGTGCGGGGGGGAGCGACGACGGCGGTCCGCCGGCCGAGGGCAGCAGTGCCGTCGCCGCCACCGTCGATGGTCAGGAGATCACCGTCGGTGACGTGCAGCGCACGACTCGTGAGCTGCGGACCTTCCTCGAGGCGCAGGCCGCCAGCTCGGGCCAGCAGCCGCAGCAGCTCGACACCGACGGCGTCGTCACGCTGCTCGTGCAGACGCCCGGGGGTGCTCGACTACGCGCAGGAGCAGGGCAAGAGCGTCCCCTCGGCGGGCTCGGTCCGCAAGAGCCTCGAGCAGGTCCTGCCGAGTGCCTCCGACGTGACCATCGACTTCTTGCGCGCCAATGCCGTGAGCGCGCAGCTCGACGAGACCGAGCGCACCGAGCTGGTCGAGCACATCGAGAGCCAGCGGGTCTCCGTCAGCCCGCGCTATGCCGCCGCCCGCGACGAGACGCCCGACTGGATCAAGGCCCCCGTCGAGCAGCAGACCCCGCTGGAGACGCCCTGACCGCCGGGCGGGTCGTCCTGCTCGCGACGAGCCCACGGGTCTCGCCCGGGCTCCTCAGCCGCGACGCGTGGCGGGCCCTCGAGTCCGCCGACCGTGTGCTGGTGGCCGACCCCGATGATGCCCTGCCGGTCGCGCTCGTCGACGACGGCGTCACGGTCGAGCGCATCGAGGCCAGCTCGCCCGACGAGCGGGCCCGCGCGCTCGTCGACGCGACGACGGGAGGTGTGGTCGTCTGGGTCGGCTCGCCGGACGGGGACCCGGGCCTGAGCGACGCCCTCGCCGCCGAGGTCTCCCGGCTCGACGACGCGCCCGAGGTCGAGGTGCTCGTCGGGTCCTGGGACGTCGAGGGCGGGCGCCTGCTCGACGCCGTCGCCGTCATGGACCGGCTGCGCTCGCCGGGCGGGTGCGCCTGGGTGGCGGCGCAGGACCACGCGAGCCTGGTCCCCTTCGTCCTGGAGGAGGCGCACGAGGTGACCGAGGCGCTTGAGGCGGTCGTCGCCGACCCCGACGACGTGCGGCTGCGCGGAGAGCTCGTCGACGAGCTCGGCGACCTGCTCTTCCAGGTGCTCTTCCACGCCCGGGTCGCCGCCGACCACCCGTCGGCGTCCTTCACCGTCGACGACGCCGCCGCGGCCCTCGTGGACAAGCTCGTGCGGCGCAACCCCCACGTCTTCGGCGACGCCACGGCCGAGACCCTCGAGGAGATCGAGGCGCAGTGGCAGGCGATCAAGGCGCAGGAGAAGGCACAGGACTGACGCATTCCCTAGGGAAATCACCACCCAACCCCACATCTCCCTAGGGAAATCACCACCAACCCCACATTTCCCTAGGGAAATGCGCAGGTCCGGGGCGGGTCCCTAGGGTCGGGGGCATGGACCAGCGGATCAGCCTCGTCACCCTCGCCGTCGGCGACCTCGCGGCGAGCCGCCGCTTCTACCTCGACGGCCTCGGCTGGCGGGCGGAGCTCGACGTGCCGGACGAGGTCCTCATGATCCGCGCGGGGGAGCGGCTGATCCTCTCGCTGTGGGACGCCGCCGAGTTCGAAGGGGAGGTCGGCCCCCTTCGTCGTGGGGAGGCCTGGCGCCGATCACCTTGGCGCACAACGTCGCCCGACCCGAGGAGGTCGACGAGATCCTCGCCCTAGCGCGCAGCGCGGGCTCGCCGGAGATCTCGACGGCCCAGCAGCGTGACTGGGGTGGGTACACGGGCTATTTCGCCGACCCCGACGGGTTTCGCTGGGAGATCGCGGTCAACCCCGGGCCCATCGGGCAGACTGTGCTGCCGCCCGCGTCCCGCGACGAAGAGCGGCTCACTCCCTTCGACCAGCTGATCGGTCCCGCGGTCGACGGCTGGACCCCGCCGCCTCGACCCGACCTACCGGCGACCGTCGGTCGCTGGTGCACCGTCGAACCGCTCGCGCCCGCCCACGCCGTCGAGCTGGCGCCCGAGGTCGCCAGCCCGGACCACGACGCCCTGTGGACCTACCTGCCCGTGGAGCGGCCCCTCGACGTCGACGCCTACGTCGCCGGCCGGCTCGCCGGCGACACCGTCGAGGTGCTCGTCCGCGACGGTGACGGGATCGCCTGCGGTCTCGTGAGCCTCATGCGCATCGACCGGGCCCACGGCGTCGTCGAGATCGGCAACGTCGTGTTCGGCCCGCGGCTGCGGCGCACGACCGCCGCGACCGAGGCGATGTCGCTGCTCGCGCGGCACGTCTTCGACCTCGGCTACCGGCGCCTGGAGTGGAAGTGCGACAGCCTCAACGCCCCCTCCCGCCGGGCTGCCGGGCGGCTCGGCTTCGCCCACGAGGGCACCTTCCGCCGGCACGTCGTGACGAAGGGGAGGTCCCGCGACACCGCGTGGTTCGCCATGACCGTCGACGACTGGCCGCGGGTGCGGGCCGCGCACGACACGTGGCTGGAGCCGGCCAACTTCGTCGACGGCGTCCAGCAACGACGACTGGCCGACTTGCTCGTGGCGGGGTGACCTCCCTTCGCCCGCGCCCGAGGGGCGGGTCGCAGCACGAAGCCCCGTGGCCGAGCCGTTACGCTCGTGGCGACCTTCCCCGTGTATCGAGCACCACCAAGGAGCCGGTAGTGGCCAGCATCGAAGCAATTGGCGCCCGCGAGATCCTCGACTCCCGCGGCAACCCGACCGTCGAGGTCGAAGTCGCCCTCGACGACGGCACCATCGCCCGCGCCGCGGTGCCGAGCGGTGCGTCGACCGGCGCCTTCGAGGCCGTCGAGCGCCGAGACGGCGACAAGAACCGCTACCTGGGCAAGGGTGTCGAGGACGCCGTCCGCGCGATCGAGGACGACCTGACCCCGCGCCTCGTCGGCTTCGACGCCAGCGAGCAGCGCCTCGTCGACGGCGAGATGCTCGCCATCGACGGCACCGAAAACAAGGGCTCGATCGGTGCCAACGCGATCCTCGGCGTCTCGCTCGCCGTCGCCAAGGCCGCGGCCGAGTCGGCCGGCCTGCCGCTCTTCCGCTACGTCGGCGGCCCCAACGCGCACGTCCTGCCCGTGCCGATGATGAACATCCTCAACGGTGGCTCCCATGCGGACTCCAACGTCGACATCCAGGAGTTCATGATCGCTCCGATCGGCGCGCCCTCCTTCCGCGAGGCGCTGCGCTGGGGCACGGAGGTCTACCACTCGCTCAAGTCGGTGCTCAAGGACAAGGGCCTGTCGACCGGCCTCGGTGACGAGGGCGGCTTCGCGCCCAACCTCGACAGCAACCGCGAGGCGCTCGACCTCATCCTCGACGCCATCCGCAAGGCGGGCTACGAGCCCGGCACGCAGATCGCGCTCGCGCTCGACGTCGCGGCCAGCGAGTTCTGCGACAACGGCACCTACACCTTCGAGGGCCAGCAGAAGACCGCCGCGGACATGGCCGCCTACTACGGCGAGCTCGTCGACGCTACCCCCTCGTGTCCATCGAGGACCCGCTCGACGAGGACGACTGGGCTGGCTGGCAGGAGCTCACGACGCAGCTGGGTGACAAGGTCCAGCTCGTCGGTGACGACCTCTTCGTCACCAATCCGGAGCGCCTCGCCCGGGGCATCCAGGACGGCGCGGCCAACGCGCTGCTGGTCAAGGTGAACCAGATCGGCTCGCTCACCGAGACGATGGACGCCGTCGCCCTGGCCACCCGCAGCGGCTACACGTCGATGATGAGCCACCGCTCCGGCGAGACCGAGGACGTCACCATCGCCGACCTCGCCGTGGCGACCAACTGCGGCCAGATCAAGACCGGCGCACCGGCCCGCTCCGAGCGCGTCGCCAAGTACAACCAGCTCCTGCGCATCGAGGAGGAGCTCGACGACGCCGCGGTCTACGCCGGCGCGGGCGCCTTCCCGCGCTTCAAGGGCTGAGGTCGGTCATGGTCGGTACGCCGCGCCGTCGCCCCGCACGCCCTGGTGCGTCGGGGGGCGACGCGGCGACCCGGCACGACCCGGCCAGCCGGGCGCACGACCGGTGCGCGGACGCCCCGTCCTCGCACCGGTGCAGCGGCGCGCGAGGCCCAGAAGCGCCGGGCGGCGATGACGACCCGGCGCTGGGTGGTCCTCGGCTCGCTGCTGCTCCTGCTCGCAGTCATGCTGCTGCCGACCGGCAAGTCCTGGTACGACCAGCGCCAGCGCCTCGAGGCCCTCGACCAGCAGGTCACCGCCCAGGAGGCCAATGTCGAGGACCTGCAGCGGCAGCGTGACCTGTGGCAGACCGACGAGTACGTCGAGGCCCAGGCCCGCAAGCGGCTGAAGTTCGTCAAGCCGGGGGAGCGGACCTACACGGTCATCGACCCGTCCGCGGACGCGCCGGAGGTCGACCCGGAGACGGGTGCGGTCAAGGCCCCCTCCACCCAGCCGTGGTACGAACAGATCAGCTCGTCCGTCGCTGCGGCTGACGACCCCAACTCGCCGCGATGAGGGCCGACGAACGGGGCAACGACCTGGACCGGGTCGACCCGAAGGACCTCGAGACCGTCCACCAGCAACTCGGGCGGCCGGCCCGCGCGACGGTCGACGTCGCCCACCGCTGCCCGTGCGGGGGCCCGACGGTGCTGCGGACCGCCCCGCGGCTGCCCGGCGGCACCCCCTTCCCGACGAGCTACTACGCGACGTGCCCGCGTCTCACCGGCCCGATCTCGACGCTCGAGTCGAGCGGGCTCATGGCGGAGATGTCGCAGCGGCTGCTCGAGGACGAGGACCTCGCTGCGCGCTACCGGGCGGCCCACGAGGACTACCTCGCCCGGCGCGCGGAGCTCGGTGACGTCCCCGAGATCGACGGCATCTCGGCCGGCGGCATGCCGACCCGCGTCAAGTGCCTGCACGTGCTCGTCGCGCACTCACTCGCCGCCGGCCCCGGGGTCAACCCCCTCGGGGACGAGGCGCTCGACCTGCTGCCGGAGTGGTGGCACACCAGCCCGTGTGTCGGCACGGACGAAGGGAGCGAGCGATGAGAGTCGCCGCCATCGACTGTGGGACCAACTCGATCCGTCTGCTCGTCGCCGAGGTCGACGAAGCCGCGCCCGGCGTGCTCGTCGACGTCCTGCGCCGCTCGGAGGTCGTGCGCCTGGGGCAGGGTGTCGACACGACCGGCCGGCTCGCGCCCGAGGCGCTCGCGCGGACCCTGGCGATGTGCGACGACTACGCCGCGGTCTGCCGGGAGCACGGGGTGACCGCAGGCAACATCCGCTTCGTCGCCACCTCCGCCTCGCGCGATGCGAGCAATGCCGACGAGTTCGTTGCCGGTGTCCGGGCCGCCTTCGGTGACCTGGACGTCACCCCCGAGGTCATCGCCGGCGCGGAGGAAGCCGCCCTCAGCTTCGACGGGGCGACCGCCGGTCTCGCGGAGGCCGGCTTCGAGGGGCCCTACCTCGTCGCCGACATCGGCGGCGGATCGACGGAGATCGTGCGGGGCATCCACGAGGTCGTCGCCGGCACCTCACTCGACATCGGCTCCGTCCGACTCACCGAGCGCCACCACCGCACCGACCCGCCGACGCAGGAGGTCGTCGACGCCGCCCGCTTCGACATCGCCGAGGCGCTCGACGTGGCCGAGGCCGAGGTCGGCCTCGGGGGAGTGGCCACCGTCGTCGGGCTCGCCGGGTCCGTGACGACCGTCGCGGCGCTGGCGCTGGAGCTGACCTCCTACGACCCCGCAGCGATCCACCTCGCCCGCATCCCCATCGACGACATGATGGTCGCCTGCGAGCGACTCATCCTCAGCACGCGCGCCGAGCGCGCCGCCCAGCCCTTCATGCACCCCGGCCGGGTCGACGTCATCGGGGCGGGCGCGCTCATCTGGTGGGAGATCCTCGAGCGGGCCCGCGGCGCCAACGGCCCGGACCTCGTCGTCACCGTCTCCGAGCGCGACATCCTCGACGGCATCGCCCGGTCCGTCGTGCGTCCGGTCGTCGCCGACGACGAGGCGGCGAGCGCGTAGCATCCGGGCGTCTGGCCCCCGTGGCCCAACTGGCAGAGGCGCGCCACTTAAAATGGCGATCGGTGCGGGTTCGAGTCCCGCCGGGGGTACGTGAGCGGTGCCGGCCCGTCGGGCCGAGGGGAGGTGGCCATCCCGCCGGAGGGTGAGGTTAGCCTTATCTCATGGCTTCTCCCGATCGACCCGTCCGTCCGCCCCGCCCCCAGCACGAGCTGACGGTCGTCTCGACCGAGCAGGTCGGTCCCCATCTCGTGCGGGTCGTCCTCACCGGCGACTCCCTCGCCGACTTCGGCGCAGCCGATCACACTGACGCCTACGTCAAGCTGCAGTTCACCGACGCCGAGGGTGCCCCGCTCACCCGCACCTACACGGTGCGATCGATCGATCGGGCCGCCCGCCGGCTGACGATCGACTTCGTGACGCACGGCGACGTCGGCTACGCCGGCCCCTGGGCCCAGCAGGCGAAGGGAGGAGACCGCATCGTCGCCACCGGCCCGGGCAGCGGCTACGCCTCCGACCCGCAGGCCGCCTGGCATCTGCTCGCCGGCGACCTGTCGGCCCTGCCGGCCATCGCCGCCGCCCTCGAGGCCATGCCCGCGCAGGCGCAGGGGGTGGCCCTGCTGGAGGTCGAGAGCGAGGGCGACGTCATCCCCCTTCGCTCTCCCGAGGGGGTCGAGGTGCGGTGGCTGACCAACCCGGGCGCCGACGCGGCCTTCCTTGCCCGGGCCGTCGACGCGGTCGACTGGCGCGAGGCCGTGCAGGTCTTCGCCCACGGGGAGCGCGAGTCGATCAAGGCGGTCCGCCGGGTGCTCAAGGCGCGCGGGGTGCCGCGCGAGGCGATCTCGATCTCGGGCTACTGGGCGCGGGGGCGCACCGAGGACGCCTTCCAGGCCGAGAAGCGCACCCCGATCGGGCAGATCGACTAGTGCCCGGGGGCGCGGTGTCGGCCTCGGGTGATCCGTGCCACGATGCGGACATGCAGATCGCAGACCACATCACCGACCTGATCGGCAACACCCCGCTGGTCAGGCTCTCCTCCGTCGCACCGGCCGAGGGCGCCCTCGTCGCCGCCAAGGTCGAGTACCTCAACCCCGGCGGCAGCATCAAGGACCGCATCGCCCGCAAGCTCATCGACGCGGCCGAGGCCTCCGGCGAGCTGCGGCCCGGCGGCACCATCGTCGAGCCCACCTCCGGCAACACCGGCGTCGGCCTGGCGCTCGTCGCCCAGGAGCGCGGCTACCGATGCATCTTCGTCTGCCCCGACAAGGTGGGCAAGGACAAGATCGACGTGCTACGGGCCTACGGCGCCGAGGTCCAGATCGTCCCGACCTCCGTCGCGCCGGACCACCCGGACAGCTATTACTCGGTGAGCGACCGGCTGACCGAGGAGATCGACGGGGCGTGGAAGCCCAACCAGTTCTTCAACCTCAACGGTCCGCAGGCCCACTACGAGAGCACCGGCCCGGAGATCTGGGAGCAGACCGGCGGTGAGGTCACCCACCTCGTCGCGGGCATCGGCACCGGCGGCACGATCACCGGCACCGGCCGCTACCTCAAGGAGGTCAGCGAGGGCCGGGTCAAGATCATCGGCGCCGACCCCGAGGGCTCGGTCTACTCCGGCGGCACCGGGCGCCCCTACCTCGTCGAGGGCGTCGGCGAGGACATGTGGCCGGGGGCCTACGACCCCGAGGTGCCCGACGAGGTCATCGCGGTCGACGACGCCGAGGCCTTCGCGATGACCCGGCGCCTGGCCCGCGAGGAGGGCCTGCTCGTCGGCGGCTCCAGCGGCATGGCCGTCGTCGCGGCGCTGCGCGTCGCCGAGCGTGAGGGCCCCGACGCCAAGATCGTCGTCCTGCTGCCCGACGGCGGTCGCGGCTACCTGGCCAAGATCTTCGACGACGACTGGATGGCCAGCTACGGCTTCCTCCCCGGTGACGAAGGGAGCGATGCCACTGTCGGCGACGTGCTCCGCGGCAAGGGTGGCGAGCTGCCCGAGCTCGTGCACACCCACCCCAACGAGACGATCCGCGAGGCCATCGACATCCTGCGGGAGTACGGCGTCTCGCAGATGCCCGTCGTCGGTGCCGAGCCGCCGGTCGTCATCGGCGAGGTCGCCGGTGCGGTCACCGAGCGTGAGCTGCTCACCGCAGTCTTCGAGGGGCACGCCTCGCTCGCCGATCCGGTGAGCGCGCACATGGGCGCCAAGCTGCCGCAGATCGGTGCCGCCGAGCCCGTCTCGGCGGCCACCGAGGCGCTCGAGCAGGCCGATGCCCTGCTCGTCGTCGAGGGCGGCAAGCCCGCCGGCGTCATCACCCGGCAGGACCTGCTGGGCCACCTGTCCCACCGAGCGAAGGGCTGACGATGTCCGAGCGCAAGAGCGCGGCCGACGCGCACGCGACCCAGGGGTTCGCCACCCGGGCGATCCACGCGGGCTACGAGCCCGACCCGCTGACGGGGGCGGTCAACGTCCCGATCTACGCCAGCTCGACCTTTGCCCAGGACGGCGTCGGCGGCATGCGCGGCGGCTTCGAGTACGCCCGCACCGGCAACCCGACCCGGCAGGCTCTCGAGGCCAATGCCGCGTCCATCGAGTCGGGCACCTTCGGTCGTGCCTTCGCCTCCGGCATGGCGGCGACCGACGCGATCCTGCGGGCCTCCCTTCGTCCGGGGGACCACCTCGTCATCCCCGACGACGCCTACGGCGGCACCTTCCGGCTCATCGACAAGGTCTTCTCCCAGTGGGGCATCGAGCACACGCCCGCGCCCGTCGGTGACGTCGACGCGATCCGCGCGGCGATGCGGCCGGCGACCAAGCTCGTGTGGCTCGAGACGCCGACCAACCCGCTGCTCAACATCGGCGACATCGAGGCCGTCGCCGAGGCCGCCCACGCCGGTGGCGCGCGGCTCGTCGTCGACAACACCTTCGCCAGCCCCTACCTGCAGCAGCCGCTCACGCGGGGCGCCGACGTGGTGCTCCACTCGAGCACCAAGTACCTCGGCGGCCACAGCGACGTCGTCGGGGGCCTGCTCGTCACCGACGACGAGCAAATCGACGCCGACGTCGCCTTCCTGCAAAACGGCTCCGGTGGGGTGCCCGGTCCCTTCGACGCCTACCTGACGATGCGCGGCATCAAGACGCTCGGGGTGCGCATGGACCGGCACTGCGACAACGCCGAGGCGGTCGTCGACCTGCTCTCGACCCGCTCGGAGATCACCTCGATCCTCTACCCGGGGCTGCCCGAACACCCCGGCCACGAGGTGGCGGCCCGGCAGATGTCCCGCTTCGGCGGGATGATCTCGGTGCGCATGGCCGGTGGGCGCGAGGCCGCGCAGCAGCTGTGCGCGCGGACCGAGATCTTCACCCTCGCCGAGTCGCTCGGTGGCATCGAGTCGCTCATCGAGCACCCGGGGGCGATGACGCACGCGTCCACCGCGGGGTCCATGCTCGAGGTGCCCGACGACCTGGTGCGCCTGTCCGTCGGCATCGAGGACGTCGCCGACCTCCTCGCCGACCTCGAGCAGGCGCTCGACGGCATCGGCTGACCTCGCACATGTGGACAGCGGGAACATCCGCGGCCTGCCGACCGCTTAGTCTGGTGACAGTCAGCGGCAAGATGGCCGCGCCCCTCTTGAGGAGCAAGACATGAGCAACCCGATCCTCGGCCGGGTCGAGAAGGACGCCCAGAGCGGATACGCGGGCTTCCGGGACTCGAGCGCGGCCCCGCAGCAGGGCTACCAGACCGGCTACGGCCAGGCCCCGCAGGGATACCAGCAGCCCGGCCACCCGCAGGGCTACGGCCAGCAGGGCTATGGCCAGCAGGGCTATGGCCAGCCGCAGCCCGGCTTCGGCCAGCCCGGTCCGGTCGGCGGCTTCGGCGGGGACGGGGGCGGCGGTCGATCGCTGACCCTGGACGACGTCCTCATGCGCACGGGCGCCCTCTTCGGAGTGCTGCTCGTCGTCGCCGCGGGCGCCTGGACCGCCAGCGCCATCAGCCCCGCCCTCGGCGGGCTCGCGCTGCTGGTCGGCCTGGTCGCCACGCTCGGCATGGGGATCTTCCTCGCCTTCCGGCGCAAGCCGGTGGGCGTCGTGCTGGCCGTCGTCTACGCCGCCTTCGAGGGGCTCTTCGTCGGCGCGATCAGCCAGAGCTACGGCGCAGCCTTCGACCCGCCGGGCACCCCGATCTTCGAGTCGATCGTCGTCCAGGCCGTCCTCGCGACGCTGTGCGTCTTCGGCGCGATGCTCCTGCTGTACTCGACCGGCATCATCAAGGTGACGCAGAAGTTCCGCGCCATCGTCGGCATGATGACGCTCGGCTACTTCGTCTTCGCGCTCATCAACCTCGGCTACGCGCTCTTCTTCGGCGGGGCGCCCTTCGGCATCGGCGGCTCCGGGCTCCTCGGCATCGGCATCTCGCTCTTCGCCACCGGCCTGGCCGCCGTCAACCTCGCGATCGACTTCGACAACATCTCGCTCGCGATCCGCACCCAGGCTCCGGTCAACTACGGCTGGACCCTGGCGCTCGGCCTGGTCATCACCGTCGTCTGGCTCTACCTCGAGCTGCTGCGCCTGCTGGCCCGGCTCCGCTCGGATTGATCCCCGACGACGTCGCGACCGAGCTCGGCCGCGCGGTCCGCAGGTGGCAGCAGCTGCCGCTGGACCGCGCGGCCGAGCGCGTTGTCGGCGTGCACGAGCTCATGGCCCAGCTCGCGGGGGAGCCGCTGCCGGACCTCGGCCCGGCCGTGGTCATGGACCAGCTGAGAGTGGTCGTCTTCGATGCCTGCCGGGTCGAAGGGGGACCTCCGCACCTCGCGGAGCAGCTGGCCTCCCTTCGCCTGGGGTGGGCCTGACCTGTACCGCACGGAAGCCGTATTTCCCTAGGCAAATGCGCAGGTGGGGTCGTATTTCCCTAGGGAAATGCGCAGGTGGGGCCGTATTTCCCTAGGGAAAGACGGTCAGAGGTCGGTGACCTCGTGCTCGCCGCGTCGTCGGAGCATCGCCCACGGGCCGCGGGGGCCGGTGCGGCGACCGCGCAGCTCGGCCGGCCCGACCTCCGTGCCCGGCGTCGAGGCCGCGCGCTCGGCGGCGTCGTCGAGCGCGCCGATGCCTTCGCCGAGGCTCGCCTCGGGCTCGGAGTCGTGGGTGGCACCCTCGGGCCAGGCGTCCACCTCGGCTGCGACCGAAGGGAGCAGGGCCGAGGCGACCCGCGCGTACCCGGCGGCCGAGGGGTGGAAGCGGTCTTGGCTGAACATCACGGCCGGGCTCGCGGCGAACTCCGGGCCGAGCAGGTCGCCCATCGAGACGGTGCGGGCACCGGCCTCGACGGCGGCGACGGTCTGGGCGGCGGCCAGCTCGCGGCTCCACTGGCGCAGCAGCTTGTTGAGGGGGAAGGGCACCGGCTCCACCGTCCCGAGGTCGGGGCAGGTGCCGACGACGACGGGCACGTCGAGGGTGCGCAGGTAGCGCACGGTCCGCTGCAGGTGCTGCACGGAGACCGAGCGGTCGATGCGGTGCGTGACGTCGTTGGCTCCGATGAGGATCACCGCGACGTCGGGCTGGTCGACCCGGGCCAGGGCCTTGGACAGCTGCGAGCTGAGGTCGGAGGACTCGGCGCCGACGACCGCCTCGTTGGTCAGCTCGACCGGGCGCCCCATGATCGCGGCGAGGCCGGTCGCGAGGATCGCGCCGATCGTCTGGTAGCGGGTGTCCGCGCCCATCCCGGCAGCGGTGGAGTCGCCGAGGACGAGCAGCTGGACCGGCTCGCCGGGCGCGGCCCCGTAGACCCCGTCGTCGTCGGGTGCGCCGTCGAAGGGGTTGCCGACGATCTTGCGGGTGATCTTGGCCTCAGCCTGGATGAGGCCGTAGCCCAGACCGGCGAGAGTCGCGCTCGCGGCCGCGGTCCCGACGGCACCCAGCGCCGCACGGGCTGCCACACGTCCCAGCTCAGCCATGCCAGTCCTCCGATCGGTCCCATGTGCGCCCAACCTTGTCATCCCTGCGTGACAATGCCAACGAGCGGTGCGCCGGGCGTCGTGGCGTTGGGTAGCGTCGCAGCCGACTGCCGATGCACGAGCGAGGACGACGATGACCGAGTACCCGCACCTCTTCGAGCCCCTCGACCTGGGGTTCACCAGCCTGCGCAACCGCACGATCATGGGGTCGATGCACACCGGTCTGGAGGACCGCGCCAGCAACTTCGAGCGGCTGGCCGCCTTCTACGCCGAGCGGGCGAAGGGAGGTGCCGGCCTCATCGTCACTGGGGGCTTCGCGCCCAACATCGAGGGCAGCTTCTACCCCTTCGCCTCGAAGCTGACCACGCGGCGGGAGGCGCGCCACCACGAGCAGGTCACCGACGCGGTGCACCGCGAGGGCGGCAAGATCGCGCTGCAGATCCTCCACGCCGGCCGCTACGCCTACCACCCCTTCTCGGTCTCGGCGTCGGCGACGAAGTCGCCCATCACCCCCTTCGGCGCGCGCGCCCTGAGCGAAAAGGGCGTCCGTCGGCAGATCCGGGGCTTCGCCCGGGCCGCCGAGCTGGCCCGCTCCGCGGGCTACGACGGCGTCGAGATCATGGGCTCCGAGGGCTACTTCATCAACCAGTTCCTCGCGCCGCGCACCAACGCGCGCGAGGACGGGTGGGGTGGCACGCCGGCCAACCGGCGTCGGATCGCGACCGAGATCGTCCGGGCGGTGCGGGCGGCCGTCGGCGACGACTTCATCATCGTCTACCGCCTCTCCGTGCTCGACCTCGTCGAGGGCGGGCAGACCTGGGAGGAGATCGTCGCCCTCGGCCAGGAGATCGAGGCGGCCGGCACGACGATCCTCTCGACCGGCATCGGGTGGCACGAGGCCCGGGTGCCGACGATCGTCACCTCGGTGCCGCGCATGGCCTTCACCGAAGTCGCCGAGCGGCTGCGGCCGCACGTCGACCTGCCGGTCGTCACGAGCAACCGGATCAACATGCCCGATCAGGCCGAGCAGGCGCTCGCCGCCGGTCAGGCCGACCTCGTCCAGATGGCGCGGCCCTGGCTCGCCGACCCGCAGTGGGCGACGAAGGCGGAGTCGGGCCGAGCCGAGACGATCAACACCTGCATCGCCTGCAACCAGGCCTGCCTCGACCACACCTTCCAGCGCAAGGTCGCCTCCTGCCTCGTCAACCCGCGGGCGGCCCACGAGACGCAGCTCGTGCTCTCGCCGACGACGCGCCGCAAGCGGGTCGCCGTGGTCGGTGGCGGGCCGGCGGGCCTGGCGGCCGCGGTGTCGGCCGCAGAGCGGGGCCACGCCGTCGAGCTCTTCGAGGCCGGCGACGACATCGGTGGCCAGTTCGCGCTCGCCATGCGCATCCCGGGCAAGGAGGAGTTCGCCGAGACGATCCGCTACTACCGCGGCGAGCTCGAGCGTCGAGCGGTGGCCCTGCACCTCGGCCGTCGAGTCGGCGTCGATGACCTCACCGGATTCGACGAGGTCGTCCTCGCGACCGGGGTGACGCCTCGCGTCCCCGAGATCACGGGGATCGACCACCCGATGGTCGTCACCTACCCGGAGGCCGTGCTCGGCACGCGGGAGATCGGTGAGCGGGTGGCGGTCATCGGCGCCGGAGGCATCGGCGTCGACGTCACCGAGCTGCTCACCACGGGCGCCTCGCCGACGCTCGACCTCAAGGAGTGGCAGGACGAGTGGGGCGTCGACCCCTTCTCGCCGGAGCGTGGTGGCCTCAAGGACGCCCACCCAGCGCCCTCACCCCGCACCGTCTACCTCGTGCAGCGCAAGGAGACCAAGATCGGTGCCGGGCTGGGCAAGACCTCCGGCTGGGTCCACCGCGCGGCGATCAAGGCGAAGGGGGTCCACCAGATCATTGGCGCCGCCTACGAGCGCATCGACGACGAGGGCCTGCACATCACGGTCGACGGCAAGCCGCGCACCCTCGCGGTCGACAACGTCGTCGTCTGCACCGGGCAGGAGTCCGTGCGTGACCTCGTCGAGCCGCTGCAGGCGAAGGGAGTGACCGTCCACGTCATCGGTGGCGCCGACGTCGCCGCCGAGCTCGACGCCAAGCGGGCGATCCGGCAGGGCACGGAGCTGGCCGCGAGCCTGTGAGGGGAGTCGTCCCCATCGCCGTGAGGGCCGACTGGGCCTAGGTTCCTCGTGACGGGGATGCCGAGACGGACGAGGGGACGACAGACATGGCGATGACCGTGAGGCTGTGCATCGGCATGATGGCGCTGGTGACGATGACGACCGTGACCGGCTGCTCGAGCACTCCCGAGCCCGAGTCCGGGGAGGCCGTCGACGCACGTCTGGCCGAGCTCGTCCGCGACGACACCTCGGCCCCCCTCGGCGAGGTCGTCGAGGGGCACTGGGACCGCGCGGCGTTCTTCCACGAGGGGGTCACCGCTGAGCGGGTCAACTCCGTCGTCGCCAGCGAGGCGATCTCGGACCGGTGGACGGCGTCGCCGGCGCTGGTCGTCGTCGTCGAGGGCGATGACGTCAGGGTGGTGCGTCTGCGGACCCCGGCCCTGGCCAACGACGCCACGGGCCGGGCCTTCTCCCGCGATGCGACGGTGTCGGGGTCGACCGCCACCGGGATGCTCACGGTGCGATGAGCACGGCGATCCGCCGCATCGGGCTGCTGCTCGTGCTGGGCCTCGTCGTCGTGCTGGGGTCCGCGTGCGGTGCCTCGAGCGACGACGAGAGGCACGTCGCGGACAAGCAGGTCGACGAGCGCGGCACCCGCTCCGACGTCGCGCCGCTGACGCAGCGTTTCCCCGACCTCGGTGACCCCGTGTCGGCGACGTGGCAGTCCGGCACGCTGGGGGACTCCCGCACGGCACCCGGCCCGGCGACCTACTGGATCGACGCCGCGGTCACCGTCGAGCCGGAGGTGGCGGACTCCCTTCGCGCGCAGCCCTCCCCGGACGGCGACCGCCCCATGCACCTCGTCGACGCGGTGGGCGACGAGCTCGGCGACGGGACCTTCGACGAGGTGGCGCTCGCCGGACCCGACACGTGGCAGGTCGATGCCTGGGTCGCGGCAGACCGCGAGGTCGTCGTCATCTCGGCCCGGGGGCAGTGAGCCCGCTCAGCCCTCCTGACGCAGCACCGACTCCTGGCTCGGCACCTCGTCCTGGCGGAGGATCCCGACCTGGCAGGTGAGGCCGTTGGGGCCGTGGTTGCAGTAGCCGCCGGGGTTCTTGTGGAGGTACTGCTGGTGGTAGTCCTCGGCGTACCAGAAGGTGCCGGCCTCGTTCGCCGGCCGCATCTCGGTGACGACCGGCGGCAGGTTGTGGCGGCGCAGCTCCTCGCCGAAGGCCGCGGCGGTCGCCTCGACCGCGGCCTGCTGCCCCGGGGTCGTCCAGTAGATCGCCGAGCGGTACTGCGTGCCGACGTCGTTGCCCTGCCGGTCGGGCGTCGTCGGGTCGTGGTTTTCCCAGAAGGCCTTGAGCAGCAGCTCCGGTCGCGTCTGCTCGGGGTCGTAGGCGACGAGGACGCTCTCGGTGTGGCCGGTGAGCCCGGTGCACGTCTCCTCGTACGTGGGGTTTGGGGTGTGCCCGCCCATGTAGCCGGCTGCCGTCGTGACGACGCCCGCCTGCTGCCAGAAGATCCGCTCGGCGCCCCAGAAGCAGCCCATGGCGACGTAGATGACCTCGGTGCCCTCGGGCCACGGGCCCTCGAGCGGTGTCCCGAGCACCTCGTGACGCTGCGGGACGTCGAAGGGCCGCTCCGCGCGCCCCGGCAGGGCGGACTCGGCGGTCGGCATGGGCGGGATCTGGCGTCCGAACATGTCTCCATTGTCGCAGCCGCTCGTGTGGGGGAGTGCTCCCCATCGTCCGGCCGCCGGTCGGCTCTCTAGTCTGAGGGCAAGAACTTCCGGGAGGCAGGTCGATGGCCAGGCACATCAGCCACGGTGCAGACGTCGAACAACTCGACGACATCGCCGTGGGACTGCGGCGTCAGAGCGAGCGCCTGAGCGAGGTCGGCGGTCGTGGCGCCGTGCTGCTCGAGGTGCTCCGTGCGAAGTGGGAGGGCCCCGACTTCGAGGAGTTCGCCCGCTCGTGGCGCTCGGCCCACCGGGCCATCGACGCTGCCGAGGGTTCCCTGCGCGGCGCCTCCCGCCTGCTCGCGGAGGAGTCCGACGCTCAGCGCGGTGCCTCCGGCGTCCCGTCGGGCGGTGGTTCCGGCGGCTCGGGCGGATCGGGCGGATCGGGCGGCGGTGGTGGCGGGGCCGCGGGCGACGACGGGTCCGGCGGAGCCCGCCGGCGCGACGACGGTCAGGGCCCGATGGCCTTCTTCCCGACGGGGACCAGTCTCTCGGACCGGCACCACTTCGTCGTGTGCCCGCGGGCCGACGGCAACTCCGAGGTCCAGCTCGAGGTGCACGGCGAGCCGATCCGGATCTCACCCCCGGACCTGCCCCTCGTCGGCTGCGACCTCGTGCCCTATCTCCCGACCGACGAAGGGGAGTCTCTCGAGCTCGCGGACCTGGAGCCCCCCGCCTTCGAGCGGCTCGACCTGACGACGGGCCCGCCGGAGGGCACGGCCTTCGAGCGGGTCGACGGTCCGGCCGAGCACCCTTACGGGGCCTTCGAGCGGTCCGACGCGGCGCAGGCCGTCCCGGAGCCGGCGACCACCTCGGGTGCGCCGGCGGCCTCCACCCAGGTCGACCCCGCCCCCGGCCCAGCCGGAGACGAGCGCGGCCCCGGCGCCAGCGGACGGGGGTGCCGCCAGCGCCCCGACGACGTCCGGAGAGACGGCCGTGCCAGCCCAGCTGGCGACGGACGAGGGCGCCCACGTGACGACCGCGAGCGACTCGGCCGGGCAGCGCAGCGTCGCCTTCAACCCCTTCCTCGACGTGCTGTCGGGCGGCAGCGGGGTGGACGGCTCCCAGATGGGCGGGTGGCTCGGCATCGACGATCTCGACCTGCAGCCCTGGAACCGCTGACCACCGCACCGCAAGCACCGACGACGAAGGGCGTCACGACCACTGGTCGTGACGCCCTTCGGTGCGGGTGGGCTCAGGCCGAGTACGGCTTCGCCGAGATGATCGTGACCTCGATGGACTTGCCGTTGGGCGCCTCGTAGGTGACCGTCTCGCCGACCTTGTGGCCGTTGATGCCGGCGCCGAGGGGCGACTGCTCGGAGTAGACGTCGATGCTGTCGCTGCCGTCGGCGATCTCGCGGGAGCCGAGGAGGAAGGTCTCCTCGTCGCCGAACATCTCGACGGTGACGACCATGCCGGGCTCGACGACACCGTCGTCCGGCGGGGCCTCGCCGACCGTCGCCGTGTCGAGGATCTGCTTGAGCTGGCGGATGCGGGCCTCCATCTTGCCCTGTTCCTCCTTGGCGGCGTGGTACCCGCCGTTTTCCTTGAGGTCGCCCTCCTCGCGGGCGGCCTCGATGCGCTTGGCGATCTCGACGCGACCCGGGCCCGAGAGCTCGCGCAGCTCGGCCTGGAGACGCTCGTAGGCCTCCTGGGTCAGGTACGACGCGTTGGACGTCTGGGTCACGGGACACTCCTTGCCTCAGGTCGTGGGGAACCGGGGTCGGGCCCCCACAGACGGTGAACCGCTGCTCTCCCGGGTGGGGGACGATGCACAAAGGTCTGGACCCATCGGTCCAGACCCACGGTTGCGTGTAAAGGTCCAGTGTACCGCGCAGCGGGGCCGCGCGCAGGTGTCAGTCCACGACCGTGCAGTCAGCGACCGTCGCGGTGACGGCCCGTGTCGTCGTGCGGACCGCAGCCCGCACCCGCGTCGTGCGCTCGTCGCTCGCGGGCACGGCCTGCTCCTTGGTGCCGACCCGCCCGTAGGTGCTGTCCATCGCGGTGACGGTGCACGACAGGGCGGTGCCGGTCGGGCGGGTCACGTCGAAGACCATGACGATCTCCCGCTCGCCGTTGCGCTCGAAGCCCACGTCGGTCGTCGTGATCGCGCCCGACGTCATCGACAGCCCGTACCAGATCGACATCGCCACGGCCGCGACCACCGCGACACCGCCGATGAGCCACCAGCGTCGGCTGCCCCGGTCGGGGTTGGCCTCGGCCTCGGCCTCCTCGCGCTCCGGGTCCCAGCCGGGCTCGGTCGGCGAGGCGTCGGGCGTCATGACTGCTCCTGCGGGACGAAGGGGGGTGTCACCGGCCCCGTCGAAGCGGTCGGCGAGCGGTGAGAGGATGGAGCCATTGTCCGTGACACCAGTCCGCGACGGCACACCGGGCCGTGCGGCGCACCCTCCCCGGGAGGAACCCAGCAGTGGAAGCACTCAGGCTCATGGCGGTCCACGCCCACCCCGACGACGAGTCGAGCAAGGGCGCGGCGACGACCGCACGTTACGTCCACGAGGGTGCCGAGGTGCTCGTCGTGACGTGCACCGGCGGTGAGCGTGGCGACGTGCTCAACCCCAAGCTCAAGGACGACCCGCACATCCTGCGCGACATCGTGCAGGTGCGCCGCGAGGAGATGGCCAGTGCCGCCGCCCACCTCGGGGTGCAGCACACCTGGCTCGGCTTCGTCGACTCCGGCCTCCCGGAGGGCGACCCCCTCCCGGACCTGCCGGCGGGCTGCTTCTACCTGGAGCCGCTCGAGGTGTCGACGGAGGCTCTCGTGCGCGAGATCCGGCGGTTCCGGCCGCACGTCATCACGACGTACGACGAGAACGGCGGCTACCCGCACCCGGACCACGTGATGACCCACCGCGTCTCCGAGGCGGCCTTCGCCGCGGCCGGCGACCCCGAGGCCTTCCCGCACGCCGGGGAGCCCTGGCAGCCGCTGAAGCTCTACTACATCGGCGGGTTCAGCAGCGAGCGGATCCGCACCTTCCACGAGGCGATCCTCGCTCAGGGCAAGGAGTCCCCCTTCGACGAGTGGATGAAGCGCATCGAGGGCCGCCCGGAGCGCGAGCTCACGACGTGGGTGCCGTGCGCGGACTTCTTCGATGCTCGCGACCACGCCCTGCGCTCGCACGCGACGCAGATCGACCCCGACGGGTTCTTCTTCGCCGTGCCCAACGACGTCCAGGCGGACCTGTGGCCCACCGAGGAGTACGAGCTCGCGGTCAGCCACGTGGAGACGACGGAGCGCGAGGACGACCTCTTCGCGGGGATCCCGGCGACGCTCGCGGAGGCGGACGCGCTCTCCCTTCGTCCGAGGCGTGAGCCGGTCCTCGACCGACGGACCGCGTCGACCGTCAGGGAGTGGAAGTGAACTCCCCGAGCACCGAGGTCAGCCCGGGGATCTGGGCCTTCATCGTCTTCTTCGTCCTCGCGCTGGCGCTGTGGCTGCTCATGCGCAACATGTTCACCCGGCTGCGCCGGATGAACCTCGCCGAGCGGGACGCGCAGCGGCAGCGGGCCGAGCAGGAGCGGGCGCGTGAGGAGTCCGCCGAGCGCAGCCGCGAGAGCGACGTCGCCTCGGGCCGGGAGCAGGGGTCAGCCGGTCTGGGCGATGGGCCCGAAGAGGGCGAGCGTCGCGGCGACGAAGTGTGAGATGAAGGCGAGGATCGTCAGCGCGTGGAAGATCTCGTGGAAGCCGAACCACCGCGGTGACGGGTTGGGCCGCTTGAGGCCGTAGACGACGGCCCCGGCGGTGTACAGGGCGCCGCCGGCGATGACGAAGGCGAGGATCGTCCACCCGCCGTGCGTCAGCAGCGGCTTGATGTAGAAGACCGCGACCCAGCCCAGGGCCACGTAGACGGGCACGTAGAGCCAGCGCGGTGCGCCGACCCACAGCACACGGAAGAGCACACCGATGATGGCGCCGCTCCAGACGATGACGAGCAGCGTGATCGCCTGCGTGCGCGGCAGCATCAGCGCGAAGGGGGTGTAGCTCCCCGCGATGATGAGGAAGATGTTGGCGTGGTCCCAGCGGCGCAGGGCGCCGGCCATCCGGCCGCCCCACTTGCCGCGGTGGTAGACGGCGGACGTGCCGAAGAGCAGCCCGGCGGTGATGGTGAAGACCATGGCCGCGATGCGCCCCCCCTGGGTCGGCGCCGTCGAGGTGAGGACCAGACCGCCGACGAGGGCCAGCGGCGCCATGACGAGATGGAGCCAGCCGCGCAGGTGCGGCTTGACGGCATCGACGAAGGCATCGACCTGCTCGCCGACGTCGTGCGCGATCTCCTTGATCTCGGCGCGGGGGGAGTCCATGGATCGACGGTAACCTACGCACCCGTAGGTCGGCCATGCCCGGACGGGCTCCGGAGCGCCTTTGTGAGGGGTGCCACGGCCCGACGGTAGGTTGGGGACACTGACCTCGCCTGAAGGGACCCGCGAGTGCGCAACCCGCTCTACACCGCCTACGAACGACGCCTCGTCGGGCAGCTCGACCAGGCCAGCGTGCCGCGGCACGTCGGGATGATCGTCGACGGCAACCGACGCTTCGCCAAGGCGCGCGGGGGCAATGCTGCCGATGGGCACCAGGCGGGTGCCGCCAATGTCGGCAGCTTCCTCGAGTGGTGCGAGGAGGCCGGCGTCGAGGTCGTCACCCTGTGGCTGCTCTCGACCGACAATCTCACCCGTCCGCCGCAGGAGCTGGACAAGCTGCTGCGCATCATCGAGGGTCTGGTGGCCGACCTCGCGACCGCCCAGCGGTGGCAGCTGCACGCGGCCGGCGCCCTCGACATGCTCCCGGTCCAGACCGCGGCCGCGCTGCGTCGGGCCGAGGACGAGACCGCCGACGTCGAGGGGCTCATCGTCAACGTCGCGGTCGGCTACGGCGGCCGCCAGGAGATCGCCGACGCGGTGCGCTCGCTGCTGCGCACCCGGGCGGCCGAGGGTGCGACCCTCGAGGAGGTGGCCAGCGAGCTCACCGTCGAGGACATCAGCGGACACCTCTACACCAAGGGCCAGCCCGACCCCGACCTCGTCATCCGCACCTCGGGGGAGCAGCGGCTCTCCGGGTTCCTCCTGTGGCAGTCGGCGCACAGCGAGTACTACTTCTGCGAGGTCTACTGGCCGGAATTTCGCCGCGTCGACTTCCTGCGAGCCCTGCGGGCCTACGCGGACCGGCACCGTCGGTACGGTGCCTGACGTTCCCTCCGGTCCCGCCGGCGTGCTCCTGGAGTGGCCCGTGTGACTCCTGAGGCGACGACGGGGTGAACATCGCGAAGCCCGCTCCGACACGCCGCCGACGTGGCGCGTGCCACCGTGCGCCGGTCGTACGTTGATGACGACGACCTGCACACGGCAGGGCGTTCGGGAGGCCTCATCGATGGAGCTGCTGCACAGCAGGAGAGGCCGGACCCGGCCTCGGCTCCAGCCGAGGGCCCGGTCCCGGCACCAGCACCGAGAGTAGGCGCGTGCGCGCCTGCCGGCGCGGCGCCCGTGGAGGAGATCGACGTGGACGACCTGATGACCCAGACCGTCACCCCCTCGCTCGCGCAGCCCGACGGCGCGCCCGATCCGGTGGACCTCCCGCCCGAGGAAGAGGGCCCGCGCACCTACGTCATCGACACCTCGGTGCTCCTGTCGGACCCGCGGGCGATGCTGCGCTTCAAGGAGCACGAGGTCGTCCTGCCGGTCGTCGTCGTCACCGAGCTCGAGGCCAAGCGGCACCACCCGGAGCTCGGGTACTTCGCCCGGACCGCGCTGCGCCTCCTCGACGACCTGCGCGTCTCCGCGGGCCGGCTCGATGCCCCGGTGCCGGTGGGGGAGGACGGCGGGACCCTGCGGGTCGAGCTCAACCACACCGACCCCACGTCCCTGCCGAGCGGGTTTCGCCTCGGGGACAACGACACCCGCATCCTGGCCGTCGCCAAGAACCTCTCCCTCGAGGGCGCCTCGGTGACGATCGTCTCCAAGGACCTGCCGATGCGGGTCAAGGCCTCCGCCGTCGGCATCGATGCCCAGGAGTACCGCCACGAGCAGCGACCGTCGGACTCCGGCTGGACCGGCATGAGCGAGCTCGACATGACCGCCGAGGAGGTCGACACCCTCTACGAGACCGGTCGGGTCGAGCACCTCGCGGCCGCCGAGCTGCCCTGCCACACGGGGCTGAAGATCCTCTCGCCCCAGGGCAGCGCCCTGGGCCGGGTCGGTGCCGACAAGCAGGTGCGCCTCGTGCGCGGTGACCGCGACGCCTTCGGCCTGCACGGCCGGTCGGCGGAGCAGCGGATCGCCCTCGACCTGCTCCTCGACCCCGACGTGGGCATCGTCAGCCTCGGCGGGCGGGCCGGCACCGGCAAGAGCGCGCTCGCGATGTGCGCGGGGCTCGAGGCGGTCATGGAGCGCCGCCAGCACCGCAAGGTCGTCGTCTTCCGCCCCCTCTACGCCGTCGGCGGGCAGGAGCTGGGCTACCTGCCCGGCAGCGAGCAGGAAAAGATGGGGCCGTGGGCCCAGGCGGTGCACGACACCCTCGGGGCGCTCGTCTCCAAGGAGGTCGTCGACGAGATCATCGACCGCGAGATGCTCGAGGTGCTGCCGCTGACCCACATCCGCGGCCGGAGCCTGCACGACGCCTTCGTCATCGTCGACGAGGCGCAGAGCCTCGAGCGCAACGTGCTGCTCACGGTGATGTCGCGCATCGGGCAGAACTCCAAGATCGTGCTCACCCACGACGTCGCCCAGCGCGACAACCTGCGGGTCGGGCGCCACGACGGCGTCGCCGCCGTCATCGAGACGCTCAAGGGGCACCCCCTCTTCGCCCACGTCACCCTGACGCGCAGCGAACGCAGCCCGATCGCCGCACTCGTCACGGACCTGCTCGAGGGCCTGGACGTCTGACGCCGGGACGAAGGGGGAGGCCCCGCCCGGCGATCGGGCGGGGCCTCCCCTTCGTGCTGGGGTTGTGGACGGCCCTTTGCTCGGCCGCGGACGGTGGGTTAGGGTCTCAAAAGCATAACGGCCGGTCACGCACCCCTGAAGCGCCCGGCACACCACAGCCACTCCTCGCGGGTGGCTGTCCCATGGAAGGAGCTGGTGACGTGCGCTCGGACAGCTACACGCCCAGACACGGCGCGGCGCGTCACGCGCGCAAGCGCACCGGCCTGTCGGCCGTCCGTCGCCCCGTCGTCGGCGGTGCCATCGCCGTCGCGATGCTCGGCTCGGTCGGCGCCACCGTCGCCATCGGCGACCCCTCGCACGACACCGGCGAGACGGCCACCACCCTGACCTCCCCCGAGCAGTCGGCCAGCCCCGCCGCGGACTCCGAGACCGTCGACACCGCGCGGCTGGCCGAGAGCCGCCGCGCCACCAACGTCTCCCGCAGCGCCTCACGCGAGCAGGACCGCCTCTCGGCCGTCGAGGCCAAGAAGCGGGCCGCCGCGAAGAAGAAGGCGGCTGCCGAGCGCAAGGCCGCCGCCAAGAAGAAGGCCGAGGAGAAGAAGCGCGCCGAGGAGAAGGCCAAGCCGATCTCCGAGCGCGACTTCACCGACGCCGAGATCAAGATCATCCAGCGCGACCCGCAGCCCTACGCCAAGCAGTTGCTCGGCGAGTACGGCTGGGGCGAGGGTGAGTGGTCCTGCCTGATCAGCCTGTGGAACGGCGAGAGCAACTGGACCTGGGACGCGACCAACTCCTCGTCGGGCGCCTACGGCATCCCGCAGTCGCTGCCGGCCGACAAGATGGCCACCGCCGGCCCGGACTGGAAGACCAACCCGGTCACCCAGATGATCTGGGGCATGGACTACATCAAGGCCTCCTACGGCAGCCCCTGCCAGGCCAAGGCCTTCTGGGACAGCAACAACCCGCACTGGTACTGAGCCGCCCCCGACGCAGCCCCCGCGACCACGAGGTCGCGGGGGCTGCGTCGTTGGCTGGATGGCGCCGGACGAAAGAAGATGTCGGCGCCCGCCGAAGTCCTGCGTTCATCGATGGCCGGCGGTCGTCGTGACTGACTTCGGCTTGATGTGCGCCGACACCATCTTTCGTCCGTCGCTGTCGGCGCCGACGTCACCAACACCCCGCCGGCACGGAAGAGGGGACTCGGCCACTCGGGCTCGGAGGCGTGGAGGCGCTAGAGCTTCCGCAGGCGGATGCGGCGGACCTGGTGGTCGGCCCCCTTCGTCAGGACGAGGGTGGCGCGGCCGCGCGTCGGGAGGACGTTGTCGACGAGGTTGGGCTGGTTGATCGTCTCGAAGATGTGCAGCGCGCGGGCCTCGGCCTGCTCGTCGGTCAGGTCCGCGTAGCGGTGGAAGTAGGAGGCGGGGTCGGCGAAGGCGGTCTGGCGCAGCCGCAGGAAGCGGTCGACGTACCAGCGCTTGATGTCGGTGAGGTTGGCGTCGACGTACACGGAGAAGTCGAAGAAGTCGCTGACGGCGAGGCCGGTGCGCCCGTCGCTGCGCACCCCCGGCGGCTGGAGCACGTTGAGCCCCTCGACGATGAGCACGTCGGGCTGGCGCACCACGATGCGCTCGTCCGGGACGATGTCGTAGGTCAGGTGGGAGTAGACCGGCGCGGAGACCTCCGGCTGGCCGGCCTTGACCGCCGAGATGAAGCGCAGCAGCGCCCGCCGGTCGTAGGCCTCCGGGAAGCCCTTGCGCTGGAGCAGGCCTCGTCGCTCGAGCTCGGCATTGGGCAGGAGGAAGCCGTCGGTCGTCACGAGGTCGACCTTGGGCGTGTCCGGCCAACGCTGCATGAGCTCGCGCAGGATGCGGGCGGTCGTCGACTTGCCGACCGCCACCGACCCGGCGACCCCGATGACGAAGGGGGCCTTGGGCGGGCGTTCGCCGAGGAAGGTCGAGGTGATGCGGTGCAGGCGGGTGGTCGCCGAGACGTAGAAGGTCAGCAGCCGCGACAGCGGCAGGTAGACCTCCTGCACCTCCTCGAGGTCGATCGGGTCGCTCAGGCCGCGCAGCCGGGAGAGGTCGCCCTCGTCGAGGTTGAGCGGGTGGTTTTCGCGCAGGTGGGCCCATGCCTGCCGGTCGAGCTCGACGAAGGGGGAGGGCAGGGTCGAGGTGGCGGCGGTGGACACGCGCCCATTGTGTCCCACCTTTTCTGCGCAGAGCGATCCGACGGATAGCCTGTCCCGCATGTGCGGAATCGTTGGATACGTCGGCCCCGACACGGGAGCCCGCCCCCTGGACGTCGTCATGGAGGGCCTCGCGCGCCTCGAGTACCGCGGGTACGACTCCGCGGGCGTCGCGCTCGTCGCCGGTGACGAGGTCTACACGCAAAAGCGCGCCGGCAAGCTGGCGAACCTCCGCGAGGCCCTCGAGGGCGACACGGTGCCCTCCGCCGCGACCGCGATCGGGCACACCCGCTGGGCCACCCACGGCGGCCCGACGGACGAAAACGCGCACCCCCACCGCGGTGGGGCGGACGGCAAGCTCGCCGTCGTCCACAACGGCATCGTCGAAAACTTCCATCAGCTCAAGCAGGAGCTGCTGGCCCAGGGCGTCACCTTCACGTCGGAGACCGACACCGAGGTCGCCGCGCAGCTGCTCGCCGCGGCCTTCGCCGAGTCGGGCGACCTCACCGAGGCGATGCGCTCGGTCGTCAACCGTCTCGAGGGCGCCTTCACCCTCCTCGCCGTGCACGCCGACGCCCCGGACACGGTCGTCGCGGCCCGCCGCAACAGCCCGCTCGTCGTCGGTCTGGGCGAAGGGGAGAACTTCCTCGGCTCCGACGTGGCGGCCTTCATCGGCTACACGAAGCAGGCCGTCGAGCTCGACCAGGACCAGATCGTCACGATCACGCCGACGTCGCACACGGTGATGAACTTCGACGGCACGCCCGCCGAGGGCAAGCCCTACGAGGTCACCTGGGACGCCGCAGCTGCCGAGAAGAGCGGCTACGACACCTTCATGGAGAAGGAGATCAACGACCAGCCCCACGCGGTCGGCGACACCCTCCTCGGCCGCACCGACGCCGACGGCAAGCTCGTCCTCGACGAGCTGCGCATCGACGAGGCCAAGCTCAAGGACATCGACCGGATCACCATCGTCGCGTGCGGCACCGCCGCCTACGCGGGCATGGTCGCCAAGTACGCCATCGAGCACTGGACCCGCATCCCGGTCGAGGTCTCCCTCGCGCACGAGTTCCGCTACTGCGACCCGATCGTCTCCGACCGCACCCTGGTCGTCTCGATCAGCCAGTCCGGCGAGACCGCCGACACGGCGATGGCCGTGCGCCATGCCCGCTCCCTCGGCGCGCTCACCGTCTCGGTCTGCAACACCCACGGGGCGACGATCCCGCGCGAGTCCGACGCGGTCCTCTACACGCACGCCGGCCCGGAGATCGCCGTCGCCTCGACCAAGGCCTTCCTCGCCCAGATCACCGCCTGCTACGTCCTCGGTCTCTACCTCGCCCAGCTGCGCGGCGGCACCTTCGCCGACGACGCCCGGACGGTCATGGCCGAGCTGCACGAGGTGCCGGACAAGATCGCCTCGCTGCTCACCGAGATGGACCGGGTCAAGGAGATCGCCCGCTTCATGGCCGACACCCGCTCGGTCCTCTTCCTCGGTCGCAACGTCGGCTACCCGATCGCCATGGAGGGCGCGCTCAAGCTCAAGGAGCTCGCCTACATCCACGCCGAGGGCTTCGCGGCGGGCGAGCTCAAGCACGGCCCTATCGCGCTCATCGAGCCCGGCCAGCCGGTCTTCATCGTCGTCCCGGGCCCGGACACGCCCAACGAGCTGCACAAGAAGGTCGTCTCCAACATCCAGGAGATCCGCGCTCGCGGTGCCCGCACCCTCGTCATCGCCCAGGAGGGCGACGAGGAGGTCCTGCCCTTCGCCGACGAGGTCATCCGCGTCCCGCACACCTCGCCGCTGCTGCAGCCGCTGCTCACCGTCGTCCCGCTGCAGATCTTCGCCCTGCACCTGTCGACCGCCAAGGGTCTGGACGTCGACCAGCCGCGCAACCTAGCCAAGTCCGTCACCGTCGAGTGACCCGATGATCGTCGGGGTGGGCGTCGACGTCGTCGACATCGCCCGGCTGGGGGAGCGGCTCGACCGCACCCCGGCCCTGCGCGGTCGCGTCTTCACGCCGAGCGAGCAGGGGCTGCCGCTGCACTCCCTCGCGGCCCGGTTTGCCGCGAAGGAGGCTGTCGGCAAGGCGCTGCGCACCCCCGGCGACCTGCCCTGGCAGGGCGTCGAGGTGACCAACGGCGAGCACGGCGAGCCGGTGCTGGCCATCAGCGGTGCCGTCGCCGAGCGTGCCGAGCTGCTCGGCGTCGCCCGGATGCACCTGTCGCTGAGCCACGACGGGGGCATCGCCACGGCGATGGTCGTCGCCGAGTCGGCCTGACCTCCCTACGTCGGACCGGCCACGACCGGGCGAAGGGCGGAACGTTACCGTCGCGAGCGTGATCACCGGGTACTCCGTCGAGACCGTCCGCGCCGCCGAGGCGGCCCTGCCCGAGCTGCTCGAGAGCGGTGAGCTCATGCAGCGCGCGGCGCGGGGCGTCGCGCGCATCGCCGCCGGGCGGATGCGCGAGCGCGGCGCCCGACGGGTGTGTGCCCTCGTCGGGCCGGGCAACAACGGCGCCGACACCCTCTTCGCCATCGCCCGCCTGGCCAAGCGCGGCTTCGAGACCGCGGCCGTGTGCGTCGACACGAGCGCCTCGCAGGTGCAGACCGAGGCGGCCGACCTCGCCCGCGCCCGGCCGGGGTCCGACTGCTCGACGACGGACCCGAGGCGCTCACCGCGATCTCCCGGGCCGAGGTCGTCCTCGACGGCATCACCGGCATCGGCGGACGGCCGGGGCTGCCGCCCTTCGCCCGCCCGTGGGTTGACGCGATCCGCGACCGGACCTGGGTGATCTCCGTCGACACCCCGAGCGGTCAGCCCGTCGAGGGCGGGGACGCGCTCGCCGAAGCGGTCTTCGCCGACGAGACGGTGACCTTCGGGGCGCCCAAGCCGGTGCACCTGCTGCCGCCGACCGAGGCGGCCTGCGGGGTGCTCACGGTGATCGACATCGGGCTCGACCTCACCGACGCGACACCTGCGGTCGTGCGGGTCACCCCCGACGACGTGCCCCTGCTGTGGCCGACCCCCGGACCCGACGACGACAAGTACTCGCGCGGCGTGCTCGGCGTCGTCGCCGGCGGTGAGCAGTACACCGGCGCAGCGATGCTCACGACGACCGCGGCCGTCACCGCCGGTGCCGGCATGGTCCGCTACGTCGGGACCCCGACACCCACCGCTCTCGTGCGCGCGGCGGTCCCCGAGGCCGTCGTCGGCGAAGGGAGGGTCCAGGCCTGGGTCGTCGGCCCCGGTCTCGAGACGACGGCGAGCGACGACGCGGCCCGCGCGCAGCTCGACGTCGCCCGGGCGGCGCTGGCCTCCGACCTGCCGGTGCTCGTCGACGCCGGCGGCCTCGACCTCGTGACCGGGCCGCGCGCGGCGCCCACCCTCC
>NZ_ALWX01000002.1 GCF_000297495.1 Janibacter hoylei PVAS-1 | reverse complement strand
GACCGTGTCCCAGCCGTGGTCGTCGGCGTMGTAGCCGCGGCCTCCTGCTCGGTCGAGGTCTCGCCGTGGCCGCGATGGTCGTGCATCCACGCTGCGTAGCCGGCGTCGGTGAGCGCCTGCGCGAAGCGCTCGTAGCGCCCGGAGTGCTCGGCCATCCCGTGGGCCATCTGGACGACGCCCTTGGCCTCGCCGTCGGGCTGCCAGGTGCGCACGAAGAGTGGCAACCCGTCCTGCGGGGAGGTGATGGTCGTCGTCTCTGAACGCATGCAGTCAGACTAGTGGCGAGCACCCTCAGTAGACCTTCAGTTGACGGTGCAATAATCCCGGCAATTCCGCCCCCGCCTACCCCGAGGGACCCATGAGCAGCAAGAAGTCGATGTCCGCCCGCGAGGTCAAGCTCGCCGAGGCACGCAAGAAGGCCCAGTCCGCCGAGCGTCGCCGCTCCCTCCTCCTGGCAGGTGCCGCAGCCGTGGTGATCGCACTCATCGCTGGCACCGTGGGCTATGCCATCGTCAGCGAGCGCGACGACCGCCGGGCCGCGGGAGACCTGTCGGGGGCCAAGACCTTCGACTACACGGGCGGCAACCACGTCGAGGGCAAGATCGACTACAAGGAGTCGCCGCCCGTGGGCGGCGAGCACAACGGCGTGTGGCTCAACTGCGGCACCTACGACACGCCGGTGCCCGACGAGCACGCCGTCCACTCCCTCGAGCACGGCGCCGTGTGGATCGGCTACGACCCCGACCTGCCTGAGGCCGACGTCAAGAAGCTGGACGACGCGCTGCCCGACACCTACACGATCCTCTCGCCCTACGAGGGCAAGATGCCCGGCAAGATCGTCCTGTCGGCCTGGAGCAACCAGCTGAGCGTCGACTCGGCTGACGACCCGCGGATCAAGGGCTTCATCAAGGAGTACCGGCAGGGCAAGCAGACCCCCGAGCCCGGGGCGGCCTGCACCGGTGGTGTGACCCCCGAGACGAGCCTGGTCAAGTGACCCCCCGGGTCGTCCTCGCCGCGGTCGTCGCGCTCGCGATCGGTCTCGTCGCCGGCCTGGCGCTCAGCCGCGTCGGCGGGGACGACCTCCCTGGTGACGACAGCGTCGCCGCCGGCTTCGCCCGCGACATGCAGACGCACCACGACCAGGCCGTCGAGATGTCCTGGATCATCTACGACCGCACCGACGACTCGTTGGTGCGCTCCCTCGCCTACGACATCGCGCGCACCCAGGAGTCGCAGTCGGGGCAGATGGCCGGTTGGCTGCAGGTCTGGGGGCTCTCGCCCACCGGACCCGGCAAGCAGATGGACTGGATGCGTGGCCTGGGCCACGAGCACGGCGCAACGATGACCCTCGGCGATGACGGCCTGATGCCCGGCATGGCGACCCAGGCCGAGATGACCAAGCTGAAGGGGATGCGCGGCAAGGCGGCCGACATCTACTACCTCCAGATGATGATCCGCCACCACAAGGCGGGTGTGCCGATGGCCGAGGCCGCGCGTGACAACTCTCAGAATGACGCCGTCGAGACCCTCGCCCAGTCGATCATCAACAGCCAGACCACCGAGGTCGAGACGATGACCCAGATGCTCAAGGAGCGCGGCGCCAAGCCACTGCCGGGGTGATCTCGCGGGCGTAGCGGCAGGATGTCCACATGGACTTCGGCATCGAGACGATCAGGGCGGCAGCGCAGCGAATCGAGGGCCGGGTGCGGCGCACGCCCCTGCTCTCCTCCCCGATGCTCGACGAGCTCTGCGGCGCGAGGGTGCTCGTCAAGGCCGAGGCCCTGCAGCTCACCGGGTCCTTCAAGATCCGCGGTGCGCTCAACACGCTGCTGTCGCTGACCGAGGCGGAGCGGGCGGCGGGTGTGCTCGCCTTCTCCACCGGCAACCACGGGCAGGCCGTCGCCGCCTCGGCCCGGATGACCGGCGCGACGGCGACGATCGTCATGCCGCAGGACGCGCCGCAGATCAAGGTCGACGGCTGCCGCTGGTGGGGCGCCGAGGTCGTCTTCTACGACCCCGCGACCCAGGACCGCGAGGTCGTCGGTCGCGAGCTGGTCGAGCAGCGTGGGCTGACCCTCGTGCACCCCTACGACGACCCCCGGGTGATGTCCGGCCAGGGCACCGTCGGGCTCGAGATCGTCGACCAGCTGCGCGAAGGGGGCCACGCCCCCGACGCGGTCATCGTCCCGTGCAGCGGTGGCGGGCTCTCGTCGGGCGTCATCACGGCGGTGCGGGACACGCACCCGGAGGTGGCCCCCTTCGTCGTGGAGCGGGACGGCTACCCCAAGATGGCGCGCTCGCTCGTCTCCGGCAGGGTGGAGAAGGTGCCGGCGGTGCCGGTCTTCCTCGATGCGATCGGCTCGCCGACGGTCGGCGAGCACACCCTCGCTGCCCTGTCCCGGCACGGGGTGACCGGGCTCGAGGTCACCGACGACCAGGCGCGGGTCGCGATGCGCGAGGCTGCCCGCACGCTCAAGCTCGTCGTCGAACCCGGCGGCTCCGCGGCGCTGGCCGCGCTCATCGCCCAGAGGGAGCGTTTCGCCGGGCAGACCGTCGTCGTCGTGGCGAGCGGCGGCAACGTCGACGCCCCGGTCATGGCCGAGGTGCTCGGGGGCGCTGGGCCTGCAGGATCGCGGCCCGCTCGTCCGCGGTGAGCTCGCGGTCGGCGTAGACCAGCCGGACGGCCTCGGGGTCGGGGTTGCCGGCGTCCGAGCCGTGATCACACGAACACGACGAACACAGGCTGGCGAGCATGAGAGAGGGCCCGTTCGTCATCAGCTGCTTCTCATCCACAGGCGCACGTCACGTTGTCGCCGGGTCCGGCTACGGTCTGACCGTGGCCCTCCATCTCCACCGCGCGCAGCGCACCGACACCCTCGCCGACGAGCTCGGCGAACTGCTGGCGAGCCCGCTGCCCGACCCCTTCGCCCAGGAGGTCGTCGTCGTGCCCGAGCAGGGCATCGAGCGGTGGCTGGCACAGCGCCTGTCCCACCGCCTCGGCACGGGCGAAGGGAGCCACGACGGGGTCTGCGCCGGCGTCACCTTCCTGCGGCCGCGCTCCCTGGTCACGATGCTCACCGGGCGTGACGACGACGATCCATGGCTGCCGCAGCACCTCGTCTGGCCGCTGCTCGAGGTCATCGACGCCGGGCTCGGGCAGCCGTGGTGCGCAGCGCTCAGCCGGCACCTGGGGCACGGCACCGACGACCCCGACGGCACCCGCGCCGGCCGCCGCTACTCGGTCGCGCTGCGGCTGGCCCGGCTCTTCCACCGCTACGGCCAGAGCCGGCCGACGATGCTCGCCGACTGGCGCGAGGGGCGTGACACCGACGGCACCGGCGGCCCCCTCGACCACGACCTGGTCTGGCAGGCCGAGCTGTGGCGGCGCCTCGTCGGCGTCGTCGACGCGCCCCCGCCGGACGTGCGGCACGCCGAGACGGTCGCTGCCCTTCGAGACGGTCGCGGGGCGACCTCCTCAGGGACCGGGGGCGTCACGGGCGGCGGGCTCGAGCTGCCGGAGCGGCTCTCGCTCTTCGGGCACACCCGGCTCGCGGTCACCGAGGTCGAGCTGCTGCACGCCCTGGCCGGCAGCCGCGACGTGCACCTGTGGCTGCCCCAGCCCTCGCCCGACCTGTGGGAGCGGCTGACCCCCTTCGCCGCCGAGGGTGTGGTGGCCCGCGACGACGACGCGACGAGCGACCTCGTCCGGCACCCGCTGCTCGCCTCGCTGGGGCGGGACTCACGCGAGCTGGTGCGGGTGCTGGGGGCGACCTCCGGTTCCCGAGGAGGCGCGCCAGCGCCGTCTCGAGGGGCAGGGAGCGATCACGGGCCCTCCTCGGGGGGGCGATCTGGAGGCGCGGTCGGTGCTCGAGTGGCTGCAGGCCGATCTGCGCGACGACCACGTCCCCGACGAGAGCGAGCGCACCGCCCGGACCGTGCCGACCGACGACCGCTCGATCCAGGTCCACGCGTGCCACGGGCCCGCCCGGCAGGTCGAGGTGCTGCGCGAGGTGCTCGTCGGGCTGCTCGACGACGACCCCACCCTCGAGCCGCGCGACGTGCTCGTCATGTGCCCCGACGTCGAGACCTATGCGCCGCTCATCGGCGCGGCCTTCGGCCTCGGCGAGCACGGCACTGACGCCGACGGCGTCGACACCCACCCCGCCCACCGGCTGCGGGTACGGCTGGCCGACCGGTCGCTGCGGGCCACCAACCCCCGGCTCGACGTCGCCGACCGCGTCGTCGGCCTCGCCGGCGGGCGCCTCACCGCGAGCGAGGTGCTCGACCTCGCGGCGAGCGGGCCGGTCCGGCGCCGCTTCGGCCTCGACGACGACGACCTCGCGACGATGACCCGGTGGGTCAGCGACTCCGGCATCCGGTGGGGCTACGACCAGGCGGGGCGGGCCCCCTTCGCCCTCGACGTGGAGCCCCAGGGGACCTGGCGGTTCGGCCTCGACCGACTCCTCGTCGGGGTCACCGTCTCGGCCGACGGCCCGCTGCAGGTCGGCGGCGTCATGCCCCTCGACGACGTCGGCAGCGGCTCGGTCGACCTCGTCGGCCGGGTGAGCGAGCTGCTCGCCCGCATCGGTGAGGGCCTCGACCGGCTCGAGCACGCCGGCCCGGCCACCGAGTGGATGGAGGCCCTCACCGAGACCGTCCTCTCCCTGACCGACGTGCCCCCGCGCGAGCGCTGGCAGGTCGGCGACCTCCAGCGCACCCTCGGCTCCGCCGCCCGGCACGCCAGCGACGACGTGCCGCTGCGCCTCGCCGACGTGCGGGTGCTGCTCGCCGACCAGCTCGCCGGGCGCCCGAGCCGGGCGAGCTTCAGGACCGGCGGCCTCACCGTGTGCACGATGACCCCGATGCGCTCGGTGCCGCACCGCGTCGTGTGCCTGCTCGGCATGGACGACGACTCCTTCCCCCGCCAGCAGGCGATCGACGGCGATGACGTGCTCGCGCGGCGCCCGATGACCGGCGAGCGCGACGCCCGCAGCGAGGACCGCCAGCTGCTCCTCGACGCCGTGCTCGCCGCCCGCGAGCGGCTCGTCATCGCCTACACCGGCGCCGACGAGCACAGCGGCGAGCCCTGCCCGCCCGCCGTGCCGCTCGGCGAGCTCCTCGATGCCGCCCGCGAGACGACCACGGCACCGGTCGAGGTCACCCACCACCCCCTGCAGCCCTTCGACGCGCGCAACCTCACCGTCGGGGGGCCCGGGGGTGGGCGATCCTTCAGCTTCGACCGCTCGGCACTGCTCGCCGCCCGCGCCGCGGTCGGCGAGCGCACCCCGCCCGGGCGACTGGTCACCGCCCCACTGCCCGGTCGGACCGTCGCCGATGTCGGCCTGGCCGACCTCATCGCCTTCTACGACAACCCCGCCCGCGGATTCCTCCGCGACCGGCTGCAGGTGGGCGTCTCCCACGACGTCGACGAGGTGAGCGACCGGCTGCCCGTCGACCTCGACGCCCTGGAGAAGTGGGCCGTCGGCGACCGCGCCCTGCGCGCCCGCATCGCCGGCCAGGACCCGCGCTCGATCTACCGGGCGGAGCTGCTGCGCGGCGCGCTGCCACCCGCCGGTCTCGGTGAGGCGACGCTCGAGGAGATCGGCCGCACCGTCGAGCAGCTCATGGGCCAGCTCGCACTCGGGCCACCAGAGGACCCGCGCGCGGTCGACATCGAAGTCACGCTGCCCGGCGACCGCCGCCTCACCGGCACCGTCGACGGCGTCCGCGGTCTGCACCTCGTCGACGTCACCTACTCCCGCTTGGGCGCCAAGCAGGTCATGGGCGCGTGGATCCGCCTGCTCGCGCTCACCGCTGCCGGCACCGACGACGAGGGCTGGCAGGCCTCGACCCTCGGCAAGGGCTCTCGGGGCAAGGTCGCGCGCACGAGCTACGGCGTGCTGCCCCGCGAGGCCGCCCGCTCGCACCTGACGACCCTGCTCGACGTCTTCGCCCTCGGTCAGACCGCGCCGCTGCCCCTGCCCGTCAAGACCGCCCACGCCTGGGCCCAAGCGGTCAGCCGCAACCCCACGCGCACCCGGCTCGCGCAGCAGCAGGCCGCCAAGGAGTGGGAGGCCTCGCTCCTCAAGAGCGGCGACACCATCCCCGGCGAGCGGGACGACTCCTGGTGGCGCCTCGTCCACGGGCGGGAGGCCCCCTTCGACGTGCTGCAGCAGACCCTCGCCGGCCCGGGCAGCGACCTGGCCACCCTCGCCCCGCGGGTGTGGGGGGCCCGCGCTCGACAACGTGGGGAGCACGGCATGAGCGCGAGCGCACTCACCCCCTTCGACATCGCTGGCGAACTGCCCACGGGCACCGTCCTGCTCGAGGCAAGCGCCGGCACCGGCAAGACGTGGACGATCGGCGCGCTCGTCGCGCGGCACGTCGCCGAGGGCGTGGTGCGCCTCGAGGACATGCTCGTCATCACCTTCAGCCGGGCCGCCTCCCGCGAGCTGCGCGAGCGGGTCCGCGAGCACCTGCGGCACGTCCACCGGCTCGTCGCCGACCCCCAGCTGCCGACCGACGACGAGGTCGTCGCGCTGCTGCGGCAGGGCAGCGCCGACGAGGTCGCCGAGCGGGCCCGGCGGCTGCGCGACGCGCTGACCCACTTCGACGCAGCGACGATCGCGACGACGCACCAGTTCTGCCAGCTCGTGCTGCGCGGGCTCGGTGTCGCCGGCGACACCGACCAGCACGCCCGCCTCGTCGAGGACCTGTCGGACCTGCGCGACGAGGTCGTCGACGACCTCTACGTCCGCGGCTTCGCACAGGGCGGACCAGCCGCCTTCTCCCGCAAGCGCGCCGGCGAGATCGCCCGCGCCGTCACCGACAACCCGCATGCCGAGCTCGAGCCCGCCTCCCTCAAGGGACGCTCCGCCGACGCCCGGAGCCTGGGCTTCGCCCGGCTCGTGCGTGAGGAGCTCGACCGACGCAAGCGCCGCCTGGGCGTGCTCGGCTACGACGACCTGCTCTCGCACCTCGCGATCGCACTCGAGGACGAGGACTCCCCCGCCCGAGCGCGGATGCGGCAGCGCTGGCGGGTCGTGCTCGTCGACGAGTTCCAGGACACCGACCCGGTCCAGTGGCAGATCCTGGACCGCGCCTTCAGCGGGCACAGCACACTCGTGCTCATCGGTGACCCCAAGCAGGCGATCTACGGTTTCCGCGGCGGCGACGTCGACACCTATCTCACGGCCGCCGAGTCGGCGACCACCCGGCACACCCTCGGGGTCAACCACCGCTCCGACGCGCCGCTCGTGCGCAGCCTCGGCGTCCTGCTCGGCGGGGCACAGCTCGGCGACGAGGAGATCGTCGTGCACCAGGTGACTGCCGCCCGTGAGGGCTCGCGGCTCAGGACCGCCGACGGCAGCCTCCCTGACGGCCAGTTCGCCCCCGTGCGGCTGCGCGCGGTGCCGAGCGCCCGCGTCGAGCAGCCCGGGCAGAGCATCTCGATCGCCACCGTCCGCCCGCTCGTCGCCGCCGACTGCGCCGCGGAGATCACCCGGCTGCTCGCCGGTCGCACGACCTTCGACGGGCGCCCGCTGCGGGCCGGCGACATCGCCGTGCTCGCCCACACCCGCAAGCAGCTCGACACCGTGCGCTCCGCGCTCACGGCGGTCGGGCTGCGCTCGGTCATCGTCTCGAGCGAGAGCATCTACGACTCCGTGGCCGCGGAGCACTGGCTCACCCTCCTCGAGGCGATGGAACTGACCCACCGCGCCGAGCGGGTGCGCGCGGCGGCGCTCACCCCCTTCGTCGGGGCCGCGGCCACCGATCTCGACACCCGCGGCGACGACCTCACCGAAGAGGTCGCCCACCGGCTGCGCACCTGGGCCGCCCTGCTCGGGCGACGCGGCGTCGCCGCGGTGCTCGCCGCCGCCACCGCCGACGGGCTCGACGCCCGCGTGCTGCGCCGCACCGACGGCGAGCGGCTGCTCACCGACCTGCGGCACATCGGCGAGACCCTCCACCAGCGGGTCGTCACCGAGGGCGACGGCCTGGCCTCGCTCACCGCGTGGCTGCGCGAGCGCATGGCTGCCAGCCGCAAGGAGGAGCGCGCCCGCCGCCTCGACAGCGACGCCGACGCGGTCCACCTCGCGACGATCCACGCGAGCAAGGGGCTGCAGTACCCCGTCGTCATGCTGCCCTTCGTGTGCGACCGGTGGCTGCCGCGGCCGGACGTGCTGCACTTCCACAGGGCCGACCGCACCCGGGCACTCGACATCGGCATCACCTCCGACGACGGCCGCTCCGACCGCCTGGCCCGGGCTGCCGCCGAGGAGAGCGGCGAGTCGTTGCGGCTGCTCTACGTCGCGCTGACCCGCGCGCAGAGCCAGGTCGTCACGTGGTGGTTCCCCTCGGCGCAGAGCACCGGACCGTCGCCGCTGCACCGCGTCCTCCTCGGCCGCACCCAGGGGCAGGCCGAGGTCCCGCCGAAGCACCCGGTGCCCGGCGACGAGACCCTGCAGGACCGCCTCGCGGACTGGGAGCGCCGGGGCGCGCTGCGGGTCGAGTACGTCGACCAGCCCACCCCCGTGAAGATGTCGCAGCCCCAGCCGGTGACCGAGCTGGCGGTCCGCGACTTCACCCGCACGGTCGACGACGCCTGGCGCCGGACCTCCTACACCGCGCTGACCCGCCCCCTGGACGAGGTCCCCCGGGCCAGTGCCGAGGATCTCGTGGCCAGCGAGCCGGAGGTCACCGACCGTCAGGACGAAGGGGGTCCCGCCGACCTCGTCGTGGCGGGTGGAGCCGACGCGGCGGGCCGTACCGATGCGACGGGCCGTGCCGACGCGGCCGGGGCTGCGGGAGGCGAGGGGCATCTCCCTTCGCCCATGGCGCAGCTGCCCGTCGGAGCGGGCTTCGGCTCGCTCGTCCACGCGGTGCTCGAGGAGGCCGACGCGCAGGCCGAGGACCTGCTCGGCGAGCTGCGGGCGCACATCGAGGAGCAGATCATCGCCTGGCCGGTGCCCGACCTCGACCGCGACGCCCTCGCCGCTGCGCTCGTCGAGGTCATCGAGACCCCGCTCGGGCCGCTGGCCCCCGGCACCCGGCTGCGTGACGTCGGGGCGCGGGACCGCCTGTGCGAGATGGACTTCGAGCTGCCGCTCGGCGGTGGCGACGACGCCCCGCCGCCCAGCGACGACGGCGCCGTGCTCGGCGACCTCGCCGCCCTCATGCGCGAGCACCTGCCGGCCGACGACCCGGTGCTGCCCTTCGCCGACGTGCTCGACGACCCCGTGCTCGGCGGACAGACGCTCCGCGGCTATCTCACCGGCTCGGTCGACATCGTCCTGCGGATCGGCGAGCGGCACCTCGTCGTCGACTACAAGACCAACTGGCTCGGGCCCGTCGACACCCCGCTGACGACGGCCCACTACGACCCGACCGCCCTGCGGGAGGCGATGACGCACTCGAGCTATCCGCTCCAGGCGATCCTCTACGGGGTCGTGCTGCACCGCTTCCTGCGGTGGCGGCAGCCGGGCTACGACCCGCACCGGCACTTGGGCGGCGTGCTCTACCTCTACCTCCGGGGGATGGCCGGGGAGCAGACACCGCTCGTCGACGGGCACCCGACCGGCGTCTTCTCCTGGGCCCCGCCGGTCGCCCTGGTCACCGGTGTCTCCGACCTGCTCGACGGGCGCCGACCCGCGGGTGCGGGCGCAGGTCCGGGCTCGGGCGCCGGGGCCCGCACGGGCGCGACGACGAGCGAAGGGGTGGACCGATGACCGAGGTGCTCGACCGCTACGACCGCCGGGTCGCCCGCAGTGCCACCGGCGAGCTCGCCGACCTCAACGCCGCAGGCGTCATCGAGGCTGCCGACGTCCACGTCGCGAGCCGTCTCGCGACGCTGGTGGACGATGAGGACCCCCTCGCCCGCGTCACGCTCGCGCTCGTGGTGCGCGCCGCCCGCGAGGGGTCGACCAGCCTCGACCCGGCCCACGCGCGCGAGCTGCTCGAGGAGTCGCCCGTCGCCCTGCCGCCGACACCCGAGTGGCTCGAGCAGGTCGGCGGCAGCGCACTCGCCGAGGCCGGGGTGCTGCTCGTCGAGCACGACCTCGTCTACCTCGACCGCTACCACCGCGAAGAGGTCCAGATCGCGCAGGACCTCCAGCGCAGGGCACAGACCCCTGCCCCCGAGATCGACGAGGAGATGCTCGAGGCGGGGCTGGAGCGCGTCTTCCCCCGCGACGGCTGGGGCGAGCAGCGCGACGCCGTCCGGGCGGCCGCCGGCCGCCTGACGACCGTGCTCGCCGGCGGTCCGGGCACCGGCAAGACGTCGACCGTCGCCGGCCTGCTCACCCTGCTGCTCGAGCAGGCCGAGGCCACCGGTCACCGGCCGCGGATCGCCCTGGCCGCGCCGACGGGCAAGGCCGCCGCCCGGCTGCGCGAGTCCGTCCTCGGCTCCCTGGGCCACATGCCCGAGCAGGACCGACAGCGCCTCGGCACCGACATCGAGGCCGTCACCGTCCACCGTCTGCTCGGGTGGCGGCCCGACAGCGGCAACCGCTTCAGGCGCGACCGGGGCAACCCGCTGCCCCACGACATCGTCGTCGTCGACGAGGCGTCGATGCTGTCGCTGACGCTCACCGCCCGCCTGCTCGAGGCCCTGCGCCCGGGCGCCCGGCTGCTCCTCGTGGGCGACCCCGACCAGCTCGCCTCGGTCGAGGCCGGTGCCGTGCTCGCCGACCTCGTCGCGGGCTACGGCGACGACGGCCCGGTGGCGCGCCTGCAGACCTCGCACCGCTTCGGCCACGAGATCGGCACGCTCGCCGAGGCCGTGCGCGTCGGCGACGCGGACCTCGTGCTCGAGCTGCTCGCGCAGGCCCGCCCGGGTGGCCCGGTCGAGCACCTGCCGGTCGCCGACGTCATCGGGGCCGACGAGGCCCTGCGCCTGCGGCTGCTCACCCATGCCGAGCGGCTGCGCGACCTCGCCCTCGCGGGCCGCTACGCCGACGCCCTGCGCGAGCTCGGTGAACACCGGCTGCTCTGCGCCCACCGGGACGGACCGTGGGGCGTGGGGCCGTGGAACGACCGCGTCGAGCGGTGGCTCGCCGAGGCGAGCGACCACCTCGGTCGCCAGGTCGTCGGCCGGCCCCTGCTCGTGACGACCAACGACCGGGGTCTGGGCCTCTTCAACGGCGACACCGGCGTCATGGCGCTGCGGGCCGACCACCGCGTCGTCGGGGTCTTCGGCGAGCCCGATGCCCCGATCGTCCACGCCGCCTCGACCCTCGGTGAGGTCGACACCGCCCACGCGCTCACGATCCACAAGAGCCAGGGCAGCCAGGCGCGCTCGGTCACCGTGCTCCTGCCCGACGCCGACTCACGCCTGCTCACCCGTGAGCTGCTCTACACCGCGATCACCCGGGCCCAGGAGTCGGTGACCCTCGTCGGCTCCGAGGCAGCGGTGCGGGCCGCGGTCGAGCGGCGCACCCAGCGCGCGACGGGGCTGCGGCACCGGGTCTGAGGCTCCGAGGAGCCGGGCTACTCCGCGTACACCACGCGCAGCTCCTCGAGCACCACCGGCATGTCCGGGGCGAAGTCCCGCCCGCCCGCGTGCTCGGTGAAGAACTGCTCGTGCACCTCGCGCCAGTGGCGCAGGGTGCGATCGCCCTCGCCCTCGGCGCGGGCGTGCTCCTCGTCGACCTCGTCGAAGGGGAGCACCCGCACCCGAGTCGTCACGACGAGCGCGCGGGGCGTGCCCGAGCCGTCGACGACGATGCCGAGCGTGCCGGCCGAGGGCAGCTCCTCCCCTTCGGCCTCGTACTCCCACTGCGACGAGGCGGTCGCGGTCTTGGTACCCGCGAGGACGAGGTCGAGCAGTTCGTCCGCCTGGGCCGGCGTCGCACCGAAGCCCCAGGCTGGCGGACGCAGCAGCGCCAGCGGGTTCTCACCCGTGTACGAGCTCACCGAGGCGAGGTCGGCGTGCTGCTGCGCCCGCTGCCAGAAGGCTTCGATGTCATCCATCAGCCCATGGTGCCAGCGCGGTGCCTCAGAAGCGGCGGCACTGGTCCTCCTTGTTGCCCTTGACCTTGTTGCGCGCGCCCTTGGGGGCGGGCGAGTTGCTCTTGCACTGCAGGTTGCCGTCGACGCGGTTGTCGTAGATGTTCTTCGCGCCGCTCTTGTTGCTGAAGACCTGGATGTCGCCGTCGACGGTGTTCTTGCGGATGCTCATGCTGCCGCCGGACTTCAGCTGGATGTTGCCGTCGATCGTGTTGTAGCCCAGGGCGACCGACCTGTGACCGGAGGACTGGATGTTGCCGTCGACGCGCATGTTGTGGCCCTTGAGCACGGCCTTGGAGCCGACGGTGATGTTGCCCTTGACCCGGGTGCCCTTGAGCGTGCAGGTGGCTCCCTTCGGGACCTTGACGTCGTCGACGGTGACCTTGCCGATCGTGCCGCGGCAGGTGCGGTCGCCGGCCGCGGCTGACGGAGCGGTCGCGACGGCAGCGGTGAGGACGAGCCCGGAGGCGGCGAGGGTGGAGAGGATGCGCTTCATGGTGGCGTGCCTTTCGACGTCCCGGGCCTGCCCCTGCGGCCGACCCCGATGACTGCACGCTAGGGAGCCACCATGAGGTGACCATGAGTCGCTCGTGAGGATCCCTTCATCGTCGCCGGCCCTCCGGCCCGGCGCAGGCCCACCGGGCCGGAGGACTGCCAGACTGGCCGCATGTCCAGGTGGGGCAAGAAGTAGAGGCAGGACGAGCAACCCGAGCCCGAGGAGCACGTCGACGACGACGCGGCCCCGGGGTGGCAGGCCATCGACGCGCGTGCGCAGCGGTCCACCCCCTGCTCGTCACCGACCCCTCCCGCGTGCCGCCCACCGACTGACCGCGGCCGCCGCCAGCGGCAGGGCCCGACCAGCAGCTATCCGGTCAGGGACGAGTCGCGGGCATGAGAAACCCCCTTCGCGTCCGGGGAGGAAGTCCGGCGCGAAGGGGGCATCCCTTCCAGGGGTGGTCCCGGAGCCCAGGGAGGCTCAGGAACCGTAGACCGAGCGGATACCCTCGCGATCCGCCTCGGTCATGCTCAGGTCGTCGCTCGAGCCGTTGCACTGCGGGTAGTGCATGATCGACGACGAGTCATACGGGGTCAGCGGACGCCAGTTGTTGTCCTCGAAGCAGGTCCCCGACTCAGGGCGGGTGTGCTCGTGACGGAAGCCGAGCGCGTGACCCAGCTCGTGCGCCAGGACGTTGTCGGCCGTCCAGGAGCCCGACGAGAAGATCTGGTCGGTGTTGACCAGCACGTTGCGCGCGGACTTCGAGGTGCTCGGGAAGAAGGCACGGGCGATGTAGCTGGCGCCCTGCACCGGCTCGACCGAGAAGAGGACGTTGTCGTTGCTCGTCGAGCAGTTGGCGTCCTGGCTGGAGTCGTAGGTGAAGTCGACCGCGGAGCTCGCGCTCTCCCACTGGTTACCGCCAGCCTCCATGGCGTCGACGATCGCCGCGTGGTCGGAGCCGAAGTCGGTGCTCACGCAGTAGGTGAGATCCTGCGCCTGGCTGGCGCTCCAGATGTCGTCCTTGCCGTAGACGGTGTTGACGATGAGCTGGTTTTCGTACTGCGGGTTGACGAGGTCCTGGTAGAAGTCGCGCAGCTGCTTCTCACCCTTGAGCGGCATGTCACCGTTGACGATGTACTGGCCGTCCGTCGGGTCCTGGTAGGTCCCGGACTTGAACTCCGAGTACGACGGCTCGTCGACCTGGTCCGCCTGGACGAGCCCGGCCCCGCCGAGCGAGACGACGGCGGCGAGCGCCAGGACGGTGGTAGCGCGCTTGGTGGTGCGCTTCATGTGCTTCACCCTTCATCTCCGGCCTCGCGATTGCGTTGCCTCGGTGGGTTGGACGCTATGCGCGCACCGTCCCTCGACTCCATCCCCAGCGCGTCAGGGATGCGGAAGGGCGCTTCAGGACTTCGTCAGGACCACCAAGCATTGGTCGCGGGCGAGGCCGAAGGGGGCGTCAGTCGCCGTCCGTGTGGATGCCGGCGAGGATCTCGAGGGTGCGCAGCCGCAGGTCGAGGGCAGGCGCCGGGTTGGTCAGCATGACCTCGTCCGCCCTTGCGAGAGAAGCGAACTGGCGCAGCCCCTCGGCCACCTGGGTCGCGTCGCCGACGATCGTGTGGGTGAGCATGTGACGGGCCTGCGCGCCCACGGCGGTGTCGAGGAGGGCGGTGACCATGTCGTCGTCGAGGCGGGAGTCGCTGCCGCCCACCCGGCCGGCGAGCATGCGCACCCGGGCCCGCAGCACCTGGTCCGCGGCGTCGGTCGCCGTGGCGCTGTCGTCGGCGGCGATGACGTTGGCCGCGGCGATGACGTAGGGGGCGTCGAGCTGCTCGCTCGGGGTGAAGCGCTCGCGGTAGACCTGCACGGCCTGCTCGAGCGCGTCAGGCGCGAAGTGGCTGGCGAAGGCGTAGGGCAGCCCGTAGGCGGCGGCGAGCTGGGCACCGAAGAGCGACGAGCCGAGGATGTAGAGGGGGACCCGGGTGCCGCGGCCGGGATAGGCGTGGATGCCGTCGACGATCGACTCGTCGGCGAGGTAGCCCTGCAGCTCGCGGACGTCCTGGGGGAAGGACTCGGCGGCGCGCGGGTCCGTGCGCAGCGCGCGCATCGTCGCGCCGTCGGTGCCGGGTGCGCGGCCGAGCCCGAGGTCGATGCGACCGGGGTGGAGCTCGGCGAGGGTGCCGAACTGCTCGGCGATGACGAGCGGCGAGTGGTTGGGGAGCATGACGCCGCCGGAGCCGACGCGGATCCGCTCGGTGCGGGCGGCGACGTGGCCGATGAGCACGGAGGTGGCGGCAGAGGCGATCCGGCCCATGTTGTGGTGCTCGGCGAACCAGAGACGCTCGAAGGCGCCCAGCTCGTCGGCCCGCTGGGCGAGGGTGACGGTGTCCGCGAGCGCGTCTCGGACGGGCTGGTCGCGGCCCACGGTGGCCAGGTCAAGGAGAGAGAGCTTCGGCATCACGTTGGCGGCAACCCCGTGCGGAGCGCAGGTATTCCACACCCGGCACCGCACGAAGGGAGCGGTCCACAGGTGGTCGCGGCCGCGCCGGCCCGTCGGCCGCACGACCTACTCTCCTGCCATGGACATCGGCGAGGCGCAGCGCATGGCGCGGGAGCTCATGGACGAGCACGGGCTGCACGACTGGCAGCTCGAGCTCGACCGGGCCAAGAAGCGCGCCGGCGTCTGCCGCTGGGGTCGCCGGTCGATCGGGCTGAGCGCGCCGCTGACCCGCCTGCACGACCGGGAGCAGGTGCGCGACACCGTCCTGCACGAGATCGCCCATGCTCTCGTCGGCCCACGCCACGGGCACGGCCCCCGCTGGCAGGCGATGGCCGTGAGCATCGGGGCCAGCCCCCGACGGTGCCTGCCGGAGGAGGCTGCGACGATCCCGGGCGCCTGGGTGGGGACCTGCCCGGCCGGGCACACCGTGGACCGGCACCGCCGCCCGTCGCGGGTCACCTCCTGCCGCGAGTGCAGTGCTGGGTTCTCGGCGGATGCCGTCTTCACCTGGACCCACGACGGGGTCCCCGCCGTGATGAGCCCGGCCTACGAGCGCGAGCTGACGACCATCGAGCGCCGCGCCTCCCGGTCCCCGTCGAGCGTCCCCGTCGCCATCGGCGACCGGGTCCGGGTCCTCACGCCGGGCCGCTACGAGGGCTTCGTCGGCGTCGTCACCAAACGAGGCCGCTCCCGGTACCACGTCCGTGGTCGCGGCATGGTGCTCACCGTCCCCTTCGACGACGTCGAGGCCGCCTGACCCGCCCCGAGTGATGGTCCGGGCGCCGACTCGTGGTTGGCTGGAGGGGTGAACGTTCGCGAGATCCTGCCCCCCGGTGTCGACCTGCCCGCTGACGGGACGGTCACGATGTTTTCCACGAGCTGGTGCGGCTACTGCCGCCGGCTGAAGTCCCAGCTCGACCGCGAGGGCATCGGCTACACCGAGATCAACATCGAGACGACTCCCGGCACTGCCGAGCTCGTCGAGGTCATCAACGCCGGCAACCAGACGGTGCCGACCGTGCTCTACCCCGACGGCTCCTCCGCGACCAACCCCTCCCTCGCCGACGTGAAGAAGGCGCTGGGCTGAGATGGCGCGCATGTCCTCCGCCACCCGCACTGCCATGGGCACGACCCTCGCCGGAACCGCCCTCTCGGCGCTGTCGGGGGCCCCGCACCAGCTGGGTCACCTCTTCCGCGGGCGCTTCCCCGCCGTCGCCGTGACCGGCATGACTGGTGTCGGCAAGACCCGGCTCGCCGACCGGCTGGCCCGGCGCACCACCGCGGAGAGCACCGTCGAGGTCGGCTCCGCGACGATGGAGCGGCGCACCCGGCGCTCGGCGAAGGGCAAGGGCTTCCGCTTCCGCGTCGTCCCCGGTGACAACGCGGCCACGCGCCTGGGCGCCCTGGACGAGGTCTTCCACGACGACCCCGTCGACGGTGTCCTGCACGTCGTCGCGTGGGGGCACGCGACCCCACGGCGCACCGCCGGCACGAGCGGTGACGCCGCCGCGACCCGTGAGGAGCAGCTGGCCGCCGAGCTCGAGGACTGGACGATCACGGCCCACCGCATCGCCTCCATGGCCCTGCGGCGCGACCGACCGGTGTGGCTCGTCATCGTCGTCACCAAGGCCGACCTCTTCCCCGACGAGGTCGACGACGCGGTCCGGTACTACAGCCCGGGCAGCGGCTCCCCCTTCGCGGCCAAGCTCGACGAGCTGCGCTCGCTCGCCGGCGGGGCCCGCCTGTCCGTCGACGTGCTGCCGATGTGCACCGAGCCGGCCGAAGGGGGCACCAAGGCCGCCCGCAAGGACGCCGACAAGCGGTGCAGCACGATGCTCACCGCCCTCGAGTCGCGCATGGCCCAACTGTCCGGGCACGTCTGAGCCTCGCCGCACCGGCATCGGACGACTCAGCCCCCTGCGCTGGCGAAGGCCGCCACCACCTCGAGGCAGGTGCTCGGCGCCTCCCACAGGTTGTTGTGCGTCCGCCCCGGCACGACAACCCGCTGCGACGACGAGATCCCTCGTGCCAGCTGCTCGCTCATCACCAGCGGCACGAGGTCGTCACGCTCGCCGTGGACGAGCAGCGTGGGGACGTCGATGCGGCCCACCAGCACGTCGGTCTCCCACCGGTCCGGCACGAGCCGGCGCGGGAAGACCCGCGCGACCCGCTGCACCATCGCGGTCATCGAGGTGAAGGGCGAGACGAGGACGAGACGCCCGCTCCCCTTCGAGGCCCCTCCGTCGTGGAGGACTCCCTCCGCGGCCAGGTGTGCGGCCACCGACGAGCCGAGCGACTCACCCACGAGCACCGTCCGCTCCGCGCGAAGGGAGAGGTGCGCCAGCCCGTCGCGCGCGGCCGCGAGGATCGCCTCCTGGTGCGGACGCCCGGCCGCCGGGCCGTATCCGGGGTACTCCACGGCCGCGAAGCCGAGGCCGTGCCGGGCGAAGAGCCCGGCGAGCGGGCTGATCGAGGCCAGATCAGAGCCGTTGCCGTGGAAGTAGACGATCGTGCGACCGCCTTCGGGGGCCGGCGCGTGGACGAGGTGGGTGCCTGCCGCCGTCGTCTCGACGGGCAGGCCGCCCTCCGGGTCCCACGCGGGGACGGGGTAGATGAGTCGGCGCAGCATCACTGGTCGGCCAGGAGCGGGAGGCGCCGCCCGTCGCCGGGGTCGGCATCGGGTATGACGTCGTCGGTGTCGACGAGGTAGACCTCGTGCCCGTCGAGGCGTAGCCGGCGCGCCGTCTCGAGCAGCATCCGCCTGCCGACGTCGGTCACCGAGTGCACGCCGGTGAGGTCGAGCACGACGGCATGCTGCTCGGGCGGGTCCTGCGAGAGCCGGCGCGCGACGAGCTCTGCGCCGCTGAAGCCGATGGTGCCCGACAGGTAGTAGGTGCGCATGGACTCGCCGCCGCGCTGGACGACCCGCGTCGACTGGATCACCGAGCGGGCTGGCGGCGCGACCTGCATGAGGTGCATGCCCATGTCCCTCGAGAGCCGCGCGAAGGCCTCGACGCCGCGGACGCTGTTGCCGTGCTCGTCGAGCGGTGGCGCGAAGGTCGCCAGGCCAGCCTGCCCGGGCAGCGCCCCGATGATGCCGCCGCCGACGCCGCTCTTGGCCGGGATGCCCACCGAGGAGACCCAGTCGCCCGCGGAGTCGTACATGCCGCAGGTGAGCATGACCGACATGACGTGGCGGACCTGGGCGCCGGTGAAGACCTGCTTGCCGGTCACCGGTTGCATGCCGCCGTTGGCGAGGGTCGCCGCCATGAGCGCGAGGTCGCTCGCGGTGACGAGCACGGCGCACTGGCGTGAGTAGGCGCTCACGACCTCCTCCGCCGAGTCGGTGAGGATGCCGTGGCTACGCAGCATGTGGGCGATGGCCAGGTTGCGGTCGGCGGTGGCGACCTCCGAGCGCCACACGTCCTCGTCGACGGACAACTCACGACCGGCGAGGTCGGACAGGAGCCGGATGATCCGCTCGACCCGCTCGTGGGGCGCGGTGTCGGGCTCGCCGACGAGGGAGTGGGCGGTGATCGCCCCGGCGTTGATCATCGGGTTGCGCGGGCGGCCACTGGCGTCGAGGGAGAGCTCGTCGAAGGGTTCGCCGCTCGGCTCGACGTCGATCCTCTCCAGGACCTGCTCCAGTCCGTGGTCGCGCACGGCGAGCCCGTAGACGAAGGCCTTGGAGATCGACTGGATCGTGAACTCGTGCTCGGCGTCGCCGACGGCGTAGACCTCGCCGTCGATCGTCGCGAGCGCGATGCCGAAGCGGTCGGGGTCGACCTTCGCCAGCTCGGGGATGTAGGAAGCGGGCTCGCCCCCCCTTCGGCGCGGAGCAGGCCTCGGCGACCTCGGTCAGGTAGTCGGGCACGGGAGAGCGCATGTCCCGATCCTGTCAGGCGAGGACGCAGGGGGGGCGAGCGTGCATCACCCCAGCGGCACGCACACCTCGGTGATGAGGTCCTCCGGGGCGGCCTGCGAGGGGTCGACGAGATAGCAGTTGAAGCCGAGGACGGCGATGTCGTCGTCGAGGCCGGAGCGCGGGGCGAGGGTCAGCCCCTCGGACCGGACCAGCTCGTCGATGCGGGCATGGGCCTCGCTGATCAGCGTGTACGGCCCCTCGACGCGAGCGAGGACGACCTCCTGCTCAGGCAGCTCGTGCACCTCGAGGGGCGCCTGCGCGGTGGTGCCGGGAGGCACGGGCAACCAGATGGACAGGGTCGGGTCGGCCTCGCGGTACTCGGGGTCGTGCTCGAAGACGCCGCACGGACCGGTGGGGACCAGCCCCTGACGCTCGAGCTCGGGGAGCAGCCGCTCCCACAGCCGACCCTCCTGGTCGTAGGCGGGGACGGTGCCGCGCAGGGCGACGACGGTGCGGGCGGGGACGGTCGTACGGGTGACGGTGATGGTGGACATGGCAGTGCCTTCCTGGTCGAGGAGCTGGTCGATGAGTGCCAGCCGCTCCCGGGCCGCGCGCAGCTCGTCGCCGAGGGACTCCCGCTGCAGGGCGAGTGCCTGCCGGTAGCTCTCGGTGCCGTGGGCGGCGAGGAGGACCGAGATGGCGGACACCGTGAAGCCCACGTCGCGCAGCCGCCTCACGTGGGCGGCCTCGGCGAGCTGCTCGGGCGCGTAGCGGCGGTAGCCGGAGGCCGCGTCCACGTCGGCGGGCACGAGGATCCCGTGCTCGCCGTAGTGGCGCAGCATCCGCACGCTGAGACGCGACCGGGAGGAGAACTCGCCGATCGACATGAGGTCCGGGGTGTCGGTCATGGGCCCACCCTGTCGCCTCACACGGTGTGAGGGTCAAGGACGCAGTGGAACCGGGACCGGCTCCGACCCGTCCCATCCCCGACAGCGACGACAGGAGCGACCATGACCCGGCGGCACCTCACCCTCACGACGGCCCTCGCCCTCGCGCTGCCCCTCGGCGGATGCGGGGTGCTCGACCGAGACCAGGACCCCGTCCCGCTGACGATCACCGCGAGCGACTGGAACGGCTGGGACCCCGACCACGAGTCCACCGACACCACGACCGACGTCGAGGCGGTCGAGGGCCAGACCGTCCGCGTCGACGACGACCTCGAGATCACCTTCACCGACGTCGACGACGGCGAGGTCGAGATCCGCACGACCGAAGCGATGTCGCCGGTCAACGACGGCGGCGGGATCAACCTGCTCGACCCGGAGCACGACTTCACCGTCGATCGCGGGACCCCGCTCGAGCTCGCCACCCCGACGACGGACGCGGGCACGACCTACGAGCTGACCCTCACCGACTGAGCCTCACCAGATCGACTCGACCCACTCGGGGTGGTCGATGAAGGGATTGCGGTTGCCCTGCCAGTTGTCGAAGATCCGCTCGTTGCGCCGCTGCTCGAAGGCGTCGGGCGGGTCCTCCTGGCTCCACTGCTTGAGGACCGAGAGCCGCCCCATGTAGGGGTTGGAGCCGTTGTTGACCTGGTCGTTGACCTCGAGATCGATCCGGTCGCCCGACTCGTAGCGGACCGCCATGTAGAAGATCATCCGGGCCACGTCGCCCTTGACCTCGTCGCGCGGCTCCCACGAGTCACTGTCGGAGTAGTTGCCGGCAGCCTCGCCGTTCTCGCTGCCGCCGTTGTCGAAGTCGAGGTTGCCCCGGTCGCTGTTGACGGTGACGTCGGTGGGGCGCAGGTGGTGCAGGTCGGTGCCCGGGCCGTTGGACGTGCCGAAGTCGCCGTGGCTCTTGGCCCAGACGTGCTCACGGTTCCAGTTGTCCACTCCCCCACCGTTGTTCGACTTCGGCGAGGAAGTGCCCTTGTAGAGCAGGACGACGCTGCTGGTGTCTTGCGGGTCCTCGTCGACGTCCTTGATGCCGTCCCAGACCTGGTCGTAGGACAGGACGGTGTGCGTGCTGATGATGTCGTGCAGCCTGGACTTGAGGGCCGAGCCGGTCAGGCCGGCGGTGCCGTCGTAGTAGCTGCCGGGGTCGGTCGGCTCGCCGGGATCCTCGGGCTCCTCGGGGGCGGTGCCGTCGGCGAGCGCGATGGCACTGGTGCCCGTCACCCCGGCGTGGGAGAAGTAGGCCTCGAGCGCGCCGGTGACGTCGACCTGCTGTCCCACGAGGTCGGGGTTGCTGGCCAGCCCCCACTGCGAGCGCAGCGCCGAGGGGACCTGCACGTAGAGCATCTTGCCGGTGTCCGTCTCGCCCGGCGTCGCCGCGATCGCGATGGCGTAGTCGTTGGGGAAGCCGCTCGTCACGACCCGGTCGGTCGCGGTCGGCTGGCCGACGACGTAGCCACGGACGGTCTGCGTCGCGCCGTCCTGCTGACCGAGGGCCGCGGTGACGGTGAGCGGGGTCGCGGCAGCCTGGCTGGTGGCGGCGGTGACCGTGAGCGCCTGCGAGGGCAGGCTCGGCAGGGCGACGAGGGCGGCCGCGGCGGAGATGCCGACGAGCCGGCGGATCGTGCGGGACATGGGTGGACCTCACGGGTGGGCGAAGGGGGTCGCCCCCATGCTCGCGACGCTCCGGGCCCCGTGGGTGAACAGCAGGTCAGGGCCCGGTCCGGGTTTCCCCTCGTCCGAGCCAGACCGTCGGCCGGCTGGCCGTGCACCCTCTGTGCGTGCACACCAGGGCGCCCTGGTGCATCTCACGGCGGATGCCGCCACGAGATGCACCAGGACGCCCTCCGGTGCTCGGGGGTGCGTGCCTCAGATCGTCGCGGCGTCGATGACGAAGCGGTAGCGCACGTCGGAGGCGACGACGCGGTCCCAGGCCTCGTTGACCTTGTCGGCCGGGATGACCTCGATCTTGGCGCCGATGCCCTTCTCTGCACAGAAGTCGAGCATCTCCTGGGTGCCGGGGATCCCGCCGATGTTGGATCCAGCGAGCGCCTTGCTGCCTCCGATGAGGGAGAAGACCGGGACCTCGAAGGGCTCGGCCGGGGCGCCGACGTTGACCAGGGTGCCCTCGGGGGCGAGCAGCGACAGGTACTTCTTGATCGGCAGGTCGGCGCTCACGGTGTTGAGGATGAGGTCGAACTTGCCGCGCAGGTCGGTGAAGGTCTCGGCGTCGCTCGTCGCCCGGTAGTCGGTGGCGCCGAGTGCGACGCCGTCCTCCTGCTTCTTCAGCGACTGCGAGAGCACGGTGACCTCGGCGCCGAGGGCGACGGCCAGCTGGACGCCCATGTGCCCGAGTCCGCCGAGACCCACGACCGCGACCTTGGAGCCCTCGCGCACGCCCCAGCGGCGCAGCGGGGTCCACGTCGTGATGCCGGCGCACAGCAGCGGGGCGGCGACGTCGAGCTCGAGGCCCTCGGGGATCTTCAGCGCGAAGTCGGCGTCGACGACGACGTGCGTCGAGTAGCCGCCCTGCGTGGTCGTGCCGTCGCGGTCGGTCGCGTTGTACGTGCCGATCGCGTCGGGGCAGTACTGCTCGTGGCCCGCCCGGCAGGCATCGCACTCGCCGCAGGAGTTGACGAGGCAGCCGACGCCCACGCGGTCACCGACGGCGTGCTTCGTCACCTCGGAGCCGACCTCGGCGACGGTGCCGGCGATCTCGTGGCCGACGACGATGGGGTAGGGCACGTCGCCCCACTCGGCGCGGGCGGTGTGGATGTCGCTGTGGCAGATGCCGGCGTAGGCGATCTCGATGAGGACGTCGTTGGGGCCGACGTCCCGACGCTCGATGGTCGTCGCGGTCAGGGGTTCGGTGGCGGACGGGGCCGCCCAGGCCTTCACGGTGCGCACGGGGCGCTCCTCTCGAGTGGACGAAGGGGGAACCCCCTCAGTCAACTCCTGCTCCCCGCGAGGACCAAACGCGGCCTGAGCCCGGTGGCGTGCCCCCTCGGGCGCTGACGGCTCGGGGCGCGCCACCCCCTCGCCCCTGGGCGTGGATATCGACGATGGACGCGGTCATTGCCGCGCCCATCGTCGACAACTGCGCCAGGACGTCGAGACGGGACGACAGAGGGCCTTCACTCCGCCCACCATCCGCCTCTCACCCCACCTCTCTGGTCGAGGTGAGGTCACCTCTGGCGCTCACGCGTCGACGGTCTGCTGCTCCCAGGCCGCGTACCCGCAGACGAGGTCGGTGACGTCCGGGTGGCCGACCGAGCGCAGCAGGCTCGCCGCGATGCGCAGGGCACGGACGTTAATACCCCCGGGGGCATCTGTCCAACCCAGCTCGGCGGTCGCAGACCTGGCCAGGCGTCGCTGTTGCCACATGGCTGCCCCTCTCCGGGCAGCCATGCGCGCACAACGTTGGTGGGTTGGGCGAAGGGAGGGTGAGTTCAGTCCCACCGATACCCCGCGGGGTATACTCCGTCTGTCACGACACGCAGACGGAACGGGAGGACGGACATGCAGTACGGCATCACGACCACCGTGGACGCCCCCTTCGAGCTGGCCCTGTCTGCGACGCGCGAGGCGCTCGCCGACCAAGGCTTCGGTGTCCTCACCGAGATCGACCTCGCCGGCACGCTCAAGGCGAAGGTCGACGCAGACCTACCCCCCTACGTCATCCTCGGTGCCTGCCGTCCCCAGCTGGCGCAGCAGGCGGTGGCCCACGAGCCCTCGATCGGGCTCCTACTGCCGTGCAATGTCGTCGTGCGCGCCGACGGCGACGTCCGCACCGTCGTCGAGGCCCTCGACCCCGACATGATGGTCGGGGTGACGGACAATGAGCAGCTGCAGGACGTCGCAGCCGACGCCCGCACCCGCCTCGACACCGCTCTGGCCTCGCTGCCGAGCAGGGTCTCCTGACCCACCGACCCCGAAGGAGAGAGACATGGTCACCCTCGACATGGAGGACATGGGCCCGGTCGTCAACCGACTGCGCCGCGCCCAGGGTCAGATCGGCGGCGTCATCCGCCTCATCGAGGAGGGGCGCGACTGCAAGGAGGTCGTGACCCAGCTCGCCGCAGCGAGCCGCGCCCTCGACCGCGCGGGCTTCGCCATCGTCTCCTCTGGCCTGCGAGAGTGCCTCTCCTCGCCCGACGGGGTCGACGAGGACGACCGCGCTGCGATGGAAAAGCTCTTCCTCACCCTCGCCTGACGCCCGGCGGCGGGGGCGGCTGACCGGGCGGCGGCCCACCCACACCCGGAGGGTGCGGGGAGGCCTGCGCCGCAGCGGGACCCGCGGCCTGCCACGGGGTGAGCCCGCGCTGCATCCCGTCGGCGATCTGCTCGATGGCACGACCGCTGCTGCGCCAGCCGCCGGCCTCGGTCTCCCACACGAAGGTCCAGCCCTCACGCACCTCGACGTGCCAGTGCCGCCCGAAGACCATCCGGCCGAGCAGGGCGAAGGGCAGGACGAGCAGCAGCAGGAGCAGCTCCAGGGCGACGACCAGCGCGACGATGGCGATGGGGATGATGAGGAGCAGCAGCAGGACACCGATGATCATGCTGATCGGGTCGTCGCCGAGCCCCGACCCGCTGGGGACCTGCCACCAGTCCCCGATGCTCGACCTGCGGCGCCACGGCATCCAGCGCCTCGAGACCCGCCACGTCCTGCCCTTGGGGTCGACGACCTTCATGGCTCTCCCTTCGTCCTGTCGGGCCACACCCTGCCAGCGCGGGCGCCGCGCGCCGTGGGGAGCGCTCCCCATCGAGACCGGCCGTGACCGTCCGATAGCGTCCGTCGCGACGAAGGGAGCAGACGTGGCCGTGACGGAGGGCGGGGACCCGCAGCGGATGCACGAGGTGAGCGGGCAGCTCGCCGACAGCGCGGGCCTGATCCACGACATCGCCCAGCGCGGGACCGGACAGCTGGCCCTCCTGCTCGCGAGCTGGTCGGGCCCCGACGCGGAGGGCTTCGCGCACGCGTGGCCCGATGCCCGGTCGGCCCTGGCCCGGGCAGAGACCTCGTGCCGCACAATGGCGACCGAGCTGCAGCAGCAGGCCGACGACCAGGAGCGCGGGAGCGCGGCGCGGGCCAGCGCGGGCGCGAGCACCGGGCGCGCGCTCGGCACGGGCGCGCCCGACTCCCTCGCCGGACCGCGGGCGCCGATCGGTCTGGGCGTGCCGGACCTGCCGCTCGCCAACGAGATCACCGCACCGGCAGCACCCCCGCCGCCCTCCGACGACCCGCTCGAGGGGCAGCTCGGCGAGATCCCGCCCGAGGTCGCCGCGCAGTGGGAGACCTACACGGACGACGAGCGCCGGGCGATCCTCGAGCAGATGGTCCTCGAGCAGGCGGAGGAGTACGGGATCGACCCACCCCCGCTCGTGAAGTTCGGTGATGCGGACGGCGATGCCGGCGCGTACTACGACCCCAACCTGTGGAACCGCGGTCGCGGCCGGGTCGTCATCGACGACTCCGACCTGGCCAACCCCGACGTGCTCAACACCGCGTCCCACGAGACCCGCCACGCCATGCAGCAGCAGGCCGTGGAGGACGGCACGACGAGCTGGTGGGAGGACTGGCGCGGCATCGAGCCGACCTACGACAACGGGGTGACGCCGGAAGAGGTGGAGGCGTGGCACGACAACCAGGGCGACTACACCGAGTGGGACGAGGACCCGCAGGGCTATGTCGACCAGCCGCTCGAGGCCGATGCCTTCGAGGAGGAGCGTCGCCGTGCCGAGGAGCTCACCCCCGAGGAGCTCGACCGGCTGCTCGAGGCCTCGGAGTCCGGCTGACCCTCACGTCTCCCGGTCGACGAGCCAGCGGAGCAGCGGCGCGACGTCGTCCGGCAGCGGCTCGTCGACGGCCGTCCAGCGGACCTCGTCGATCTCGGCGGCCGGGTGCACGACCGGCCCCGTGACGTGCGACAGGTGCGGGTGCCGGAAGACGCTCGCGATGAGCGGTCGCCCCGCCTCGTTGGCGGCCGCGGTGCGGTGGACGGCGACGAGCTCGAGGCGCTCCGCGTCGAGCACGAGGCCGAGCTCCTCCTCGACCTCGCGCAGCGCGCACTGCGCGGCGGTCTCGCCCGGCTCGGGCTTGCCGCCGGGGTGCATGAAGGCGGCGGTGCCACGCTTGCGCACCGTGAGCACCCGCCCTCCGGCATCGCGCAGGTCGACGGCGCTGACGACGATCGCGTCACCGACCTCACGGGGCCGGTCGCTCGCGAGCGCCGCGTAGACGAGGGTGTCGGTCCACTCGCCCTTGCTGAAGAGGTCCTGCCGGTGAGTGGCCTCGTGACGCATGCCGAGGCGCTCGCACAGCGCGGCCGAGGCGAGGTTACGGGCATCGAGCTCGGCGACGACGCGGTGCACGCCGTGGTGGTCGAAGGCGTGGTCGAGCACCGCCGCGGCGGCCTCCGTCGCGAAACCCCGCCCGGCGTCGTCGGGGTGGAAGACCCAGCCCACCTCGCACGTGGCTCCGCTGGCGTCCCTGGCCCACAGTGCGACGTCACCGACGACTCGCCCCTCGTGCTCGACGACGAGGGCCAGCCTCCGTCGTGGCCCGTCGAGCCCGGTCCGCTCGACGCGCTCGGCGATGCGCTCCCGGGCGATGGCCGGGGTCCACGGGGGCTCGAGCAGGTGATGCGCCACCTGCGGGTCGCCGTAGTACGCGAGGCTGGCGTCGAGATCGGCGTGGGTGTATGGCCGCAGCAGCAGCCGCTCCGTGGTGATCGGCAGCAGCGAGGTCGAACCCGTCATGCCGGGTCGAGGACGAACCACACGTCCGGGCCGTCGACGACCTCGTGCACGTCGACGACCCGACCGTCGACGGTGCGCGTGGCCTGACGACGGGGGGTGACCCCCTTCGCTCGCATGACGTCGTACTCGTCGGCGACGCGCAGGACCGACCACGGGCGCTCCTGCGTGCCGTCGCCCGTGGCGAGGACGCTCGCGACGGACAGCGTGTGCAGGGTGGCTTCGCGACGGGCGGCGTCGTCATCACCCAGCGCTTCGTGCGCTGCGGCGAGCAGGCGGTGGGCCAGGGGGTTGAGGGCGGCACCGGGCATCTTGGCGTGGACCGCGTCGAGCGCCTCGCGGTGACGCCCCGCCTCGAGCAGCGGGATGACCCCCCGCAGGTCGACGTCGGGGTCGAAGCTGCCTGAGGACCGCACCGCGTGGCGCAGCGCGGCCAGGTTGGCGGGAGTCTGCTCGGTCAGGTACCGCGTCACGAGCTCGCGCAGCGTCTGGGCGTGGGCCTCGGTCATCGTCCCTCCTCGGGTGGTCTGCCCCGACCGTATCCGCCGCGCGGGAGTGCAGGCCACGCTCGGCTGGCTCCCAGACACGATGCCTAGGGTTGTCACGCACCCCATCCCGGAGACGCCATGACCGAGCCCACCGCCGCGCCCCCGCCCACGGAGCCGACCGCCGTGCTGCCCGAGGAGGCGATCCGACGGTTCGCGCAGATCCGCGACGAGTTCACCCGGATGATGCTCGGCTACCGCTTCGGGATGGAGCAGGTCGCGACCCGGCTGGAGATCCTGCGCGAGGAGTTCACCGAGCTGCACCTCGACAACCCGATCGAGCACATCTCGACGCGGGTGAAGTCCCCCGAGTCGATCCTCGAGAAGGCGGCGCGTCAGGGCGTCGAGCTCGACATCCCGCAGCTGCGCGAGCACATCACCGACATCGCCGGCGTGCGGGTCATCTGCTCCTTCGTCGCCGACGTCTACCGACTCATGGCCGCGCTCACCGACCAGCCGGACATCACGGTGCGGGTCGTCAAGGACTACATCGCCAACCCCAAGCCCAACGGCTACCGCTCGCTGCACGTCATCCTCGAGATCCCCGTCTTCCTCTCCTCGGGTCCGGTGCAGGTGCCCGTCGAGGTGCAGTTCCGCACGGTCGCCATGGATTTTTGGGCGAGCACGGAGCACAAGATCTTCTACAAGTACGAAGGGGACGTCCCGGCCGATCTGCGGCAGCGGATCACCGACGCGGCCGGCACGGCGGCCCGGATGGACGAGGAGATGGCGCAGCTGCACCGGGCGGTGCACGGGGACTGAGCAGGTCCCGGGCATCCCGTCCACAGGCCCTGTTACCAATTCGTGTCCACATGCCCTACTCTTCTCCCGACCCCACACACGGGGGTTGCCACCGGGTCGCCGAATCCTGCCAGCCCGAATGGCCCCTGACACGTCACGGCAGGAGCGGGGGACCCACCGATCCACGGCACTCGTGCCTTGGGGTGCAGTCCTCTCGGTCTTCGGACCGGAAGGGCGGGGTGCTTCTCCACCTCAACCCGACAGCTAACTCCGTAGGCGCAGGAGAGTTCGCCATGTCGATGTTCTACACCGGGCGCCACCGCGCCCCCCAGCAAGTCCTCCCAGACCGGCAAGCGTGCGGGCGCGACCATGGTCGCCGTCGCGGCCGTCAGCCTCGGTACCGCCACCGCCGGTGCGCAGAGCGCGACCGCCGCCCCCGCGACGCAGTCGACCCAGTCGGCCACCGCCAAGGCCTCCTTCTCCGGTCTGGTCAAGCAGGGCTCACGCGGCACCGTCGTCAAGCAGATCCAGCGCAAGGTCGGCGTGACCGCCGACGGCGTCTTCGGCCCGAAGACCAAGGCGGCCGTCAAGCGCTGGCAGAAGCGCAAGGGCCTGGCCGCCGACGGCGTCGTCGGTCCGCGCACGGGCACCAAGATGGGCCTGAAGTCGTCGAGCAGCCGCTCGACCTCGACCCGCTCCTCGCGCACCTCGACCCGCTCGGTCTCCAGCAGCTCGGTCCTCTCGACCGCCTCCAGCCTCGTCGGCACCCCGTACCGCTCCGGCGGCACGACGCCCTCCGGCTTCGACTGCTCGGGCTTCACCAGTTACGTCTACGCCCGCCACGGCAAGACCCTGCCGCGTACGGCCGAGCAGCAGCGTCGCTCCACGTCCCGCGTCTCCTCGCCCCGCGCCGGCGACCTCGTCTTCTTCGGCGCCCCGGCGTGGCACGTGGGCATCTACGCCGGCAACGGCAAGATGTACGACGCCGGCAACTCGCGCGTCGACACGACCAAGCGCGCCATCTGGACCAGCGCCGTCACCTACGGCCGCGTCTGATCCGACCGGCCCAGCCGTACGCCACGAAGGGCGGTCCCGACCACGGTCGGGACCGCCCTTCGTCATGCCACCCCACCGCATTTCCCTAGGGAAATGACCACCCCACCCCCCTGACGGCCACCCCAGCCCGCATTTCCCTAGGGAAATGCGSGCGGGGGTGCGCATTTCCCTAG
>NZ_ALWX01000001.1 GCF_000297495.1 Janibacter hoylei PVAS-1 | reverse complement strand
CTCGCGGCCGGCACAGTCCGTCACCGGCCCGCTGAAGTAGAAGGAGCTCGATCACCATGGACGGAGCCCGTCCCGTGCGTGCCCCCCGAGGCACCGAGCTGACCGCCCGCAGCTGGCAGACCGAGGCGCCGCTGCGCATGCTCATGAACAACCTCGACCCCGAGGTCGCCGAGCGCCCTGACGACCTCGTCGTCTACGGCGGCACCGGCCGTGCCGCGCGATCGTGGGAGGCCTTCGACGCGATCGTCGAGACCCTCACCGACCTCGCCGACGACGAGACGCTGCTCGTGCAGTCGGGCAAGCCGGTCGGCGTGCTGCGGACCAACCCGTGGGCGCCGCGCGTGCTCCTCGCCAACTCCAACCTCGTCGGCGACTGGGCCACGTGGCCGGAGTTTCGCAAGCTCGAGGCCGAGGGCCTGATGATGTACGGCCAGATGACCGCCGGGTCGTGGATCTACATCGCGACCCAGGGGATCCTCCAGGGCACCTACGAGACCTTCGCCGCGGTGGGTCGCAAGCGGTTCGGTGGGACGCTCGCCGGCACCCTGACCCTCACCGGCGGCTGCGGCGGCATGGGCGGCGCGCAGCCCCTCGCCGTGACGCTCAACGGCGGCGCCTGCCTCATCGTCGACGTCGACGAGACACGGCTGCGCCGGCGCCAGTCCAAGCGCTACCTCGACGAGGTGGAGACCGACGTCGAGGTCGCCCTCGCCAAGGTCATGGCGGCGAAGGGGGAGCGCCGCGCCCTGTCCGTCGGTCTCGTCGGCAACGCCGCGGAGATCTTCCCCGAGATCCTGCGCCGCCACCGGGCCGGCGAGGTCGAGATCGACGTCGTCACCGACCAGACGAGCGCGCACGACCCGCTGAGCTACCTGCCGGCGGAGGTGGCGCTCGACGAGTGGCAGCGCGAGTCCGAGGCCGACCCGGAGGGCTTCACCAAGAAGTCCCGCGAGTCGATGGCCGCGCAGGTCCAGGCGATGGTCGAGTTCCAGGACGAGGGCGCCGAGGTCTTCGACTACGGCAACAGCATCCGCGACGAGGCCCGGCACGCCGGCTACACGCGGGCCTTCGAGTTCCCCGGCTTCGTCCCGGCGTACATCCGGCCGCTCTTCTGCGAGGGGCTCGGGCCCTTCCGCTGGGTGGCGCTGTCGGGTGACCCGGAGGACATCGCCGTCACCGACGCCGCGCTCAAGGAGCTCTTCCCGGACAACGAGCACCTGCACCGCTGGCTCGACGCCGCCGGCGAGCTCGTCGAGTTCGAGGGCCTGCCCGCGCGCATCTGCTGGCTCGGCTACGGCGAGCGGCACCAGGCGGGCCTGCTCTTCAACGAGCTCGTGCGCGAGGGCAAAGTCAAGGCGCCGATCGTCATCGGCCGCGACCACCTCGACTCCGGCTCCGTCGCCTCGCCCTACCGCGAGACCGAGTCGATGCTCGACGGCTCCGACGCCATCGCCGACTGGCCGCTGCTCAATGCCCTCACCGCGACGAGCTCCGGTGCGACCTGGGTGTCGATCCACCACGGCGGCGGCGTGGGCATCGGCCGCTCGATCCACGCCGGCCAGGTCGGCGTAGCCGACGGCACCGACCTCGCCGCGCAGAAGCTCGACCGGCTGCTCACCAACGACCCCGGCATGGGCGTGCTGCGGCACGTCGACGCGGGCTACTCGCGGGCGGCGGAGGTCGCCGCCGAGCGCGGGGTGCGGGTGCCGATGGAGCCGCTCATCCGGGACGGGCAGGAGGGGTGAGCATGGCTCCCTTCGCGTGGAGCGGGCGCAGCGACGGCGACGGGCTGGCGCACCGGCGCTTCTGGGGCGTCGTGGCCGAGCCCGGGTCCGGCCGACCGGCCGACGCCGCGCTCGTCGGCTTCGCCAGTGACGAAGGGGTGCGCCGCAACCGCGGTCGCGTCGGCGCGGCCGAGGGGCCGGGGGCGATCCGGGCCGCACTCGCCTCCCTCGCCGTCCACGAGGACCTCACGGTCGTCGACCACGGTGACGTCGTCGTCGACGGCGAGGACCTCGAAGGGGGCCATGCTCGGCTCGGCGAGGTGGTCGCTGCAGCGCGCGAGGGCGCGCCAGCGGCTGCCCGCGACGACGCGCCCCTCACCGTCGTCCTCGGCGGCGGTCACGAGACGGCCTACGGCAGCCACCTCGGGCTCGGCCTGCGGCCGGGGCTCGGGGTGCTCAACCTCGACGCGCACTTCGACCTGCGGGAGGCGGACCGGCCGACGTCGGGCACGCCCTTCCGGCAGATCGCGCGCGAGCGGCAGGCGGCGGGGCTGGGCTTCGACTACGCGGTGCTCGGCATCGCGCGCACCGGCAACACGTCGGCACTCTTCGACACCGCCGAAGCGCTCGGCGCGCGGTGGTTGCTCGACGACGACAGCCAGCAGGTCGAGCCGGCCGTGGCCTTCGTCGGCGACGTCCTCGCGGGGGTCGACGAGGTGTACCTGACGATCGACCTCGACGTGCTGCCCGCTGCGGTGGCGCCCGGGGTGAGCGCGCCTGCGGCACTGGGGGTTCCCCCCTTCGTCATCCAGTCGGTGTGCGACGCGGTCGTCGCCAGCGGCAAGCTCGTCCACCTCGACGTCACCGAGCTCAACCCGCGGCTGGACGTCGACCAGCGGACCGCCCGCGTGGCGGCCCGGTTGATCCACCGCGTCATCACCCGCGAGGCCGCGCGCAGGAGGTCGGCATGAGCACGCTCGTCACCAACATCGGTGAGCTCGTCACCTGCGACGGCACGGGCGAAGGGGGCGTCGGCGCCCGCGCCGACCACGCACTCGTCGTCGACGCCGGGCGCATCGCCTGGGTCGGGCCCGCTTCGTCGGCACCCGCCGCGGACGCGGTCATCGACATCGAAGGGCGTTGTGTCACACCGGGTTTCGTGGACAGTCACGCTCACCTCGTCTTCGCGGGGGACCGGTCGACGGAGTTCGCCGCTCGGATGGCGGGCCAGGTCTACGACGGGGGGCGGCATCGGGGTGTCGGTCGCTGCGACCCGCGAGGCCGGTGATGACCACCTGCGGGCCGCGCTGGCGGCTCGCCTCGCGGAGATGCGCGCCCAGGGCACGACGACGGTCGAGGTGAAGTCCGGCTACGGCCTCACTGTCGCCGACGAGGAGAGGGCGCTGCGCCTGGCCGCTGAGGTCACCGACGAGGTGACCTATCTCGGGGCGCACGTCGTGCCCGCGGAGATGCGTGATGACCGGGCGGGCTACGTCGAGCTCGTCACCGGCGAGATGCTCGCGGCGTGTGCGCCGCACGCCCGGTGGGTCGACGTGTTTTGCGAGCCGCACTCGCCGCACGCCTTCACCGGGGAGGAGTCGCGCGAGGTGCTCGAGGCCGGCCGTGCGGCGGGGCTCGGGCTGCGGGTCCACGGCAACCAGCTCGGTCACGGGCCCGGTGTGCAGCTTGCCTGCGAGCTCGGCGCCGCGAGCGTCGACCACTGCACGTACCTTTCGTCGGCGGATGTCGACGCGTTGGTCGGCTGTGCAGGCACGACGACGGCGACGCTGCTGCCGGGCGTGGAGTTTTCCACTCGCTCGCCGTGGCCGGACGCGCGGGCGCTGCTCGACGCGGGGGTGTCGATCGCGCTCGCGAGCGACTGCAACCCGGGGACCTGCTACTCGAGCTCGATGCCCTTCGTCATCGCGCTCGCGGTGCGGGAGATGGGACTGACCCCCAGCGAGGCCGTCGTCGCCGCGACCCGCGGCGGAGCCCGCGCGCTGCACCGCGACGACATCGGCCGGATCGAGGTGGGCGCCCGCGCCGACCTCGCCCTGCTGGAGGCGCCCAACCACCTGCACCTGAGCTACCGCGCCGGGGTACCGATCGCCCGGGCGCTGGAGGTCTGAGGGCTTGCGCATTTCACTAGGGAGATACGGAGGGCGGCTGTCATTTCCCTGGGGAAATGCGGACGAAGGGGAGGGGCTCAGCCCCGGTCCCAGAGCGTCACCCAGTCCGGGGCCGGGTCCTCACCGGTCCGCCCGTCGACCGACTCGAGCCCATCGGCCTTCCACCGCAGGGTGGCTCGCTGGCGGTCGAGAGCCGCGACGATCTGCTCCGCGTCGCTGCCGGCGAGCGGCGGCTCCCACGACGGGTCCCGGTCGGGGTCATGGGTGACGTCATGACGCCTCCTCCTGATCCGTGCTGGTCCTGCGACCACGCTCCCACCGGCGCGGCGGCATGTCGACGTCCAGCTCGGGGCGGGCGTCGGGCGACGCGACGGCGTCCAGCAGCTCAGGGGCGGTGAGTGGGCGCGGGGCCACCGAGACCGGCTCGACCTCGGCCAGGCCGTCGGTCGCGAGACCCAGCTCGTGCATGCGGCGGGCACTGACGAGCACCCGGCTCTCGAGCGACCCGACGAGCCGGTTGTAGTCGTCGACGGATCGCTGCAGCGAGCGGCCCATCCGGGTCGCGTGCTCCCCGAGCGTCGCCAGTCGGGCGTACAGCTCGCGGCCGACCGACAGCAGCTCGCGGGCTTCGCTCGTCACCGTGTCCTGCTGCCACGCGAAGGCGACGGTGCGCAGCAGCGCGAGCAGGGTGCTCGGGGAGACGAGCACGACCCGCGCCGCCATGGCCTCCTCGTGCAGGCCGGGCACCCGCGCGAGGGCCGTGGCCAGCGTCGCGTCGGAGGGGACGAAGCACACGACCATCTCGGGCGAGGGGTCGAAGGCCGTCCAGTAGGCCTTGCCCGCCAGGGTGTCGACGTGCGCTCGCAGCGCGGCCGCGTGCCCCTCGAGCAGGCGGTCCCGCTCGCCGGGGTCGATGTCGTCGGCCTGCGCCTGCAGCCAGTGCGACATCGGGGCCTTGGCGTCGATGACGAGGTGCTTGCCCCCCGGCAGGCGCACCACGACGTCGGGGCGCACCGCACGGTCGTCGCGCGCCACGCCCTGGGCCTGCTCCTCGAAGTCCGTGCGCGCGAGCATCCCCGACACCTCGAGCACCCGTCGCAGCTGGACCTCGCCCCACGCCCCGCGCACCGACGAGATGCGCAGGGAGGAGGCGAGCGACGAGGCCTCGTAGCCGACCCGGGTCGTCGTCTGCTCGACGCGGCCCAGCGCTTCGCGCACCGACGCGAACTGGTCGACCCGGTCGCGCTCGAGCTCGTCGACCTTGCGCGAGACCCGCTGCAGCACCTCGCCCATGGGGGCGAGGGCCGCGGCCGTGCGGGAGTCGTCATCGTGGACCGCTGCGATCTCGTCGATCCGCTCGCGCAGCCCGTCGCGCTCTGCTCGCAGGCCGGCCACCTCTGCTCGTCCGGTCAGCCACACGAGCAGACCGCCGACGACGAGGCCGAGGAGCAGTCCCGTGATGAGGGTCGTGATGTCCATGGCCCCAGCCAACCAGCGACCCCCGACAGCCGTGGGACGTCGGCTGCAGCCGATCAGAAGGGCGGCGCGTCCTCCTCGGCCTCGGTGGTCCCCACGGGTGGGGACGAAGGGGAGGCGGGGCTCCCTTCGTCGGGCTCGTTGGTCCCCGCCAGCGGGGACGAACCCTCCGCGTCGACCGCATGCACGGGGTAGGTGAAGGCGACGACACCGCCCGGCGTCACCCATTCGGTCGAGCCGTCCTCGCGCAGGCGGTGGCCCCAGCGGGGGGAGTGCTTGACCTGGTGGTGGTGCCGGCACAGGTCCGACAGGTTGGCCGGGCTGGTCTCGCCGCGCGGCCACGGCGTCGCGTGGTCGACGTCGGCGGACCAGCCGAGCCGTCGCGACTCGACCGGTCGGTCGCAGCCCCACATCCGGCAGGTGCCGTCGCGGGTCGCGACGAAGTCGCGCTGCGCCCGCGGGATCGCATAGCTCGACGTCGACGTCTCGAGCAGGGTGCCGGTCCGCGCGTCGAGCAGCGCGCGTCCGACCCGCGTGTCGAGACGCCCGACGACCGCCGCGACGACGTCCGGCGGCACGAAGCCGACGCCCGGGATCGTCGCCCCCGACACCCACCGGTCGCCGCCACCGACCCGCACCTGGGTCGGTGGCGGCGACGTCCATCCACTCCTGCGCGAGCACACCGACCGTGTCGGCGCCCTCGCCAGCGACGATCCGCAGGTGCTCGTGCACCACCGCCTCGTGGGTGACGCCCTCCTCGAAGAGGCCGGCCACGGGGTCCTCCTCGCCACGGCAGACGGGGCACGTCGGGTCGTCCACCGGCGCGAACGTCAGCCGCGAGACTGCCGACGCGATGATCGGCACCCCGAGCCACACCTCTGCAGTGACCTCGCTGCCGCACAGCACGAGGTCGGCCAGGCCCAGGGCTCGTGCGGTGCCGATCGGGAGGTCCGGCTGCTCGGCGCGCCACCGCTGGCCCGCGGCGTCGACGGCGACCTTGATCGCCGCGGCGATCTCGCTCGGCAGGACCGCCGTGAGCCAGCTCGTGCCGACCGCTCCGGGCTCCGTGCGCACGTCGAGCCTGGTGGCGCGGTTGGCGTCGGCCCGGGCCTGCACGAGGTCCGGCTCGAGCCGCGAGACGAGGCGTCGGCAGGTCTTGGCGATCTCGTGCGGCTCCATCCCGACGACCCGGACCGAGCCGGGCGACCCGCGACGGGCGGCGAGCAGGTGAGCGACGATCGCCGCCGTCGTCTCGGGCGTGGTGTCACGCGTGTGCCGGTGCACCATCTCGAGGGCGCGGCGCCCGATCCGACCCTCGGCGACGAGCGCCGCCAGGGCTGCGAGGTCGGTCGCCGCACGCGACGCCACCGCGCACCGTCGGCTCGCCTCGGTGGGCCCGATACCGGTCGCCACGGCCACCGCGTCGGGCGCCATGTCGGCGACCGTGCCCGCGGGCAGGCGCACGTCCCGGTAGCGGCCGTCCGGGCCGCGCTCCTCGCCCCGGCGCCCGACCTCCGCGACGAGGGCGAGCTCCAGACCGTCGACCGCCCGGCGGACCGCCTCGGTCGCCACGAGACCCCGCTCGAGCTGCCCGTCGTCGAGGTTGGGAGCGTCACGCAGCACCCGGTCGCGGGCCGCCGACACCGCCCCCAGCACCCCGTCGAGCCACCGATCCGGGTCCGGACCCGGATTACCTGGACCCGTCCGCGACCGCACCTCCCCGAGCGTCCCGGTCCCCACCGTCTCCATCTGCACGACCGTCACGTCGTCCCCCTTCGTCATCGTCGACGAGCCATGCCCCATCCTCTCGCCGACCACCGACAACGCTGCGGGCGAAGGGAGGTCGCCCCCGGGTAGCCTCGTGGTCATGACGAGCGACGAGCCCACCGAGGAAGAGGTGAAGGCCGCCGCGACGCGGCCCGACCTCGCGACGGAGGCCGGTCGGCTCGCCTTCATCAAGGTCCTCAACACCCGCCTGCCCAAGAAGCGGCTCATCGCCCAGGGCCTCCTGCGCGACGAGGCCGGCCGGGTTGCCCTGTGCGAGCTGGTCTACAAGCGCGACCAGGATCTGCCCGGCGGCATCGTCGACCCGGGGGAGTCCCCGGCGCACTGCGTGGTGCGCGAGGTCAAGGAGGAGCTCGGTCTCGAGGTCACCGTCCGCGGCATGCTCGCGGTCAACTGGCTGCCGCCCTACCGAGGGTGGGATGACGCGCTGCTGTGCCTCTTCGACCTCGGGACCGTGCCCAGCACCTTCCTCGACGACGCGACCCTGCAGGCCCGCGAGATCAAGGCTGTCCACTGGGTCGACCAGGCGACGGTCGCCGAGCGGGTCGCGCCGTACACCGCGGCGATGATCGCCGAGGCGGTCGCGACCGACACGACGCTCTACCTCGAGAACTCCACGGAACGGGGCGACCCGTGAGTGACCCCCTCCACGACCTGGAACTGCCCCGCCGCCAGCCGACGAACCGGCCCCTCCTGTGGCAGATGTGGGGCCGCGAGACGGCCAAGGACTTCATCCTGCTGCTTGCGGCGCTGCCCGTCGTGTGCACCCTGGTCTACGTGCCGGTCATCGCGACGTCCGGTGGGTCGTGGCCGCGATTGCTCGGACTGCTCGCACTCTTCGTCGCGATCTGGTGGGCCCTGCGGACCGTGCTACGGCGCTGGGTCGCCGCCGGCGACGCCCGTGACGGGACGGACGAGGGCGGGGATCCCCCTTCGCGCGGTTAGACTCCTGTCCCCGTGGCACTCTCCATCGGAATCGTCGGTCTCCCCAACGTCGGCAAGTCGACGATGTTCAACGCACTGACGAAGAACAACGTCCTCGCCGCGAACTACCCCTTCGCGACCATCGAGCCCAATGTCGGCGTCGTCCCGCTGCCGGACTCCCGCCTGACGCGGCTCGCCGAGATCTTCGGCAGCGAGAAGATCCTGCCCGCGACCGTCTCCTTCGTCGACATCGCCGGCATCGTCCGTGGCGCGAGCGAAGGGGAGGGGCTGGGCAACAAGTTCCTCGCCAACATCCGCGAGTCCGACGCGATCTGCCAGGTGGTGCGCGCCTTCGTCGACGACGACGTGACCCACGTCGACGGCAAGATCGACCCCGCCTCCGACATGGAGACGATCAACACCGAGCTCGTCCTCGCCGACCTGCAGACCCTCGAGACCGCGATCCCGCGGATCGAGAAGGAGGTCAAGGGCAAGAAGACCGACAAGGACGTCCTCGACACGGCGCTCGCCGCACGCGGGGTCCTCGAGGCCGGCGACACCCTCTTCGCGAAGGGGGCCGCCGCCGGGGTCGACATGACCATCGCCGCCCAGCTCGGGCTGCTCACGACCAAGCCCTTCCTCTACGTCTTCAACGTCGACGAGGACCAGCTGACCGACACCGACCTGCAGGCGCAGTGGCAGGCACTCGTCGAGCCGGCCGAGGCGATCTTCTTGAACGCCAAGCTCGAGTCCGAGGTCGCCGAGCTCGACGACGAGGACGCCCGCGAGCTGCTCGAGGGCGTCGGCATCGACGAGCCGGGCCTGGACCAGCTGGCGCGCAAGGGATTCAACACCCTCGGCCTGCAGACCTACCTCACCGCCGGCCCCAAGGAGTCGCGCGCGTGGACGATCCACAAGGGCGACACCGCGCCCAAGGCCGCCGGCGTCATCCACACCGACTTCGAGCGCGGCTTCATCAAGGCCGAGGTCGTCTCCTTCGAGGACCTCGACAGGCTCGGCTCGATGGCCGAGGCGAAGGCCGCCGGCAAGGTGCGCATGGAGGGCAAGGACTACGTCATGGCTGATGGCGACGTGGTGGAGTTCCGCTTCAACGTGTAGCGGAAGCTCCGGACAGTTGGCGTTCAGACCACCCGCGGGTAGTCGATCGTCAGCAGAGTGTCGTCGCGGACGTCGCGCAGCACGCTCTCGCTGAGTTCTCCGATGCCGATGCCTCGAGCTCGGGAGGGCACCACATCGTCGTCCCCGGGGCTCCAGGCTCGGAGCACAGCGACACGCGAGACGTTCGCGACGTGGTCCGGCATGTCACGCAACCACCCGAGCCACGCGTCGGTTTCGATCTCACCGTGGACCGGCGCCTCGTTGCGACGCCCGATGAGAGTGTCGCAGTCACACATCCGGCTGGTCAGAGTGAACACCACGGACGAGCCTCGGACACGACCGGAGGCTATGCGCATGGTGGTCTGCACGGGCGGCATGCCCAGCCTGTCCTCAGTGAATCGCTGGAACTTCGAAGTGAAGGCTGCGGCGTTGATCGCCCACAGATTGGTGGCGCACATCCTCCCGAATTTACTTGCTCTCGATATGCGACGGCGAGGCCTATCCGTGACGCCACCCGGTCGAGTTTCGTTTCGACGAGAGTGAGTCCGCCGACGTCGACACCGGCACGATCGAAGATGGCTTTCGCTCGCTCTTCGCGGGGAGCGCGGGCCCGAGTACGCGCTGCACTACCTGCAGCGCGCCAGGTCCTTCATGGCCGCCCTCGCGCGGAGCGGCCGTGGCATGGGCTACACGATCGGCTGATCGCGCCGCGCACGTGCCGCGAAGTACCTCTCGATCCGCTCCTCGTCCCACCGGTGCGCCTCGCGCAGTCCCTCGGCGAGCATCGCGAGGTAGGCCGGTCGGGGAGCGGTGTGCGGGACCGCGTGCATGCCGTGGGGCGCGGTGAAGGTGAGCATCGGCAGCCCTTCGTGCTCGCCGACCCGCACGAGCGTCTCGTAGTGGCCGGGCCCTGCCTGGTGGCGCTCGCCGGGCAGTCCGGTGAGCAGCACCTCCTCGAGCGGGTCGTCCGGGTCGGCTGGCCGGTGCATCTCCTGGTTGGCGACGTCGACGAACTGCCCGATCGTCAGCAGGTAGGCGCGGCCGGCGGTCTCGCCGGGGGAGTCGTGGTCGTAGAAGGCGACCCCGCCACCCCAGGTCCGCGACTCGCCGGCGAAGTACAGGCTCCCCGGCAGGGTCACCGCGTGGTCGGCCGTCGGCATGGTCCGGTCGCGCGCCCCGGCATAGGTCCTCATCGATCCGGGCGGCGTGCCACCGGCGAGGTAGCAGCCGAGACGGCGGCGGGACATGTTGGAGCCATAGCTGACGTACCACAGGTGCGAAGGGAGCATCCCTCCCATTGTCGTCCGCGCACCTCCGGACGGCCACACAGCCCCCGCTTGGGCCGGTCCGCCGAGCCGTCTGCGGCACAATCGAGCGCGTGCCGCACCTGCTCGACATCGGATCCCGGAAGTTCTGGACGATCACCGGGCGATCCGTCGACCTCGATGGCGACGAGAGCTGGCTGGACGGCCCCGTGAGCGGCTCGCCACGGGTGGCCAAGGACTGGCTGGCGGCCGAGGCCGCGCGCCACGGCGGCTCGGTCGTCGATGAGGACCCGCACGCGGGTCTGCTGCCGTCGATGTCGCTGCTCGACGGGCCAGGCTTCGACGCGACCCGGCTGCACCCGGCGGTGCGCGACTTCTACGAGCACACGGCCTCGTGGCAGATGGAGGTCTGGTCGGCCTGGTCCCCGCTCTTCTGGCCCGGTGGCGAGCTCGTCGCCCGGCTGTGGGGGAGGCGGGTGGAGCAGCTGGCTCTGCCGATGCGCCCGCTCGACGTCGCCCACGGCATGGACAGCGTCGTCACCCCGATCCTCGACGGGAGGGGCGACCAGGTCGCGGCCGCGTGGACCCGCGCCCTGCGCGCCACCGGTCGCACGGTCTTCAGCGGGGCCTACTCGACGCGGACGCTCCCGGGGGCCGACCGCCCGAGCGTGCACGTGACCTTCCCGCTCGAGTCGGGCAACCTCCAGGTCTTCCTGCGGCCCTCGGTCCTCGACGGCGGTGGCTTCCTCCTCGAGTCCCCTGGAGGGCGCTTCGGCGAGGACGGCGCCTACGTCGTCGTCCGGGGACGACGCAGCCACGCGGCCAAGGTGCCGCTGCGGGAGACCTTCCACATGTACCGCGACCCGCAGGGGACGCTGCGCACCGACCACGTGCTGCGCATGTGGGACCGTCCCGCCCTTCGCCTGCACTACAAGCTGGAGCCCGCGGCATGATCCACAGCTTCCACCTGGCGCAGGTGCCCGCCCGCGTCGGCGCGGCAGCGCTCATGCGGCCGCCCACCCAGGCGACCGTCCCCGGCCTCCACCACCTCGAGTGCCTCTCCCTCATGCAACTCGGGGCGCCCGTCGTCTCGCCCGAGCGACTCCAGCTGCGACGACTGGCGGTCTTCGCCCAGTGGCGCGACGAGGATGCCCTCGTCCGCTTCCTCGAGCGTGACCCGCTGGGTCAGCGGCTCCACGAAGGCTGGCACGTGCGGCTGGAGTTCGTCCGGCGCTGGTCGACGATCGCGGCCTTCGACGGGCTGCCCGCCCGCACCGGCACCCTCGAGCAGGACGAGCCCGTCGTGGCCGTCACCCTCGCCCGCATGAAGATCCCGGAGATCCCGCGCTTCCTCCACCATGGCCGCCCGGTCGAGCGCCTCGTCCGCGACCACCCGGGGGTGACGCTCGCCGCGGCCGCGCTGCGCCCGCCGCGGACGATCTCGACCTTCTCGATCTGGCGCAGCGTGCGCGAGATGGGCGAGATGGTCCACGGCCGCTCCGAAGTGCCTGAGCCGGACCGGCACTCCGCGGCGATGCGCGAGCGGGAGCGGCGCGACTTCCACCACGAGTTCGCGACCTACCGCTTCCGACCGCTGTCCGAGCACGGTTCGTGGCTGGGGCGGTCGGATCTCGTGCCCTGGTCGGACCCGGCCAGCTCCTCCGCCAGCCCGAGCAGGATCCCGTCGGGCCCTCGCACGTAGCAGAGTCGATAGGCGTCCTCGAAGCGCAAGATCTCGGTGCTCACCATCTCGACGCCCTTGTCCTGCAAGCGATCCGGCGTGGCGTCGAGCTCGTCGACGGCACACATCACCCAGAGGTAGCCGAGCGCGCTGACCGGCGCAGTGCGGTGGTCGGCGACGACCGGTCCTCCACGACGATGCCGACGTTGTCCATCCTCAGGCCCATCACCCCAGCGTGGGGCCGCGTGGGTCGGCGCTCAGTCCCCGTCGGAGAGCATCCGGCGGTGCGCCGCCTGCCGCCGCTCGGCGACCCACCGGTGGTCCCGGACGGCGACCGCAAACTCCGCCACCAGGTCGGCAGCCGTGCTGTCGAGGTGCAGGTTGCGCCGGCCGACAGGTGAGTCCTGCGACCACGGGCGGCTCACGTCGATCCGCCGCGCCAGGTCGTCGAGGTACTCGGCTCCGCTGCACTCGTACCCCTCGACCTCCGCGGGCTCCAGCCGGACGAGGCACGACCCGTCGACCATGCTGCTGTGGACGTACCGCGACTCGAGGTAGAGGTCGTCCCCGCGCCGCGCGAGGAACCACGACCCCGGTCGGTGGTCGACGTAGCGCAGCGCATCCGCGGCGGCGGCGATGCGGGCCGCATCGCCCCACTGCTCCACGGGCGGGATCGCCTCCATCGGTCGCCGCCTGGCCTCGTCGTACATGACGTGGCCGAAGGTGGCCGGCCCGTCCCGATGGAGGGTGAGCGCGCTGATCCGACCGCAGTCGGAGCAGTCGAGCTGGCTCTCGACGCGCTCCATGAGCCCGGAGCGGTGCAGCAGCTGGAGGTCCGCGAGCGGCGCGGGAGAGTACGTGTCGGAGAGCAGGCCGTCGTCCCGCCTGCGGTGCAGGGCAACGACGGTCGCGTCGACGTCGAGCCCGTCACCGGCGGGTGCCCGCACCGGCAGGTCACCGCAGACGGGGCAGGTGTCGTCGTCCGGCTGGCAGGCGCGTCCCGGCTGGTCGAGGGTGACGGCTAACTCGACGAGGTGCCCGGGTTCCGTCCACCGACCGTCGAACCGGCAGCGCACGAAGCCGCCGTCGCGCTCGAAGTACGCGTACCTCCCGCCGAACCTCGGCCTGGCGTCCACGGCCTTCGCGAGGCCGTCCAGCGTCGTTCGTCGACCGGCTCGGCCGAGCCAGTCGCGCAGGTCGATCCCCGTGCGGGCGAAGGGAGTCGGCCGCACGTGGAGCAGCACGGCCACGACCGCGCCGTCGTGCAGCACGATCTCCCCGCCCGAGGCGAAGGTCAGCCGACGCGAGCGGTGAGCGGGCTCGTCGACGAGCCGCTCGTCCGTGGCGACGGGGGTGCCGCCGAACAGGTCGACGAGCTCCCGCACGGTCGGGTGGTCCTCGCTCGCGCCGAGGGTGTCGAGGAGCAGCTGGAGGCGGGTCATCAGTTGAGGATCTCGGTCTGCCGGAGCGTCCCGAGCCGCGCGCGCCAGGCCTGCCTCGCCGCCGGCGTCAGGCGGGTCCAGTCGTCGACCACCGGCACGACGCGAAGGGGGGGTCGTCTCGTCCATGGCCTCAGGCTAGGCCCGCCGGTAGCGTCAGGTCATGGACCACCGGACAGTTCCCCGTGCCGCCGCGCTCGCCGCGGCGACAGCCCTGCTGGTCGGCTGCTCGGGGGAGGCGACGGACCGTGGTACCTCCGGGTCCGGCACGACGACGTCGGGTGCACCCCCTTCGTCCTCGTCCGGCAGCGCGCCGCCTGACGTCGTCACCGGCCTCGACGCCCCGTGGTCCATCGTGGTCGACGACGACATGACGCTCGTCAGCGAGCGCGACTCCGGCCGCGTCCTCGAGGTCACCGATGATGACGGCGGCACCCGCGAGGTCGGCACCGTCGAGGGCGTCTCCGCGGGAGGCGAAGGGGGCCTGCTCGGCCTCGCCGTGCACGACGACCACCTCTACACCTACTTCACGAGCGCCGACGACAACCGCGTCGTGCGCCACGAGCTGACCGGCGAGCCGGGCTCGCTCGCTCTCGGCGACGCCGAGACGATCCTCGACGGCATCCCGTCGGCGAGCTTCCACAACGGCGGTCGGATCGCCTTCGGGCCCGACGACATGCTCTACGTGACGACCGGTGACGCCGGCGAGACCGACCGCGCCCAGGACCCCGAGAGCCTCGCCGGCAAGATCCTGCGGCTGACGCCCGAGGGCGAGGTGCCCGAGGACAATCCCTTCGACGACTCGCTCGTCTGGACCCTCGGCCACCGCAACCCGCAGGGCATAGCCTGGGACGACGACGGGACGATGTATGCCAGCGAGTTCGGCCAGGACACGTGGGACGAGCTCAACGTCATCGAGGCCGGCGCCGACTACGGCTGGCCGACCGTCGAGGGCGCCGCCGACGACGGGCGCTTCACCGACCCGGTGCAGCAGTGGGCGACCGACGAGGCGAGCCCGAGTGGCATCGCGATCACCGACGACAGCATCTGGATCGCCAACCTGCGTGGCGAGCGGCTGCGCGAGGTGCCGCTCGACGACCCGAGCACCTCCACCGAGCACCTCGTCGGCGAGCACGGTCGGCTGCGGGACGTGGCGGTGGCACCCGACGGCTCGATGTGGGTGCTCACCAACGCCACCGACGGCCGTGGCGATCCCGGCGACGGCGACGACCGCATCCTGCGCGTCGTGGTCCGATGACGCCCAAGGTCGCTCCCTTCGGCGAGGTGCTGCTCACGTCGAGCGTCGTCACGAAGGCCTGACGCCGCCGTAGCGATGGTGTGCCGTGGCGAGCAGCTCGTAGAGGCGCCGCCGCCCACCGACGTACCCGGCCTCGACGACGTAGCCGCCGGGCCCGAGGAGCCCGTAGCGGGGTGGGCGCCGGCCGGCGGCCAGCATGGCGCGGTCCCGGGCCTCGATCGCTGCCGGGGTCAGCACGTAGGTCACCGACCGCGGGGCGAAGCGGTAGTAGGGGCCGGTCACCCGCTCGTAGCCGACGCGCTCGATGCCGGTCCACGGCACGAACGAGCGGATGACACCGCCGGACTCCGAGGCCAGCCCCTCGCGCGTGACGACGAGCGCCTCGCGGCGGTGCAGCCGCACCGCGATGACCACCGGCAGGAGGGCGCAGCCCACGACGGCGATGACCGAGGCCCAGGTGACGGGGTGCGCGAGCACCACGCCCATCCGGTCGCGGCGCAGCCCGTCGCCCACGGCGAAGACGAGCCAGGCGAGCAGGCCCGCCCCGACGAGCAGAACCAGCACGAGGAGGCCGAGCGCGTAGGCGCGTGAGCGGGCGATGCGGACCTGCCCGCCCGCGTCGAGCACGGCGATCGCCTGGGGCAGGGGTGGCGGGCCGCTCATCGTCCGGTGCGCTCGACGTCGGCCATGAGCACGGCGGGCCAGCGGTCGACCTCGGCGCGGGTGCTCGCCACCTGCAGGGTCGCACGGGGCAGCAGGTCGAGCAGCGCCTCGGCCGTCGACAGCGGGTGCGCGAGGTCGTCGGTCCAGGCGAGGATCGTCGTCGGCAGGTCGATCGAGCGCAGCGACGCGCGCGGTGGCAGGTCGCTGCGGGCTGCTCCGCGGAAGACCCACGGCAGCAGGTCGGTCCGCACGTCGGGCACGGTGTCCGGCGCCCCGGCCGTCGCAGGCGGCGCGGGTGCGGCCGCCTGGGCCCTCAGCAGCAGCTCGACGCCGTGGGTCTCGACCGCCTCCGCGGACCGCTCGTAGTCGTGCGCCCTGGCCGCGCGGGTCTCCCACGCCGTCGGCGGCACCATGAGCGTCAGCCCGCTGAAGCGCTCGGGCTCCAGCAGCGCGGCGTGCAGCAGGGTCGCGCAGCCCATCGACGGTCCGACGCCGTGCACGCGCTCACCGGGGAACCACGCGTCGAGCAGGGCGAGCAGGTCCTGCGCCAGGGTCGGCCAGCGGTAGTCCTCGGCCACCGGGCGCCCTGTCGACCGGCCGTGCCCGCGGGCGTCGTAGCGCAGCAGCCGGGTACCGCTCAGACCGCGGCCGAGATCGAGGTCGAGGACCCGGTCGCGCTCCCGGCTGGAGGTCAGGCCGTGGAGCTGGACGACGGGGTGTCCCCCCTTCGTTGCTGTACTCCGTCTGCAGCCGGGCGCCGGGGACGTCGAAGTCCGTCACGGACCACCTCCTCGCCCGGCGCGCGGTCGGCGCCGTGCGGCTACGGTATCCGCCATGAGGCTGTCCAACGTCGCCCACCTGACGACTGCCCTTCGGGCGGCTCCTCGGTTACGACGTCACCGCCCGGCGCACCGGTCGCCCCCCTGCCCGTCTCCTTCGACCAGCAGCGTCACGTGAGCGCTGGCGACAGGCCCGGCTCCTGGATGGCGATCTGCTTCACCCTGCCTGCCCCGGTTGCGCGGCAACGACTCTCGGCGGCCTGGCTCGCGGTCGTCGCCCGCCACGGCACCCTGCGGTCGAGCTTCTCCGTCGGCCCCGACGGGCAGCCGCTGCTCGAGGAGATCGAGGTGACGCCGGGGCAGTGGGTGGAGCACCCGATCGCCACCGGGCAGGCGGTCAACGACGCGGTGCGCGACGTCCTCGACGCCTCCTGCACCCCCTTCGCCACGCCCTCCCACCGGCTGTGCGTCCTGGAGACCGCGACCGCTCCGACGATGATCATCGGCGCCGACCACGCGCACGTCGACATGTGGTCGATGCTCGTCGTCATCCGCGACCTGCTCGCGGCCCTCGAGCTGACCGACGGCGACGAGGTGCCCGAGCTCACGCTCGTTCCCCCCTTCGCCGAGCACACGACCGCCCTGCGCCACCGCGACCCGGCGCCCGAGCACGTCCAGCGGCGCTGGGCGGAGGTCCTGGCCGCGAGCGGCGACGTCATGCCTCGCTTCCCGCTGCCCCTCGGCGAGCCGGTGCCGCAGGCCGAGCGGGTCGAAGTCCGTGACGTGCTCGACGTCGACGGCTCGGCGGCGCTCGCCGCCCAGGCACGTGGCGACGGCGTCTCGACCCTGGCCACGGTCGTCGCCTCGATGACGGCGGTGACCCGCAACCTCGCGGACGTGCCTCTCCGCGCGGTCTTCCCGGTACACTCGCGCTACGACGCGACGTGGCACGACTCGGTGGGCTGGTTCATCGCCAACTCCGTCCTCGAGTCCGCGGACCCCGACCCGAGCGCCTGTGCCGACGCTGTGAAGGAGGCGGTGCAGCTCGGCTCGTGGCCGCTCGCCGAGGTCTTCGCCCCGTGGGGCGGCATGCCCGAGGCGCCAGGCATGTTTGCGGTCTCGTGGCTCGACCTGCGGCGCCTGCCGGTGAGGGTCGACGCCGCGGGCCTCGACGCGCAGTACGTCGGCGCGAGCATCCGCTCCGACGGCGTCATGCTGTGGTTCATCATCGACGAGACCGGGCTGCACCTGCGCTGCCGCTACCCCGACACCGACGAGGCCCGGAGACACGTCGGCGGGTGGCTCGATGCCCTGGTGCACGATCTGAGGACCCGGGCCACCGAGTCCGTCGGTGGTGTCCTCGAGCTGGGGGAGCGTCGCTTCCGGGTCCGCCGGGCCGTGCGCGGCGACGTCGCGGCCATCGTCGCGCTGCTCGCCGACGACGAGCTCGGCGCGGCGCGCGAGGGCGACGACATCGCCCACTACGAGCGGGTCTTCGATGCGGTCGACCGCGACAGCGCGCAGTACCTCGCGGTCGTCCGGGACGAGCGCGACCGGGTGGTCGCCACCATGCAGCTGTCGATCATCCTCGGCCTGTCGCGCCGCGGCGCCACCCGACTGCAGGTCGAGGGCGTGCGGGTGGCCTCTGGTGAGAGGTCGGCCGGGCTGGGGACGGCGATGCTCGAGTGGGCCCACGAGCACGGGCGCGCGCACGGCGCGGCCCTGTCCCAAGTGACGACCGACCGGGTACGGACCCGGGCACACGCCTTCTACGAGCACCTGGGCTACGAGGCGAGCCACCTCGGTCTCAAGCGTCCGCTGTGACACGCCCCCTCGTCAGGGCAGGCGACCGCTGCGCATGAGCTGCTCGAGCAGCCGCACCGCGGCGACCGCGGCGGCGTCGGGGACCCGCACCATCCGGTCGATGTCCGCGGCGATGAAGCTCGTCTCGACCCGCTGGCGCCCGACGCCCTCGATGCGCGAGGTCGTGCTGGCGGAGGGACACGGCCGCCACCGCAGTCCGCGTCGACCGGCCGGCAGCGCCGGCCCCTCGGGACGGCCCGCTCGATAGGCTCGCGGTCATGCACCCCATGCGCATCCGGGCCAACCAGGCCATCGCCATCCTCCTCGTCTGCCTCGGCGTCCTCATGCTCGCCGTCGGGATCCTGGCGCAGTCGGCGTCTGCCGCCGTCGGGGTGATCCTCGCGGTGCTCGGCGTCCTGCAGATGATCAACCCGATGGTGCGGCTGGAGCCCCACGAGGCGAGGGTCATCAGCCCGATCGGGATCACGATGCGCCGCTTCCCGCTGCGCGGCCCCCTCGACCTCGTCATCGACGGCAAGAACCTCGTGCACGTGCCGACGGGCAAGCGCGTGACGACCCTGGGCTTCGGCGTGCACCAGCCCGACGTCGAGGCTCTGCGCCACGTCATCCCGACCGCTCAGCGCTGAGGCGAGGGTCGCGGGAATGCCATCCGGCGCGCTCCCCGTTGTACCCACCATGCGCGCCATCACCTACGACCAGTACGGCACCACCGACGAGCTGCACCTGAGCGACCTGCCGGTCCCCAAGGTGGGCCCGAGCGAGGTCCGCATCCGGGTCACCCGGGCCGGGGTCAACCCCGTCGACTGGAAGGCCATGTCCGGCGGTCTCGACCCGATGCTCTCCGCCGACTTCCCGGTCATCCCCGGCTGGGACGTCGCCGGCGTCATCGACGCCGTCGGCCCGGACAGCCCCGAGTTCAGTCCCGGCGACCGGGTTGCCGCCTACGCCCGCAAGCAGGTCCTGTCGGCCGGCACCTTCGCCGAGTACGTCACGGTCCGCGTCGACGACGTGGCAGCCGTCCCCGACGAGGTCACCGACGACGTCGCTGCGGCCCTCCCGCTCGCCGGGCTCACCGCCCTTCGTGTCCTCGAGACGCTGGCCGTGACGAAGGGGGACACCCTCCTGGTCCACGCCGCCTCCGGTGGCGTCGGCTTCGCCGCCGCCCAGCTGGCAATCGCCGCCGGGGCCACGGTCGTCGGCACGGCGTCGACGGCCAACCACGACAAGCTGCGCGACATCGGCGTGACGCCGGTGGAGTACGGCGACGGGCTCGACGAGCGGCTGCGCGACGTGGCGCCAGAGGGCTTCGACGCGGTCGCCGACTTCGTCGGCGGGGTCCTCGACGTCAGCCTCGCGGTGCTGCGCGAGGGCGGTCGCCTCGCCTCGATCACCGACCCGGCCGTCGAGGAGCACGGCGGCCGCTGGGTGTGGGTGCGGCCCGACGGGGCCCGCCTGGCCGACCTGCTCGACGAGGTCGCCGCCGGCCGGTTGATCGTCGACGTCGACCGGAGCTTCCCGCTCGAGGACGTGGCGCAGGCCTTCGCCGCCAGCCAGTCGGGCGACGTGCGTGGCAAGCTCGTCATCGAGGTCGCCGACTAGGGTGCGGCCATGCCGCCGATGACCATCCGCCACAGCCGTCCCATGGCCATCACCTTCGTCGCCCTGGGCGTGCTCATCGCGCTCGTGTCCCTGCTCACCTCGGCGTGGGTCACCGTCGCGGCGGGCGTCGTGCTCACCGCCCTCGGCATCCTCCAGCTCGTCAACCCGATGCTGCGGATCGGGGTGGACGAGGTGCGCATGTGCAACCCGCTCGGCATCACCCTGCGCCGGTTCCCCGTCACCGAGCCGCGCGACCTCGTCCTCGACGGCAGGAACCTGCTCCACGTGCCGACCGGCAAGCGGGTCGCGGCACTCGGCCTCGGCGTGCACCAGCCCGACGTCGACTCGCTGCGGCAGGTCGTCCCCGTCGTGCCGCGTGGCTGACGAGGTCTCCTCCCGGGCCCGCCGCGACCGGCGTCGCCGCCAGTACCTGTCCCTCGGTCTCGGCGAGCTCGCCGCGGCTGCGGTCTTCGTGGGGGTGGCGCTCTGGCACGGCGCGCCCCTCGACACCGGCGGCCGGCTGGCCGTCCTCGGTGCCGTCGGGCCGCTCGCCGTCGTCCTCGTCGCCGCCGGCACCTACTGGCTGCTGGCCCGACGGTGGGTCGGCGTCGGCGTGATGCCCCTCGGGCTCGCCCGCGCGTACCTCGCCCTCGGGGTGCTCGCGGTCATCCTCCTCGCGGCCGGGCTCGCGGCGGTCGTCGCGGGCGCTCCCTCCCTGGCGTGGCTCGTGCTGCTCCTCCTCGTCTGGGCCTTCGGCGTGGTCGAGGTCGTCAACTACGCGCTCCGCCGCCTGGCCTTCCCCGCGCACCGGTGGGTGGCCGGGGTGGCGCAGGGACGCGTGCCTCAGCTGGCCGCCGACGTGCGGGCGGCCCTGGTCGCGCGGTCCTAGGGTGGGTGCCATGGACGAGACCAAGGTCGTCACCGCATCCACCACCATCACCGCACCGCCCGAGGCGATCTTCGAGGAGATCGCCGACCCGGCGCGGCAGCTCGCCTGGGACGGCAACGACAACCTCGCGTCGTCCGCCTCCGGTCAGCGGGCCCGGGCCGTCGGCGACGTCTTCGTCACCACGACGACGCGGGGCAACGACCGCTACAACCACGTCGTCGACTTCGAGGAGGGGCGCCGCATCGCGTGGCGCCCGGCCGCGCAGGGGCAGGCTCCCTTTGGCCACGAGTGGCGGTGGCAGCTCGCCCCGACCGACGACGGTCGGACCCTGGTGACCCACACCTACGACTGGCGCGAGCTGACCGACGCGTCGCGGTACGAGCGGGCCCGCAGCACGACCGAGCGCAACCTGCGCGCCTCCCTCGACCGGCTCGCCGCGCTCTTCGGCTGAGCCCTGCGGGGCGCGTCGGTCAGTGGCCCGCCCCGAGCTCGAGCAGCAGGACGCCGACCATGATCAGTCCGATGCCCGCGAGCATCGGGCGGGTGAGCGGCTCGGCGAAGAGCACCCGTGAGCCGAGCGCGGTGAGCGCCACCCCGGCGGCCGCCCACGTGCCGTAGGCGACGCCGAGCGGCATCCCGTGCGAGAGACTCGCCGAGAGGGCGGCAAAGGCGGTGAGGTAGCCGACGCCGACGAGCCCGTACCACCGTCGGTCCTCGACGGCCGACCTCAACGCGAGGGTGCCGGTCACCTCGGCGCAGACGGCCACCGTGAGCCAGAGCCACCCGGTCACGCGCTCACGTCCTCGACCGGGGCGTGGCGGGTCCCCGTCTCGACGAGCAGCACCCCGGCGATGACGCAGCCGACGCCCAGGCCCATGACGGGGGTGAAGCGCTCGCCGAAGACGACCGTCGACAGGACCGTCGTGAGGGTCACCCCGCACGCCGACCAGATGCCGTAGGCGACGCCCAGGCCCATCCCGCGGCGCAGGACGGCGGCCAGCAGGGTGAAGGAGGCCATGTACCCCGCCACGACGACGACGTAGAGCGCGGGTCGGTCCAGCGCGCCCTTGAGGCTCAGGGTTGCCGCCACCTCGCACAGGATCGCGGCGGCGAGCAGCAGCCAGGTCGTCATGGGAGGACTCTAGGTGCGCTCCGCGGGGACGTCGCCGGCTGACCGCCGGGTCGGCTCGACCTCAGGTGGTCGCGCGCCACCTGACGAGCTCGTGGAAATGGTGTACCGGCCCGGCGCCGGCCCCGATCTCGAGCGACTCCCCGTGACGCAGTGCTTCGGTGAGCCAGCCACGGGCCTCACGAACCGCTGGCCGCCACCCGTCGTGGCGCGGGCGAAGGGCGGCGATCGCCGAGCTCAGCGTGCAGCCGGTACCGTGCGTCGCCGTGGTCGCGACCCGCGGCCCGCGCAGCGCGACCGGTCCGTCGTCGTCGAGCCAGAGGTCGACCGACTCGGGACCGTCGAGGTGGCCGCCCTTGAGCAGCACCCGACGCGCACCGAGCTCGCGCAGCCGCCGGGCCTGCTCGGGCAGGTCAGCCGCGGCGGCGGCCGGTGGCTCGTCGAGCAGGACCCCGGCCTCGGGCACGTTGGGCGTCACGACGTCGGCGCGGGGCAGCAGCGCGCGCACCGCGTCGACCGCGTCTGGCGCGAGCAGCCGCGAGCCCGACGTCGACACCATGACCGGGTCCAGGACGACCGGTGTCGCAGCGAGCGGACCGGTCGTGAGCAGCTCGTGGACCACCTCGACGAGCGGTGCCGACGCGAGCATCCCCACCTTGACCACGTCGATGCGCACGTCGGCGACGAGGGTCTCGAGCTGGGCCCGCACGTGTGCGACCGGCACCTCGTGCACGTCGGTGACGCCGGTCGTCGACTGGGCGGTGAGGGCGGTGATGACGCTCGTGCCGAAGGCACCGAGCGCGCTGAAGGTCTTGAGGTCGGCCTGGATCCCTGCCCCGCCCGACGGGTCCGACCCGGCGATCGTCAGGGCCACCGGCGGTCGGGGGAGCGGGGCGGTCATGCCGCCACCGTAGCCATGTGGTTGTATCGGAGCACCCCCACGGGAGCTCGGGCACGAGCTGAGATCGGACTGACGCCGTCCGGACCGTCTGAACCTGTCCGGATCATGCCGGCGAAGGAAGAGGAGGCGCACTGGTGCGCACCGACGAGCAGACCGAGCTCCACCCCCAGCACCGTCGTGAGGTGCTGACCGACCCCCACGACCCGTCGATCGAGGTGCCGGTGACGGCGATCTCCCTGGCCGACAGCCCCGACGGCAGCACCAACGACGACGTGCACGTCTACCGCACGGCCGGCCCCGGCAGCGACCCCGAGGTCGGGCTGCCCCCGGCGCGGGCGGCGTGGATCACCGCGCGCGGCGACGTCGAGCCCTACGCGGGGCGACCACGCGACCTGCTCGACGACGGACGGTCCGCCGTGCGCCGCGGCGAGGCCTCCCGGGCCTGGCGGGGCGAAGGGAGGGACCCCCTTCGTGCCGTGGAGGGCCGCACCGTCACCCAGCTGCACTACGCACGCCGCGGCGAGATCACGCCGGAGATGCGCTACGTCGCTCTGCGAGAAGGATGCTCGCCCGAGCTCGTCCGCGACGAGGTGGCCGCCGGCCGCGCGATCATCCCGGCCAACGTCAACCACCCCGAGTCCGAGCCGATGGTCATCGGGCGGGCCTTCCTCACGAAGATCAACGCCAACATCGGCAACTCCGCCGTCACCTCCTCCATCGCCGAGGAGGTCGACAAGCTCACCTGGGCCACTCGCTGGGGGGCCGACACCGTCATGGACCTGTCGACCGGCGACGACATCCACACGACCCGTGAGTGGATCATCCGCAACAGCCCCGTGCCCATCGGCACCGTCCCGATCTACCAGGCGCTCGAAAAGGTCGACGGTCGGGCCGAGGACCTCACCTGGGAGGTCTTCAGGGACACCGTCGTCGAGCAGTGCGAGCAGGGCGTCGACTACATGACGATCCACGCCGGGGTGCGGCTCGCCTTCGTCCCGCTCACCGCTGACCGTGTCACCGGCATCGTCTCCCGCGGCGGCTCGATCATGGCCGGCTGGTGTCTGGCCCACCACGAGGAGTCCTTCCTGTACACCCACTTCGACGAGCTGTGCGAGATCTTCGCCCGCTACGACGTCGCCTTCTCGCTCGGCGACGGGCTGCGGCCGGGGTCGGTCGCGGACGCCAACGACGCCGCTCAGCTCGCCGAGCTGCGGGTGCTCGGTGAGCTGACCCTGCGCGCGTGGGAGCACGACGTCCAGGTCATGGTCGAGGGCCCGGGCCACGTGCCCCTGCACCTCGTCAAGGACAACGTCGACCTCGAGCAGGACTGGTGCCACGGCGCGCCCTTCTACACGCTCGGGCCACTCGTCACCGACATCGCGCCCGGCTACGACCACATCACCTCCGCCATCGGCGCCACGGAGATCGCCCGCCATGGCACGGCGATGCTCTGCTACGTCACGCCCAAGGAGCACCTCGGCCTGCCCGACCGCGACGACGTGCGCACCGGCGTCATCACGTACAAGATCGCCGCGCACGCGGCCGACCTGGCCAAGGGGCACCCGAGGGCCCGGGAGCGCGACGATGCCCTGAGCCGGGCCCGATTCGAGTTCCGCTGGCACGACCAGTTCGCCCTCGCCCTCGACCCCGAGACGGCGATGGCCTTCCACGACGAGACCCTCCCCGCCGAGCCGGCGAAGACCGCCCACTTCTGCTCGATGTGCGGGCCGAAGTTCTGCTCCATGCGGATCAGCCAGGACATCCGCGACGCCTACGGGTCGGCCGCCGACCAGCGGGCGATCGCCGAGGCGGGCATGGCGGCCAAGGCGCGCCAGTTCGTCGAGCTCGGCTCGAGCGTCTACGTCCGTGACGAGTCGACCCGATGAGCCTCGTGCCCGACCTGCCACCGGCGGGACGCGCCGCCGTGCGCGCCGGGGTCGTGGGCAACTACGTCGACCAGGTCAACATCTTCCTGCCCGTCGTCGCGCTCGCCCCGGCGCTCGTGACGCTCGCCGGGCCGCACGCCGGCGTCACCTCCGGCGCCCTCGTCGTCGTCGCCACCCTGCTCGGCCGCCCCGTCGGGGCGATGGTCTTCGGGCGGATCGCCGATCGCGTCGGCCGCACCCGCACGACCCAGGTGGCCATCGCCGGCACGGCTGCCTGCTCCCTGCTCATCGCGGCGGTCCCGACCCACGCGAGCGTCGGCGTGCTCGCCATCGGCGCCGTCGTGCTGCTGCGCTTCGTCGGTGGCGTCTTCCTCGCCGGGGAGTACACCTCGGCGATCCCGCTCGCGATGGAGTGGTCACCACCGCGGCGCCGTGGTCTCGTCTCCGGGCTCATCATGTCGATGGCCCCCTGGGCCCAGTCGACGATCGCCTTCGCCACCGCGGCGCTCCTCGCGCTCCTCGGCCCGGCCACCTACGCGGAGTGGGGCTGGCGCCTCTCCTTCGTCGCCGGAGGGCTCGCCAGCCTCGCCCTGCTCGCCTTCTACTCCGCGCGGGTCGCCGACGCGCCCCACGTCGTGCGTCAGCGCGAGCAGGCCGACACCAGGGCGCCCGCCGCGCTCGGTCTCCGGGCCGTCCTCGGTGGCGCCTACGCGGGTGCCTTCTGGCAGATGTTCGGCCTGATGTCGGGGCTGTGGCTCATGACCAACATGGTCGTCATCGCCGCGACCGGCCGCCTGGCCGCTGACCACGGCCTCGACGGCGGCGAGGTCGCGACGGTCATGGGCGTCGCCTCCGTCGCCCAGGCCCTCGTCATGTCGACGACCGGGCACTGGTCGACGGTGCTCGGCCGGCGGCGCTACTTCGTCGGCTGGGGCCTCGCGGCCGCCGTGCTCGCGCCACTGCTCTGGCTGGCGACGATGACCGCAGCCGTCCTCCCCTTCGTCGTGGGGGTGGCCCTGCTCCAGGTCGTCACCGTGTGCGGCTACGGGCCCGTCGGGGCCTACCTGTGCGAGCGCTTCCCCGCGCACGTCCGCTCGACGGGGTACGGCACCGCCTACTCCCTCTCCATCGTCGTCCCGGCCCTGTGGCCGTGGTGGCTGCCCCGGCTCGAGCCGCTCCTCGGGCACGACGGGGCGGTCGTCGCGGTGCTCGTCGTCGGCGGTCTGCTCGTCGCCGGGTGCGGCGCCCTCGGGCCACGCCTGGCCCGGTGCGAGCTCGACGACGACGTCGAGGCGGTCGCCGTCCGATCTGGCACGCTCCTCCGGCCGGGCGTGCCGTCGGGGGCGACGACATGAGCGACCTGCGCGCCGAGGTGACCGCCGCCGTCGCCGCGATGCGGGCCGCCAGCCCGCTCGTCCACGGGGCGACCGGGTCGGTGACCCGGGCGATCGTCGCCGACGGGCTGCTCGCCGTCGGCGCCCGGCCGATGCTCACCGAGACCGTCGACGAGGCGCCGACCCTCGTGACCGTGGCCGACGCCTTCCTCGCCAACCTCGGCTCGCTGAGCTCCGACGGGCGGGCCGGGCTGCTCCCGACGGCCGAGGTGGCGGCCGAGCGCGGCACCCCCTGGGTGCTCGACCCGACCGCCATCGGTCTGGCGCCCGTGCGCACCCCGCTCGCCCTCGAGCTGCTCGCCCTCGGGCCGAGCATCGTGCGCGGTAACGCCTCGGAGGTCCTCGTGCTCGCCGGGGGAGGGCAGCCCGGTCGCGGGGCCGACAGCACCGTCGCCCCGGACGCGGCCGCCGAGGCGGCCCACTCCCTCGCGGCTGCGCACGGGTGCGTCGTCGCCGTCTCCGGGGCGGTCGACCTCGTCACCGACGGGCGCCAGAGCGTCCGGATCGCCTCGGGCGCACCGGTGCTCACGCGGGTGACCGGCACCGGGTGCCTGCTCGGCGCCCTCAGCGCGGCGCACGCCGCCGTGGCGGCCCCCTTCGTCGCGGCGGTGGCGGCGACCGCCTTGCTCACCGTCGCCTCGGAGCGGGTGGGCGGTCTCGGGCCGGGCAGCTTCCGGGTCGGTCTGCTCGACGCCCTCGACGCGGTGACCCCCACCGAGGTCGGGAGCGGAGTGCGGCTCACGTGATCGACTGGCGCCTCCACCTCGTCACCTCGGGCCACGGGCCGGCCACCGTCCGGGCGGCGGCCGCTGCGGCAGCAGCCGGCGCAGGCATCGTCCAGGTCAGGGCCAAGCACCTGCTCGCGGGCGAGCTGCTCGACCTCGTCCTCTCCGTGGCCGGCGCGGTCGCCGAGGTCGCCCCCACCACCCGGGTCATCGTCAACGACCGCGCCGACGTCGCCCATGCGGCGCGTCGACGCGGTGCCCCCGTGCACGGGGTCCACCTCGGGCAGGCCGACCTGCCGACTGCGGACGCTCGGGCCCTGCTCGGGCCCGATGCCCTCGTCGGCCTGACCGCCGGCACCCTCGAGCACGTCCGGGCCGCCGAGGCGCGCGTCGGTGCGGATCGGCCCGACTACCTCGGGTGCGGCCCCTACCGCCCCACCCCGACGAAGAGCGCGGGTCGCCCCCCCGGTGGGTCTTGCGGGGTACCCCCTTCGCGCTGCTGCCACTGACCTGCCGGTCGTCGCTATCGGTGACGTGACGGTCGCGGACGTGCCGGCCCTGTCCCTCACCGGCATCGCCGGCGTCGCCGTCGTCCGCGAGATCATGGGCGCCCACGACCCGGGCGCCGCGGCGGCCGCCTGCCTCAGCGCGTGGGCGAGCTGACGCCGATCTCGTCGTCCACGAGCACCGGGCGGGCGACCCGCAGGCCGGCGAGGGTGATGCCGACACCCGTCGTCATGAGCAGCAGGAGCACGACGGTCCAGCCGCCGGTCAGCTCGTGCAGGAGGCCGACGGCGAAGGGGCCGATCCCTGCGAGCAGGTAGCCGACCGGCTGGACGAATCCAGACAGCTGGGCCGTCACGTGGGGGTTGTGGGTGCGGGCCGCGATGAGGGCGATGGCGGTGGGGAAGGCGAAGCCCGACAGGCCGAGCAGGACCGCCCACAGCCACGGCACGGTCGCCGGGGCGAGGAGCAGGCCGAGGTAGCCGGCGACGGCGAGCGTCCCGAAGCCGATCATCCACGCGGACAGGTCACGGCTGCGGTCGATGACGGTCGGCATGAGCAGCCCGCCGAAGATGCCGAGCGCGGCGAGCACCGAGGTGAGCAGGCCGGCGGTGGCGCCCGACAGCCCCGCGTCGCGGTAGATCTGCGGCAGCCAGCCGAACTGCACGTAGGCATTGGTCGACTGCACGCCGAAGAGCACGGTGAGCGCGATCGCGGTGGGGGAGTGCCAGATCCGCGACGTCGGGGTCTCGCCCGCGGCGCGGCGGTGGACCCGGTCGCGCAGGGCGATAACGACCCACGGGACGAGGGCGAGCAGGGCGACGAGCCCCCACATGCCGAGGGCGCCGCGCCACTGGCCGGGGGCGACGTCGGCGACGGGGGCGGCGAGCAGCGGGCCGAGGGTGCCGCCGACCGTCAGCCCCATCGAGTAGATCGTCATGAGCCGCACCCCACCGTCGGTGGAGTGCGCCTTGATCCACGCGGGGACGAGGACGTTGCCCAGCCCCATGCCGGCGAGCCCGATCGCGGTGAGCACGAGGAAGACGCCGGAGGAGTCGGTGAACACGCGGGCCAGCAGTGTGACGACGACCGCGGCGACACCGAGCGCGATCCCCGCGGAGACCCCGACGCGTCGGGCCAGCGCGACGGCACCGCCACCGGCGACGGCGAAGGCGAAGCCCGGCAGCGCGGTCACCACACCGGCGAGGGTCGGGCCGATCTCGAGGGCCGCACGCACCTCCGCCAGGAGCGGACCGATGGAGGTCGCCCCGGGGCGCAGGTTGATCGAGATGAGGGCCACGCCGAGGAGAGCGAGCCCGGGTCCGAAGGGGGGAGTCCGTCGCGTCGTCTCGTGGCTCGTCACCCCAGCGGTCTATCACGCGGGCCCGGTCTGCCTAGGATCGGTCCGTGCCCGACGAGACCCCGACCACGAGCGTGCCGAGCTGGGACGACTACTTCCTCGGCATCGCCACGGCTGTCGCCGCCCGCGCCAAGTGCACCCGCCGCCGCGTCGGTGCCGTGCTGACGATCGACCACCGGATCATCGCGACCGGCTACAACGGCGCCGCCCCGGGCGAGGCCGACTGCCTCGAGGGAGCCTGCCCCAGGGGGCAGCTCGACTACGACGCCGTGCCGGGCCTCGGCGACTACGACCGCCCGGGGACGCCCGGCTTCTGCATCGCGATCCACGCGGAGGTCAACGCGCTCCTGTTTTCCACCCGGGACACCAAGGGCGCGACGGCCTACATCACCGACCCGCCCTGCCCGGGGTGCCGCAAGGCCCTCGCCGCGGCCGGCATCGTGCGGGCGGTCTGGCCCGGCGGGAGCCACGACCGGCCCGGTCTGACGGACTGGCGCTGACCCCCCCCTTCACGCGGTGGGGGTTCGTGGGGACAATGGGGCATGAGCACCGACGCCAGCACCCACGACACCCCGACACCCTCCGGCGCCGTGGTGGCTGCCCTCGACGGCAGCCACCGGGACGCCGCAGTCATCGACTGGGCCGCGGCCGAGGCCGCGGCGCTCTCCGCGCCGCTCCACCTCGTCCACGCCGTCGACCTCGGCACCCCGCTGTCCGCCTACGGTGAGCTGCTGACCAGCCCCGAGATCGTGGACCGGGTCGAGCAGGAGTCGACGCGCGTCGTCGTCGACGCCAGGGCGCACGTCGAGTCGACCCACCCCGGCCTCCCCGTGTCGACGGCGCTGCCGACGGGCTCGCCGTCGGGGGCCCTCATGGCGAGCGCCCAGGGCGCGCGGGTCCTCGTCGTCGGGTCCGCCCGCAAAAATCGTGCCGAGCGGATCGTGCTCGGCACGACGTCGATGAGCGTCGTCGCCCACGCCCCCTGCCCCGTCGTGCTCGTGCCCGACAATGCCAGCACGAAGGGCGACGGGCGCGTCGTCGTCGGCATCGACGGCAGCGAGCACAGCCGCCTGGCCTTCGACCACGCCCTCGACGCGGCCGCCCTGCGGGGGCGCACCGTGACGACGGTGACATCGTGGAACGTCGAGGTGGAGGGTGGCGTCGTCGTCACCGAGCCGGGGACCCCCGAGTGGGAGGCCGTCGACAGCCGCTACCGCCGGATGGCCGAGTCGACGATCGAGGCGGCCCGCAGGGCCCACCCCGAGATCGAGGTGACGGTCGAGGTGCGCCACGGTCGCGCCGCGGACTCGCTCGTCGAGGTCGCCGAGGGGGCCGACCTGCTCCTCGTCGGCTCGCGCGGCCGGGGCGGGTTCCGCGGGATGCTCCTCGGGTCCGTCACGCAGCGGGTGCTGGCGCTCGCGACCTGCCCCGTGGCGGTGCTCCACCGGCAGTGAGGCTCAGCGGCCGTGCCGCGCCACCCAGTCGGTGATCGCCGCCGCGCCCTCGGGCGTGTCCTGGGGTCGGTGACCGGCGCCGGGCAGCGGGAGGTGGGTCGCGCCCTGGGCCTCGAGGGCCGCGGCGACCTCCGCGTACATCGGTGAGCCGTCCCCGGTGATGACGAGGGTCGGGACGAGGCGCGGGGTATCGGCCCGCAGCGAGATCTCCCACGGCGCCGGCGTCGCCCGGATTCGGGCGGCCACCGCGTCGCACGTGCCGTCGTCGACCTCCGGGTCAGGGGCGCCCATGCCGGCGGCGAAGCGTCGGAAGAACTCTCGCCCGTCGACGCTCGGGTCGTCGGCGACGGCGAAGACCTGGGCCATGGCGCTGATGTGCCGCTCGACCCCACGACCACCGCGGGCGACGTCGTAACAGGCGGGCTCGATGAGGACCAGGCTGCGCAGCCGGTCCGGTCGGCGCTGCGCGGCGAGCATCGCGGTGACCGCGCCGTAGGAGTGGCCGACGAGGTGGCCGCGCCCCTCGAGGGCGTCGATGGCCCGGTCGGCGTCGCGCTCGGGCTGGTCGGCCGGGCAGGTGCGCTCGAGGAAGACGTGCTCGGGAGCGCCTGCCTCCGCGAGCAGCGGCCAGGCGCTCGGCCCGCTGCGGCCCCGCCCGTGGATGAAGACGACGCGGGCGGACGGTGCGTTGATCAGACCCATGTCAGCCCCGCGCCCGCAGCCGACCCCCCGGCAGGGCCGGGGCGGGCAGGGCGGCCGGCTGCCCGTCGGGGAAGGGTCCGAAGCGCTCCTCGCCCTCGACCGGCTCCCGGCCGATCTCGGCCATCCAGCGGTCGCGGGCGGCGACGACGTCGTCGTGGCTGCGGCCGATGAAGTTCCACCACATGACGATCTGCTCGCCGAGGGGCTCACCGCCGATGAGGACGAGGCGGGCTCCACGTGCCGAGCGCAGCGTGAAGCTGCGGCGTCCGGTCGGGAGGTAGCCGAGCTCTCCCGCCTCGAGCGCGGTGCCGTCGACGGTGACGTCGCCTTCGTCGAGCAGGAGGGCGTGCTCGTGGCCCGCCGGGACCTCGACGAGGGTCTCGGCGTCGGCGTCGAGGAGGATCTCCGCGCCGGTGATCGGGGTGTGGGTCCGCACGGGGGAGCGGACACCGAGCAGCTCGCCGAGGAAGACGCGGGCGACGCCGCCGGGGACGTACATGGGCTCGGGCACGTGGTGGACGAAGGAGGGCTCCTCGTCGCGCGCGCTCGACGGCAGCGCGAACCACAGCTGCACGCCGTGGAGCACGCTCGTCGCCGGGGTGGAGAACTCCGAGTGGCTCACGCCGCGGCCCGCGGTCATGAGGTTGAGCTCACCGGGTCGGACCATCGCGTGCGCACCCGTGGAGTCACGGTGCTCGATCTCCCCGGTGAAGAGCCACGACACCGTCGCGAGCGCGGTGTGGGGGTGGCGGGGCACGGCCATGCCGCCGGTGGCGGCGACGTCGTCCGGGCCGTAGTGGTCGAGGAAGCACCAGGCGCCGACGAGGCTGCGCTGCCGGGAGGGGAGGGTGCGCCGCACGGTCATCGCGCGCGGCCCGCCGAGCGGCACCTCACGCGGCGCCAGGAGCTGTACGTCGTCCATCGCGCTCACGCTACCCGCCCCGGTGGACACGGGTGGCCCCGCTGCTGAAGGCTGGCCACGTGAGCGACGAGACGCACGCCCCGGAGGAGCCCCGCGGGCTGCTGGAGGAGTTGGCCGCCGCGAAGGGGGTCGACGCCCACTGGTGGGACTGGCGCGGTGAGCACCGTCGGGTCCCGGGCAGCGCGCTGCGGGCGGTGCTGGAGGCGATGGGCGAGGACGTCACGGACGACGCGGCGACGGCGACCGCGCTCGAGCGGGTCCGCACCGCCCCGTGGCGACGCACGCTGCCCCCGACCGTCGTCCAGCGCGAGGGGGACCCCCTTCGCCTCCTCGTCCACGTCCCGCACGGCAGCGCCGTCACGGTCCACGTCCAGCTCGAAGGGGGTGGACGTCGCGACCTCGTGCAGGTCGAGCACGTCGTCGACCCCCGGGAGGTCGACGGGGTCCTCGTGGGCGAGGCGGCCTTCGAGCTGCCGGCCGACCTCCCGCTCGGGTGGCACGAGCTCCTCGCCCGGCCGGAGGTGCCGCTCGTCGAGGGGACGGAGCAGGCGACCCTCGTCACCGTCCCGCAGCGACTGGAGCTGCCCGCGGTCCTGCGCGAGGCGCCGCGCGCCGGCCTGATGACGCAGCTGTACCAGGTGCGCAGTGCCGGCAGCCAGGGCATCGGCGACCTCGGCGACCTCGTGGCGCTCGGTGAGTGGACGGCACGGGAGCACGACGCGCACTTCGTCTTGGTCAACCCGATGCACGCGGCCGAGCCGGTGCCACCGATGGAGCCCTCGCCGTACCTCCCGACGTCACGCCGCTTCGTCGACCCGATCTACATCGACCTGCGCCGGCTGCCCGGCCTCGACCTGTTGCCGGCGCCCGTGCGCGAGGAGGTCGAGACGCTCGCCGACCGGGCGGCCCGGCTCAACGCGGCCGACACCATCGACCGGGACGCGGCGTGGGCGCTCAAGGGGGCGGCGCTGCGCCTCGCCTACCGTCACCTCGGGCCACGCCAGGCCGACGAGGTGGCCCGCCTCCATGCGCGTGAGGGGCAGGCGCTCGTCGACTTCGCCACGTGGTGCAGCCTGGCTGCCGAGCACGGCTCGCTGTGGGAGAGCGAGTGGCCCGAGGAGCTGCACACCCCGACCTCGCCCGCCGTCGAGGCGCACCGCTTTGCCCACCGCGGGGAGATCTCCTTCGTCGTGTGGGTCCAGTGGGTCGTGCGCAGCCAGCTGACCGAGGCCCAGCAGCGGCTGCGTGACGCGGGCATGGGCATCGGGCTGGTGGCCGACCTCGCCGTCGGCATTCACCCCGAGGGGGCCGACGCCTGGTCTCTCGGTGATGCCCTCGCCCGCGGGGTCGACGTCGGCGCCCCGCCCGACCAGTTCAACCAGCTCGGGCAGAACTGGTCCCAGCCGCCGTGGCGGCCGGACCGTCTCGCCGAGCTGGGCTATGCCCCCTTCCGCGACATGCTCCGTGGGGTGCTCGCCGGTGCCGGCGGCCTGCGGATCGACCACGTCATCGGGCTCTTCCGGCTGTGGTGGGTGCCGGAGGGGCACACCCCCGGGGACGGGGCCTACGTGCGCTACGACCACGAGGCCCTCGTCGGCATACTTGCCCTGGAGGCGCAGCGCGCCGGCGCCGTCGTCATCGGCGAGGACCTCGGTGTCGTCGAGCCGTGGGTGCGGGACCACCTCGTCGAGCGGGGGATCCTCGGCACGAGCGTCGTGTGGTTCGAGTGGGGTGCCGACGGGCGCCCGCTGCCGCCGGAGGACTACCGAGAGCTGTGCCTGGCGACGGTGACCACCCACGACCTGCCGCCGAGCGCGGGCTACCTCGCCCTCGAGCACGTCGACCTGCGCGAGCGGCTCGGGCTGCTGACCCGACCCGTCGACGAGGAGCGGGCTGCGGAGGCGGCGAGCGTGCAGGCCGTGCGCGAGGCCCTCGCCGAGCGGGGGCTGCTCGAGACCGCCGATGCCGAGGTGGCCGACGTCGTCGCGGCACTGCACCGCTGGCTCGAGCTGACCCCGGCCCGGTTGCGCGGCATCGCCCTGACCGACCTCGTCGGCGACGTCCGAGCGATCAACCAGCCGGGCACCGACGAGGAGTACCCCAACTGGCGGCTGCCGCTCGCCGGACCGGACCGTCGGCCGCTGAGCCTCGAGGACGTCGTGGCAGGTCCTGCGCGCGGGTGACCGGGCAGGCACAGGACCACCCCGGATTGTCGGGATCCGTGGCTCCAGCCGCAAGGTTTCCCGGCCGTGAGGGTTAACCCTGCATCTCCTGCGAGGGGTGCCGGGGTGGTCACCGAAGAGTCACAGTTGTGTCTCACAGCACACGGGGTCGTGGTCAACCGCCGCAGGGTGGTTTTTGATGGCTCGTGCAGTCGCGGACCGCGCTGCACCCAGGGGTGGACCCGGACGATCGGGAAAGCCGTTAGACCCGCCTTTCCCGGCGGCTTGACGTAGGAGGACCTCCATGCGAGTGAAGTCTCGCGCGATGGCAATCGCCAGCATCTCCGCGGCCGCGCTTCTCGCGACCGCGTGCGGTGGCAGCAGCGACGACGACAGCGGCTCGGGCGGCGGCCCGGGTGGCGAGATCGTCTCCGGTGGCTGCAACCCGGAGAACCCGCTCGTCGCGGGCAACACCGCTGAGACCTGTGGTGGTGACGTCCTCGACGTCCTGACCGCCAAGCTGGTCCACTACAACCCCGAGACGGCCGAGCCCGAGAACGACATCGCGGAGTCGATCGAGACCGAGGACAACAAGACGTTCACGGTCAAGATCAAGAAGGGCTACAAGTTCCACGACGGCACCGAGGTCAAGGCGAAGAACTTCGTCGACGCCTGGAACTACACCGCCTTCGGCCCCAACGGCCAGCAGGGTGGCTACTTCTTCGAGCCGGTCGAGGGCTACGACGAGGTCTCCGACCCGAAGTCCAAGGTCAAGGAGCTCTCCGGCCTCGAGGTCGTCGACGACCACACCTTCACCATCAAGACCACCGAGCCGGTCTCCAACCTGCCGCTGCGTCTGGGCTACACGGCCTTCGCTCCCCAGCCCGACTCCTTCTTCGACGACCCGGAGGCCTTCGGCAAGAAGCCCGTCGCCGCCGGCCCGTACAAGTTCGACTCCTGGGACGAGAACTCGTCGATCGTCGTCAGCAAGTTCGACGACTACGCCGGTGAGTTCGGCGGCCAGGCCGACAAGATCACCTTCAAGATCTTCCAGGACGCCGACGCCGAGTACACCGCGCTGCAGGCCGGCGAGGTCGACGTCGTCCGTCAGATCCCGGCGAGCGCGCTCGTCGACGACAAGTTCAAGGACGACCTCGGTGAGGGCCGGTACCTGGAGAAGGAGAACTCCACCCTCCAGTTCATCGGCATGAACTACCACGTCGACACCAAGCTGAAGAACGTCAAGGTCCGCCAGGCCATCTCGATGGCCATCGACCGGCCGACGATCGTCAAGCAGATCTTCAACGGCGCGATGACCCCGGCCACCGGCTGGGTCTCCCCGATCGTCGACGGCTACAAGGAGGGCGCCTGCGGTGAGTACTGCGAGTACAACCCGACCAAGGCCAAGCAGCTCCTCGAGGAGGGCGGCGGCTACGACGGCAAGCTGACCCTCACCTACAACGGTGACGGCGGCCACAAGGAGTGGACCGAGGCGGTCTGCAACTCGGTCAACAAGGCCATCGGCATCGACTGCGTCGCCACCCCGGCGGTCGACTTCAAGACCATGCTGACGCAGCTCGGCAACGACGAGCTCAAGGGCATGTTCCGCATGGGCTGGGTCATGGACTACCCGTCCATCGAGAACTACCTCGCCCCGATCTACGGCAAGGGCGCTGGCTCGAACTACTACGCCTACGACAACGCGGACTTCCAGAAGAAGATGCGCGAGGCCGGTGCGGCGGAGACCCCCGAGGAGGCCAACAAGCTGTACCAGGAGGCCGAGGGGATGATCGCCAAGGAGTTCACCACCATCCCCACGTGGTACGGCAAGACGATCATCGGTTGGTCGGAGAAGGTCGACAACGTCCAGGCGACCCCCCTTCGGCAACCCGGACCTGGCGGCCATCACCGTCAAGGAGTGACCCAGCCCCACGGCTGACTCAGCACGACCCCGGCCGGCCATCACCTTCGCGATGGCCGGCCGGTGGCGTGCACTCCCGCCAATGGTCTGCGGCGGGGTCGCACACAGTGAGTTACCCTCTCCCGGCACCCCGGGCCTGAGGTGCGTACCAGTTCCATGAGGAGGTGCACGTGGGCAAGTACATCGTTCGACGATTGCTCCAGATGATCCCGGTGATCATCCTTTCCACGTTCCTGATCTACGCCATGGTCTTCGCCATGCCGGGTGACCCCACGGCCGGCAAGTGTGGCGAGCGGCCCTGCCCGGCTGCCTATGTCGAGAAGTTCAACGAGAAGTACCACCTGAACGACCCGTTGATCGTCCAGTACGGCTACTACGCCAAGAACGTCGTCCAGGGCGACCTGGGTGAGAACCAGTACGGCATCCCCGTGGCCAAGGAGCTCGGTGAGCGCTTCCAGGTGACCGCCAAGCTGGCCGTCATGGCGCTGGTCTTCGAGGGCGTCATCGGCATCATCGCGGGTGTCCTCGCGGGACTGCGCAAGGGGGGCTTCATCGACAACCTCGTGCTCGTCAGCACCCTCTTCGTCATCTCGGTCCCGATCTTCGTCATCGGCTTCGCCGCCCGCTACTTCCTCGGCCTCAAGTGGGAGATCTTCCCCGCGCTCGCCTCGGGCAAGGATCCGGACTTCGTCGCCCTGATCATGCCGGCGATGGTGCTCGGGTCGACCTCGTTGGCGTACATCGCCCGCCTCATGCGGACCAACATCTCCGAAAACATCCGCTCCGACTACGTGCGCACCGCCAAGGCCAAGGGGCTGAGTCGGGGGCGCATCGTCGGCGTGCACACCCTGCGCAACTCGATGATCCCCGTCGTCACCTTCATGGGCTACGACTTCGGCGCCCTCCTCGGCGGCGCGATCGTCACCGAGGGCATCTTCAACGTCAGCGGCGTCGGCGGGTACATCTTCACCGGGATCCGCAACCGTGACGGGATCGCGGTCGTCGGGGCGGTGACAACGCTCGTCATCGTCTACCTCCTGATGAACCTGCTCGTCGACCTCCTCTACGGCGCACTCGACCCGAGGATCAGCAATGACTGACAAGACCACGGCGCAGGACGCCGCCCCGGAGCCGGGCCAGGACGAGGCCGGCGCCACGACCACCCGGACGGCCGTGATCGCCGAGGCGGCCGAGGGCCCCTCACGCTCGCTGACCGCGGACGCCTTCGTCTCGCTGCGTCGCAACCCGCTCTTTTGGATCTCGAGCCTGCTCATCCTCATGTTCCTGCTGATGGCCATCTGGCCGTCGCTCTTCACGACCTACGACCTGAGGTTCAACGACCTGAGCAAGGCCCGCCAGTCGCCGAGCGGGGAGCACTGGTTCGGCACCGACGTGCAGGGCCAGGACATCTACACCCGCGTCGTCTACGGCGCCCGCGCCTCGATCCTCGTCGGCGTGCTCGCGACCTTCGGTGTGCTCGTCCTCGGCTCCTTCCTCGGCCTGCTCGCCGGGTACGTGGGCGGCCTGGTCGACACCCTGATCAGCCGCCTCGGCGACATCTTCTTCGCCATCCCCCTGCTGCTCTCGGGCATCATCTTCCTGTCCTCGCTGCGCGACACCGAGGAGATCTGGGGGATCCCGATCCAGGGCTACTTCGGCGTGGTCATCCAGGTCGTGCTCGTCTTCGTCCTCTTCGGCTGGCCGAGCCTCATGCGCCTCATGCGCAGCTCGGTCATCCAGGTCAAGCCCAACGACTACGTGCAGGCCGCCCGGGCGCTCGGCGCCTCGCCGATGCGGATCATCCGCCGGCACGTGCTGCCCAATGCCATGGCCCCGGCCATCGTCGTCACGACGATCAACCTCGGCTCGTACATCGCGGCGGAGGCGACGCTGTCCTTCCTCGGCATCGGCCTGCGGCCGCCGACCGTGTCGTGGGGCGTCATGATCAACGACGGGCTGACTCCCCTTCGGGCGTCGCCGCACATCCTCTTCTTCCCGGCCCTCTTCCTCAGCATCACGGTCCTGGCCTTCATCATGCTCGGCGACGCCGTGCGTGATGCCTTCGACCCGAAGAGCCGCTGAGAGCAAGGTGAGTAGTCACATGAGCACTGAGACGACACAGTCGACGGGCGAGCACCTGCTCGAGGTCGACGACCTGTACGTCGAGTTCCACACCCGGGAGGGCGTGGCCAAGGCGATCAACGGCGTCAACTTCAGCCTCGACGAGGGCGAGACGCTTGCCATCCTCGGCGAGTCGGGGTCGGGCAAGTCGGTGACCGCGCAGGCGATCATGGGCATCCTCGACATGCCCCCGGCGGTCATCCCGGGCGGTCGCATCCTCTACAAGGGCAACGACCTGCTGACGATGCCGGAGGACCACCGGCGCCACCTGCGTGGCCCGGAGATCTCGATGGTCTTCCAGGACGCGCTGAGCTCGCTGAACCCGGTCTTCCCGGTCGGGTGGCAGATCGGTGAGATGTTCCGCGTGCACCAGGGCATGAACAGGTCCGATGCCTACGCGCAGGCGGTCCGCCTCATGGAGCGGGTCAACATCCCCGCGGCCAAGGAGCGGGTCAAGGCCTACCCCCACCAGTTCTCCGGGGGCATGCGCCAGCGGATCATGATCGCGATGGCCATCGCGCTCAACCCCAAGGTCCTCATCGCGGACGAGCCGACCACGGCTCTCGACGTGACGGTGCAGGCCCAGATCATGGCCCTCCTGCAGGAGCTGCAGGAGGAGTTCAACATGGGTCTGATCCTCATCACCCACGACCTGGGTGTCGTCGCCGACGTCGCCGACCGGATCGCGGTCATGTACGCCGGGCGGATCGTCGAGCGGGCCGAGGTGGGCGACATCTACGCTCGGCCCGCCCACCCGTACACCCGGGGTCTGCTCGAGTCGATCCCGCGTCTGGACCAGAAGGGGCAGACCCTCTCGGCCATCGGCGGTCTGCCGCCGAACCTCACCCGGATCCCCTCCGGCTGCGCCTTCCACCCCCGGTGCGTCATGGCGCAGGACATCTGCTCGACGCAGCGGCCCGAGCTGCTCGACGTCGGCCCGCAGCGCCAGTCGGCCTGCCACTTCAGCGAGGAGGTGCTCGATGTCTGAGGTGATCCTCAAGGCACAGGGCCTGAAGAAGCACTACCCGATCAAGGGTGGCGTGCTCCGTACGACCGTCGGCCACGTCAAGGCCGTCGACGGTGTCGACTTCGAGCTGTACAAGGGCGAGACGCTCGGCATCGTCGGTGAGTCCGGGTGCGGCAAGTCGACCCTGGGTCGGCTGCTCATGCGGCTCGAGGAGCCGACCGAGGGCACCGTCGACTTCGACGGCGTCGACATGTACGCGCAGTCCGGCGCCGACATGCGCCGCCTGCGGCGTGACATCCAGATCGTCTTCCAGGACCCCTACACCTCGCTCAACCCGCGGCGCACCGTCGGCGAGATCGTCGGTGAGCCGCTGGAGATCCACTCCGACGTCGTGCCCAAGGGCGGTCGTCGGGCGCGGGTGCAGGAGCTGCTCGAGCTCGTCGGGCTCAACCCCGAGCACATCAACCGGTACCCGCACCAGTTCTCCGGTGGTCAGCGTCAGCGCATCGGCATCGCCCGGGGCATCGCGCTCAACCCCAAGGTGCTCATCTGCGACGAGCCGGTCTCCGCGCTCGACGTCTCCGTGCAGGCGCAGGTCATCAACCTCATGGAAAAGCTGCAGGACGAGCTCGGTCTGTCCTACATCTTCATCGCCCACGACCTGTCGGTCGTGCGCCACATCTCCGACCGGGTCGGGGTCATGTACCTCGGCCGCATGGTCGAGATCGGCGACGAGGACGACATCTACTCGCGCCCGACGCACCCGTACACGCAGGCCCTCCTGTCGGCGGTGCCCGTGCCGGACCCGACGCTGCGGGGCAAGCGGGAGCAGATCGTCCTCCAGGGCGATGTGCCCTCGCCGGCCAACCCGCCGGCGGGCTGCCACTTCCACACCCGCTGCTGGAAGGCGCAGGACATCTGCCGCACCGAGACGCCGCTGCTCGAGCTGCGCACCGACGGCTCGGGGGAGCACCCCTCGCGCTGCCACTTCGCCGAGCCGCGCGTCATCGTCGACACCCAGGTCGTCACCGAGGAGCACGGTCTCTTCGCCGGGCAGGGTCTCGTCGACCGCACCGACGCCGTGGCCGCCGGACAGGCCGGCGCGGTCGAGGGTGGCGCCTCGGCGGACACCTCGACGGCCGGAGCCTGACCGACGTACGACGAAGGGGGGTGCCCACCAGCTGGTGGGCGCCCCCCCCTTCGTCATGCGCGGGCTGCGACGGACGTCAGGCGAAGGGGAGGTCCCCCGTCAGACGCTCGGCCTCGGCGTCCGCGGCGAGCTCGGCCCCGGTCTCGTCGATCTGTGCCGTGACGGCGTGCGGCTGGAGCTCGCCCAACTCGATCTGCTCGGCCCAGTGGCAGGCGACCTTGTGCCCGTCACCGGCGCCGCCGATCTGCACGACCCGCAGCTCCGGTCGCTCGGTGTCGCAGCGCGTCTCCTGACGCCACGGGCAGCGGGTGTGGAATCGGCACCCGCTCGGCGGGTTGGCGGGCGAGGGCAGGTCCCCGCTGAGCAGGATCTGCTCGCGCGAGTCCTCGACGACGGGGTCGGGGACCGGGACCGCGGACAGCAGCGCACGCGTGTAGGGGTGCAGGGGAGTGGCGTAGAGGTCGTCGGCCGGGGCCTCCTCGACGATGCCGCCGAGGTACATGACGCCGACCCGGTCGGAGATGTGCCGCACGACCGACAGGTCGTGGGCGATGACCAGGTAGGTCAGCTCGTACTCCTCCTGCAGGTCGGACATGAGGTTGATGACCTGGGCCTGCACGGAGACGTCGAGCGCGGAGACCGGCTCGTCGGCGACGATCAGCTCGGGGTTGACGCTGAGCGCCCGGGCGATGCCGATGCGCTGGCGCTGGCCGCCGGAGAACTCGTGGGGGTACTTCTTCAGGGCCGCGGGCGGCAGACCGACGTCGCTGAGCAGCTGGCGCAGCCGGGGCTGGGCCTCCTTGGCGTCCTTGACGATGCCGTGGGCGCGCATGCCCTCGACGAGCAGCGCCTCGACGCTCTGCCTCGGGTCGAGGCTGCCCATCGGGTCCTGGAAGACCATCTGCAGGTCCTTGCGCCGACGACGCAGCGCCTCGCCCGAGAGCGTGGAGATCGGCTCGCCGTCGAAGGTCACCGTGCCGTCGGTCGGCGGCTCGAGGTGGAGGATCGCCCGGCCGAGCGTCGACTTGCCGCAGCCTGACTCCCCGACGAGGCCGTAGGTCTCGCCGCGGCGGATCTGCAGGTCGACGCCGTCGACCGCGTGGACGTGGCCGACGACCTTGTCGAAGATGATCCCCTTGGTGATGGGGAAGTGGACCTTGATGCCCCGGACGTCGACGAGCACGTCGTCGGTGGTGAGCGGCGCCTCGGCAGGGGTGGTGTCGGTGGTCATCGGGCCTCCTGGGTCGTGGCGTCCTCGGCGGGTGACGGCGTGCCGGACGTCGGGTGGAAGCACCGCAGCGCGCGGCCACCTCCCGCCACGGACAGGTCAGGGGTGGACTCGCGGCACTCGGAGGTCGCGTTGGCGCACCTGGGCGCGAAGGCGCACGCGCTCGTCCACGGCAGGTTGTCGGAGACGGAGCCGGGCACGGGGTTGAGCCGGCCGCCCCGCTCGCCGTCGAGGCTGGGGACGCTCGCGAGCAAGCCCGAGGTGTAGGGGTGGCGCGGCTCGGCGAAGAGGTCGTGACGGTCGGCGCGCTCGACGAGGCGCCCGCCGTAGAGGACGTTGATCTCGTCGCACAGCCCGGCGACGACGCCGAGGTCGTGGGTGATCATGATGAGCGCCGTCCCGGTTTCCTCGACGAGCTCGCGCAGCAGCGCGAGGATCTGCGCCTGGATCGTCACGTCGAGGGCGGTCGTCGGCTCGTCGGCGATGAGCAGACGCGGCTCGCAGGCCAGGGCCATGGCGATGAGCGCGCGCTGGCGCATGCCGCCGGAGAGCTGGTGCGGGTAGTCCTTGAGGCGGCGGTCGGGGTCGGGGATGCCGACCTTGCGCAGCATCTCCCGGGCGTGGGGCATCGCCTCCTTCTTGGACATGCCCTTGTGCCGCTCGAGGACCTCGGTGACCTGCCGCCCGATGGGCACGACCGGGTTGAGGGAGGACAGGGGGTCCTGGAAGATCATGCTGATGTCCTTGCCCCGCTTGCCGCGCATCTCCTTGTCGGAGAGCGAGAGCAGGTCCTCGCCGCCGTAGGTGACGGTGCCGGACACCTGGTTGCCGCGGGCCGGGAGCAGCCCCATGATCGCCAGCGAGGTCACCGACTTGCCGCAGCCGGACTCGCCGACGAGGCCGACGGTCTGGCCGGGCCGCACGTCGAAGCTCAGACCGTCGACGGCGCGGAAGGGGGTGCCGTGCTTGATCCCGAAGGTCACCGACAGGTCGCGTACGGACAGCAGCGGCTCGGGCCGGCGGGAGGTGGGGGACGTGGTCATGCGGGTCACCTGCGGCTCTTGGGGTCGAGGGCCTCTCGCAGCGACTCACCCATGAGGGTGAAGCCGAGCGCGACGACGATGATGCACGCCGCCGGGTAGAAGGCCAGGTGGGGGTCGTCGTAGATGTAGCGCTGCGCCTGGCCGAGCATCTGGCCCCACTCGGGCGAGCTGTCGTCCGGGTTGCCGAGGCCGAGGAAGGACAGCGCGGCCGCGTCGATGATCGACGTCGCGAGCACCAGTGTGGCCTGCACGATGACCGGGCCGAGCGAGTTGGGCAGCATGTGCCGCAGCACGATGGCCGACCGCTTGACGCCGAGGGCGCGCGCGGCGAGGACGTGGTCCTTGCTTCGCTGGGCGAGCATCGAGCCGCGCAGGAGTCGGGCGAAGATCGGGATCTGCACGATCGCGACGGCGATGATGACCGTCCACTGGCTGGGGTTGGTCGCGAGCGCCGAGATCGAGACGGCGAGCAGCAGCGAGGGGATGGAGAGCATGACGTCGACGAGGCGCATGATCACCGAGTCGACCCATCCGCCGAAGGCGCCGGCGATGGTGCCGAGCACCAGGCCACCGGCGAGGCCGATGAGGGTGGCGCAGACGCCGACGAAGAGGGTCTGCTGGCTGCCCACGAGCAGGCGTGAGAGCAGGTCGCGCCCCTTGTCGTCGCCGCCGAGGGGGTGACCGGGCTGCGGGTCGGGGATCGGGTTGGTCTGCTGGGAGATCTGGTCCTTGAGGATCCACGAGGCCGGGTCGTGGGGCGCCAGCACGGGGGCGAGGATCGCGAGCAGCACGAAGAGCGTCGTGATGCCGAGGCCGATGAGGAAGATCGGGTTGCGGCGCAGACGGGCCCACGCGGAGGCCACGAGCCCGACGCCACCGGTGTCCTCGATGGTGCCGGCCTCGTCGACGGTCGCCGTCGCGGTGCCGCTCGTGGCCGCGAGCTCGTCGATGCGCTCCTTGCGGCGCGCGCCCAGCCCGCGGCGGGGGGGTCTTGTCGGGGTCGGAGGGGCTCATCGGGTCCTCACTCGGGGGTCGACGACGGCGTAGAGGATGTCCACGAGGAGGTTGACCAGCACGTAGGTCAGGGCGGCCACGAAGACGAGCAGCTGCAGGACCGGGTAGTCCCGCTCGGAGAAGGCGATCTTCAGGGCCTCCCCGATGCCACCGAAGTTGAAGACGGTCTCGGTGAGCACGGCGCCGGCCAGGAGCGCGCCGACCTGCAGGCCCACCGCGGTGATGACGGGCAGCAGGGCATTGCGCATGACGTGCCGGCCCCGGACGACGCGGTGGCTCAGGCCCTTGGCCTGGGCCGTGCGGACGAAGTCCTCGTCGAGGACCTCGAGCACCGAGGCGCGGGTGATGCGGAAGATCATGGCGAAGGGGATCGAGGCCAGGGCAATGCCGGGAAGGATCAGGTGCTTGAGTGCATCCCAGGAGGCGTCCCACTCGCGGGTCAGCAGCCCGTCGAGGACGAAGAAGCCGGTGACCCGCGTGGCGTCGACCTCCTGCCGACCCGAGACCGGCAGCCAGCCGAGCTCGATCGCGAAGACGTACTTGAGCAGGAAGGCGAGGAAGAAGACGGGGACCGCAACGCCGATGAGCGAGCCGACGATGGAGAGGTTGTCGAGCAGGCTCGCGCGCTTGCGGGCGGCGAGGTAGCCGAGCGGGATGGCCAGCACGAGGGCGATCGTCAGGGCGACGATGCTCAGCTCGATGGTCGCCGGCAGGCGCGTCATGAGGATCTCGGTGGACTGCGTGCCCGGCTGCACGGCGGTCGAGACGCCGAAGTCCCCCTGGACGGCGCGGGAGAGGAACTTGCCGTACTGCACCCACAGGGGCTGGTCGAGGCCGAAGGCCTCGGTGAGGGCCGCCCGCGACTCGGGGGTGGCCCGCTCGCCGAGCATCGCCGACACGACACCGCCGGGCAGCGCGCGCAGCCAGGCGAAGAGCAGGACGGAGAGGATGAAGAGGACGACGACCAGCTGCAGCAGTCGGCGGATGATGAACTTCAGCACGTATGCGCTCCTGACGTGGATCGCGGACCGGGGCCGCCCCGACCGAGTGGTCGAGGCGGCCCCGTCACGAGGTCACCTGCGGGCGGGACTCACTTGCCGCCCACGGAGACGGTGGAGAACTTCTCCGCCGTCAGCGGGGAGGTGACGAGTCCGTCGACGTCCTCACTGACCACGAGGGCCGGCGGGGAGTGCGACACCGGCACGCCGGGCACGTACTCCTCGGCGATCTTCTTGTTGATCTCCTCGTACTTCGTGGCGCGCTCCTCCTCGTCGACCGTGGCGTCGGCCTCCTTGAGCTCCTTGGCGAGCTCGTTGCCGTAGCCGCCGGCGACGGAGTGGAAGTCGTTCTGCTTCGCGTTGCCGAAGAAGGTGCCGATGAAGTTGTCGGCGGAGTCGTAGTCACCGGTCCAGCCGAGCAGCCAGGCGTCGTACTTGCCGGCGTCGACGTTGTCGAGGTAGCCACCGTTCCACGGCTTCGTCGTGACCTCGACCTTGATGCCGGCCTCCTCGAGGTCGTTCTTGATCGCCTCGTGGAGCTTCTGCGGGTTGGGCATGTAGGGGCGGGAGACCTCGCTCGGGTAGGCGAACTGGAGGGTCATGCCCTCCGCGCCGGCCTCCTTGAGCAGGCTCTTGGCCTTGGCGACGTCGTGCGCGTAGGGCTTGAGGTCCTTGTTGTAGCCGCTGACCGTCTCGGGCATGAACTGCGACGCGGCGGTCGCGCCCTCGGGCAGCTGCGACTTGACCAGGCCCTCACGGTCGATGGCGTAGTTGATCGCCTGACGGACCTTGACGTCCTTGAGCTTGGGGTTGGCCTCGGGGTTGAGCCCGATGTAGAAGATGTTGAAGGGGTCGCGGATCTCGACCTTGTTGCCCGAGTCCTCCAGCCCCTTCCAGTCCACCGGGTTGGGCAGGTCGTAGCCGTCGATGCTGTTGGCCTCGAGCTCCTGCCGGCGGGTCGACTCGTCGGGGATGATCTTGAAGGTGATCTGGGCGTTCTTCGCCTTCTCACCCCAGTAGTCGTCGTTGCGCTTGATCGTGACCGTCTTGTTGGCCTTGTCGTAGTTGTCGAAGACGTACGGGCCGGTGCCGACGGGCTTCTCCGAGTTCTCCGGGTAGACGAAGCCCTCACCCTGGGTCTTGACGTCGTTGGCCTTGCCCTCCTCGAGCGCCTTCGGCGACTGGATGGCGAAGGAGGAGAGGGAGAGCATCGCGGGGAACTTCGAGGTCGCCGACTTGACCTTCAGGACCACCGTCTTGGCGTCGGAGGCCTCGCAGCCGTCGTAGAGGGCGTCGTCTCCGAAGCCGCCCATCGCGGTGCTCCAGTACTCGGCCGGGCCGGACTGGGCCGCTTCGTTCTGGTCGGCCATCCGCTCGAAGTTGGCGCAGACGGCGTCGGCGTCGAGGGCCTCGCCGTCGGAGAACTTCACGCCCTCGCGGAGGGTGAAGGTCCAGGTCTTGCCGTCCTCGGAGGGCTCCCAGGACTCGGCCAGGCCGGGGCCGAGCTCGGCGCTGCCGGGCTTGACCTCGACGAGGCCCTCGAAGATCTGGCGGGTGATGCGGAAGGTCTCGCCGTCGGTGGCGTAGAAGGGGTCGAAGACCTCGGGAGCGCCCGCGGCGCCGAAGGTGAAGGTCCCCCCGGTGTCACCCCCGGAGCCCGAGTCGTCCCGGTCGCTCTGCGCGCAGGCACTCAGGGTCAGTGCGGTCGCGGCGAGAGCGGCCAGCGGGGCTGCTTTCCTCATCGACATGTGTTCCTCGCTTGGTCGGGCCGGCCCCGGCGAGGCTGCCGGGGTGGGTCGCCCACCGGCGCGATGGTGATCCACCGCACACAGGGGTTGGCGGGCAATCTAGTCGCAACGTGCGGTCAGGGGCCGCTTGGACGAGGACCTTTATCGGAGTGAGACCGGTGTGGCCGCAGGTCCTCCGGGCCGACGCGGCTCCCGCAGCATTTGGGGCTTGGCCCCGCGGGCTGAGATGATCGCGACCATGCCCTTGATCTCCCGCAGCGACATCCGCAATGTCGCCATCGTCGCCCACGTCGACCACGGCAAGACCACGCTCGTAGACCAGATGCTCTGGCAGGGGGGTGCCTTCGGCGAGCACGACCACGTCGACGAGCGGGCGATGGACTCCGGTGACCTCGAGCGCGAGAAGGGCATCACCATCCTCGCCAAGAACACGGCGATCCACTACAACGGCCCGTCGGCCGCGGCGCACGGTGCCCCCGACGGCGTGACGATCAACATCATCGACACCCCCGGCCACGCCGACTTCGGTGGTGAGGTCGAGCGCGGCCTGTCGATGGTCGACGGTGTCGTCCTCCTCGTCGACGCCTCCGAGGGACCGCTGCCGCAGACCCGCTTCGTCCTGCGCAAGGCGCTCGCGGCGAAGATGCCGGTCATCCTCGCGATCAACAAGGTCGACCGTCCCGACAGCCGCATCGCGGAGGTCGTCGACGAGGCCTACGAGCTCTTCATGGACCTCGACGCGGACGAGGACCAGATCGAGTTCCCCATCGTCTACACCTCCGGCAAGGCCGGTGCGGCGAGCCTGACCCGCCCCGAGGACGGCACCCTGCCGGACAACGACGACCTCGAGCCGCTCTTCAAGACGATCATGGAGACGATCCCGGCCCCGTCCTACGAGGACGACGCCCCGCTCCAGGCGCACGTCACCAACCTCGACTCGAGCAACTTCCTCGGCCGCCTCGCCCTCCTGCGGGTCTTCAACGGCGAGCTGCGCAAGGGGCAGCAGGTCACGTGGTGCCGCCACGACGGGTCGACCGAGAAGGTCAAGATCACCGAGCTGCTCATCACCGAGGGCCTCGAGCGCAAGCCGCTCGACCAGGGCGCCGCGCGCCCCGGCGACATCATCGCCATCGCCGGCATCCCGGAGATCATGATCGGCGACACGATCGCCGACGCGGACAACCCGATCCCGCTGCCGGTCATCACCGTCGACGAGCCGGCGATCTCGCTGACGCTCGGCACCAACACCTCCCCGCTCGTGGGCCGTGGCCCGACGAAGGGGACCAAGGTCACCGCCCGCATGGTCAAGGATCGTCTCGACAAGGAACTCATCGGCAACGTGTCGCTGCGGGTGCTCCCGACCGAGCGTCCCGACGCCTGGGAGGTCCAGGGCCGTGGCGAGCTGGCGCTCGCGATCCTCGTCGAGCAGATGCGTCGTGAGGGCTTCGAGCTGACCGTCGGCAAGCCGCAGGTCGTCACCAAGGAGATCGACGGCAAGGTCCACGAGCCCGTCGAGCGCCTGACGATCGACACCCCCGAGGAGTACCTCGGCGCGATCACCCAGGTCCTCGCGGCGCGCAAGGGCCGCATGGAGCAGATGACCAACCACGGCACCGGGTGGATCCGCATGGAGTTCCTCGTGCCCTCGCGCGGCCTCATCGGCTTCCGGACCGAGTTCCTCACCGAGACCCGCGGCGCCGGCATCGCGCACCACATCTTCGAGGGCTACGAGCCGTGGTTCGGCGCGATCACCACCCGCGTCTCCGGCTCGCTCGTCGCGGACCGCTCCGGCCCGGTGACCTCCTACGCGATGGTCAACCTGCAGGAGCGCGGCTCGCTCTTCACCGAGCCGGGCACCGAGGTCTACGAGGGCATGATCGTCGGCGAGAACTCGCGCGCCGACGACATGGACGTCAACATCACGAAGGAGAAGAAGCTGACGAACGTGCGCGCGTCGTCGGCCGACAACTTCGAAAAGGTCGTGCCGCCGCGCAAGCTGAGCCTCGAGCAGTCGCTCGAGTTCTGCCGCGAGGACGAGTGCGTCGAGGTCACCCCGGACGCGATCCGCATCCGCAAGGTCGAGCTCGACGCCAACCTGCGCGCTCGTGCGGCCTCCAAGGCTCGCAACTCCTGAGAGGGGAGCGCCGATGCGGCGCATCAGTCGAGGTCTCATCTGCGGTGTCGGCGCACTCGCCCTGGTGGCGGGTGCGTCGGCCTGCACCGACGACTCCGAGGGCGGCGCGTCCGGCTCCGGGTCGTCCGGCTCGGGTCGGGTCAGCGGCCCGGAGAGCCGGCTGACGGTGCTCTCGACGGGCCCCGTCCAGGCCTGGGACCCGCAGCGGATCACCCAGCGCCAGGTCGCCGGCTTCGCGTCGCGCACGTGGATGCGCACCCTCACCGCATACCAGCCCGAGGTCAACCTCGCGGCGCAGCGCAAGCTGCGGGGCGACCTGGCCACGACCCCCGGCGTCGCGAGCGACGGGGGCCGCACGTGGACCTTCACGCTGCGTGAGGGCATCCGCTGGCAGGACGGATCGGCCATCACCTGCGCGGACGTGCGCTACGGCGTGGCCCGATCCTTCGACCCGCGGGTCCCGTCGAGCGGGTACGCCCTCACCTACCTCGACATCCCGAAGAAGAAGGACGGCACCTCCGCCTACCCCGGCCCGCTGGCGAAGGGAGGGACCTCCAAGGCCTCCCGGGCCCTCCTCGAGGACGCCGTGGAGTGCACCGACAAGGAGACCGTCGTCTTCCACCTCGACCAGCCGGTCGGCAACTTCGACGAGGTCGTCTCGCTGCCCGAGTTCGCGCCGTACAAGCAGTCGCGCGAGGGTGACGACGCCGCGTACGAGGCCTTCTCGTCGGGCCCCTACAAGCTCTCCGACGCGTGGACCCCGAGCAAGGGCGGCACCTGGGTGCGCAATGCGGAGTGGGACGAGGACTCCGACCCCCTGCGCTCGGCCGGGCCCAGGAGCATCCTGCACCGCGAGGGCGTCGAGCCCAAGGACGCCCTCGAGACGATCGTCTCGGGGGAGGACGGCGCCCGCACGCTGACCCTCGACCCGATGCCCACCGTGCTCGGTCCGGTGCTGGACGAGGCCGGCGACACGGCCCAGAGCGTCGAGGTCGACGGGCAGCTCGTCGACTACCTCGCCGTCAACACGCGCAGTGCGCCGATGAAGAGCACGGCGGTGCGCCGCGCCCTCGCCACCGCCACCGACCGGCAGGCCTACAACGAGGCCCGCGGCGCCGGCGCGGGCACGCCGACGTGGTCGCTGCTCGGTGCCGGTCTGCCGTCGGCGCACCCGAGTGTCAGCGACCACGGGCCGTCCGGCGACACGGCCAAGGCACGCCGCCAGCTCGAGGCGGCGAAGGTCGACGAGCCGGTGAAGATCACCGTGGCCTACCGCGGCGGGGGCACGATGGACGCGGCGATGCAGGGCCTCGAGAAGGGCTGGGAGGAGGCCGGCTTCGAGGTCACCCTCACCGCCCTCGGCGACGACTACTTCACCCGGGTCGAGCAGCGCTCGGTCGCCGCGAAGTACGACGTCGTGTGGGCCAACTGGGGCCCCGACTACCCGGCGGCCGTGACGGTCCTGCCCGCCCTCTTCGATGACCGCGTCAACCTCAGCGGCGACTCGGTCGGCCGTGACTACGGCATGTTTGCCGACGACGACGTCAACGAGGCGATGGACAGCGCGGCCCGCGTGCGCGACCGCGAGTCCCGCGCCAAGCGGTGGGCCGCCATCGACACCGGCCTGCTCGAGGACGCGGTGTACGTCCCCCTTCGTCAGAGTCGCCTGACGTACGTGGCCGGCTCCGAGGTGAGCTCGCTCGTCGGCAACCCCGTCTACGGCGGGGTGCCCGAGATGGGCGTCATCGGGGTCTCGCGATGACGGCGGCCGCACCCGTGGTCGTCGAAGGGAGGCCCGCTCGCCTCCTCTTCGTCCACGCCCACCCCGACGACGAGCTGCTGGCCACGGGCGTGGCCATCGCCCACCACGTCGCCGCCGGCGACGAGGTCCACGTGCTCACCTGCACCCTCGGGGAGCAGGGCGAGGTCATCCCGGCCGAGCTGGCCCACCTGGCGGCCGATCGCGAGGACACCCTCGGGGCCTTCCGTCGCGACGAGCTGCGGGGCGCGATGGCCACGGCTGGCGTGCGCAGCAGCACCGTGCTCGGCGAGGGCCCCGACCGCCTGTCGCGGTGGCGCGACTCGGGCATGGCGGGCACGCCGAGCGCGGCGGACCCGCGCTGCTGGGTGCGCTCCGACGACGCCGAGGCGATCGCCGCCGTCACCGCCGTCGTCACCGCCGTCGACCCTGACCTCGTCATCACCTACGACGCGCAGGGCGGCTACGCCCACCCCGACCACATCCGCACCCACGAGGTGACCCGCCGTGCCGTGGCCGGCCTGCCCGAGGACGGTCGACCGGCCCTCTTCGGCACCTTCACCCCACGCTCGTGGGCCCGGGAGGACCGCGAGGTCCTGGCCGTGACCGACGAGGTGCGCGGGCTCGGGTGGGCCCTGCCCACGGGCGACTTCCCCCCTTCGGTCGTGGACGACGCGGTCGTCACCCACGCCGTCGTCGACGCGAGCGCCGTGGAGCGGCAGACCGCGGCGCTGCGGCACCACCGCACCCAGGTCACGCTCGGACCCCGCGACACCTACGCCCTGTCCAACGACATCGCCGCCCGGCTGTCCGGGCGGGAGGGCTATGCCCGCCTCGACCCGGCGACCGGCGAGCCGGTGCCCGCCACGGTCGCGGGGGCGCGCCCGCCGCTGGTGGCCCGCCGATGAGCGGGGTGACCCCGACGAGCCTGCGGCACGCGATGGCCCACTTCGCCACCGGGGTGACGGTCGTGACGACGCTCGAGGACGGGCACGACCACGCGATGACCGCCAACTCGGTCACCTCCGTCTCGCTCGAGCCGCCGCTCGTGCTCGTGTGCGTCCGCAACGACAGCGGGTGGCACGACGCCGTGCTCTCGTCCGGGGTCTGGGGGGTCTCGATCATGCCGACGGCGGGCCGGCCGGCCGCCACTTGGCTGAGCACCGGGGGGCGTCCCCTGCAGGGGCAGCTCTCGCGCGTCCCGCACCACCGCGGTGAGCTCGGGGTCGCGCTCGTCGACGACGCGCTGGCCACGCTCGAGTGCCGCACGCACGCCCTGCACGAGGCCGGCGACCACACGATCGTCGTCGGCGAGGTCGTGTCGAGCAGCGCCGATGCCCGCAGAGATGATCCACTGATCTACTACCGCAGCCGCTACACGACCACGAGGTGACGAGATGACCGACCACGACAGCTGGACCGAGGACGAGGTCCTCGATCGTCCACGCCGCGGGCGCACCCTCCTGGCCGTGGCCTTCGTGCTCATGGTGCTCGCCGGCCTGTACGCCGCGGCGGCGCTGTACTTCGGCGACAAGGTGCCTGCAGACACCCGCATCGGCGGGGTGGCCATCGGCGGCAAGACCCCGTCGGAGGCGCAGCAGGCTCTCGAGGACGAGCTCTCCGACGAGGAGGCGCGGCCGGTCACCGTGACGGTGGACGGCAAGGAGGTCGAGCTGGAGCCCGCGGACGCCGGGCTGTCCTACGACTACGCGGGCTCCGTCGACGGGCTGACCGGCTTCAGCCTCAACCCCGTCGACCTGTGGCACCACGTGCGCGGTGGTGTCGAGCGTGACGTCGAGGTGGCCGTCGACGAGCAGGCGCTCGCCGACGCAGTCGACGCCAAGACGTCGATGCTCGACAAGGAGCCGGTCGAGGGCAAGGTGACCCTCGAGGGCGCGACGGTGAAGAAGACCGCCTCCAAGCCCGGGCTGAGCGTTGACCGTGACGCGGTGGTCGAGTCCATCGCGGATGAGTGGCCCGCCGAGCGCTCCTTCGACGCACCCACCACGGAGCCGGCGCCCCAGCTCACCCAGGCCGAGATCGACCGCTTCGCCAAGGACGACCTCGAGCCCCTCGTCGCCGGTCCGGTGACCGTGACGACGACCGACCCGCAGGGCGAAGGGGAGGACAAGACCATCTCCTTCACCGTGCCGGCCGACCAGCTCGCCGGTGCCGTCTCGATCAAGGACGACAAGGGCAGGCTCTCGGCGAGCGTCGACGAGGCCAAGGTCGCCAAGGCGACCCTGTCGGCCGGCTCGTCGTCGGGTCTCTTCCGCGAGGCCAAGGACGCCGGGGTGGTCCACCGCGGCGGCTCCGACTTCGACGTCACCCCCTCGAGCACCGGACTGGCGCTCAAGGAGGACGGCCTGGGCGCCAAGGTCGTCGAGGCGATGAAGAAGAAGGGCGACGAGCGCAAGGTCGCCGCCGACTCGCAGGAGTCACAGCCGGAGCTGACGACCGCCGAGGCGAAGAAGACCCTCCCGCAGGAGGAGCTGTCGACCTTCACGACCTACCTGCCGGACGCGGGTGGCGTGCGGACCAACAACATCAAGATCGCGGCCCGCCAGCTCGACGGTGCCTACGTCGCGCCGGGCGAGACCTTTTCGCTCAACCAGCAGCTCGGGCAGCGCACCGCGGCCAAGGGCTACCAGAAGGCCGGCGTCATCAGCGGTGGTCGGCTGACCAACGACTACGGCGGCGGCATCTCGCAGCTGTCGACGACGCTCTTCAACGCTGTCTTCTTCTCCGGGGCCAAGATCGAGGAGTTCCACCCGCACTCCTTCTACATCTCCCGCTACCCGGAGGGGCGCGAGGCGACGATCTCGTGGCCCGACGTCGACAACCGCTTCACCAACGACACCGGCGCCGGCATCCTCATCTCGGCCTCGGTGAGCGGCAACGAGGTCACCGTGACCTTCCACGGCCGCAAGAAGTACGACGAGATCAAGGCGACCAAGAGCGCCCGCAAGAACATCACGCCGCCCAAGACGATCACCGACAACACGAAGGGCTGCGTGCCCCAGTCGCCGGCCCCCGGCTTTTCGGTCGACATCGGGCGCCAGTTCATCAAGGACGGCAAGACGGTGAAGAGCTCGAGCTTCACCACCCGCTACATCCCCCAGGACGACGTCACCTGCACCAACCCCTGATCCGCCTCCCACGCTCCCTGAGTGGGTCCCACGTCCCGCGTGGGCGGCGCGCCAGCGCCGTCTCGAAGGGAGTCGCTCAGCCGCGGCGGGCGAGGTAGACGTAGTCGTGGTGGGGCGTGAGGCCGAGGCTGCGGTAGAGGTGCTGGGCGGGGGCGTTGTCCTGCTCGACCTGCAGGTAGGTGAGGGTGGCGCCGGCGCGCTCGGCCGCCCGCAGCGCCTCGACGGTGAGCCAGCGACCGAGACCCCGGCCGCGGTGCGCGGGGGAGACATGCACGCCGAAGACGCCGGCCCAGCCGTCGTTCATCGCCACCCGCGCGACGCCGGCGACGCCCCCCTTCGTCGTGGGCGGTGAGGAAGACCTGCCGCGGCGGCAGGGCGAGGACCTGCCGGGCCGCGTCGAGGTGGTCGCGCAGGCGGGGGGAGCTGCCCGTGAACCACGCCTCGTCGGGGCCCCCGAGCTCGTCAGGCTGACCCCGGCCGGCGGGTCCACGTGTGCCACGAGGTCGGCGGTGCGGCCGGTGAGCACGTCCGCGGGAGGCAGCTCGCGCCAGCCGCGGACGAGGAGCAGTGCGCCGAGCGGGTCGTCCGCGGTCCTCGCGCGCGGGGGGCGGGGGAGCATGAGCAGCGGGGGGAGTCCGCGCTCGTCGTACCAGGCCTCGACGGCGTCGACGGCCGCGTCGAGCGGCATGCCCGGGTCGCCCACGGGCAGAGCGGAGTTGGAGCGACCCGTCCACCCGGCGCCGGCCCGCAGGAGCCAGCCGGCTCCCTTCGCCCCGAGCCGAGCCTCCGCCAGGCCGGGCTGGCCACGGGTCATGACGAGGTGGAGGTCCTCGATGCCGATGGCCCGGTGCGGTGCGCCGCGCCGGGCGGGGCGTGGCGGGATCGCGCGGCTGGCGACGACGTGCTCCCGACGGAGGGTGACGTCACCGTGGCGGGTGCGGACGGTGAGCGTCTCCTCGTCGAGCCGGAGCAGCTCGCCGACGGTGTCGGTGAGGGTGGGGCCGCAGGCCGGCGGAGGGTCGATGCGGGAGCGGACGGCGACGCGCCCGCCTGTGGTGAGGCCCACCGTCACGTCGCTCATGAGGCGTCATAGTATGGGCCGCATGACGTACGTGATCGCGCAGCCGTGTGTGGACCTCAAGGACAAGGCCTGCATCGAGGAGTGCCCTGTCGACTGCATCTACGAGGGCAAGCGCAGTCTCTACATCCACCCCGACGAGTGCGTCGACTGCGGCGCCTGCGAGCCCGTGTGCCCCGTCGAGGCCATCTACTACGAGGACGACACCCCCGAGGAGTGGGCCGACTTCTACAAGGCCAATGTCGAGTTCTTCGACGACCTCGGCAGCCCCGGCGGTGCCGCCAAGATGGGCATGATCGACAAGGACCACCCGATCGTCGCGGCCCTGCCGCCGCAGGAGCACGACGAGTGACGACGGGCCACCCGTGATCTCCTCCCTGCCCGACTTCCCCTGGGACTCGCTCGCTCCGGCCAAGGAGCGGGCGAGAGCCTTTTCGTCCGACGACCCGGCGCAGGGCGAGGGCATCGTCGACCTGTCGGTCGGCACCCCGGTCGACCCCACGCCCGAGGTGGTCCAGCAGGCGCTGCGCGACGCCGCGGACGCCCCCCGGCTACCCGCAGACCTGGGGCACCGCGGACCTGCGCGAGGCGATCGGACAGTGGTTCGAGCGACGGCGCGGCGCCCCGGGCGTCGACCCCGACGGCGTCCTGCCGACGGTGGGGTCCAAGGAGCTCGTCGCGTGGCTGCCGGCCCTGCTCGGCCTGGGGGCCGGCGACGTCGTCGCCTTCCCCCGCATCGCCTACCCGACCTACGACGTGGGGACACGGATCGCCGGGGCCACCCCCTTCGCCGCCGATGCCACGACGGCCTTCGGCCCGACGACCGCGGCCACCGCTCCGAAGCTGCTGTGGCTCAACACCCCGAGCAACCCGACGGGCAAGGTGCTCGGTGTCGAGCACCTGGCCAAGGTCGTCGCGTGGGCCCGCGAGCGCGGCGTCGTCGTCGCCTCCGACGAGTGCTACGCCGAGCTCGACTGGCGCGACCAGAGCGACCGCGGCGGGGACGCGGCCCTGCCGACGACCCCTTCGCTCCTCGACCCGCGGGTGACGGGCGGCTCCCACGAGGGCCTGCTCGTCGTCTACTCGACGTCGAAGCAGTCCAACCTCGCCGGCTACCGCGCGGCCTTCGCCGCAGGCGACCCGACACTCGTGCGCTCCCTGCTCGAGGTGCGCAAGCACGCGGGCATGATCGTGCCCTGGCCGGTCCAGCGGGCTCTGCTCACCGCCGTGAGCGATGACGAGCACGTCGCCGTGCAGCGCGAGCGATACCGGGCGCGACGGGCCGCGCTGCGCCCTGCGCTCGAGCGGTGGGGGCTGCGGATCGACGACTCCGAGGCCGGCCTCTACCTGTGGGCGACCGCGGGGGAGCCCTCGCGCGTGACCGTCGACCGGCTCGCCGACCTGGGCATCCTCGTCGCGCCCGGGGACTTCTACGGCGTGGCCGGCGAGCAGCACGTGCGGGTCGCGCTCTCGGCGACCGACGAGCGCATCGCCGCCGCCGTCGCTCGCCTCGACGGCTGAGCCGTCGCGCGGCGCGCAGGTCCGGCCGCACGGGGCACCCCGCGTGGTGACCCACACCACCGCTGAGGTAGTTTCGTCAGTGAAACGCATGCCCGGGGCCACCGCCTCCGCGGCACGGCACGATCGAAGGGTAGATACTTCATGACCGCTGACGCCACCTTCTCCGCCGCAGGCAAGGACCTGACCTTCCCGCTCGTCGAGGCCAGCGAGGGCAACCACGGCTACGACATCTCCTCGCTCATGAAGGAGACCGGCAACACGACGCTCGACGTGGGCTTCGTCAACACCGCGTCGTGCAAGAGCGACATCACGTACATCGACGGTGACGCGGGGATCCTGCGCTACCGCGGCTACCCGATCGAGCAGCTGGCGAGCAAGTCCTCCTTCGTCGAGGTCGCCTACCTGCTCATCTACGGGGAGCTGCCGACGGCCGACCAGCTGGGTGACTTCGAGGAGCGCATCTCGCGCCACACGATGCTCCACGAGGACCTCAAGGCCTTCTTCAACGGCTTCCCGCGGGACGCGCACCCGATGCCCGTGCTGTCCTCGGCCGTCTCGGCGCTGGGCACCTTCTACCAGGACAGCCTCGACCCCTTCGACCCGGAGCACGTCGAGATCTCGACGATCCGTCTCCTGGCGAAGCTGCCGACGATCGCCGCCTACGCGCACAAGAAGAGCGTCGGCCAGCCCTTCCTGTACCCGGACAACTCGCTGAGCCTGACCGAAAACTTCCTCCGGATGACCTTCGGTTTCCCGGCCGAGCCCTACGAGCTCGACCCGGAGATCGTCGCGGCGCTCGACCAGCTCTTCATCCTGCACGCCGACCACGAGCAGAACTGCTCGACCTCGACGGTGCGCCTCGTCGGCTCGGCCCACGCCAACCTCTTCAACTCCGTCTCCGCCGGCATCCACGCCCTCTCCGGCCCGCTGCACGGTGGCGCCAACCAGGCCGTGCTCGAGATGCTCCAGCAGATCCAGGCCGCCGACCACGGCGCCGAGACCTTCATGAAGAAGGTGAAGAACAAGGAGGACGGTGTCCGCCTCATGGGCTTCGGGCACCGCGTCTACAAGAGCTACGACCCGCGCGCGGCGATCGTCAAGGAGACTGCGCACTCCGTGCTCGAGAAGATGGGCGGCGACGAGCAGCTCGAGATCGCCATGAAGCTCGAGGAGATCGCCCTCGCGGACGACTACTTCGTCGAGCGAAAGCTCTACCCCAACGTCGACTTCTACACCGGTCTGATCTACACGGCCATGGGCTTCCAGCCGAAGATGTTCACCGTGCTCTTCGCGATCGGCCGTCTCCCCGGCTGGATCGCCCAGTGGCGCGAGATGATCGAGGACCCGGCCACCAAGATCGGCCGCCCGCGCCAGATCTACACCGGCCCCACCGAGCGCGACTACGTCGCCATCGACGGTCGCTGATGTCGACGACGTGACGTCGGCCCCCTTCGCTCTCGGGCGGAGGGGGCCGACGCGTGTCCGGCGAAGGGGGTGGGCTCAGCCCTCGTGGAGCGTGATGACCACGTGGGTGGCAGGCGCCGCGTCGGCGGAGCCCCACTCCATCGCGGAGTCGCCGGAGTCGCGGGTCCACACCCGGTCGCCGACCTGCACGCTGGTGATGTTGCGGGCCTTGGCCTGGGCGACGGCCCAGGCGCCGACGGCCCAGCCGTGCCGCTCGTCGGTGGCCTCGACGGTGACGCTCTGCCCGTCGGCGGTGGCCGTCTGCCCGGTCTGCTCCGTGATGGCGGCGACGAGCCGGTCGGGGCGGCCAGCGGCCTCGGGGCCGTCGAGGCGGCAGACGCGAGACCGCCCGGGGAGTGGCCGCTCAGCCGCCGAGGCGATGGTCCGCCCCTCCTGCTCGTGGTCGGCGTAGGCCTCGGGGTAGCCGCTGCGCTGGACCTCCTGGGCGATCTCCGTGATGACCATGTCCTGCCAGCCGTCGACCTTGACGAGGGCGTCGTAGAAGGCGTTGGTGGCGTAGACGGGGTCCTGGAGCTGCGTCTCGTTGCCCCAGCCCTGGCTGGGGCGCTGCTGGAAGAGGCCGACGGAGTCGCGGTCGCCGTAGGAGAGGTTGCGCAGCTTCGACTCCTGGATCGCCGTGGCGATGGCGATCGTGCCGGCGCGGGCGGGCAGACCACGCTTGACCCCGAGGAGCACGATGGTGCTCGCGTGGTTCATCTGGTCGGGTCGGAAGCTGACGCTCTGCTCGAGCGCGGTCGCCCGGCACTCCTCACCGAGGAAGAGACCGACGCGGTCGCGGGCGTACCAGAGGCCGATGCCCCCGACGAGGGCGAGCGCGCACAGGGCGGCGATGGCGGTCAGCCACCGGGGCCCGCCCTCGTCGTCCAGCGGCGGGTGCTCGGCTCTGGGCACGGTCAGTCGTTGGCGTGCAAGGCGTCGTTGAGCGCGATGCCGTGGCCCGTGCGGTCGCGGGCCTCGACCGTGCCCGTGACGGAGTTGCGGACGAAGAGCAGGCCGCTGCGGCCGGAGAGCTCGGCGGCCTTGACGACGGCGCCATCGGGCAGCGTGACCTTGGTGCCGGCGGTGACGTAGAGGCCGGCCTCGACGACGCAGTCGTCGCCCAGGGCGATGCCCACACCGGCCTCGGCGCCGACGAGGCAGCGCTCGCCGATGGCGACGCGCTCGGTGCCGCCGCCGGAGAGGGTGCCCATCGTCGAGGCGCCCCCGCCGATGTCGGAGCCGTCGCCGACGACGACGCCCTGGCTGATGCGACCCTCGACCATCGAGGTGCCGAGGGTGCCGGCGTTGAAGTTGACGAAGCCCTCGTGCATGACGGTCGTGCCGGAGGCGAGGTGGGCGCCGAGGCGGACGCGGTCGGCGTCGCCGATGCGCACGCCGGAGGGGGTGACGTAATCGGTGAGCCGGGGGAACTTGTCGATGCTCGTCACCTGGACCGGGCCGCGGGCGCGCAGCCGGGCGCGAGTGGTCTCGAAGCCATCGACCGCGCACGGGCCGTGGTTGGTCCACACGACATTGCTCAGCTGGCCGAAGAGGCCGTCGAGGTTGATCGTGTTGGGCTGGACGAGGCGGTGGGAGAGCAGGTGGAGGCGCAGGTAGGCGTCGGAGGCGCCCTCGGGGGCCGCGTCGAGGTCGATGGCGACGGTGACGACCTCGGTGCGCACGCCGCGGGCGGCGTCCTCGCCGGCGAGCGCCACGAGCTCCTCGGGGGACCTGTGTGGCCTCGGGGGCCTCGCCGAGCGCCGGCTCGGGGTACCAAGTGTCGAGGACGGTGCCCTCTGTCGTCACGGTGGCCACGCCGTGGCCCCAGGCTGCGCGCGTCGTCGTCATGGCCCAGATCCTACGAAACGGCCGCCTGCGCCGACCAACCCGTGATCCCCCGCCCCGCATTTCCCTAGGGAAATGTCATCTGGGGTGGTGATTTCCCTGAGGGAATGGCGGTGGGGGGTGGTGATTTCCCTGGGGAAATGCGGTGGGGAGCCGGGGGTACGTGCGAGGGGGGGAGAGGCGGGTGGGCGCAGCGCCTAGGGTTGGCTCCATGCCGAGCCTGGATCTCACCGCCGACGTCGTCACCCTCACCCAGCAGCTGTGCGACATCGAGTCGGTCAGCCACGAGGAGGGGCCGATCGCCGACGCGATCGAGGCCGCGCTGCGCCCCCTTCGTCATCTCGAGGTGATCCGGCGGGGCAACACGGTCATCGCCCGCACCGACCTCGCCCGCGACGAGCGGGTCGTGCTCGCCGGCCACATCGACACCGTGCCGCTGACGAGCGAGCCGGCCAACCTGCCGACCCGACGTGAGCAGGTCGGCGGGGTCGACGTGCTGTGGGGGCGCGGCACCGTCGACATGAAGGGCGGGGTCGCCGTCCAGCTCAAGGCCGCCCTCGTCGAGGAGCCGAGCCGCGACGTCACCTTCCTCTTCTACGAGGCCGAGGAGGTCGACGCCGTCTACAACGGTCTGCAGCTGCTCGCGGAGTCCGACCCCGAGCTGCTCGCCGCGGACTTCGCCGTGCTCCTCGAGCCGACCAACGCCACGGTCGAAGGGGGCTGCAAGGGCACGATGCGCGTCGAGGTGGTCACCAAGGGCATCGCCGCCCACTCGGCCCGCCCGTGGAACGGCCACAACGCCATCCACGACGCCCACGAGGTGCTCGCCGCCCTCGCGGCCCACGAGGAGCAGACCGTCACCGTCGACGGCCTCGAGTACCACGAGGCCCTCCAGGCGGTCGGCATCAGCGGCGGCATCGCCGGCAACGTCATCCCCGACAGCTGCAGCGTGCTCATCAACTACCGCTTCAGCCCGGACAAGGACACCGAAGCCGCCCTCGCCTATGTCCAGACCGTGCTGCCCGGCCGCGAGCTGCACCTGCGCGACGTCGCCGAAGGGGCCCGGCCGGGGCTCGACCTGCCGGCGGCGCAGGCCTTCGTCGCCGCCCTCGACGTGCCCGTCGGGCCCAAGGAGGGCTGGACCGACGTCGCCCGCTTCAGCGCGCTCGGCATCCCGGCCGTCAACTTCGGCCCGGGCGACCCCAACCTCGCCCACCACGACGAGGAGCGCTGCCCGGTCGAGCAGATCACCGCGGCGGAGGCCGCCGTGCTGCGCTGGCTCGCGTAGGGTCGCGACGTGACCGATCAGGGGAACCAGCCCGCCAGCGACCGGTGGTACCACAAGGGACCCGTGCTCATGCGCGGCCGTCAGGTGCCCAAGTCGACGACCGACCAGCGCCTGCTCGACGACAAGGGGCACGCCGACTGGTTGCACACCGACCCGTGGCGCGTCCTGCGCATCCAGGCCGAGTTCGTCGAGGGCTTCGGCGCGCTCGCCGAGCTCGGGCCCGCCGTGAGCATCTTCGGCAGCGCCCGCACCCCCGCCGACTCGCCCGGCTACGCCCAGGGCGTCGAGCTCGGTCGTCTCGTCGCCGAGGCCGGCTACGCCGTCATCACCGGTGGCGGCCCCGGCGCGATGGAGGCCGCCAACCGCGGTGCCCGCGAGGCCGGTGGCACGAGCGTGGGCCTGGGCATCGAGCTGCCCTTCGAGGCCGGGCTCAACCCCTACTGCGACCTCGGCATCAACTTCCGCTACTTCTTCGCCCGCAAGACGATGTTCGTCAAGTACAGCGAGGGCTTCGTCGTCCTGCCCGGTGGCTTCGGCACCCTCGACGAGGTCTTCGAGGCCGTGACCCTCGCCCAGACGGGCAAGGTGACGAGCTTCCCCATCGTGCTCATCGGCGTCGACTACTGGGCCGGTCTCATCGACTGGCTGCGGGGTTCGGTCCTCGGGGGCGGCATGATCAGCCCCGACGACATCGACCGGCTGTACGTCACCGACGACCTCACCGAGGCCGTCGAGTACGTCAAGCGTGAGTCGGCGCGGGTGCGCCCCGTGACCCCCGAGCAGCCGGAGTGACGCCATGGTGTGGATCCTCTTCGCCCTCGTCGCGGTCTTCGTCGTCGTCGTCCTCGTCGCCGTCGTCACCGGTCGCCTGACGCCCGACCCCATGGCCGAGCCCGTCGGGTCCACCCCCCACCACGGTCTGCCGGAAGGGGCGTGGGCTGCTGACGACATCGACCTGGTGCGCTTCGACACCGCGCTGCGGGGGGTACCGCATGGACCAGGTCGACGAGGTCCTCGACCGGCTGCAGCAACGCATCGCCGAGCTCGAGATGGATCGTCCCGGTCGCGGCGAGCGTCGTGATGACGACCCGGGCCTCGACTGACCCGACCACCGGCGAGGCCGGGGGGAGGCTCCCTTCGTCCTCGTGGTGGCGCACCTCCGCGGGCCGCTCCGCAGCCGGCCGGGCCGTCCTCGCCCGGCCGGTCCGCGCGCTGCTCGTCATCTACGCGATCAGCCGACTCGTCGCGCTGCTCGGCATCTGGGTGGCCGCGCACTACTACCAGTCACCGGCCGGCGTCGGGCACCTCGACCCGGGTCTGCCCGACATGTTTCGCCTGTGGGACACGGAGTGGTACCGGCGGATCGTCACCGAGGGCTACCCGATCCCGCTCCCCGCCGACCCCGAGACCGGGCAGATCACCTACAGCGCCTGGGCCTTCTTCCCGCTCTTCCCGGGACTCGTGCGCCTCCTCATGGTCACCGGTCTGCCCTTCACCGCCGCCGCGGTCCTGCTCAACCTCGCGCTCGGCGCGGCCGCGGTCGTCCTCGTCTGGAAGGTCCTGAGCTTCCCCGGCCACGCCGCGAGCCAGCCGGCCCGCGAGCGGCTCGCCTTCGTCGCGGCCGCGTTGTGGTGCTTCTACCCGGCCACCGGCGTCATGCTCCTGCCCTACACCGAGGCGCTCGCCGCGGTGCTCATCGCCGCCGCCCTCCTCATGCTCATGCGGGGGCGCTACCTGACCGTCGCCCTCATCGCGCTCCTCCTCGGCTTCACCCGCGGCGTCGCGGCCCCCCTCGGCCTCGCGGTCCTGGCGCACCTGTGGCTGCGCTGGCGCGACGACAGGGAGAGCGGCACCGCTCCCTTTGCCCACGACCGCACCCGCATCGTCCTCATGTGCTTGGCCACCGGCATCTCCGGCATCGCCTGGCCGATGACCGTGGGCTACCTCTCCGGGCTGCCCGATGCCTTCTTCCAGGTGCAGGCGGCGTGGGGCCAGCGCCCCGACCAGGGCCCCTTCGTCCTGTGGTTCAGCTGGGCGTGGGAGCAGCGCGGACTGCTCGCGGTCGTCGTCATGGTGGCGCTCGTCGCGACCTACCTCGCGCTCGTCATCGGCCGACACGGCTCGTGGATCCCGCTCGAGGTGCGCATGTGGGCCCTCATGTACCCGCTCTACCTCTTCGCCGTCGTCCGCCCGATCACGAGCATGTGGCGCTTCCTGCTCCTCGACTTCCCGCTCGCGGCTCTCGTGGCGTCCGTCGTCATGCGCACCTCGACCGGAGGTCGCGTCGTGCGGCACTGGCGGCGGCGCGCGGCGGTCGTCGTGCTCGTGCTGGTGTTCGGTGTCTTCGCGTGGTCGTGCGGTCTCCTGCCGTACGTGCCGTGGCACGTCACGCCTCCGTGACCGGTCGCCGAGCAGGTCGCGCTCGGCAGGGATTAGGACCGTGACGACGAAGAGGTGGATAATGGGGGCAACGCGTCGGCGCCTCTGGCGCCACCGACCGGTGACGGACCGGTCGGTCTGTAACGAAGGGAATCGCACATGGCGGCAATGAAGCCACGCACGGGGGATGGTCCGCTCGAGGTCGTCAAGGAGGGCCGGGGCATCGTCCTGCGCATGCCGCTCGAGGGCGGTGGCCGTCTCGTCGTCGAGATGAAGCCCGACGAGGTGCTCGCCCTCGGCGAGGCCATCGACAACTGCGAGGGCCTGCAGAAGTAACCCGCTCGAGAGCCCCCCGGACACGCTGCGTCCGGGGGCTCTCGCGTGCCCGGGCGGCGACCGGCCGGCGTGGCCGTTCGGATGATGACACGGGGTTCCCCGCCCGTGCGGGCACTCGTTACGGTGCCGGGACCATGCAGATCAGGACGGGACCGAGGGACGCTGGATGAACGCTGGATACGGGCTCGCCGTCCGATGGTCGCTGAGCGACGCCCCCCGACGACGTCGCGGAGCAGCTGCGCGAGTACGTCGTCGGGACCTCGATGGCCAACTTCATGTTCCTCGACGGTCTGGCCTTCAAGACCTGGCGCATGGTCGAGGGGGAGTGGTTCGAGGGCACCTACGTCTTCGACGCCGCCAAGGACCGCGACGACTTCTGCACCGAGTTCACGGCGACCGCGGCCGAGTCCGTCGGCAGCCGGATCATCGGGTCCGCCCCGACGGAGATCACCCCCTTCGAGGTCGTGGCGATCGCCGAGGGGCCGGCGCAGTTCCGCCGCGGCCCCGGGCCGGGCAGCGTCTGAGCTAGCGCTTCACCGCGGCGAGGAGCCCGTCGCCGACGGGCAGCAGGCTCGGGATGAGCCGCTCGTCGTCCCGCAGCTGCTTGCCCAGGTCGCGCAGCAGCACGGTCGTCGCGTCGCGCACCGCCGGGTCCGCCACCTTGTCGTGCCAGAGCATGTTGTCCATGGCCAGCACCCCGCCGGGGCGCAGCAGCCGGATCGCGTGCTCGACGTAGTCGGGGTAACCCTGCTTGTCGGCGTCGATGTGCACGAGGTCGTAGCTCGCGTCGTTCATCCGCGGCAGGACGTCGAGGGCCCGGCCGGTGATGACCCGGGTACGCTGCGCCGCGATGCCGGCGGAGGCGAAGGATCGCTTGGCCCGCAGCGCGTGCTCCGGCTCGATCTCGATCGAGGTGAGCACGCCGTCGGCGGGCATGCCGGCGAGCAGCCACAGGCCGGAGGTGCCCGCGCCGGTGCCGATCTCGATGACGTGCCGGGCCCCGACCGCGGCGGCCAGGAGGCGAAGGGCGGCGCCCCCGCCGGTCCCGATCGGCACCGCACCGAGCTCGGTCCCCGTGCGACGGGCGGCGTCGACGGACTCCTCCTCGGCGATGAACTGCTCGGCGTAGGCGTGGCTGGTGAGCTGGGCGGCGGTCATGGGAGTCCACCCTAGTCCGGCGGGCCCGTCCCAGACTTCCTTCAGGTTGGCCGAGGATGCTGCCGTGCGTGACCATTGAAGCCACCGTTCGCACCTCCGACGAGGAGCCATGGGTCCCGCCGACCTGGGCCGAGGTCGTCGAGCAGCACGGTGAGCGCGTCTACCGACTGGCCTACCGCCTGACCGGCGACGTCCACGACGCGGAGGACCTCACGCACGACGTCTTCGTGCGGGTCTTCCGCTCCCTCGACGGCTACACCCCCGGGACCTTCGAGGGGTGGCTCCACCGCATCACGACCAACCTCTTCCTCGACCGGGCCCGCCGCAAGCAGCGGCTGCGCTTCGACGCGCTGACCGACGAGTTCGCCGCCCTGCTGCACACCGGGACGGCCAGCCCGGAGCAGATCTACCTCGAGCACCACCTCGACGGCGACATCCAGCGGGCTCTCGACGCACTGCCCCCGCAGTTTCGCGCCGCCGTCGTCCTGTGCGACATCGAGGGCCTGACCTACGAAGAGGTCGCCGAGGCGCTCGACATCAAGTTAGGCACCGTCCGCTCCCGGATCCACCGCGGCCGCGCCCAGCTGCGCGAGAGCCTGAGCCACCGGGAGCCGGCCCCGTCGACGCGCACCGAGAGCCGCCGCCGGGGCGGGTCCGGCTTCCCGCTGGCCCGCCCGGTCACCGGCACCCTGTGACGCCGGCAGCCACCCGACAAGGCACAATCGGCCCATGAGCTCTCCGCACCCGGGCGACCAGCAGGGGCCTGAGCAGGGCCCCCCCGCGCCCACGCAGCCGCTGCCGCAGACCGGTGACTCGGCAGGTGGCGCTGCGCCCGCCGGCGGCTCGCCGTACATCCCCTTCGAGCACTACGAGCAGCAGCACGCTGCCGCCCCCTTCGCCCAGCAGCCGACCGCGGTCGGTGCCCCGCCGACGCAGCCGCCCACCCCGGCGGCGACCCGGCGCCGCGGGCCCGGCTGGCTCGGAGCGGGCGCGATGACCCTGACCGCTGCCCTCCTGGCCGGCGGCATCGGTGGCGTCGGTGGGGCGGCGCTCTCCGACGACGGTGGTGACGACGGCCCGACGATCGTCCAGCGCGACGGTGACACCACCCAGCGGCCCGACGGCTCGATCGCGTCGATCGCGGCCGACGCCGTGCCGAGCGTCGTCACGGTGCGCGTGCGCGGCGCCTCGGGCGCCGGCACCGGGTCCGGCTGGGTCTACGACGACAAGGGGCACGTCGTCACCAACGACCACGTCGTCGACGCCGCGGACGACGGGGGCAGCGTGAGCATCGAGCTGCCCGACGGCACCCGGCACGACGCCGAGGTCGTGGGCCAGGACTCCTCCTACGACCTGGCGGTGCTCAAGGTCGACTCCGACGACCTCGAGCCGCTGACGATCGGCTCGTCCGACGACGTCGTCGTCGGCGACGAGGTCGTCGCCGTGGGTTCCCCGCTCGGCCTCGGCTCGACCGTCACCGCCGGCATCGTCTCGGCGCTCGAGCGCCCGGTGACCGCGGGCGAGGCGGGCGACGAGTCCTTCATCTCCGCCATCCAGACCGATGCGGCGATCAACCCGGGCAACTCGGGTGGGCCGCTGCTCAACGGCGAGGGCCACGTCATCGGGGTCAACTCGGCGATCGCCCAGGTGCCGGGTCAGCAGCAGGCCGCGGGGTCGATCGGCGTCGGCTTCGCGATCCCCTCGGACGTCGTCGTCCGCACCGTCGACCAGCTCATCGCAACGGGCAAGGCCGAGCACCCGATGATCGGTGTCAGCCTCGACCGTCGCTGGACCAACGAGGGCGCCAAGGTCCTCGAGGACTCCGAGGCCGACTCCGGTGACGCGGTCGTGCCGGGTGGCCCCGCCGACGACGCGGGCGTCGAGCCCGGTGACGTCATCACCCAGCTCGACGGTCGCCGGGTCACCGACGTCGACCAGCTGATCACCCGCATCCGGGCCAAGGCCGTGGGGGATAAGGTCACCCTGACGGTCCGACGGGACGGCAAGGAGCAGGAGCTGACGATGACGCTCGAAGCGGCTAAGGAGAGCTGACCCATGCCGGTGCACGGGACCGAGTTCCTCGTCCTCATCCTGCTGGCATTCATCATCCTCGGCCCCAAGCAGCTGCCGGAGTACGCGGCCAAGCTCGCCCGCGTCGTCGTCAAGGCGCGACGGATGGCCAACGACGCCAAGGTCCAGCTCAAGGAGCAGATGGGCCCGGAGTACGAGGACCTCGACTGGCGTCAGTACGACCCGCGGCAGTACGACCCGCGGCGCATCGTCAAGCAGGCCCTGCTCGAGCCGCTCGACGACGCCTTCAGCCTCGACGACAAGCCGGCGGCGCGCACGGCCGGCGAGGCCGACGACGAGCACGTCGAGCCGCTCGCCCTGGCGAGCGTCCCCGAGGGCACGCCCTGGGACCGCGAGGCGACCTGAGCCCGTCCACCTCGGGCCAGACCCACGACGAAGGGGGCGAGGAGAGCGAAGCGAGCTCTCCTCGCCCCCTTCGCGGGCGTGCGGGGTGGTGCGCCGTCAGCGACCGGTGGGCGTCAGGCCGAGACTGCGGCCAGCGAGCCCGCGCGACCGGGTCGCGAGTCCGCGGGCGATGCCACGCAGGGCGACGGCGGCGGGGCCGTCGGGGTTGGACAGCACGGCCGGGGCGCCCTGGTCGGAGCCCTCGCGCAGGCTGACGTCGAGCGGGATCTGCCCGAGCAGCGGCACGTCGGCGCCGACGGTGCGGGTGAGGGAGTCGGCGACCGACTGTCCGCCTCCGGCGCCGAAGAGCTCCTGGCGGGAGCCGTCGGGCAGCTCGAGCCAGGACATGTTCTCGATGACTCCGACGAGACGCTGGTGGGTCTGCATGGCGATCGAGCCAGCCCGCTCGGCGACCTCCGCAGCGGCCTGCTGCGGGGTCGTCACGACGAGGATCTCGCTGTTGGGGATGAGCTGGGCGATGGAGATCGCGATGTCGCCGGTGCCGGGCGGCAGGTCGAGGAGCAGGACGTCGAGGTCGCCCCAGAAGACGTCACCGAGGAACTGCTGCAGCGCACGGTGCAGCATCGGGCCACGCCAGACGACGGGCTGGTTGCCGGGGACGAACATGCCGATCGAGATGACCTTCACGTCCGAGGCGATCGGCGGCAGGATCATGTCGTCGACCTGGGTCGGCGGGTGCGTCACGCCGAGCATCCGGGGGATCGAGAAGCCGTAGATGTCGGCATCGACGACGCCGACCTTGAGGCCCTCGGCGGCGAGGGCCGCGGCGAGGTTGGCGGTGATCGACGACTTGCCGACGCCGCCCTTGCCGGACGCGATGGCGTAGACGCGGGTCAGCGAGCCGGGCTTGGCGAAGGGGATCTCCTTCTCCGCCTGGCCGCCGCGCAGGTGCGTCTTGAGCTCGGCGCGCTGCTCGTCGTTCATGACGCCGAGGGTGACCTTGACGTCGGTGACGCCCTCGATGGCCGAGAGGGCCTTCGTCGTGTCGGTCGTCAGGGTGTCCTTCATCGGGCACCCGGCGACCGTGAGCAGGATGGTCGCGGTGGCGAGGCCGGCGGCGTCGACGGCAGCGGTCTCGACCATGCCGAGCTCGGTGATGGGGCGCCGGATCTCAGGGTCGATGACCGTGCTCAGCGCCTCGCGCAGCTGCTCATCGGTGATCGTGGGGTGCAAAGAAGCCATTGCCCCATCGTAGATCGCCGCGCGGAGTGGCCTGTGTCTCACCCTGCGCCGCACCCTGCCGGGAGGACCGGGAGCGTCCCTTCGAGATGGTCGCGGGACGACCTCCTCAGGGGGCGAGGGGCTTGCGCTCGGCGACGTCGTCGCCGCCCTCGTCCTCCTCGCGCCGGCGCACCTCGAGCCCCTTGACCTCCATCTCCTCGAGCAGGTCGCGCAGCTCGCTGCGGATGAAGTCGCGGGTCGCGGCGTCGCGCAGGGCGATGCGCAGGGCGGCGACCTCGCGGGTCAGGTACTCGGTGTCGGCGAGCGCCCGCTCGGCCTGCACGCGGTCCTGCTCCAGGGCCACGCGGTCACGGTCGTCCTGTCGGTTCTGCGCGAGGAGGATCAGCGGGGCGGCGTAGGAGGCCTGCAGCGACAGGATGAGCGTGAGCAGGGTGTAGTTGAGCGCCCGCGGGTCGAACTGCGCGGCCTCCGGGGCGAAGGTGTTCCACGCCAGCCACACGACGACGAAGACCGACATCCAGATGAGGAAGCGCGGCGTGCCCATGAAGCGCGCGAACTTCTCCGAGAGGACCGAGCCGAAGGTCCTCCGATCGAAAAGGTTCCGGAGGCCGGCGGATCAGCTGGCGCCGCACCCTCCGTGGGGGGTGTCGCGCGGCTCGTGGGTGCGACGCTCACTC